>NZ_JBAQCR010000205.1:0-168976 GCF_049294395.1 Prosthecobacter sp.
CCGAAGAACTGCTCAAAGATACCGCCGCCACCGCCGCCGCCGAAGACTTCACGGAAAATGTCGAAGGGATCGTGACCACCGGCGGAAGGCCCGCCCATGCCACCGGCGAAGGCGGCATGGCCGTAGCGGTCGTACGCAGCGCGTTTTTGTTCGTCGCTGAGGACGTCGTAGGCTTCGCCCACTTCCTTGAACTTGCCTTCGGCCGACTTGTCGTCCGGGTTTTTGTCGGGGTGAAACTTCACCGCGAGCTTGCGGTAGGCTTTCTTCAACTCCTCGGCCGAGACGTCACGGGAGACGCCTAGGACTTCGTAATAATCGCGTTTATCGGCCATAGCTGTGTGAAAAAGGGGTTACGCCTCTGCAGGGGGCGTTGGACCACTGGAAACGATGACGCTGGCGGCACGCAGGAGGCGGTCCTTGAGCTTGTAGCCACGACGGGTGACGCGGATGACGGTGCCTTCGGGAACGGTGGGGCTGGCTTCCTGGGCCACGGCCTCGTGAAGATTGGGGTCAAAGACTTTGCCCTGGGCTTCGATTTCCAGCGCACCACTGTCGCGCAGGAAATCCTGGAGCTGGCGGTTGACCATGCTCATGCCCATGAAGACCATGGATTTTTCGGACTCCTGGCGGGCGGCTTCGAGACCCATGTCGAAATTATCTAGGATGGGGCACAAGGCGCGGAGGAGATCGCTATTGGCGTAGGCGCGGGTTTCCTGGGCCTCGCGGGCGGAGCGTTTGCGGAAGTTGTCCAGCTCGGCCTGACTGCGGTAGGCCATGTCTTTCCAGCGCTCGACTTCCTGGGTCAGTGCCGTGATGGGGTCAAGCGGGGCTGCCTCCTCCCCTGGAGCGGCGGCTTCAGGATTGGGGATTTCTTCAACAGGTGCTTGCTGGGTCGTATCGGGACTCGGCTCGGTCATAAGTTTTCGCGGTGATTTGGGGGGCCGCGACTATGCCGTCTTCTGGATAGCAATCAAGGTGATGTCGTCATGGGAGCGCCGCCCCTTCAAAAAGTGTTCCAAATCCAGGATGATGCCGCCGATGACGGCTTTGGGCCCGTTCGGGGCATGTTTGGCGAGTTCCTCCTCCACGCGTTCCTCTCCGAATTCGATGCCTTTGGGATCCATGGCCTCGTTGACGCCGTCGGTGTAGAGCAGGAGGCAGTCGCCGGTCTGCATTTCGAAGCTGGCGTCCTTGGTGACGCGCTCAAAGACTGCGCCTTTGTCGATGCCAACACCGAGGCCGGGAGGGTGGATGGCCTCGACCTTGCCGGTGGCCTTGCGCCAGAGCAGCGCGGCATTGTGGCCGGCACGCGAGAGGGTGAGGTTCGAGCCGTCCTGCTCGACCACGAGGTAGGACATGGTAATGAACATGTCCTCGCGGATGTCCGGAGCGATCTGGCGATTGACGGCGCCGAGGACGGTGCTGGGGGAGGCGGAACTGGAGGCATTGGCGCGCATCAGGGTACGGCACATGACCGTGATCATGGCAGCACCGAGGCCTTTGCCCGAAACATCGGCAATGACGGCACCGAACCGACCGTCTGGCAGCGTGAAATAATCAAAATAATCACCGCTGAGGGTGCGGGCGGGGATGTTTTTGCCCGCGATGATGAAGCCTGGGACCTGAGGATCGCGATCTGGCAGGAGCACCTTTTGGATCTGGCTGGCGTTTTGGAGCTCCTGCTGATCCATGCGGTTCTTGGCCGCCTCCTGGTGAGACATGGCATTGGCCAGGGCGAAGGCGGACTGCTCGATGAGTGAATTGAAGACTTCGAAGTCGTTGGCGTTGTAGCTGCGGCCTTCTTTGGGAGAGGTGACGGCCAGAACACCGAGCCTGCGGACGCCAAAGCTCAGAGGGCCGATCATGGCGGTGACGTGCTGCTGGGAAGGCACCAAGTGCTCGCCGAGGCGTTTGTCCGTGCCGAGATCGGGCATCAACTCGGTCTTTTGCTGCATGAAAACGCTGCCGAGCAGACCTGACTGCACTTTTTCTGCATGCATGCGCAGGGTGCTGAGGAGAGTGGCTGAATTCTCCTTCATCTGCTGCCGCACGCGCTCGGGCAGGCTGATGAGGGGTGCACAAAAATCGGAGTAGTGCCGGGGCACGAGCTGCTGCGTGGCTTCGTCGTAGAGGTAAAGGGCACCGCCGGTGCTTTGAGTCACACGAATGGCGCCTTCAACAATCAAGCGGTACATGGAAGCCTGCTGATCGTCGCGCCAGATGGCCTCGCCGAGATCGTGCAGGTAGTGAAACATGCGGCGTTCTTCGGCCACGATGGCCTCTTCCTCGGCCCGGAGCGCCGCGATGGCGTGCTTTTGCTGACGTGCAATTTTTGCCAGCATTACCAGTCCCGCCGTCATCAGCAGTACGATCAGGACAAGAAGAGCGATGATCATGGGGGTAGGAGGCGGCCCGGCTCATCCGGGGGCGCCTAGGCAGGAACAGCAGATGTGCCAGCCTCCAGCTCTTTTTCCAAAAATTCGATCACATCGTGAAAACGGCTTTCGTTGGCGTCGCTGACTTCAGCGAGGGCCTGATGAGCGGAGAGCACGTGCTGGGTCTGCACTTCCTTGCATTCAGCGGTGGATTCGCCGCAATGCTGGAGCGCGTCGCAGACTTCCTTGCGTTCGGCTTCCCAGAGATTGCCGTCACGGTCCAGCTCAAGAATGTGGTCCAGTCCGAGGCTGGTGAGCAGCTGCAGATTGCGCTGGTTGGCGTTGACGACGCTCAAGGAGCCGCCACCGGATTCGCGGAGATTCAAGGCAGCACCCGTGAGCATGCCGAGAAAGGTGGAGTCCATCATGGGACAGCGCTCGAGATCGACGACGAGATTGCGCATGCCCTGGGCAACGACGCGTTGGAGAGCCTTTTTTGCCTGCAGGCTGTTTTGAAAGGTGCCTCGTCCATCCACCCTCATCCAGAAAACGCGGCCGATGGTGCCAACAAGAATATGAGTGGGAGGAGTCATGCGTTGCGGTTTTAGTTCCAGAGCGCGGATTGCTGGCTGACCAGTTCTTCCTTGCCGCGCAAAATACTGATGCGCCATGCGATTACCCGGCCACTTTTTTGGTATTCTGGGCCGACGACCTGGAATTTGGAAACGTTGCTGCGGTGAATGTCTTCGACGACCTGCTCTTGAACACGTTTGCTGAGGCCTGACTTCGCCTGCTGGTATTCGAACTTGACCGTCACCGGGCCGGTGCGGTCCGTAGTCTTCCAGAAAAACGCGTAGTAGTGGCCGAAGCGGTCAATGATGTCCTTCTTGGTCACTGCGCCGTAAATGAAGTGCTGGCGCTCAAACAGAATGGTCGGGTTCGTCGTCTGTGGCGTGAAGAACGGCATCAGGTGGTAGTACTTCACCTTGGAGATCTGGCCGCCCGGACCTTTCGTCGTGCTCGAACAGGCAGAAAGCGCAAAGGCCAGGATGGCTAGACATCCGAGGCGGAGGCAGGAGGTGCGTTTCTCTGTCGTCATGTAGGGGGGCAATATTGAATCGGGACGCTTGATGTCAACGTTCCCTTCGATTCTTCGAATCGACAAAGGATAATTTACAAAAGTGACACGGGATCGACATCCCAGGTCACAATGACGTCCTGGGGGAGGGTGGTGGCCTGCAGAACTTGCTGGATGTGGCGGCAGAGGGGGCGGATTTTGGCCGCCCGTAGAAGGAGCTGGTAGCGAAACTGCCCGTGCGCCTTCGCCATGGCACAGGGGGCAGGCTCGCCCATGAGGACGTCCTCGGGCAGGCCCTCCAAGAGGCGTTTGTGAAGTGTTTGCAGGGCAAATTCGGCCATGGCCTGGTGTTTTCCCCGGCTGGCGAGGATGACCACGTGGGTGTAGGGCGGGTAATGAAAGGCGCGCCGCTGCTCCAATTCCTGCTGGGCGAAGCCCTCGAAATCGTTGTGGCGGGAAAACTGCACCGCCGGGCTGTGAGGTGCGTGGGTTTGCACGACGACCTCTCCTTTGACCTCGCCACGCCCCGCACGGCCGGCGACCTGAACGAGGAGCTGAAGGGTGCGCTCCGCCGCGCGGAAATCCGGCAGATTGAGCGCGAGATCGGCATTCAGGACTCCGACGAGAGTGACATTGGGAAAGTCGAGGCCCTTGGCGATCATCTGGGTGCCGATGATGAGATCGATTTTCTGCGCACGGAAATCCCGCAGGAGGTCGCGGAGCTGGTTTTTGCGCTGGATGGTGTCCGTATCCACGCGGGCGATGCGGGCGTGGGGGAACACTTCGCGCACCACGGTTTCGACGCGTTCGGTGCCATAACCGGCGAATTTCAGGCCGGGCTCCTGGCATGAAGGGCATTTCGACGGCGGCAGGCGCCGCGAACCGCAGACGTGGCAGACGAGGCGGTTCTCGTGCTTGTGCAACGTCATGGGGATGCTGCAATCCTGACACTGCACGGTCTCACCACAGGCGAGGCAGGCGAGGGAGGTGTTGAAACCACGACGGTTCAAAAACAGGATGGTCTGCTCCTTTTTTTCCAGGCGTGAGGTGATCGCGGTGCGGAGTTTTTCAGAGAGGATGCCAGTATTTGCCACGCTGGTGCCGGTGCCTTTGCGCCGTTCCATGCGCATATCGACGATGCGGATCAGTGGCAAAGTGCGGCCGTCCGTGCGGCTCAAAAGCTTCAGCAGTTCGTACTTGCCGCTCGTAGCATTTTCGAAGGATTCGAGGCTCGGCGTGGCGCTGCCGAGCAGGACGACGCATTTTTCGATGCTGCCACGCACCACGGCGACATCCCGCGCATGGTAGCGTGGTTTTTCGTCCTGCTTGAACGAGGGCTCATGCTCCTCGTCCACAATGATGATGCCGAGGCGTTCCAGTGGGGCAAAAATCGCACTGCGAGCACCGATCACGATGTCGGCACGGTCTTCGTGAATCTTGTACCACTCATCGTGGCGTTCGCCGTCGCTCAAATGACTGTGAAGGACGGCGATGCGATCACTGCGATCGGAGAACCGGGCCTTGAAGCGCTCGATGGTCTGAGGCGTCAGTGCGATTTCCGGGACCAGTACGAGTGCTGTGCCACCGCGCTCGATCACACGGGCGATGGCCTGGAGATAGACTTCGGTTTTGCCGCTGCCGGTGATGCCGTGCAGCAGGATGGGCTTGGTCTGCTCGGTGGAATCAATCGCTGCGGCGACGCGGGTATAGGCGGCCTGCTGTTCATCCGTGAATGTCAGCGCCTGGCTGGGAAGGAAGGCCTCGTCGTGGAACGGATCGCGTTCCACGCGGACTTCGCTGCGGGTGATCCAGCCTGCTTTGATCAGGGAGGGGAGAATGGAGGCGGCACGGGGCACGTCTTTGCGGATCTGGCTGAGCGTCGCCTCACCTTTGCAACTGCGCAGGATGTCGAGCACGCGTGCCTGCATCGGTGCCTTGTGCCGCAGCTTTTCAAATGCGTCCGGCGGTGGTTCGCGCAGGAGTTTGAGATGGCTGTCCATCACGAAACTGCCCGGTTTGTCCCGCACCGCCTGCGGCAGCATGGTGCGCAGCACGGTGTGAACGGAGACGAGGTAGTACTCCGCGATCCAGCGTGCGAGTTTGAGCAGTCCGGGGGTGAACATGGGCCGCTTGGCCACGATGGAGGCGATCTCCTTGAGCCGGCCACGATGAGGTGACTCCTTCAGCAGCTCAAGCACCACGGCATTCATGCGCCGGTTTTGCAGGGGGACCATGACGCGCGAGCCGACGACGATCTCGCCCGAAAGGTTCTCTGGAATGGCGTAGTCGAGCTCCATGGCGGCGGCACCTTCCAGCTGCACGCGGGCAATTGGCACGGCTGCCTGTGGAGCGGGCGCCTCAACCACAACAGGCGCGCCAAACAGATCACTCTGTTTTGGCGTGGGGGTGGCGCTGGGGCTGGTGCGTGACATGCGGGTGCATCCTAGCTGCCGTGAATCACAGGCCAAAACGATTCTTCTTTTGAGAAACAATTCACCCCGTGCGATAGTTTCACGGAGCAGGACGGAGCGAACGGCATGTGGAACTTTCTGACAGCACACTGGCGCGACGGCGTGGAGATTTTGATCCTCGCCGCCCTGGCGTATCATGGGTATCTGTTTTTCCGGGCGACGCGTGGCGCACGCATTCTGACGGGGCTGCTGGTGCTGTTGCTGAGCCTGGCCTTGATCTCGCTGCTGCTGGAGCTGTCCGTCATCAGCAGCCTGCTGCAACGATTCTCGGTCTTCCTTGCGATCGCGCTGGTCATCATTTTTCAGCCGGAGCTGCGCCGAGTGCTGGCGGAGCTGGGCAGCAGCCGTATTTTTTCCTTCAATCGTCCCGATCCCGAGGTGCTGGATGTGCTGCTGGAGGCGATGCAGCAGCTGTCGTCACGCCGCTGCGGGGCGCTGTTTGCGCTGAAGCGTGGCATTGATCTCAAGCCTTATGCTGAGTCTGGCGTGGAGCTGGATGCGGTCATTTCGAATGAACTGGTCACCACGATTTTTCAGCCCAAGACTTCGCTGCATGATGGAGGGGCGATCATTGACCAGGGCCGCATCTCGGCCGCAGGCTGTGTTTTTCCGGTGAGCCAGCGTGATATTCAGGACCGAGCCATCGGCCTGCGACATCGGGCGGGCATGGGCATCTCGGAGGAGACGGACGCGATCGCGCTGGTCGTTTCCGAGGAGACCGGGGCGCTCTCGCTGTGTTTTCAGGGCAGGCTGGAGCATGATCTGGAGCCGATGAAACTGCGCCAGCGCATCAATGAAATTCTCAACAACGGCGTCGCGACAGGTTCAGAATCCGCACCGGAGGGCAGTCATGAACTGGGGAAATCAGCTTAAAGAATTCATCATGCGGAACTGGCGGGAGAAGATCATCTCCCTGGTGCTGGCTTTTTTGTTCTGGTTCATGATCAAGGCGCAGGACGCCCGCAACATGCCGTCTTACTCGATGCCGCCACCCGCGAGGATTCCCGTGCCGTCTTCTCCGGCGCCTTCCCAGCTCACGCCGGTGATTCCTGCGCCGGTGCAGCTCCCCTCGGAACTGGAGCCCATGCTTTCGCCGCCGAATGCTTCGATTCCGCCTGCGCGCACGCCGGGGACGGCAGGGAGTGGCAGCGCCGGGCTTTGACACTCTGGAAGTCCTGCGCTAGAAGCGCCGTCCTATGTCTGAAAAGCGCCAGTTCTTCGGCACCGACGGCGTCCGTGCCGTGGCCAATCGTCACCCAATGACCCCTGAGTTTGTCATGCGCCTCGCGCAGGCTTCCGCCGTGGTGCTCGGCGGCAAACCGGAGGGCGGTGAACGCCCCAAAGCCGTGCTGGGCCGCGACACGCGTGCTTCTGGCGAAATGCTTGAGTCCGCGCTGGCGGCGGGTCTGAATTCCGCGGGGGTGGATGTCATCCTCGTGGGACAGGTGCCCACGCCGGCGGTGGCCATGCTCAGCGCGCAGCTCGGCGCGAACTTTGGAGTGATCGTTTCGGCTTCGCACAATCCTTTCAAGGACAACGGCATCAAATTCGTGCATGGCGACGGTCACAAGCTCAATGACAAGACGGAGGTCGCGATTGAGCGCCTGGTGCTTGGCAATGAAGACACGCCGCGTCCGGAAGGCCGGGGCATTGGCCGCATCACCAAGCTGGCGGACGGCGTGGACCGATATGTGGCGCACGCGATTGCCTCGATGGCAGGCGTGCGGCTCGACGGCATGCGTGTCGCGCTGGACAACGCGCATGGCGCTTCGTCCTTCACCAGCGCGCTCGCTTTGGAGCAGCTCGGTGCCGACGTGCAGGTGTACCACTCCGAACCGGATGGCTTTAACATCAACGAAGAGTGCGGCTGCACGCACGCGGATGAGATCGAACGCATCGTGCGCCAGTGCCAGGCGCAGGCCGGCATCGCGCATGATGGCGATGCGGACCGCAGCGCGTTGTGCGATGAAGAAGCCATCGCACTGGACGGTGATGAACTGATGGCGATCGCCGCAGAATCCATGCTGCGCAAAGGCACGCTGAAGCAGAACACGCTGGCCGTCACGGTGATGAGCAACTACGGGCTGGACGATCTCGTTTCGCGTCTGGGCGGCCGTGTCATCCGCACGGGTGTGGGCGACCGCTATGTGCTCGAAGAAATGCGCGCACGCGGACTGAACTTCGGCGGCGAGCAGAGCGGCCACATCATCTTTGGCGACTGGGCCACGACCGGGGACGGATTGATCGCGGGTCTGCAGATTCTGCGCATCATGAAGGAAACGGGCGAGCCGCTGAGCGAGCTGCGCAAGTGCCTCAAAAAATTCCCGCAGTGCTCGCGCAACCTGCGCGTGCGCACGAAGCCGCCGGTGGACCAGCTCGTCGAGGCGCAGAAGATCATCAAGGAGACGGAGAAGAAACTGGGCGACTACGGTCGTGTGCTGCTGCGCTACTCGGGTACGGAATCGCTGATCCGCCTGCTGGTTGAAGGCCGCGATGTGGAGTATCTTGAAGCGCAGGCGGATAAGATTGCGTCTGCAGTTCTTGCTCAGATCGGCTAAACTCATCGAGCTATGAAAAACCACTTCGCGGCGGCCTTGGCGATTGGGGCATGCATCATTTTTGGCTGCGGGATCATCGCCATGAGTTCCGGCAAGGATGCGGGCTTGATCGGCGCCTTCATCGCCATAGCCAGCGGAGGATGGCTGCTGAAGCAGGCGTGGGAGATCTCAAACAAAGAGTGAGTGTGAGCCATTATTTCATCACCGGAACCGACACGGACGCAGGCAAGACTTACGTCACGTGTCTGCTGCTCGAAGCATTGAAGCGCAGCGGGAAAACCGTGGCCGGTTTCAAGCCCTTTGTCTGTGGGTCGCGTGATGATGCGATTCATCTGGCCAATGCGAGCAGCGAAGGTCTGACGGTCGAGGAGGTGAATCCGGTGTGGTTCAAGGTGCCTGCCGCCCCCTATGCCGCCGCACTGATGGAGAACCGCCGCTTTGAGCTGAACGAGGTCATTGCGCGTTTTCAGGAAATCGCGCAGCGGCATGAGCATGTGCTCGTCGAGGGTGCCGGGGGGTGGGAAGTGCCGCTGAATGAGTTTTCGACGATGGCAGATTTTGCGCAGCGGCTGGCGCTGCCGGTGATCGTGGTGGTGAACAACAAGCTGGGCTGCCTGAACCACACGATTCTGACCGTGCGCAACATCCAGGCGCGCGGGCTTACATGCGCTGGTGTGATTCTGAACTATGTGCAGGAAGAGCGCGATGCCGCCAGCATCAGCAACCGGATGGTGCTGGAGCATTTTCTGGACGTGCCTGTCCTTGCAGAAATCATGCACGGCGAGACGGAGATCGAGTGGCCGTTGTGAAGAGCCGATCACAGCAGGGGCTGCCGCACATAGTTACCAAAGTAGAGCTACGAGCCGAAGGCTGGAAGCGCCGAGCGCAAATGCGATGCGGGCACCTGTGAGTGCGGAGGTCGGGCGGGAAGTCGTTTTCACCAAAGACGGTACGGGTGGCTGGAAGGTCCTGCACCAAGGCTTCGCCGTAGACATTGGAGTGATGGAGGCGGCGGAGGAAAATTATCCGTAGGCGCCGTGGGTGCTGTTTGCATGAATGCGCGGTGACAGCGAGTCACGTCTGACGGAGGAAGCGCCTCGAAATGAGCACAACACCAAGGCCCACCAAAACGCCCATGGCCATCGAGGGCGGGATGTCGCTGGGCCAGTGGGCACCGCAGTAGATGCGTGAATAGCCGACTGCGGCTGCCAGGAGATACATGAACAGGCCGACGCGGCGGTAGAAGCAGGCGATAACCGTGGCGGCTGCGAACATGTTGACGGTGTGGCTGGAAGGAAAGGACTTGCCAGTGGTTGCGCCGTTTGGTTCGCTGGGTTTGACCACCGGCTTTTCGAACAGACGCATGAAGGCGGGTGAAGCGGTGCCGAGATCGCGAATGGTGATGTCAGCGAGGGCATCGCGGGGACGCACGCGGCCGATGGTCTTTTTCAGGGTGTTGGAGATCACGCCGTCGCCGAGGCCGATGGCGATGCCGAGGCAGAGCAGCATGATGCGGGCACGTTTGCCGCCGCGCCATGCGGTGATCAGCACGGCGGCGATGATGAGGGGCAGCCATGCCTCGATGGCGGAAAGGGCGGGCATCAACCAGTCGAGCACCGGGTGCGACCAGGCGGCGTTGATTTGATGCAGAAGGCTGAGATCCCAGGCGTTCATTTTGTGGGCACAGGCTTCCACTGTTTCAAATTGTGTCCGAGATAGACACTGAACTCGCGCACTTCTTTCCCCAGCGGGACGCGGATGCTGCCACGGAATTCGAGTTTTTCGAAGGCGGTGGTGAAGAGGGTGTTTTGCAAAAGAGCGGGAACAGGGCCGGGTTCGAGAATCAGGGCATCGTCGCCGATGCGTTCTTCGGGGCCGGGCCAGATTTCATACTGGGACTGCACCGAGTCGCTGGGCTCCCAGCGATAGAGGCGAGGATGCGAGGGCATGTAGAAGGCCATCTCTGCTGCGTGGTAGCGATGGCCGAGGGCCATGACGAAGGTGTTCTGCGGCCTTGGCACCTGATCGAGGAACTTCTGAGCCTCGATGCCCGCTTCATTCCAGCCGCGCAGGCTGGCGAGCTTGTTGATGCCTTTCAGCTCCGTGGTGAAGATGATGACGAGCGCGAGATGCACGATGAGAACCAAGGCGCCGCCGATCCGCAGGGACCAGCGTTCCCAGCCGGGATGCAGCTTGAACGGCGCGGCCCCGCGCAGCCATGCCGCCGCCAGAACGAATGCAGGCACAAAGAAGGCGGCGGGCCAGTTTGGATTGATACGCTGACGCAATGCCAGCACCGCAAAGCAGGCCAGCGCCGGAGCGGAGGCCAGGGTGAGGAACAGGAGCGGGCGGGAGAGATTTTTGCGCTGCTTCACCGCTGCTCTCATGGCTGCAACGAGCGCGACAAACGTCACCGGGGTGTAGATGAGCGCCTGCAGGCCGACGTTTTCCAAGGTGCGGCTCAACCAGCGGCCGAAACTGAGGTTTGAGGTGTCGAAGTGATGCTTGGTGTGCTCCAAGGTGATCCAGGCGTGGTTTTGGTTCCATTGCAGCACGGGGATGATGAAGGCCATGCCAAGGAGAATGGAGAGCCACATGCGCGGATTGCGCAGCAGGGCGCGGTCTTCGCGTGAAACGGCGGCGAAAACCAGCATGAGCGCCGGAAAGGCCAGCATCATCTGCTTGCTCAGGGTGCCGACGCCGATCACGAGAGCGAGTGCCAGCCAGCGCGTGTTGCACGTTGGTTTTTGCGCGGCATACCAGAAGAGCAGCAGGCCCAGCGTCCAGCACAGAAGAAGGGGAGCATCGATGGTGAACAGGAGGTTCAACCCGGCATTGGCAATGGTCAGAAGCACCAGCACGGCGGTGAGGAAAGCTGTGCGTGCATCAAACAGCACCAGAGCGATACGGTGGATGATGACCAGAGTGGCCGTACCCAGCAGCAGAGCCGCGAAGCGGATGCCCCACTCGGCATTGCCCGTGAGCGCGCCTATCACGCCCATCATCCAGCCGATCATGGGCGGCTTGCTGTAGTAGCACCAGTCCGGCCTGCGGCCCCAGTCCCAGTAGTAGGCTTCGTCTCCCGCGAGATCCGCACCATGGACGAAGAGCAGCATCACGCCGATGCGCGCGATGAAAACGGCGGCGAGCAGCCACCAGAAGCGTTTTAGCCAGGTCGAGGAGTCAGAAGCGGGAGTCACAGACATGCGTGTGCATGATAGCCGTGAGTGCCGGGTGGGAAACGGGAATCCAATCTGTCGATCTTGTTTCTTGGCTGCTTGCACCCTGCTGCGGCGCAGGCACCGTGCGGAAAAGGAATGATGAACGATACGGCGCAAAAAGAAATCGACTGGCTCTACAGTACCCAGTTCTACGGCATCAAGCTGGGGCTGGACAATGTGCAGCGGCTGCTGAGCGAACTGAAGCTGCCTGCGGCGGGGCAGAAGTTCATTCACGTGGCGGGGACTAACGGGAAGGGGTCCACCTGCGCCTTCATGCATTCGATTTTAAAGGCGGCTGGCATCAACGCGGGGTTGTTTACTTCACCGCACTTGATTCAGTTTGGTGAGCGGATTCGTGATGCTGAGCGAATGATCACGCCGGAGGAGATTGCGGCAGGTGTCGTGCGATTGCGTGAACGGGTGGCGGGGTGGGACCCGCATCCTACGTTCTTTGAGCTGACGCTTGCGCTTGCCCTCGAATGGTTCGTGCAGCGTGGCAATTCCTGGGTGGTGCTGGAGACAGGGCTGGGGGGGCGCCTGGATGCGACGAATGCCGTCACGCCTGCGGTGAGTGTCATTACTCCCATCGGCTGGGATCACATGGACATGCTAGGGGATACGCTGGCGAAGATTGCTGCGGAGAAGGCGGGGATTATCAAGCCGGGGGTGCCGGTGGTGACGATGAGGCAGGAGGCTGAGGTGCTGGATGTGATTTCACGCGTTGCTGCCGAGCGTGAAGCGCCGCTCACGATTGTCGAAACGCCCTGGCGTGGAGAGACGGGGCTCGCGGGTCCGCATCAGCGCTGGAACGCGGCCATGGCGGTGGCGGCACTGAGGGCGGCAGGATTCAACTTGGATGAGGAGGTGATCGCGCGCGGTTTGCGTGAGGTGCAATGGCCGGCGCGGTTTCAAAAAGTGGGCGGCTGCATTATTGACGGGGCGCATAACATCGATGCTGCGCGAGTGCTGGCGCAAACTTGGGGCGAGCAGTTTCCGAATGAGAAGGCGGAGATCATCTTTGGCGCTGTGGCTGGCAAGGATACCGCTGCGGTGCTGCGAGAGCTGGCGCCCATTGCTGCGAGCTGGCATTTCACGGGATTTGAGTCACCGCGTGCGCTGACTCCGGAGGCGCTGCGGGAGATTTGGAATGGGCTTGGACTTGAGGCCCGAGCTGTGACGACGCATGCGCGTGTGGTTGATGCCTTGGGCGCTGTGAAGGCGGAGGGGCGGGTGCTGATCGCGGGTTCGCTTTATCTGGCGGGTGAGGCGCTGGCGCTGATGGAGAACAAGGCTGCCGCATTTGAGAAGAGTGCGCAATGAGGTGCGGTGCCGCTGATCGACAGACAGGAGTGTCTGTCGTACTATTCTTCGGAGGCTGAGACTTTGATGCGGTAGCCGTTTTCGTTTTTCTCGAGCTTCATCAGGCCGCGATCTGCGGCGGCCTCCAAAAGGGCGCTGAAGGTGCTGAAGCCGTAGAAGCGTTCGTCGAACTGCGGCTGGCGGCGGCGGATGGCCTGTTTGACTGGGCCTGCCCAGACGGTGTCGCTGCCGCTGCGGCCGAGCATGGCTTCGACGGTTTCCACGACGAGCTGGATCGCCTTTTCGGGATCGCCGCCGGGTTTGCGCTCCTGAGTGGCGGATGGTTTGGCTGTGGAGGGGGCGGGCTTGGCACGGGCGATGCGCTTTTTGGTCTTTTCTTCTTCGCGCACGAGGTCGTCGTAGAAGATGAATTCGTCGCAGTTGTCGATGAACAAGCCGCTGGTGGACTGCTTCACACCCACGCCGATAACGGTCTTGTTGTTTTCGCGCAGCTTGCTCACGAGAGGTGAGAAATCGGAGTCGCCGCTGACGATGGCGAAGGTGTCCACATGAGGCTTGGTGTAGCAGAGATCGAGGGCGTCCACGACCATGCGGATGTCTGCGGAGTTTTTGCCTGACTGGCGCACATGCGGGATTTCGATCAGCTCAAATGAAGCCTGATGGATGCCGGCCTTGAAGCTTTTGTAGTGGTCCCAGTCGCAGTAGGCCTTCTTCACGACGATGCTGCCCTTCAGCAGGAGGCGATCGAGCACCTTGTTCATGTCGAACTTGTCATACTGGGCGTCCTTCACGCCGATGGCTAGGTTTTCGAAGTCGCAGAAAACAGCGATGGTGTGCGTGCGGTCGGTCGTTTGAGCGCGATCGGTGGAGGGGGTGGCCATGGTGCGAGATCGTCCGCTTGCGGAGGCTCCGGGTCAACTGGCGTTCCAGTCACGTGTTCTCATAAAATGGCCACTCCGGCAAGGAGGGGCGCCCGAGGGATTCTTGCTCGAAGTCGCCTTTCGTGCCAGAGTTTCGCATGGCTTGCAAAGCTGGGTGGCAGTCTGCCATGCTTGGGTCGGCGAGGAGGCGCTCGATGATCTGGTGATCGCGCTGGGTCAGGGGCGTTGCTTGGGTGGAACGCCGCCATGACATGTGAATGGGCAGCACGGGGTGAGGAGCAAGTTCCCGCAGTTTGCGCAGGATGTCCCAGCCGCTGGGGTCGGTGTCGCCGAAATGGTAGTGAGGCAGAGCGCGTGGCAGTTTTTGCAGGAGGAGTTTCACCGCCTGCGTGGGGAAGGAGGTGGCGACGATCAAGGTGCTGCGCTGCGCATCTGCATGTGCGAGCTGGAGGAAGGTGGTTTTGCGATTTTCGACGGTGAGCAGGCGCTGTGCGGTGGTGGTGATGTGAGTGGTTTGTTCGAGTTCTGCGATGGACAGCGTGGATTCGTAGCGGAGGTCGAGAGGCTTTGAGTGGTCGGCGAAATGCAGGACCAGCGGACCGCAGTAGTGCAGGGTGCTGTTGCTCGTTTGAATGCCGACTGCTTCCAGCGGTGTCTCGCGGCCGAAGAGTGTTTCCAAGGCGCGTTCGAGGAAGCTTTGCTGCTCTTCGAGGTGTTTGGAGTCGTACCCGAGATGCGTGCTCGCATCGCGAATCAGTGTGCCGGCGGGCCATTCGCGGCTGGTGATTTGGAACAACAAGTTCAGCAGTTCATCCACACGTGCCGGTTCCAGCCAGCGGAAGGGTTCGAGGACTCGTGGTATGGTGAAGGCGGCTTCCAAGCGCTGGCATAGGGAGGTCCATACCTCTGGCATGAGAGGGTGTGATTTCGCTGACCAAGCGCGCACCACATCGAGCGCCTGCTGCTGGGATGCTGCGCCGGGCTGGGTGCCGAACTGATCGTGCAGCCAGGCTTCTGACTCCAATGGCACGACGATCTTGTCGATGAAGCGTGGGTTTCGTTTGCGGGGGATCAGTTGAAATTTGGCAAGCTGTTGTGCCTCGCGCAGAGCGGCTTTTTGATCTTCCGCTGAACGAATGCCGGCATCTTCAAGCAGATGTTCCCAGTCGCGACGGAATGGCTGCACCGATGCTGTCACGCGCCGTTTTCGGGCGGTCATCCAGTCTTGGTGCAACTGGGCGAGCCATTTCATTCCATCAGTTCTGCGAGACGTGAACCTTCGACGCGAACGACCCAGTTTTCGATGTTTTGGATTTGCTCGGTATCCGGGTCGTAGGTGCGTTCGACGCGGCATTGCACGACGGTGTCGGCGTGCTGAAACATGGTGGGCAGGCGGTCCTCGGGGAAGGCCATGATGAGCTGCAGGCCGAAGTTTCGGGCCATGGCGAGGCAGTCGTCAATGCGGTCGCCGCTGAGCTTGCTGAAGGCTTCATCCATGACAACGAGGCCGAGGTTCTGCGGATCGTCGCGGCGGCCGAGATCGTACACACGACGGAAGGCGGCGAGGGTGGCGACGAAGAAGGGTGCCTGGTTTTCGCCACCGCTTTGTTTCTTGGCGCTCTTGTTCAAGCTGATGGCGGCGGCATCGCCACGACCGGCAGGCTTGGCTTCGATGTCCCAGTGATGGTAGTAGCGGTAATCCAGGGCGCGCTGGTGGCGTTTGTCTTCGGGATTGTCGGCGGCGTCGATGGCGGCCATGAGTTCGTTCTTGGCACGCTCGATGTCCTCACGGCCGGCGGCGTTGAAGAGCTCCATCTCGGAACCGCTGGGAAGGCCTTTTTCCACGAGGGTCCAGATGGCGGTGTGTGCCTTGTCGGCGCGGCTGGTGAGCTGGTAGCGCCAGCCGCCGATCTCGTGATCCATGGCGCGGTTCAGCTCGCGCTTGGTGCGGTCGGCTTCGCTGAGTTTTTCGCGGAGCACGTCGAGAACTTGGTGCTGCAGGCGGTCTTCCCACTCGCGCTTGGCTTCGAGGGCGGCGGTCTTGTAGCGCTCGAGTTCGTGGGTTTCGAGATCTTCGCGGCGCTTGTCGTAGGCTTCGTTGTCCTCGGCTTCAGCATCGAGAGCGTCGCTGAGATCGGCGTGGGCGGCGACGAGTTCCTGGCGCTGCACATCGCGCAGGCGGCGGGCCTCCTGAGCGTGCGTATCGAGCTGAATGGCCAAGGCAGCGGCCATCTCGATGGACTTGCGCCAGGAGGTGGATTTCTGGCGTTCAGCATTGATGCGCGTGTTGATCTCATCGTCGGATGAGCCACGCACGAGGGTGCGCGAGGCCTGGCGGGCGATGCGGGTCTGCTCTTCCTGGAAGATGTCTTCGCTGATGGATTCTTCGAGACGGGCCTTGGCGAGTTCGAAGGCGGTGATGGCGGATTTGAGGCTGCCGATGCGTTCGTGGATGCCTTCCAGCGAGGCGTTTTCCACGCGAAGGTTTTCCATGGCCTTCACGTTGTCCGGCGTGGCCAGCAGATCCCAGGTGGCCTGGAGTTCGCCGAGTTCTTTGCGGAATTTGGGAAGCAGAGGTACTTCGTCCGCGCCGTCTGGCACGCTGAAGCGGTCCAGACGCCACTCCATGCCACGATTGACGAAGGCGCGGAGGTCATCGCGATCCTGGCGCACTTCTTCAATGACGGCGTCGGTTTCACGGAGTTCGTTCTCACGCACGTCACGGAGACGGCGCAGGCCTTCTTCGCCGAGGGTGAGTTCTTTTTCTGGTGTGAGCCGCAGGCGGCGCGGTGGGTCTTTGAGCCAGCCGTCGAGTGACAGGGCGCGTTCGTGCTTGTCGAGCTGTGATGCTTTGTTCACAGCGACGATGCCGCCGAGGAGGTGATCGAGCACTTTGCCTGCGACTGCGTGCTGGGTCTCCAGCATCTCGCGCAGGGAGCCTTTCTCGACCTTTGCGATCGTTTTGGCGGCTTCCTCGGGATGAATGAGCAGTTCGTTGGGGCTGGGTGTCTGCTGGGCCTGATCCCAGGCGGCGCGGAAGTCTTCGGGAATGACGGCGCGGCGGTTCACGCCGAGCACGCTCTCCAGCAGCGGCCACCATTTTTCGGCCGTGGGTTTTACTTCTACGACGCGGCCCAGCGCGACGGCTTTCTGACCGCGAGACAGCAAGGCGTTGAGCAGAGGGGAGGGCGAAGCCTGGCCTTCGCGGAGCTGCGTGAGATCTTTGTGCAGCGCGGATTTGCGCATTTCGTGTTCGGCCAGACGCGCTTCGACGGGGCGGAGCTGCTCCATGGCTTCGTCGCGCAGCTTGATGAAGGCATGGGAGGAATCACGCGCCGCAGCGAGGGCTTTGCTTTCGTCTTTGCTCTGCATGCCGGAGATGGCGGCGGAGGCATCGGTGGTGTCTTGCAGGCCGAGACGAGCGGCGTGCAGCGTCCAGTCCTGCCAGTGGCGCAGATGAGAGCGGATTTGCTCGTGCAGGCTGGTTGCAGCGGCTTCGAGGCGCGTGATCTCCTTGGAGACCTCGCGGCGGCGGCGGTCGTTTTCCTCCATGCGCACGGCTTTGTCGCCTAGGGCAGCGCGTGCTGCCTCCACCGAGCGGCGCAGGCGGTCACGCTCTTCGAGGGTCTGCTCGTGCGTTTTGCGATTGTCTTCGTAATCGGCCTGTTTTTCGTCCAGTTCGGCGCGGCTGCGCTGGAGATTTTCCAGTGCTTCCTCGTGCTTCAAAGCATCGCTGAGGTGGGTGTAGAGGGCGGACTCGCGCTTGGAGTTGATCCAGTCCTGATGATGCGTGGAGATGCGTTTCAGGCGCTCGAGCTGATCGTGCATTTTCTCCAGCCGCTCCTGCGCACGGCGGTGGGCATCCACGCTGGCTTTCACGGCCTTCACGTCCGGCATGCCGGGTTCGAGAAGGAATTCGCGCACGAATTTCTCGAAGTTGCTCTCGGGCTCGAAGGCCATGGCTCGGGGCAGCGTCTTGCCCATCTGCTCGGGATCGAAGCCGAGGTGGCTGCGCATGGCCATCTCATCGAGATAGGCTTTCTGGCGGTCCCAAACGTCACCGTCGAGCTCGCGTTTCACGCGGGTGCGGAATTCGTCCTCCTGCAGGAATTGCATGGCCTGAGGTCCGGCTTCGCTGTTGAGGAAGTCCTGCCATGCAAGGCGGCGGCCGGCGCAGAACCAGATGGTCGAGGGCTTGGCGGTGGGGCTTTCGTATTCGATGCGTGCGCCCCACGTCTCGCGACGCGGCTCTTCTTCACCGGGTTGTGCGGGCCAGGTGAACTCGAGTGCGGCGAGAGTGACGCTGCTGGGACGCAGGTAGCGCTCGTGGCCGTCGCGCCCGGTGGTGTTGGTGTCGCAGAGGCAATAGCCACGCAGGCTGCGTCCGCTGCCCGCACCGGCAGCGGCTTTGTTGAATTTGCTCTGCTGTTCGCCCAGCATGACGAACTGAATGAGGTCCAGCAGGGCGCTTTTGCCGCTGCCGTTGGCGCCGGTAATCAGTGAGAGGCCGGAGACGTCGATGATCTGACGGTAGCCGTACCAGTTGACCGCGAGAATGCGGCTCAAGGTGATGCGTGACTGGCTCATGCGGGCACCTCCTCAGCGGCGCTGCCGTCTTTGGGCGGCTGAAAGGTCTCCGCGCGCGCCTGCCATGCGGCGATGTCATCAAACGGGATCACGCGGGAGAGGCTGGGCAGGATTTCGATCTGCATCTCCCCGGCCTGCGTCATGCCTTCGGGCTTGAGCGTGCGCACGAGGCGATGCCGACGCAGGCGAACGAGGCAGGATTCGATCTGGGATTTTTCCGGCGTGGCGACCTTGTCGAAGTAAACTTTCAGCGCGGCCCAGAGCTGATCCACGGTGACGATGACGGCCTCCTGGCTGCCGCTGCTGATTTCATCATCGTAGAGCCGCCACAGTGCGAGGAGCACCAGGGTTTCGTCCTTGTCGAAACGACCGAGGAGGAGGCAGGACTCCGTGCGCGGTCTGGCCTGCAGCATTGAATTTTCGTCATCGACGATCAGTTCCAGCGCGAGAGGTGCGAGGTAATCCTCCACATGGGTGCGGTAGTGATCGCGTGCCAGCATGTAGAGTTCGCGTCCGCTGCCTTCATCGCCAAGCAGCACACCACGGCCGAGCAGCTCGGCCAGCACCTCGCGCAGCGCGGCGCGGTCAGCATCCGGCACATCACTCCAAAAGGAGCGCGGCCAGAGGGGATCGGAGGTGGAGGCGGACATGGGGGAGGAGAGGATGCAACGATTGCAGGACTGCTCAAGGCAATGGTTCAAGACCTGAGCGAATCTCTTGCAGCAATCCGAGGCGATCATGCTGTCCGCACCAATGTTCGATGTAGGACCAGTCCAACTGTGGGAACTGCACATCCATCACATTTTCAGCATCTATCCGGTCCTGAGGCCTGCCCCAGCGCAGCTTTTGCACGATCACGTCTTCTGCCGTGGGCATGGTGACGTGATGCTGGAGAATGGAATTGTATACGGTACGCCTTCTGGACCACTGACTAAGATGGTGTGGATCATCGTTCCGCAAAAAGAACTCGACCTTAAAGGCCGAGCGTTTTGCTTTGAGAATGTAGCGGCGCGTCCAGGTGGACGTTTCCAGATACTGCTGGGGATCAAGATCGAATCCTGGCTCCAGCCTTTTGATCAAGCGGCTGAAAGCGGGCTCTTCCAGCTCCACGACAAAATCCACATCCTTGGTGGAGCGCGGGATGCCGTAAACCATGGAGGCAAATGAGCCTGCCAGCATGTAAGACACATGCTCGGCTTCCAGTGCCTCGATGACTGCAATGACAAAATGCTGTTCCATCAGGCGCTGGTTGTGGCCAGAACATACAGCCCGCGATCTTCTCGTCGGCGCTGGCGGTCCAGCCTTTCCGTGAGAATCTGGCAAACCTGTTCATCCGTGATACCCGGCGATTCCTGCCGTATTCCTTCCCGCATCCACTCAAACGCGAGGTCGATCTGATCCAGAGTGGCCACCAGACGCTCCTCCTCGCTCATGGAACGCGCGCGCATCACCTTCTCTCTGCGGATGGACCGCTGGAGATCTAAGGTGGATGTCGGCAGGGTAGTCATGAGGGTCGCATTAAAATAGTCCGTCACCATTGGCTGCCAAGCCCGGAATTGATCAGCCAGCTCAACTCTCCCGCTTCACTGAAAACCGCTCAATACGATGCCCGGCGTGGGTGTCGTGCTCAATGATGTGGGGTTCCAGGCCGTTGCGGCGGCGGAGGCCGTCCACGCTCCAGCGGACGCGTTTGCCGGCGAGGGCGGGGGCGTGCTCGTAGGCCACGACGGCGAGGAGGTCGAGGAGGTCGTCGGTAGTTTCGAGGTGGATGTCTTCGGTGCTGGTGGTGCCTTTTTTATTGGGGATGAGCTTGGCGACGAGGCGTGCGGCGCGCTGGGGTGTGAGGGCGAGGCGCTGGCGCTCCTTCCAGGCGGCGAGGACGTCGTCTTCGCTTTGTTTGACGGCGCCGCTTTGGCCGAAGGTGAGATCGACGGGGGCTTTGGTGCGGCGGGGCTTGTAGAGGGATTCGGTGCCGAAGAAGAAGCGGGTCTCGACACAGCGCGGGGCGAAGTCGGCGGGCTTGGCGCCGAGTTCGGAGAAGCGACCGCCGGCGTGGGCGGTGTTGATGGAGTCGCAGTAGGCTTTGATGATCTCCGGACGGCGGCCGCGCAGCTCGGTCTGGTAGCGATAACGCTGCTGGCTGAGGCGGTTGAAGGCGGCCATGCGCAGGTCGATGGCCTCGGCACGGCGCTTCAGGCCGCCGAGATCGCGGTCGAGCCGCGTGAGGAGCGAGATGGCGAGGTCGTAGGACTCGGTGGAGTCGTAGCCGTAGTGCTCGCGCAGGCCTTCGGAGAGGCGTTCGCGCATGAGCGGATCGTCATGGCGCTCTGCAATGATGCTGCGGGCCTGTTCGATGCGCATGAGCAAGCCGCCGCGACGCAGGGCATCGTAGCAGACCATGTGCTGGCCCTGGCCGAACTCCTCGTAGAGGAGGCTCAGCGTGTCGGCGGCGGTGGCGCTCTGGCGCTGGCGCTGCTCGAAGCTGGTGACGATTTTTTCCACGGCGTGGAGCTGCTCGATGGCGCGTTCGAGACGCTGGGAGAGATCGGTGACGGTGGAGCGGAGCTGATCGGGCTGCTGGAGCACGGGATCGAGCACGCCGCGCTCCTCCAGAGTCTGGCAGAGGCCGCGCAGGGTGTCGGCGAAGGTTTTGAGTTCGGCCACGCGGTCCTCGGCGAGGTCGCGCAGCATGCGCAGAAGCGGGCGCAGGCCGGGGGTGATGACGGCCCAGCGCTCATGCAGGCCGAGGGTCTGATCCTCCAGCCAGCCGGCGGCGATGAGGCGATTGAAAAACTGACCGGCGCGCTGGCGTGCATCGCGGAGGGCTGACCCCTCATCTTCGGACAGCAAGGACAGGGGATGGCGGGCGATGACCTCGCGAATGATCTCGTTGGTTTCGCGCTGGGAGAGCCGTCCGGCCTCACCGGCTTCCGCGATCAAGCGGTCCGCGCAATCCACATAAACCGGCGCAGAGGGCCGTGCGAGGGGGCGGAAGAAATCCGCCGACACGCTGCGGCTGAGTCGGGTGCTGAGAGATTCGGGGAGCATTCAGTCTGCGCATCATGGGGAGGCACCATGCAGGGGCAACTTTTTCGATGAGCTGCGATCCCCGGAATAAAGGAAATTCGTATGCGAAAAAATGGAGAACAAGCATTGCGTGAGCGTTGGGCGGTTTCAACATAACCGCCCCCTGAGCGTCTAAGCCGCTCTCCTTCCTGCTCCCCCTCTATTTTGATGATGATCCCGACCTTGCTCACCACACGTATGCGGCAGATGCTGCTGTTGTCACTGCTTGCTAGCAGCGTGGGGGAACTGATGGCCACATCCTACACCTATGACACGGATGGCACTGCCAGCGGGGTGATCACCGAAGGAACGCTGGGCTGGAACGGCACCAACGCCGTGTGGAACAACGGCGGGAGTTTGATCGCGTGGCCGGGGCAAAACACGGACATCGCGATCTTTGGCGGCGGCACAGCCGGGGCGGGTGCGGGCACGGCGGGCACTGTGACGGTGGGCTCCGTGCTGGCCAATGGCATCACGTTTAACACACCCAATGCCGGCAGCTACACGCTCAGCGGCGGCACCATCACGCTGGACGGCACCACGCCCACACTGACCGTGAACAGCGCCACGGCAGTCATCAACAGCGCACTTGCAGGAACCGTGGGCGTGACGAAGGCGGGAGCGGGGACGCTCACTCTGGGTGGTGGCAGTGCGAACACCCTGACGGGAACCACTGTGGTCAATGCCGGGACGCTGACTCTGAACAAGACCGCAGGGATTGATGCCATCGCCGACGACTTGACGATAGCGGGCGGTACCGTGGTCTGGAATGCGAGCAACCAGATCGCCAATGCTGCGGATATCCTCGTCTCAGGCGGGCAGCTGAACTTTAACAATGCCAGCGAGACGTTTGCCAGCTACACGCAGAGTTCCGGTGGCTGGCTCTCCAGTGGGAGCAACGCGGGCAGCATCTCCGTGAGCGGAGCTTTCAGCGTCACCGGCGGCAACCAGTATGTCGTCAACAGCGGCGGTCAGCTCAGCGTGGGCAGCATGAGTCTGACGGGCGGCAACGGGCTGCTGGTGGGCGGCAATGGCAGCACGCTTACCACAGTGACCGTGGGCAGCGGCGGGCTGACGCTCAATGGCCGCACCATCCAGCTCAATCTGGCCAGTGTTGCGGGAAGAGTGGGGAACAGCCTCAACCTGCAAGGTACTTTGAGCAATACGGGTGGCACCAGCATCATTCAGGCGGACGCCGCCACCACTCCGCTTTCAGGCAGCGTGGCGCAGGTGGATCTTGGAGCAGACCGAATTCTCGACATCAGTGGTGGCAGCCTGACCATCAGCAACTCCCTCACCGTGCTCGGTACCGGCACCACGGTGAAAAGCGGCGTCGGCACCCTGAACTTCGGTGTCACCGCCGGCACCAATGCCATCAAGCTTGCGACCCTCAGCATCACCGGAGGCACCGTGAGCCTGAACAACAACGAGCAGTTTCAGGACACCCTGAACATGACCAACAGTGGTGGGCAGATGAATTTCAATTCCAAGGCGGAAACCCTGGCGTCCTACACGCAGACGACGACCACCGCCAATCCGAGCAGCCTTACGACGGGCCTGCTCACCGGCATTGGGGGCAACGTCACTTTTACCGGCGCCCTCAAGGTCTCAGGCAATGGGTACACCACTTCCGCGATCACGATCAGCTCCAGTTCCAGTCTCAGCGCTGCGTCGGTGGATCTCACGGGCGCGACTGGTGTGGCCGTTCTCATTGGCGGTGTCGGCACGGTGAGCGTCAGCCAGCTTAACATCGGCTCCGGCGGGCTGACCATGAACGGACAGACCATCAACATGAGCCGTGCGGCTGCGGGTCAGTTTGGTGCCAGCATCAATCTTGGTGGTGACTTCACGGCCAGCGGCATCAATTCCATCAGCTATCAGACCTCGGATGGTGTGCTGGTGGCAGGCTCAGTGGGTACGCTGAATCTGGGCGCTTCCACCCGCACCTTCACTCTCAACGACCCCACACCGACCACCCCGCCCACGACCGCGGATGCCAGCGATGCAACGACCATCAACCTCGTCATCAGCGGGAGCGGTGGCATCACCAAGGCGGGAGCGGGTAATCTGATCTTTACCGGTGTCAATTCCAACACCTACACCGGCGACACGAACGTCAACGCGGGCCGGCTTTACCTCAGCAAGACGGCTGGCAGCGATGCCCTGGCTGGCGACCTTTACATCAACAACGGCGGCTATGTGCAGTGGACGCAGAACAACCAGCTCAATGACGCCAATTCTGACGTGATCATTTCCACCGGCGGATTTGTGGATTTCAACGGCAAGTCCGAAACCTTCAACAACTTCACCAAAAGCGGCGGCACCGTAACGAGCACCGCTGGCTTCATCACCATCAACGGCATCATGAATGTCACCGGTGGCGGCAGCAATTTTACGACTCTCTTAGAGACAGGAAACCGCTACACCATCAATTCCAACGGCGTGACCACCGCCAATACCGTGACCTTTGCAGGGGCAGGCACCAGCGCTCTGCTGGTGGGCGGGAACGGTGCCACCCGCATCACCCGCTTTGTGGTCGGCAGCGGTGGCATCACCCTGCTGGGTAACACGCTTACCTTTAATCGTGCTTCGGCGACCGGCAATCAAGGCAGTGAATTCGTTCTCCAAGGCACGCTCACTTCCTCCGGCACAAGCCTCATCACGCGCGACACCTCCACCATCGGCGTCACCAATCTCAATCTCAACGGTGCCGAACGCACCTTTGCCATCACCGGAGGCACGACCACGGTGAACCTGAACATCGTGAGCAACAATCTTGAAGAGACCATCGCCACCACCACGGCGACCGCCACCGCAGGAAGCATCAACAAGACTGGCGCGGGGATCCTCATCCTGAACGAAAACAACACCTACACCGGGAAAACCACCGTGCAGGCCGGCATTCTTCGACTCGGCAGCACCAGCATTGCCACCACACCCACGGCCACCACCATCACGGGGGCCATCAATGACTCGGTGTGGCTGGATGTCGCCAGCGGTGCCACCTTCAACAACAACACGGGCAGCACCTACTCGTATGATGGAACCGTCTCCGGCAGCGGCACGGTGAGCGGGAACTTCACCGTCACCGACGGCATCGGGGCAGTCAGCGGCAGCGGTATCATCCGCGCTGGAGGCAGCAGCGATGCCGCCAGCATCGCCACGGCAGGGGACCAGAATGGCACGCTGACTTTTGCCAACAATCTCACGCTCGCCACGGGTGCCACACGCCTGGATTTCACCATCACGGGCAGCACTGGAAACGCGGCCAGCAGCTACAGTGGAAACTTGACCACCTGGCTGGCGGCTCTGCCCACCACGAATGCCAGCCTGCTGACTGGCAGCCCAGGGAACCACGACCACGTGGAGATCACCGGTGCGCTCACCCTCAACGCTGGCGGCACCATCAGCGTCACCAATGCGGGCTACACCCCTGTTTTCGGAGACGTTTTCAACTTGTTCGACTGGGGCAGCCTCACCAACAACGGTTTCAATGCCTCTGCCACTGGAGGGGATCTCATCCTGCCCTCGCTCGGCTCGGGGTACGTCTGGGACACCAGTCTCTTTCTGAGCCACGGGACGCTTGTTGTGGTGCCTGAGCCCGGTCGCGCTACCTGCCTGATGTTTTCTCTGGTCCTTTTCGCCCTCAGGCGGAACCGCCGCGGGAGGTGACATGTGATCGGCTACTCTGGGGCATGGACGATTCCACCCTGAGGAGGGCGGTGCGCAAGACGGCCCATTGGACCGGCGTTGTGCTGGGCTGCCCTGATTTTGTCAAAAAACGCCTGCCAACCCATGAAGACACGTCTCCTCATTCCTGCACTCTTTCTCGCCGCCGCCGTGCATGCTGCACCGCCGAAGAAGGACGAGGGCATCGACCCGAACAAGCCGGTCTCCTTTTACAAGCACATCCGCCCGATCTTTCAGGCGCAGTGCAATGGCTGCCATCAGCCGGCGAAAAAGAAGGGCGACTACATCATGACGGAGTTCGCGGCGCTGCTCAAAGGGGGCGAGGAGGGCCACGCGGTGGTGCCGGGCAAGGCGGCGGAGTCCAATCTGCTGAAGCTGATCAAACCCGATGAAAAGGGCAAGGTGGAGATGCCGCAGAAGGCGGAGCCGCTGCATGAAACGCAGATCGCCCTGATCGAGCGCTGGATCGCGGAAGGTGCGAAGGATGACACGCCGGCGTCTGCCAAGGCGCAATATGACATGGCGCACCCGCCGGTGTACGTGAAGGCACCGGCCATCACCTCCATCGATTATTCGCCGGATGGCAGCATGATCGCGGTGGCGGGTTATCATGAAGTGCTGGTGCACAAGGCGGACGGCAGCGGCATTGTTTCACGTCTCGTCGGTCTGGCGGAGCGCATTCAGAAGCTGGCCTGGTCTCCGGATGGGAAGAAGATCGCGCTCACTGGCGGCAGCCCGGCGCGCATGGGTGAAATCCAGATCTGGGACGTGGCGGCGAAGAAGCTGGAGCTCTCCAAGTCGCTGACCTTTGACACGCTGTATGGCGCGAGCTGGTCGCCCGATGGCAAATTTTTGGCATTTGGCTGTGGAGACAATGCGGTACGTGCCATCGAGGTGGCTACTGGCAAAGAAACGCTCTTCATGGGCGGGCACAGCGACTGGGTGCTGGACACCGTGTGGGGAGTAGATGGCAAGCATGTCGTTTCCTGCGGTCGTGACATGAGCGTGAAGCTCACCGAAGTGGCGACGCAGCGTTTTGTTGATAACGTGACTTCCATCACTCCTGGCGCGCTGAAAGGTGGGGTGCAGGTGCTGGCGCGGCATCCGCTGCGCAATGAAGTGCTCATCGGTGGCACGGATGGCGTGCCTGCGATCTACCGCATGGAGCGCATCACGAAGCGTGTGATCGGCGACAATGCGAATCTCATCCGCAAATTCCCCGCGATGCAGGGTCGCATCTTTGGCGTTGATTTTGCGCCTGATGGCAAGCGCATCGCAGCGGGCACCTCGTATGAAGGAACCGGAGCGGTGAACATTTATGCCAGCGATTACGACAGCAAGATGCCTGAGGCGGTGAAGAAGATCGTCGAAACGGTGAGCGGCAAGGGCCCGGAGCTGGATGCCTGGGTCACCAAAGATGTGAAGCAGCTCAGCAGCACGGCGATTCCCTGCGGCATCTTCAGCGTGACCTTCAGCCCGGATGGCAAAACGGTCGCGGTTGCGGGTCAGGACGGACAGATTCGTCTTATCGATGCGACGACGGGTGCCATCGCGAAGGAGTTTGTCTCGGTGCCACTGGAAAAGGAAAAGATCCTCGCCGCCACGGACGTGATCGTGGATGACAGCGTGCGTGTGGTGATTGAAAAGGACAACAAGATCGAGACCCTGCACGCGGGGCCGACGGTTGCCTCCATTGACGTGGAACCGACCACGATCAAGATCGGCAAGCCCACCGAATACGCGCAGCTGCTGGTCACCGCCCGCATGAGTGACGGCACACGCGCGGATGTGACGCGGATGGCCAAGATCACTTCTGAAAATGCCGAAGTCGTGGATGTGAACACACGCGGCATGGTGCGTCCGGACAAGGATGGAGCGACCAATGTGAAGATCTCCTTCCAGGGCAAGACGGCGAACATCCCGGTGAATGTGAGCGGCATGAACGTGGCGCTCCATCCGGACTACGTGCGCGATGTGATGCCCATCATGTCGAAGCTGGGCTGCAATCAAGGCACCTGCCACGGCGCGAAGGAAGGCAAGGCGGGCTTCAAGCTCTCGCTGCGTGGTTATGATCCCGTTTACGATGTGCTCGCCTTTGCGGATGATCTCTCCAGCCGCCGTGCGAACGTCGCCTCGCCGGAGCATTCGCTGATGCTTTTGAAGGCCAGCGGCAGCGTGCCGCATGAAGGGGGACAGCTCACCGTTCCGGGAGAACTTTACTATGAGTCGCTCAAAGCCTGGATCGGCCAAGGGGCCAAGCTTGACCTGAAGACTCCACGCGTCACCAGCATCGAACTGTCGCCGAAGAATCCGGTCATTGAGCGTGTTGGCGGCCGCCAGCAGCTGCGTGTTATCGCGCGTTATGCAGATGGCTATGTCAAAGACGTTACCGCCGAGGCCTTCCTGGACAGCGGCAATGGCGATGTGATCGAGGCCGACAAGAAGGGGCTCATGACGAGTCTGCGCCGTGGTGAGGCGCCGATCCTTGCGCGCTTTGAAGGAGCCTATGCTGCCACCACCATCACGGTGATGGGCGACCGCACGGGCTTTGCCTGGAAGGAGCCGGAGAAGTGGAACAAGATCGACGAACTCGTGGCGCAGAAATGGCAGCGCATGAAGATCGAGCCGAGCGGCCTGTGCAGCGACGAGGACTTCCTGCGCCGTGTCCATCTCGATCTCACCGGCCTGCCGCCGAAGCCTGAGGAGGTGAACGCCTTCCTGGCTGACAAGCGTGACACCCGCACCAAACGGAGCGAGGTGGTGGACAAGCTCATCGGCAATCCTGATTTCGTCGAGCATTGGGCCAACAAGTGGGCCGACATGCTGCAGGTGAACGCGAAATTCCTTGGTGCCGAAGGTGCCGGCGGTCTGCGCACCTGGATCAAGCAGCAGGTCGCGGACAACACGCCGTACGACCGCTTCGCGTATCGCATCATCACCGCCACGGGCTCGAACAAGGACAACCCGCCTGCGGCTTACTTCAAGACGGTACGCACCGCCGAAGAGATCAGCGAAAACACCACGCACCTCTTCCTTGCGACCCGCTTCAACTGCAACAAGTGCCACGACCATCCTTTCGAGCGCTGGACCATGGACCAGTACTATGAAACCGCGTCCTACTTCGCGCAGATTGATCTCAAGGGTGATCCTGCCGCCAAAGGCCAGACTATCGGGGGCACGGCCGTTGAAGGCGCGAAGCCGTTGTTTGAAATCGTGGCTGACAAGAAAGACGGTGACGTGCTGCATCTGCGCACCAACAAGCCCGTCGCGCCTCAGGTGCCGTTTGAAACGGAACTCGTCAGCAAAACGGCGAGCACCCGGCGTGAGCAGTTTGCCACGTGGATGACCAGCCCGCAGAATGATTACTTTGCCATGAGTTATGCCAACCGCATCTGGGGCTATCTTACCGGCACTGGCGTCATCGAACCGCTGGATGACATCCGCGCCGGCAATCCGCCGAGCAATCCTGAGCTGCTGCAGTACCTGACGAACGAATTTGTGCAGAGCGGCTTCAACGTGCGCCACCTAATGAAGATCATCGCCACCAGCCGCACCTACAACCTGAGCCTGGCCACCAACAAGTGGAACGAGGACGACAAGACCAACTACAGCCACGCCAAGGCACGCCGCCTGCCTGCTGAAGTGCTGTTTGACTCCGTCTTTGCCGTGACCGGCAGCATGCCGAACATCCCTGGCATGCCCAAAGGCACCCGCGCCGCCGCTCTGGCCGATGGCCAGGTCAAGCTGCAGGACGGATTCCTGGCCAACTTCGGCAAACCTGCCCGCGAATCCGTGTGCGAGTGCGAACGCAGCAACGAGGTGAACTTGGGCCCTGTGATGGCGCTGATGAGCGGCCCGACCGTGGGTGATGCCATCAGTGATCCGGGCAACGCCATTGCCAAACTGACCAGCGAGATCAAAGACGACCGCCAGCTCGTGGATGCGATCTTCCTGCGCATCCTCAACAGCCATGCGAATGAGAAGGAGATCAACGCCGCGCTGGCCTCCATGCAGGAGCTTGATCCTGAGAACAAGCAGCTCGCCGCCGCGCTCCAGGCCAAGGAGGCGGAGCAGCAGCCGATCATTGCCAAAGCCGAGCAGGAGCGCCTGGCCGCCATTGATGCCGCGAAGAAAGAACTCGAAGCCTACAAAGCCAAGATGGCTCCGGAGATCGCCAAAAAGGAGGCTGCACGCAAGGCCGCCATCACCGCTGCGGAAGCCAAGGTGAAGACGGTGCAGGACACCGCCGCTGCGAATCAGCCGGCGTGGGAAAATTACCTCGATCTCACCACGGAATGGCAGCCGTTTGACAGCATCAAGGTGCAGCGTGCCGCAGGCGTGGAGAAACTCGAAGTACAGCCGGATGGCAGCCTCTTTGCCACCGCGCTGCCTGCAGGCCGCGAAACCGCAGGCAACTACATGCTCATCGGCAAAACGACACTCACCAACATCACGGCCATCAAGCTGGAGATGCTGCCTGATGACCGCCTGCCCAGCAACGGTCCCGGCCTTGCTCCCGATGGCAACTTTGTGCTCGGTGAACTCACCGTCCGCACGGATCCCATGGACGCCAAGCGCAGCAAGCGCGGTGGTGAAGAGCAGCTGCTGAAGAATCCGAAGGCCGACTTTGAGCAGACCAACTTTGTCGTGACCGAAGCTCTCAAGAAAGGCAATCGTGACCGCGGCTGGGCTGTGAGCCCTCAGGGTGGATTCCGCCATGAGGCCACCTTTGAATTCGCCAAGCCTGTGGCAAATGACGGCGGTTCGCAATTTACCATCGTGATGACCTCCAACTTCCAAAACGGCAAATACAACCCGGGCCGTTTCCGCCTGTGGGTCACCACCAGCCCGACCGTTCGCTTTGGCACTCCCGCCGCTGTCGCCGCCGCGCTGAAGGCCGCCAAGCGTACGCCTGAGCAGAATGCGCTGCTGACCCAGCACTTCCTCAACCAGTTCAAGGACTACCAGACGCAGAAAAAGGTGCTGGCCAACGCTCGCAGGCCGCTGCCCGTGGATGAGCAGCTCGTGGCGCTGGAAACCAAGCACATCGATACGCAGAAGCCGGTCCAGATTGATCCCAAACTGGTGCAGCTGCGACGTGATGCCGACCTGAGTCAAAAGCAGCTGGGCAACAAGCGGCTCACGGCGGCGCAGGATCTGGCGTGGGCGTTGATCAACTCACCGGCGTTCTTGTTTAATCACTAAGGCGCTTTGTCAAAACAGCCCAGTTGCTCAGCAACTGGACTCCCCTCTGCCATGCGCATCTTCCGGATCGAACACCGGAAGGCCGAAGACGCGGACAAGTAGATGTTCACAAGTTGCGCCAAAGCGAAACCGCTCTTGGTTGGAACCATGCGGCGATCATTCCTGGACACTTTCACTCGCGTGGATCGAACGATAGGGGCGCTGCTGCTGGCTCTTCCACCGCTGACATGGCTGCTTGCTTATATCACCGCAAGATGGGGTTATTTATTTTTACCCGTCCCGGTCCCGCTGGTTGGGGTGCTTGCATCATGGGGCTGCGGCATTGCCTTCGTCTTACATTGGAAAGGAGGCGGCCTTGGACGAGGGGTGCGTTGGATGTTCAGGCTCCTGATGCTGGCCTTTACATTGATCACCCCCATTAGCTTCCTAGGATTCGCCAACGATTGGGGTCTGCGTCATCATATTCAGAGCGTTAGCAGCGCCGAAACCATCCAAAAACTCAGGCATCTAGCCTTCGAAAATTCCAAATATCCGAATGATGGTCGATACATAATCGATCTAGAACGCAATGAACTGCCAGCTAGATTGGGAGACTCACCCTGGGGGCTGCCAGGTCATGCCCAGATCAGATTAGGTGGACCTGCCGATCAACATTATTATTATGTACTGCTCTCGTGGGGAGGTGCCTTGGTAGGACATCACGAACTCGTGGTCTTCAAGCAACCAGTATCGGAAATCAGGCCTGACATGGAACTGGGTCGCCAATTTGTCTGGTTGCCGGGAACCTATGTGATCCTTTGCGACGACTGAAACTAACCGAACTGTATTGAATCATGCCCGCCGCCGCATCTTCCTCCATTCCCATAGTCGTCCTCATCCACGGTCTCGGGCGTTCGCGGCGCAGCATGTGGCTGGTGGGGCTGTGGCTGAAGTTTTGCGGGTATCGGGTGAAGAGCATTGGCTATCCGTCGCACCGTGTTTCGATTGCGGATGCGGTGGGGAAGCATCTGAACCCGGCGCTGGAGCGGCTGCAGATTGCCGAGGGGGCGCGGGTGCATTTTGTGACGCATTCGCTCGGGGGCATTGTGTTTCGGGCCTGGGCGGCGCAGCGTGATCCGGCCTTTCCGCTGGGGCGTGCGGTGCTGCTGGCACCGCCGAATCAGGGCAGCCAGATCATTGATGAACTGGGCCAGTGGCGCTGGGTGCGCTGGCTGCTGGGGCCGGTTTCAGCGGAGCTGGGTACCGATGTCAACAGCACGCCGAACACGCTGGGGCCGCTGCCGCCTGAGACGGGTGTCATCATGGGAAACAAGGACACGTTGCCGGTTTTTCGGCGTTTGCTGGGCGCTGAATCTGATGGGGTCGTCACGATTGCCAGTTCGCATGGGGAGGGCGAGGCGGACTTCACGCTGCTGCCGACGAATCATGCCACGATCATTCTGCAGCCTGCGGTTTTCCGGGCGGTGCACCGGTTTTTGAGGACTGGGAGTTTTGCAGAGTGAGGGTGGTGCGATTCCAAATCACGCTCATGACGCCGTCGGTATTCCTCATCATTTCGTCATTCGTGAATCTTAGCGTCTCGATGCCTTAAGATCGTAAGAAGGCTTCTCTTGTTTTGTCGTGCTGCTTTCCTTCGGTGGTGTTGTGCTGTCCGCCATCCAGTTCGATTGCGAGCTTCAAATCCGCGCAGTAGAAATCGAGAACGTAAGGTTCCACCGGATGCTGGCGGCGGAATTTGCGTTTGTTCACGCGGCGGGCCCGCAGACAAGCCCACAGGAGAGCTTCGGGATCTGTGGCGTCTTGACGGAGCTTGCGGGCGAAATCGATCAGGGTGAGGTGTTCGCCGGTGATTTCATGGCGAATTTCTTCCAAGCGCGTGAGCATGGGGGAAATACATCATAAGGTGTAAGAGGGCGTCAAGGATGCTTTGGGCCGCCCCCTCACCCAACCTCTCCCCGAAGGTCACATTCAGCAATGCAGACTCTCGACGGGGAGAGGAGGAATGCGTTGCGGCTCTGACTCACTTTCAAAGCGGTCTAACGCGCTTCTCCTCTCCCCGCCCGAAACTTCGTTGCTCCAAGAAAATCTTCGGGGAGAGGCTGGGTGAGGGGCCGATATTCCGATCAAATTGGGCCTTACCTTATGGAGCTGCCAGTTTGGTGACGACGTGGCTCATGTAGGGGAAGAGCTGTTTTTTGCGGCTGACGACGCCGGCCATGTCGTAGACGTGTTCTTTGGCCTGCGGGTAGTCGATGGCGTCGATGACACGCTGGTCTCCGGCCACGAGCAGGACGCTGTGGTGGCGGGTGATGTCGGTGACCATGAGGCAGGCGAAGTGGAGATTGTGCTTGGTGAGCAGGGATTGCAGGGCGCCCTGCAGATCGGCTTCGCGCTTCCAGAATTCGTCGAGGCCGAGTTCTTCGATCTGGGAGATGCTGATGTGCCAGCCGTTTTCTTCGAAGACTTTGCGGTCGCTTTCCAGGGCGCGGTCAGGGGTGTGCTCGCGCAGCATGGAGCCGGCGGCGAAGAAGTCTTTGACGAACTGGGCGCTGTCGATGCCGCCGATGGCGCTGAGCCATTCGAGGATTTCCTTGTCGGTGCTCGTCGTGGTGGGGCTGGTGAGGTGCAGCGTGTCGGAGATGATGCCGGCGCAAAGGCAGATGGCGGTGGCCTTGTCAGGGGCGGCGGAGCGCATGCGGTACATGATGCCCACGATGGTGCAGCTGCTGCCCACGGGCTCGTTGATGAAACGAATGGGCTCCTTGGTGCGGAGATTGCCGCTGAGACGATGGTGATCGATCACTTCGATGATTTCAGCCTCATCGGCACCGGCGACGGCCTGGGCAAATTCATTGTGATCCACCAGCACGAGCTTCATGCGTGGCAGGTCGATCAGGTCTGACTTGGAAAAGACGCCGAGGAGCTTCTGAGTTTCTTCGTCGACCACAGGAAACAGCGGCTGGCCGGAATGCTGTGCTGCCGGGACGATTTCGCGCAGCGGCGTACGTGAGCCGAAGGAGAGGAACTCGTGTGTCAGCGCCTCGCCGATGGGGCGTGAGAAACGCAGCAGCTGCGAGGTGCTGGCGGTGTCGTAGGGGGAATAAATGATGGCGACCCCCTGCTGTGCGGCGCGTGTCAGGATGCTGGGGGTGGCTTTGAACTTGCCGGTGATGATGAGGCAGCGCGCATTCATCTCGATCGCCAGTTCGTGAATCTCCGGGCGGTCGCCCGTGATCATCACAAGGCGGTTTGCCGGGAACTGCCGGGTGCGTTTGTGCGTGGTCTCCAAGCTGGATGCCGCGACGACGAGCACGAAATCCTGAATTGTTTCCAGATCGGCGGCGGCACCACCCAGGATGCCGTCGAGAGCATTGACAATGTTCAGCAGGCTGCTGCGGACTTCACGATTGGCCTGGTCCGTTTTGTCATTTGTCTGCGCCGGCAGAAAGAGCTGCGCGAGCTCCTGAATGGCCGGCATACCGAGCAGGCGTCCTTCGTCATCGACGATGGGAATGCTGCGGAAGTTGTGATCCATCATCATCCGATACACGGAGAGGAAGGTCTGGTGCGGGCTGGCGGTGAACACATCGCGCCGGCAGATGGAGGCGGCGGTGGGCCGGACATCGAGCAGGAGCTTGGGGCCGGGAACGCCTGCGGTTTGCAGCACCCAGTTGGTGCGCACACTGAGTTCGCCACAGCAGGCGGCTTCGGCCTTCATCCCGCGCACATCCCGCAAGAAGGCCGCATAGCCGATGGCGGAACAGATGGCGTCCGTATCGGGATTGCGATGCCCGATGACGTGGATTGTGTCCGGAGAGGGGGACGGACGCAAGGCCGACGAAATGCGGACGATTAATGACGAATTATCCGTCGCGGCTGTTTCAGTGGCGGCCATGCGTCAGGCGGTAAGGATGGGACAAACTCAGGCGAAACCCAGTGCCGTGATGCGGGCATGCACAGCGTCCTTGTTTTCAAGAAGTTCGGCGATGGGGTCCCACTTGCCGGTGGTCAGTGCTTCGAGCGCGGACCCTGGCAGGGTGATGGCGAATTCCTGGTCTTCGAAAAACACCTTGCCAGCAGCGACGTCGATGGTGACTTCGAGCTTCGGGTTGCGCTCGATCTCGTTGGCCAGCACGCGGATGTCTGCAGCGCTCGCGCACACGCAGGGGATGCCGAGTGTGGTGCAGTTGCCGAAAAAGATTTCCGCGAAGCTCTCGGCGATCACGGCACGGATACCGAAACGATAGAGGGCCTGAGGGGCGTGCTCACGGGAACTGCCGCAGCCGAAATTGGTGCCGGAGAGCAGGATGTTGGCGCCTTTGAAACGAGGATCGTCAAGGGGGTGGCCGGTGGGCTTGCCGTCCTTGTCGAAACGCACGTCGTAGAAGGCGAATTCACCGAGTCCGTCAAAGGTCACGCATTTCATGAAGCGTGCCGGAATGATGCGGTCAGTGTCGATGTCCGAGCCAGGAACGTAAACGCCGCAGCCGGTAACTTGGGTGATTTTTGCGAGTGCCATGAGGGGTGCGACAGTAACGGAATTCGGCGTGAGGGCAATGCACATCTCAGCGTCCTTGCTGCTGGATCAGGGCGGTCCGTGCCTGATCGGCCTCCAAGGCGGTCTGGCGGAGGAGTTCGCGGTAGCTGTCCAGCCAGTTGGTGGTGCCTTCGGGGTTCAGGGCCTTCGCTTTTCCGGCCCAGAGGTAGGCAAATTCAGCCTCCTGATAGTGCTTCATGCGGTGATAGTGCATGCCCAGGGCCAGGCGGGGCTCCTCGTAGAGCGGGGCGAGGATCAGCGCCCGCTGGATGGCCTGAAAAGCGGCGTCGTTTTTGCCAGCGGCATCCAGGGCATCCGCCAAGGCGAGGTGGTAGAGGTAATTGTAGGGATTGAGCGTGGTCGCACGGGTGAGTTCTTTCAGCGAGGAGTCCACGGTGCGGAGGTAGACATCCTTGGTCATGTGGGAATGGATGGAGTCCATCAAGGCCACGCCGTGCTGATAGGCCAGCACGGCGTTGCGTGGGTCCATGAGCGTGGCGCGGGCGAAATGACCCAGAGCTTTGCCGGTTTCGCCATCCTTGATTTGGAGCCGGGCATAGGCGGCATAACCATCCGCCGTGCCGAAGATCGCGGCGGCAGCCAGCAGAGCGGCGGAGGCTGACAGCATGGCGATTTTCATGAGGGAGCGCAGCCCCCAGATGCGGCGGGATTTGAACACCTCGCTCTCGATGCCGGGATTGGCGAGCAGGCCGAGGAGGATGGCGCCGACCAGGGCGGTGATCGGGATGTGTCCTTGAAATTCAAACACCGCCTGCACCAGCGTGGCCAGCAGTGCGGCGATGCCGCCGAGCGTGAGCGCCAGCGCATTGCTGCTGAGCATGCCTGTGGCGGGGAATTTTTCGACCGTGAACCAGCGCAGGAAACGCAGGCCGTTCAGCAGGTGTGCCAGCACTACGAGCAGCACCAGCGCGAGCCCGGCCCAGCCGTAATCCGCCAGCGTCTGCAGGTATTCATTGTGAGCGAAGAGCGCATCTCCCATGTATGGCGAAGATTCTGGATCCCGATGCGTGATGCTGCCTTCGTAAAACATGCGTGATCCCACGCCGATCCAGGGTGACTCTGCATTCTGTGCCAGCGCGGCGCGCCAGATGTTCACGCGCATGTCCTCGCCCAGGGGGCTGGTCAGCTGCCGCCTGAGCATGGAGTCCTCATTCACTTTGTAGAGAGCGCCGCCTGCGGTGCCCCCCACCAGCAGCAGGGCGATGATCAGCCATTTGAAGAGTGACCGCTTGGTGCTCCATACGATCCATAGCGTGAGCAGCACAAACACCACGCCACCGACGGCAAAACCCAGCATCGCCGCCCGGCTGGCTGTCAGGGCCACTCCTGCGAGCATTGATAAAATGGCAAAACCCAGCAGCAGCCGCGAGGCAATGTGAATGCGCGCAAACAGCATCAGGCCTGCCGACAGGAAGGCCGTGAAGGACAGAAACGCGGCGAGATGATTGGGATTGTTGAAAAAGCCGCCGATGCGCCCGGGCGGGAAGGAGCGCGAGAAACCCGGCACCAGATGGAAATCCCAGCGGCCTTTGAAGTTCAGCCAGCCGGCGGTCAGATTTCCTGCCACCAGCACCAGCAGCACACAGACGATGCCCAGCCGCCATTTCGAGTCGCTGACAGCGGTCACCGTCAACAAATAGGCCACGAAACCTGCCAGCAGCACAGCGGCGTCCTCACGTGCATAGATCTCCACGGGGGAAGCCCAGGCACGCCAGCCCACGTAGCCTGCCAGCAGGAGCATAGTGAGCAAACACCAGTCACTGGGTTGAAAACTCACGCGCAATTTCCAGCGCAGGACGGCGGTCAAACCCGCGAGACCCAGCAGCAGACACCCGGGCCAGAAGAACAGCAGACGTGTCTCCGTGCCGAGCAATCCGGTCACGAACAGGCCAAGGAGAAAGAGAATGAGAGCGAGTTTCTGCATGCAAAAGGCCGCCCGGAGACGGAACAAGCGGAAACTGAACACCGATTCTCCGATGTTGGACACTGAAAAGTTTTCTGACTCAAGCTCATGGAGAGGCGGTTATTAGAGGATGCCGCGTTGTGATACTATTATGATCAAAGCGGACATTTGATGGGTTCAGCACTGTTTATGGCCGGTGTTATGCTTGGAACCTGAGGGCAAACCCCTGTTTCGAAAATGCCCTCAAAGTCCCCCAACGCCCTGCGGAGCGGCTCCGCGAGGTACGCCTGCACCTGTGCTTTTTTCCTGCTTCTTAGCAGCTTGCTATGCCCCTCCCTGGTTCGAGCCCAAAACTGGACTGGGGGAGGTGCGGACAACAACTGGAGCACAGCCGCCAATTGGAGCAGTGGTTCACCGCCCGCTGCCACCAGCATCAACTTCACAGGCACGACAAGGCTGACCCCTTTTAACGATACTACGGCGGGTACTAGCTACGCTACTTTCAACTTTTCCTCCACAGCCGGTGCGTTTGTGGTCAGTGGCAATGCGGTGGTGCTGGGAGGTGATGCCACTGACAGCTCGGCCACCAAGGAGACCATCAATCTTGTGCTGCGCCTAGGCAGCGGCACCAGTCGCAATTTCAACATTGTGAATGCTGCGGGAGAATTGGAGATCAGCCAGGGGATCGAAGTCGTCTCTGGCACGGCAAATTTGGTGAAGGTCGGCCGAGGTGCCATGACACTGACGGGAGCCAACACCTACAACGGACTCACCAGTGTGCTGGATGGCGCGCTGACGATCAGCGGTGCCAACGGAAGTCTGGCGCTGGGCACCGGCATCACCGTCACCAATGGGGCGACTTTCCGCCTCTCCAACACCGCCGCCGCCAACAGTACTGCCCGACTGGCAGACACTCAGGCTGTTTCTTTGAACGGTGGCAACATTCAGTTCATCAACACGGGCGGAGCGGCCAATTACAGTGAAACCGTCGGGGTGCTGACGCTTGCCGGAGGAGTGAACACGCTGACGAGCAGCCAGGCGGACAGCGGACAGACTTCGGCGATCACCTTCAGTGCCCTGTCGCGGACCAACGGTGTGTTGAATTTCAGCGGTACGGGCCTCGGCGACGACACACGCAACCGTATTGTTTTCACCTCAGCCCCGAACAACGATGGCATCATGGGCGGCTATGCCACGGTGGGGAATGAGTTTGCGAAATATGACGCCACGGTGGGTTCGGTGCGCGCCATGCAGGCAGGTGATTACATCACAACGGACCAGGATACCTGGACAGCGACGTCCAATGTCAAACTGACGGCGAGCCCTTCGATGCTGAGTGCCAGCCGGCAGATCAACTCATTGAACCTCGCCCCGGGGAGTGCATTCACGATGGATCTGGGCGGACGCACCCTGCGGGTGGAAAGCGGGGGCATCCTCTTCAGTGGCAGTCAGACGGCGATGGTGCAGCATGGCACGCTGAGCGCAGGCGAGGGCACGAATGCGGCGGGGAATTTGGTCATTCATCAAAACAGCGGCGGCATGCTGGCCCTTGGCGCGCGCATCACCAACAATGGTACGGGAGTGGTCACCGTGACGAAGGCGGGCACGGGCGGACTCACGTTCATGGAGGACAACACCTACACGGGGGCCACCTACATTTATGCAGGCAGCCTGCGCACGGGCGTGAGCGGTGGTCTTTCCTCCAGCTCGGCCTTAATTTTGGGGGACAGCTCCGGCACGGCAGCCGCGCTGGACACCACTGGCACCAGCCAGGCCATCGGCGGACTGCAGGTGCTGGCAAACACCACTGCTGTGAATGCGATCACCGTGACCTCTGGCGAGACGTTGACCATCAATGGGGACGTGAGCATCGGTGGCAACGTGGCTGCAAGCGTCACCAACACCACGATGAACGGTGGGGGATCGCTGGTCATCAATGACTCCGGCGGCACCTTTCAGCTGGGGATGGCCACGGGCAACATCAGCTACAACACCGCCATTCTGGATCTCACCGGCATGTCTTCATTCACAGCAAACATGGGGACAGCCAGCGGCGTTTTTCGAGTGGGAGACAACAACACGACGGGGAATGTTTCCACCTCGGTGCTGAAACTGGCGGTGAACAGCACCATCACCGCGAACCGTATTTCTGTCGGCGGTGAATCAGGCAGCGGAACTCAGACAATCTCCTTCGGGGTTGGGGCCACGGTCTTGAACGCAAACACGCTGGACCTTGGTCCGATCGGGGGAGGAGCGCGGGCCATTGGCGTGCTCAGTTTTGCCACCAGCTCCGGAACGCTCAAGATTCGTGCGGCGGATGGCGTCGGGGCAGCCGTATTGAATGTGGGGAACTCTGTGGTGCCGACCACCGCTGGATCGCTCGGGGCAACCTTTGACTCACGCGGCCACAATGCGGACCTGAAACTGAGCACACTCAATGTTGCCGGTCGCAGCGCAGGCACCGGGATAACGACAGTCACTTTTGACTTCGACACTGGCACGCTGGAGGCCGCCACGGTCAACCTCGCGCAAAAGCTCAGCGCCAACACGGCCTCTGGTGCTATCGCTGGTACCATGACCCTGGCTGGAGGAACTATTGCTCTGGGTACTGTCAATCTGGCCAGCAATACCACAAACACTGGCACCGCCTCCGCGATTCTGACCTTTAGCGGGAACAACACGACCACGATCGGCAGCATTTCGATGGCGTCTGCCACCATTGCGGGTGGAACCGCCACTGCGGTTCTCAACTTAAATGGCGGCAGCATCACTCTCAATGGTGCCATCACGCGTGCGGGGGGCGCGGGTACCAGCACTGCCACAGTGACACTCAACGGTGCCACGCTGGACATGGGAGGTAATGCGATAGGCAGTCTTTCCAACACGATCACCTTTACTGCCCAGTCAGGTATTCTCAAAAACGTGGCCTCCATTAATGGAACTACGGGAGGACTGATCAAGACCGGAACGGGCATCCTGGAGCTGCAAGGCAGCAACGGCTATGGCGGCGCGACGGTGATCAGCGCCGGCACTTTGAAAGTCGCCACACTCACGAATGGAGGCGCGGCCAGCACGCTGGGCAGTTCCAGCAATGCGGCGGCCAATCTGGTGCTCAATGGCGGCACACTGCAATACACGGGAGCTGCGACCACTACGGATCGTCTGTTTAGTGTGGGCACAGCCACGGGCAGCGTGATCGATGCGTCAGGCAGCGGCACGGTGAAATTCACCAACACCGGCAGCATGGGGTTCAATGCGCAGTTGGGAGCGCGGACGTTGACACTGACGGGCACCAACACGGGGGAAAACAGCATCGCGGCTGTCATAGGTGACAATAGCGGACTCACCTCGGTGACTAAAACAGGGACAGGCACCTGGGTGCTAACGGGGGCCAACACATACGCTGGTACCACGACGGTGAATGCGGGGACGCTGATGCTGGACTTTAGCGCGGCGGGCGCGCCGACTTCCAATATACTCAGCAGTTCCTCCGCCATCTCTCTCGGCGGTGGCACGCTGAGCATCCGTGGTGGCAGCGGTTCGCCCACCCAGACGCTGGCAAGCCTGGCGCTGACGGCCGGAGCCAATACTCTTTCTCTGACACCCAATGGAGCCACCAGTCTGGTCGTGACGCTCAATGGTGCCAGCATCAGCCGGACTGCGGGCAGCACTCTCAATCTGGTGGCCTCCGGCACGGCTTCTTTTACCGCCACCAATGCACTCAACAATTCGGCAGGCATTCTGGGAGGCTACGCGGTCTTCAACGGAGCCGACTGGGCTACACGGGATGTCTCGGGCAATCTGGTGGCGTTTTCCAACTACACTGCCCTGCCCACCACGGGGGGCGATACGGCAACGAACTACCTTCTCACTTCCGGCACTTCCTTGACGGGTGCGCTCACGGTCAACAGTCTCAAAATCACTGGCACGGGAGTGACGCTGGATGGAAACACGCGGGCCATCACCTTCACCGGCACAAGCGGCGGTCTGCTGTATGCGCCCACCTTATCGAGCGACACCTACAGCATCACTGGCAGCGGAGTCGTGGGCGCGGGCACTGCCAATGAGTTCATCGTGCAGGTCAGCCAGGGGACGCTGAGCATTGCCAATCCGGTGGTCAGCAGCACGGCCACGGCTGGCAGTTTGACCAAGGCGGGAGATGGCACGCTGGTGCTCACTGGAGCCAGCCTTTTCACAGGGGCTACCACGGTGAATGGCGGCACGCTGGAAATCAGCGGGACGGGCACGCTGTCATCCAGTGCGGGAAACATCACAGTGGGTACCGGAGCGACGCTGCGTGTGAACAGCACCAATGCTGCGCAGGCCATTGCGGACAGTACTGATGTGGCCGTGGCGGGTACTTTCGAGGTGCGCGCCAATGAGACGCTGGGAGGACTTTCCGGACTTGGAACGCTCCGCAATGGAGGCAGCAGCAATGCTGTGCTGACGGCCGGCAATGGCAATGAGACCAGCATTTTCAGCGGCCTGATTCAAGATGGCAGCACGGGAACGCTGGGCATCACCAAGGCGGGAACGGGTGTCCTTACATTGGATGGTTCGCTCTCGAACACCTACACCGGCACCACCACCATCAGTGCTGGCACTCTGTCTCTGGCGAAGACTGGCGGTGCCATTGCTGTCGTTGGGAATATCACTGTCGGAGATGGGAGTGGTTCGACGGCTGACATCCTGCTGCTCAGTGGAAGCGAGCAGATTCAGGACACCGCCGTGGTCACTTTGACAGGCAACAGCACTGTCGCCGGAACCGGGACCTTCAGGCTCAATGGCAACACCGAAACGATCGGCGGTCTGTCCAGTGCCGGAGGCACTCAAAACGGTGTGGTGGAAAACGCGCTGGCCAGCACGACCGGAAAACTGATCGTGAACACCACGACGGACCAAAGCTTCACTGGAGTGATGCAAAATGGTACGGGTACTTCTTCGGTTCTGGTCTTTACCAAGGTGGGGGCAGCACAGCAGACGCTGGCGGGCACTGCGGCCAACACCTACACCGGTGTCACCACCGTGCTGGGCGGTACGCTGAGGCTGAACAAGACGGCAGGCGTCAATGCCATTGCGGGCAGCCTGAGCATTGGTGATGGCACCGCTTCCTCCATGGTGCTGCTGGCAGCAGCCAATCAGATTGCCGACACCACGATTGCCACGCTGGCGGGAACAGGAGCGACGGCGGGCGTGTTGAGGCTGGCTGGCAACAGCGAAACCCTGGCAGGAATCAGCAGCAATGCACTGGTGGGCGGCGGGGTGGTGGAAAACGAGTCTGGTGTGGCCGGAACAGCCACGCTGACAGTGAACGTGGCCAACAGCACCACTCAGACATTCACCGGTGTCGTGCGTGATGGCGATGGCGTCGGTACGGACGGCGCGCTGGCGTTGGTGAAAAGCGGCACGGGTGTCCAGGTCATGTCAGGCGACAACACGTATAGCGGAGGCACCACGATCAATGCGGGTACCTTGGTGACTGGGGGCGTTGGCAGCGGGCAGGTGGTGAACAACGGCACGCTGATCATCAATCGCACGAGCGAGGCCACCCTGGCGCAGGCGATGACGGGAACAGGCTCCTTGATTCTCGGCAGCAGTGGCACGGTGGTGCTCTCCGGGAACAGCAACACGTACAGCGGCGGCACCATTGTGGATCAGGGCACACTGCGTGTCATGAACAGCTCTGGCTCAGCCACGGGCACGGGTGCTGTCACCATTGCCAATGGGGCGACGCTTTCAGGAACGGGTCTGGTGGGAGGTGCCACGAACATTAACGTCGGAGGTACGCTTTCGGTGGGTTACAATGGAAGCGCGGGACAGACGATGACCCTGAACGGCGGTCTCTTCTCTGCGGGCACCTTGCAGTTCGATCTCTGGGGCAACGCGGGCGGAGTCAATCCCGGCACCAATGCCGATCTCCTGATCGTGGGTGGGGGAGCTGTGACCCTGAGCGGCACCTTGCAAGTCTCAAGCACTGGCATCAGCACCTGGGCTGTTGGCGACAGTTGGAAGCTCATCGACTGGGGCACTGTGCTGCTCTCCGACCGGACGGTAGTCTTTGATACCTTTGTCATGCCCACCCTCAGTGGAGGTCTTACCTGGGACACCTCCCAGCTTGGGCAGACCGGTTACATTGCCATCGCTCCTGAACCTGGCCGGATGTTTCTGTTGATGGCCGGGTTGGTGATGGTGGGGCTTAAGCGCAAGCGGAGCTCCACTGGTGCTTAAAAATCTTGCGAATGGGCGGTGAGAGGTCTCTCGTCTTTCATGGGATCAGCCTTGAACCATCTTATCGAATGCACTGACGTTCTTCAAATCGCTGAGGCGGTCTTTGAACGCGTGTTCCGCACCGAACTTGGTCAGCCCGGATTTGCTGTTTTGGTGATGCCTCAGGATCTCAGTTCCCAGGAGCTGCGCCAATCCATGACAGTGCTCAAAGAACGACTTTCCGAGCTTCACGCGATGAAATGGGGCGAGGCGCTTGAATACCTTTCACTGGGCCGCTTCGACCAGCAGAACAGCACCAAGCTGCACCTCGACGGTGCTCCTGAGCGATCGTTTCTCATGCTCGGCTACGAGCCCACGAAAGTGCGCAGTGAGTTTCAAATTGCGGACTTCAGCCGCTGCGCATGTGACATGGGGCTGTCTCCTGCGGAGTTTATGAGCCAGCATAATCCTATGTTCAGCGCCGGTGCTGAATTGCTGCGCAACTACGTCTCCAACACCACGAACTGGTATGAGGACTGCCCCCGCATTGTCCTCATCAACAACAGCATTGCAGAGCCAGGAATGCATGGGGCGACCTATGGTGTGCTACATGGTGCTTTGATTCCGGTGCCAGACCAGCAGGCATCTCGTATCATTAACTCAACGATGATCGCTCCCGCATGCTTCGTGGGTAGTGACCCTGCAATGCAGGTGCGGGAGTTTGTCTCTACGGATCAAATTTCCGGTCAAATTCTGGGCTAAACCGTATCAAAGCGGCAGCGGCTGGTCTTCGCCGATGACCTTCACTTCCATCTCCAGAGTCACGCCGCGCTCGTGCATGGCGGTGTCTTTGATCTGGGCCACGAGGTCGAGGACTTCGCGGGCGGTGGCGCCGCCTTGATTGACGATGAAGTTGGCGTGGACGTCGCTGACGATCGCTTTGCCGACGTTGCGGCCTTTGAGGGCAAGATCGTCAATGAGTTTGCCTGCACCGCAGATTTCGGGGTTTTTGAAGGTGCAGCCGGCGCTGGCACCGACGGGCTGGGACGTGCGGCGTTTTTGGTGCGAGGCGGCGAGCTTGGTGTCGATCTCGGCCTGTGGGGCAGGGGTGCCTTTGAACACGGCGGAAACGACGTAGCGCTCCTCAAACTCCGGCACGCTGCGGTAGTGGTGGGTGATCTCGGCCAGCGGCTTTTCCTTGATGCTGCCGTCCGTGTCGATGAAGCGCACGCTGACGATTTGGTCGAAGGTTTCGGAGCCCATCGCGCCGGCGTTCATGCGGATGGCACCGCCGAGATTGCCGGGGATGCCTTCCATCCATTCAAAGCCGCCGATGCCGGCATTGCGGGCGGCGCTGGCGATTTTCTTGAGCCGTGCTCCGGCTCCGGCGGTGATGAGGTCACCGTTCACGGTCACGTTTTCGAAATCGCCTTTGGTGTGAATCACCGCGCCGCGGATGCCGCCGTCTTTGACCAGTAGATTGGAGCCGCGGCCGATGACGCGGATAGGAATCGAGGCCGAGCGCAGGTAGCGCACGACTTCCGCGAAGGAGGCTTCATTGCGCGGTTCGATCCAGAATTGCGCGGGACCACCGATGAGCCAGGTGGTGTGGCGGTTCATGGGCTCATAGAGGCGTGCCACGCCGCCGCCGTTGGCATCGAGGATGGCGCAGAGTTTTTCGAGCACGGGCAGATCGCGGGCGATGCAGCGACCGACTTCGTGGACGTTGCCAGCACCGAGGGTGATGAGCAGATCGCCGGGGCGGAGGGCGTTGCCCACCTTGTCGCGTGCGATGGGCATGGTGGGTGTGCTGCCGGTCTTGGTGTGATCGTTCTGCAGCTTCACCTCTTCGAGGATTGTCTCACCACTGACACCGGGGAGGGGCTTTTCGCTGGCGGGATAGACATCGGTGACGAACAGCTCGTCCACGTCGCCAAAGCTGGCACCGAACTCCTTTTTCAAGAGCTGCGTGCGGCTGTAGCGATGCGGCTGGAACAAGCAGACGATGCGCTTTGCATTCAAGCCCTTCGCCGTGGCCAGAGTGGCGGCGATTTCGCTGGGGTGATGGCCGTAGTCGTCCACGACGGTGAAGAGCTCGCCACTGTGGCGGATTTCAAAGCGGCGCTTGGCACCGCGGAAGGTGCGCAGCGCGTGCTGGATGGCCTCAAACGTGACGCCGCAGCGAGTGGCGAGGGCGATGGCCGCGAGCGCGTTGCTGACATTGTGCTTTCCGGGGATGCCGAGAGTGGCCGAGCCGAGAAGCTGGTCTTTTTGGTACACTTCGAACTCGGAATGATCCGGCTTCATCGAGAGGATGTTGGCCGAGAAATCGTGCGAGCGGCTCCAACCGTAGCTCACGCCTTGGGGCCCGGCACAGACTTCACTGGCGACGGGATCTTCGGCACAGTACACCCAGTGGGTGCGTGTCTGGCTGAGGACCTGGCGGAACACGGTCTTGATGGCCTCGATGCCGTCATAGAAGTCGAGATGCTCGGGCTCGATGTTCAGCACAATGGCGTGTTCCGGATGGAAGTTGACCAGCGTGCCGTCGCTTTCATCGCCTTCGGCCACAAAGAGCTCGCCCTCGGTGTCCCAGTGAGCGTTGGAACCGAGGATTGGAATTTCCGCGCCGACGTAGTGGCTGGGCTTGAGGCCACCCTGGCGCAGCACATGGGCGGTGAGCGCGGAGGTGGTGGTCTTGCCATGGGTGCCGCAGACGACGACGCCTTTCTTGTTCGCCATTACGGCAGCCAGCGCTTCCGCACGGCGTATGAGAGAAATGCCCTGCTTGTAAGCTGCCTCGTAGGCCACGTTGCCGGGCTTGATGGCGCTGGAGTAGATGACCATGTCGCAGTCCTCGACCTCTTTCTCCGTGTGCCCATGGAAGAACTGCAGGCCGAGCTTTTGCAGGCGGTCCGTCTCCACCGTGGTCGCCTTGTCCGAACCGCTGACCTTGTGTCCAAGACCCAGCAGCAGCAGCGCCAGACCGCTCATGCCCGAGCCCGCGACTCCGATGAGGTCGATGCGCATAGGGTGACGGCTTTCTTTGAGGAGGCTGAGGACGGCGTGGGTCATGATGGGATGAACGCAGAAGCTAGGCCGTGATTCGCGTGGGGGCAAGAAGGGGACTACTCGGGGCCTGAAATCTTGGCCGCTTTTTGTCATCGCCTCCACGAGCGGGGTCTGCTCTCATGGTGGCGGGATTGAAAAAATCCCAATCATGAAACCAGACATTCAAATCATTCCGAAACTTTGGGCCAGCATTCCGGAGGCCATTCGCAACCGGGTGGGCCGGGAAGCCGGGACGCAGCGTGCGATCTATGAGGAGGAGCACCTGCTGCTTATTCTTCACCAGATCCCCGGCCCTGATGAGCTAAATCGGAGGCCGGCATTGTTTTGGCGGCAGCCGGACGGTGCCTGGAAATCCAGCCCAGAGAGCGGGGGCAGTCTCGCGCTGCAAAATCATCTGACGGCGTATGTGGCGAGGCTGGATGAACTGGACAAGCAGGAGCACGCGGCTCAAACGGCCGCCGAGTACCACAAGGTGCTCGAAGCCATCGCACCTGTGCTGCGGAGCTCGCGCGGTCTGCATCGTGCGCTGCAGCAGGCGCGTGAATTCATTAAAGCCGACCGCGATGTGATCAATCTGCGAGATCAGGCGGCGAGTGTGGAGCGCACTGCTGAACTGCTGCTGCAGGACGCGCAGTTTGGCCTGAACTTCACCGTGGCGAAGCAAGCCGAGGCGCAGGCGCAAAGCGCGAAGATCATGGCGAACACCTCACACCGACTGAATGTGATGGCCGCCCTGTTTCTGCCGCTTACAGCGCTGACGGGTCTGTTCAGCATGTATGTGCGGGCGGATGTGGCCGATACGCCAACGAACTTCTGGCTCATCGCGGCGGTGGGGGTTGTCATCGGTCTGGTGATGAGCGCATTCGTGGTGGCAAGACGATAAGTTCTGGCAACTGGTTACTCTCCGCTTTTCTTCCGCGCCTCGACGTAGTTTGCCATGGCCATCATGCCTTTGACGAATTCCGCGCCGTCGATCTCGTCGTTTTTGATCCAGCGGCCTTCGCTGTCGAGGGACTCGGCGGCTTTTTTGGCTTTTGACGCAGCGGCTTTGGCGCGGCTGGCCCAGTCCTTCGGCTTCTGGGGGCCGGCGAAGTTGAGCTGCAGTTCTTCGCGGCCTTTGGCGAGCTGTTTCTTGAAGGTGTCGAGGTTGCTCTGCTGGCTGACCTTGAAGGAGTAATGCGTGGGCATGTTGCTGTCGTCATAGGTCAGCACGTAGGTGTCTTTGACGAAGAACAGGGGCTTGTTGGTCTGCAGTTCGTAGAAGCGCGCATGCGTGCCGTCGGGCAGCTTGGAGCGTTCGAACCAGGCGAGGGCGGGCTGGATGGGCTTGAGGTATTTATCATCCCCGGTGAGCACCCAGAGCTGATGGAGTACTTCCATGACGCCGACGCTTTCATTGCCGGTGACGGATGGTGGCTCGAATTTGCGCGCCCAGACCGGATGCATGTCGCGGTCATACTGCTGGGCCCAAACGGGCTGCGGTTCGGGCATTTGCGCCAGCAGGAAGAAGTCGCCGAGTTTTTTCAGGGCGGCGAGGTAGCGCTCGTCCTTTTCGAGGTCGTAAGCACGGAACAGCACCTTCGCGATCTGCTGCAGGTTGTCGTCGTTCAGCGTGTAGAAGCTGGTGTATTTGATGGCAGGGAAGGTGCGGCTCCATGTTTCGGGATAGCTGGCTTTGAGCACCGGAGCGGTTGTGTCCGCCGGGCCGGAAAACTGCTGCGGCCAGGCACCGATGGGGGCCTGGGCGGCGAGCAGGGCGTCGAAGGCAAACTTGGTGCAGCGCTTCAATTCGGCATCGTCTTTGCAGGCGGGCTCGTGGACCATTTCGAGGAGGAAGAGCAGCGCGGATTCGGTCTTGTTGTCATCGAGGGTGGTGCTGTTGCGGCGTTTGCCGGGCTCCTTGTCTCCGGCTTCGAGATCGCTGCGCAGGTAGTATTTTTTGGCCTTCTCAGGATCGAAATCGAAGTCGCTGTCCCAGCCACCGGAAGCGAGCTGGCATTTGAGCAGTGCTTTGGCCGCATCTTTGGCTGCGGTGAGGAACACTTCATCGCCTGTGGCCTGATACGCCTTCAAGATAGCAAGTCCCATCGTCGTGGTGCCCGGAGGCTGGATGGAGATGATGGTGGGCGATTTGGCGTGCTCGACTTCGCCGATCTTGCCCTCTTTGTCGTAGGAGGAGGCATAGCCGCCTTCGCGGGCGAGATTCGTGTGAGCGTAAGTGACGGCCTTCTTCATGGCCGCTGTGATGACGGCGGGATCAGGCAGATCTGCAGCGAGAGCGAACGACGAGGAGAGGGCGAGAACGAGAAGCGAGCGCATGGTTGGACGCGAAAACGTCGGCTCTAGCTCCACTCCTTCAATCTTTCCGGGAAGGGGCAGTCGGCGCAGGCGGAGTCGTCTTCGAGGCAGAAGTCTTCATAGATCTGCAACAGGCCCTGATGGTGGTGCAGCTTTTTGGTGAAGTCGCGGCTGCGCGGGTCCTCGCCAAACAGCCGCAGCACGGCGCGGCGCACCTTTTGATTGTCCAGCAGGGCGGGGAGTTCGAGATACTCGGCCCACAGGCGTGTGCGCTCCGGCACCAGCAGCGGGTAGGCGACGTTGGCTAGCATCTCTTGCACGCGCGTTTCGCCGATCAATGCGACGGGTCGCTCCGCCGTTTCTGAGAGCAGTGTGTAATGAGTGGCCCAGAAATCATGGGAGAGAGCGAGCAGGGACTCGCGCCATGCGGCCTGGCTCCAGCGTGTGGCATCGGCCAGAGGGGTGACGATGGAGGACCAGGAACGCAGCAGCGCGGCGAGCGCGCCGAGACGGCGCTGCGGATGATTGCCGGGGCGGATGGCATTGAGCTTCCAGCGCAGAAGCTGGCGGTCATCCAGCCAGCGCTCCACACCGCTGCGCAGCTTCCACCATTCGCTCCAGAGCTCGCGCAGGTAGGAACGTGTGGCTGGCTCAGTGTCGTCACTGCGGACGCTTTCGAGGAAGCCGGAGACGCCGAAGAGCCATGCCTCGCGCTTGGCGGCATCAAGCTGGGTGATTTTCTTCAACGGCAGCCGCTGGGAGAGGATGGCGAAGGGCTGCTGGTTTTTGCGATAGCCCAGCGTCTGCGCCAGCGCCTGATAGATCGCCTGCTCGCGCCCTTGAGCGGCCACGCTGCGGTGCAGGCGTTTTGATTTGAGCTCAAGGCGGTGCTGCGCGGCGGATTCGATGATAGACTGTACCTGTGAGGACTCCATGCCCCGCAGGGGGACGGCGCAGCGGCCCAGTCTTGCTTGAGCGAGGTTGCGCTTGGGCTTGATGCCTTCCGGCAGCATGCCGGCCTGCAGCAGCACTTGTGGCACAGCGTGGTGGGCGCTGTTGCGAGTGTAGAAACGCTCTTCCGGCGCGTGTAGAAAAAGGTGCAGGATGACGCGGTTGAAGTTCTCGTTGGCACCATGCGTATGCCGTTCCCAGTCGCGGGCATCGGGATCGAGCTCGATGTCACCGCGCAGGGTCTGACCATCGATCACAATGGCACAGCCGTTGAAGTCCGGCCCGGACCCGGAATTCCACACGCCGAAATCAGCGATGCGCACCGCCTTGCCATCCGTGGTGGTGAACTCACTGCCAAAGGCACCGGAGAACCACAGGCTTTGCAGTTCCATCTCCGTCATGGGCTCGGCAAAACCCGGCAGCGTTTCGGCCACGCCGGAAAACACGGCGTCGCGAAAACGTGCATAGCGGTCGGCAAGCGGGAGCGGCGTCATGGCGGTTGGGCGTGCGGGACACCAAGGAGGGGCTGGCGCGGAATGCCACTGGATTTGTAAGGCTGAGTCCGCTCAAGGTTCAGTTTTTTGCCGGTCTTGCCAGGGGTTCTCGGGAACTTTTTCTGACTTGGGACTCAGCACCGCTCCTTTTTGAAAGAGGGTCAGCCGCATGCCGGACTGACGGGCGATCTCCTCAAGGGCCTCCCGATAGGAGATGTTTTCGGCATTCAGGGAAATTTTGGCAGCGGAGGATTTTTCATCGTATCGACCTACGAGATTCAATCCGGCCGGTTTTGCCATCTGGAATTCACGGCTTTTGATCTGCAGGTAAGAGGTAGCTTCTCCCACATCGACCTCTTGAATGTCGAGTGTTGGAAAGACAATGCTGTTCAAACTCTGCTCCAGATGGCTCATTTGCAGATCGAGAATCCCGATCTGCCAGGGGATGCTGCCGTATTTTTGCGCCTGGTAGCCTTCGGCATCGACGCCTTGGAAGACGAAGCGGAGATTTGCGGGATCGACTTCGAGTGTTTCGTTGTTGCTGCTGCGGATGAGTTCGCCATGGCTGACGCTGGTGGTCCAGGGCTCCTTTTGCGAGACGTTGGCGGTGGAGGCGAAAGGGTGATCGCGTGTGGCGGCAAGCGGCTTCCAAGGGCCTTCGAGTTTGTCTGCCAGCCAGGCTTTGTAGTAGCGCTGTCCGGGCCGCATGGCCTCGATGAGGGTGAGGTATTGGTCGCGGCCTTTGAGCTTGTAGGTGTGCGAGGCTTCGAAGAGCTCGTCCTTCGTGTCTTTGAGCAGGAGTTCGGGTTTGGACCAGCCGAGCGGGAATTTGGAGAGGGCGGTTTCGCGCCGCCAGAAATGGCCGTCGTCGCTGGTGTAGAAGAGGTGGGCCTTGGTGGCGTCGCAAATGACCCAGAAGTCGATCCATCGGATCTTGTCGCCGCCTTCGGGCAGCGTTTCGATCATGGGCTGCGGCTGGGTCCAGGACTTTGGATCGGCGAGGGTAGATGTGGTGGAAAAAAACGGCCCCATCTTGGGCGCACGGCGCTCATCGGCGAGCTGGTAAATGAGATACCACTTTTGATGCGGTGTGAAGAAGAACACCTGGGGAGCGCAATGATACTGATCATGGAACTCAAGCGTGTGGCGCGTGGCTTTGCCAGCATCCTTCCAATCGGCGAAGCAGAGGTATTGCATGTCCACCTTGCCGGAGGCGCGTCGATGCGTGGCAAACAGGTGCCATTTTCCCTCATGAAAGACCATCGTCGGGTCTTTGAGCGCCACATCGGGATCGGAAGCATCTGCTGCGGGGCCGATGAGCGGAGGCGAGCTCTGCCACTGGAATTCACCGGTGCTCAACCAAGCTGGATCAGCCGCGTGAAGCGTGCTGATGAGACACAGGGAGAGCAGGGTGTACAGCTTCATGCCATGAGTTCCTTGAGAGAGACTTGCGCGAGGGAATCAACACGCTTCCACGCGCCAGTAAAATCCAGGTGCTGCGTCATGGGCCCCGGTGCGACGATGCAGCGGATGCCGGCGGACATGGCGGCGCGGAGGCCGTTGAGGGAGTCTTCGAAGATGACGGCTTCCTCGGGTGCAACACCGAGGTTTTCGGCGGCATGCAGGAAGAGGCTCGGGTCGGGCTTCACCTTGCCGGTGTCATCGACGGTGGAGATGTGGTGAAAATGAGCGTGCAGACCGAGCTGGTCCATCCAGGAATCGATCCATACCCGTGGGCTGCTGCTGGCGATGGCGATGCGCAGGCCGAGGGAGGCAGCTTCCTGCAGGCGGTCGGCCACACCGGGGAGCAACTGAAGATGCTTCCGCAGTTCGTTTTCACGGGTTTTGCGATCAGTTTCAATGGCCACCCAGTCGAAGTCTCGACCGGTGAGCTGTTCGAGATCACGCTTGGGATCGTAAATGCCTGTGATGAAGTCGGTGCCCACAGCCTGTGCATAGCGTTCCACGGGCAGCTCATGGCCATGCTGGTCGAAGATTTCTCTCCAAGTATGGTAACCGGTGCTTTCAGTGTCAACGATGAGGCCGTCGAAGTCGAAGATGACGGCACGAATGGGTGGGGGCATGCGGATGGATGGCCGAAAGTAGCGAAAGATGCAAAAGATTCGAAAGCTGTGAAACTGGCAGGTCCACTTTTTGTGCTTTTTTGTTTCTTTCGCCCCCAAGGCCATGGCAGCGTATTGCCACGATGCTCAGCTTGAAACCACCCGCCCCCGAACGATTGCGAGGACTGCTGGAGTCATGGAGGAATGAGCCTCTGAGCTACACGCCGCCACTGGCGGACGGATTCATCGCCGACGAGCATGCGGTGAGGCTGGGCAGTGGTGAGGAGGTGTATCGGAAGGCGTGCGAAGCTTTGGATGCTTGGGGCATGTTTCCAGCGTGGGCGGAGGTCAGCCGACTGGAAGTCAAAGGCCAGGAGGTCGGGCAGATCGTGGCGATGGTGACGCGCATCTGCGGCCTGTGGTGGGTGAACCCCTGCCGGATTTTGCGGCGCTGCGATTCAAAGCACACACACGGCTTTGTCTATGGCACCCTGCCGGAGCACGCAGAGTGTGGCGAGGAACAGTTCATCATTGAGCATCGGGCTGATGGCAGCGTGTGGTATGCGATTCGTGCGTTTTCACATCCGCGGCATTGGATGGCGTGGCTTGGCTTTCCGCTGGCGCGGTGGTGGCAGTGCCGGTTTGTGCGGGATTCGCAAGCGAGGATGAGGGAGGCAGTTGCGTGAACGTCTGGATTCGATTGATCGCATGGGCATCGATTGTCGTCCTGCATTATGCTGTCTTGTGGGCCAGTCCAGCGGGGTGCTGTGGCATGGGGATGGTTGATTCTGACGGGCCGATTTGGATGATTCATGTGAACGAGCCGGACATTTGGATTCACGCATTGCTCATGCTCTCCGTGTTGGTGTTGATGCCCCTTGGTGGTGAAGTGGGTGGATCAAAAACACCGTGGATGGAGGTGATCTCGGCCTACCTGCTGGGGCTCTCTTTGCTGGTGAGACCCGTGGATCCCAGAGTGCTGATTGCCGATGATCCTTCGATGAGAAGAATCGTTCCCTTGGGTTTCCTGCTGTCAGTTCCCTGGCTTTGGGTCCAGGCGCGTGCTGCATTTCCTGTCGTGACGGGTTGGCTCCGCCACGGCATTTCTGAACCTGCTCGCCTGTGTTTGGAATCTGCGCGGGTCTTTCCCTCCATCGGTGCTGCATGGCTGGTTGCACATCGTGCCAACTGGGCACCTTGGGGATTCGATCCATTGATCGTGCTGCTCACGGCGGCGCATTTTCATCACGCCGGATTCACACTGCCGCTGATGGCAGGACTTAATGCCAAGGCGAATCCGGGATGCTGGACGCGCTTTTCATGTGCGGCGATTTTGCTCGGTGTGCCGCTGGTGGCCGTGGGAATCACCGGCACTCACTTTGGAGTGTTGAGGTTCATGGAACCGTTTGGCGTGGTAATTTTGGTGCTGGGCGCGTTGGGTGTCGCTGTTTCACAAGTGTGGCGGGGACTGGAACGGCAGCGCTCGATTTGGACACGCATCGGCTTTCTCATTTCAGGCGCATCGCTGTTTGCTGCTATGGTTCTGGCTCTCGGATTTGGTCTGCGCTACGTGATCCCGAACTTCGCGCTGACGATGCCTCAGATGTGGGCGATCCATGGGACGCTGAATGCGTTTGGCTTTGGGCTGTGTGGTATTTTGGCGTGGCGGGGTGCTGCGAAGCCTATCAGCCAATGAAGCCCTGTTGCGCGTAGCGGCGCAGCGTTTCAGGTGCGATATCGTAGCCGTTTGGCCATGACACGATGCCATAAGCGAGAAAGGCCTCGGCAAACAATGTCGGATCAGATAATGCACGCCGAAGAGGGCCGCCCTCGTTGCCATACTCGGCGAAGTCGAGTTCTGTGACATACCCATCACGAAAACGCAGGCTGACACGATGTGGACCCGTCATCTGCAAGGCGGCGACCTCGCATGCTTCGAGAGAAACGGTGGAATCGGCGGTGATCATGAGATTATGAAAGGGGTGGGATACGTTTCAGCGGAAGATGCTGTTCTGCCAAGTTCCAGTTTTCATTGAGTTCGGCAGGATGAATGGCGGCCCATTCTCGAACGAGCCGATATGCCTGACCGGTCATTTCCCCCTCCATGAGAGTGCCGTCGAGGGTGAATGCAGCACGTTCTCCTTCATAACGTGCATGGAAATGGGGAGGGAGATGTTCATCATAGAACATCTCCACACGGATTCCGAAGAATCGGCTGATCTCAGGCATGCCGAACAGTGGCGGCAAATTCAGGTTTGATCAAGCCTCACACGTTCTGAGCACCCTTGAGCAGATCAAACAAGGTGATCATGCCGAGGAGGCGTTTTTGTTCATCGACAACGACCGCCTTGCTGACGCCGCTGCGCATCAGGGTGCCGACGAGCACGGGCACAGGGGTGTCTGCGGTGACGCAGAAAGGTTTGGTCAATGGCAGCGCTTGCAGCTTGTCCACGCAGGTGAGGCCGTGATTCTTGAGCCATTCATAGGCAACGGAGCGGCGAAGCAGGCCGATGACGCAGCCGTTTGTGGTGACGGGGTAGGTGCTGTGCGGATGAGCTTGAAACTCCGCCACGGCATCTTGCACGGTTACGCTGGCATCGAGGAAGGCGATGTTCCGTGTCATGACATCTGCGGCGCAGGCTTTTCGGGTGGCTTCGGGAATCATGTCCACCGTGTTCTGGATTTCCTCCGGCAGATGGTACTGCTGTGCGGTGCCGCGGAAGAGGGCGTCCAGTGAGCCGATGCTTTGGGCGAGGGTCTTGAAGGTTTGTCCATCAATGGCGACGAGCTCGCTTGATTCCGTGGCGGTGGCATCGAAACGCCAGATGCCATCACTCAACAAAGCGCGTTCGCCAAAGTGCTCGCCGGGGCCAGCGGCTTTGACGATCTGGCCCTGGGCATCGGTGATGTTGACGTTGCCTTTTTTGACAGCGTACAAGGACTGGGCAGGCTCGCCGGCATGGAAGAGGGAGTCACCGGGTTCGAGGTGCATCTCACCGAGTGGCGAGGAGAAACTAGGGGTGAGCAGGTTGATGTCGCGCGGGAAGAACAGTTCAAAGGTCCACTCCGCCATGACACGCAGCTTGCGGTCAAAGCCGGGGAGCTTCATGAGGTAGATGCTGCGCCACATGAACCAGGCGATGATGCCGGAGAAGCGCATGCCAAAGACCTGCGCCACCGCCTTGCGATGGCCGATGGTGGCGAGTTCACCGAGGCCGGTGAAACGAAACGGTTTCAAGGGACGCCCTGCTAAACTGGCGGCGATGTTTTTGGCCACGAGCGCCCCCTGGCGCATGGCAAACTGCGCGGTCTCGGGGCAGTTGCCGCCATCGGCTTTGGGGAACACGGCGCAATCACCGGCCGACCACACATTGGTGAGTCCTTTGACCTGGCCGCTGGATTCGACGACGACCTTGCCGCGCTCCACGGGGAGCCCGCCATGGGCACCGAGGGCCGTGATTTGTGGATGCGGCGCATTGCCCACCGTGCAGACCACGAGCGTGGCAGAAAGTGAGACGCCATCGCCAAGCTGCACGGTGCGTGCGGTGACAGCGCGCACGCGGCTTTTGAAGATGATCTTCACGCCCATCTCGGTGAGACATTTGCCGGTGTAGGTACCGAGGCTGTCGCTCAGCATTCCCAGAAGGCGGTCGCCGCTGTGGATCAGTGTGACGCTGGGTTCATCGGGCTCGATGTTTTCGTAGAAGCGGCGTGCGCCTTGGATCAAATCCTGGATCTGCCCGGCGGTTTCCACCCCGGAGTAACCGCCGCCGACGATGACGAAGGAGAGCAGTTCTTTGCGCAGCTTGGGATTGGTGATGAGATTGGCCTCCTCCAGGCGGCTGATGATCGCGGCGCGCAGCTTCATCGCATCGCCGACGGTACGCATGAGGTAAGCGTGCTCTCCCATGCCGGGAATGCGGCTGAGGTCCACTCCGGCGCCTGGTGCCAGCATGATGTGCTCAAACCCCACCGTGACCTGAGGGGTAAACATGCCACCGTTCAGGGTGATGATGCGGTTTTCCAGATCGATGTGCGTGACCTCTCCTTTCAGCACCTCCGCGCCACGGCAGATCATGCGGATGGGATTGACTACATGCTGCGGGGAGAGCGACCCGCCTGCGACTTCCGGCAGCATGGGCTGGAAAACCATGTGATTCTCGCTGGCAATGATGCCCACGGTCATGTTCGCCACATCTTCAGTGAGCCGCAGCAGTTCGCGTGCGCAATACACTCCTGCAAACCCTCCGCCGATGATGGCTACTTTGAAAATGCGGTCGGGTTGCTTGGGCATGGTCCGCAGTGCAGACGCAGGCAGCGAGCCAGCTTGACTGGAAAATAAAGTCTTCTAGCTCATCGACCGCCGCAGCACGCGTTTCATCACCACCAGTGCGTCTCCGGGCATGAGCATCGCGGAGGGGCTGGGGTTCAAATCCGTGGCGCCCTCTTTGCGCAGGATCGCCACCGGGAGCATGCGCCCGGCGGTGCCGGTTTCGACTTCCGAGATGCGCTTGTGAACCCATGGCGAGTCCGCACGGATCTCGATCTCCTCCATGTCGAGGCCGAGTTCGGTGAGGTGGTGGTCAAAGTCGATGCTGGCCTTCGTCTTGCCGCCGATCAGGTCGCGCGTGTTCGGGTGCAAAATCAGGTGGGCGATGCGGTCGGCACCGATGTGCGCGGGCAGCACGACACGGTTGGCCCCGGCCTGCAGCAGCTTGCGCTCGGTGGAGGGGACTTCGCCGCGCGCGATGATTTGAATCGCGGGGTTCATGTTGCGTGCGCTGAGGGTGATGAAGACGTTCGCGGCGTCATTGGGCAGCACGGTGGCCAGCACGCGGGCGCGGCTGATGCCGGCATGTTTCAGCACGGCTTCGTCGGTGGCCTCGCCTTGAAGCGTGAGGAAGCCCGCATCCCGCACTTCCGCCACGCGGTCAGTTGCCTGATCGACAATGACAAAGGGTATGCCGCCTGCCTGCAGCTGTGAGGCGATCATGCGGCCGATGCGGCCGTAGCCGCAGATGATGGCGTGGTTGCTCAGTTTTTCGATTTCGTTTTCCATGCGTTTGCCTCCCAAAGCTCGTTGAATCTGTGCCTCCGTCAGCCACTGCACCAAGGTACCGGTGACAAAAATGATGCCGGTGCAGCCAAAGAGAATCAGGGTGACCGTCCACGCCCGCAGCCAGGGATCGGTGATGGGCACCACTTCGCCGTAGCCGACGCTGAAGGCGGTGATGACGACCATGTAGAAGGCATCACTCCACGACCACCCCGCGACCCGGTAGCCCACGGTGAAGACCGCCATGACCACGCCGACGAAGGCAAAGGCATAGAAAACATTGGTCTGCGGGCGGCTCTTGGCGATGGGCATGCGGTTGGGCGGACGGGAAAGAGTAGCGGAAGGCGTGCCAGAACCCCGGGGTAGCCGTCAAAGTTCGTCGCTGCCGGTTGAAATGCCGCGTGCGCTCGGGCCGTTTGCATTCCACGTTCCAACCCCAATCTATGAAGCATCTGCTCACCGCCCTCCTGGCCTTTTCACTCCTCGGCTCCGCATTTTCAGCGGACAAAAAATCCATCGTCATGATCGCGGGCAAGCCCTCCCATGGTCCGGGGCAGCATGAGCACAATGCGGGCATCCAGCTGCTGAAAAAGTGCCTGGAGCAGGGCGCGGCGGATCAGGTGGACATCAAATTTCACCTGAATGGCGAGTGGCCCTCCCAGGAGGAGCTTTCCTCGGCGGACACGGTCGTCATTTACTCGGACGGCGGCGGTGGACATCCGGCCCTGCAGGGAGACCATTTGGCCCAGCTCGACAAAGAAATGAAGCGCGGCTGCGGCTTTCTGACGCTGCATTACGCGGTGGAGCCGACGATTGAAAAGGGCGGCAAAGAGTTCATCGACTGGATGGGCGGCTGCTTTGAGATCAACTGGAGCGTGAACCCCCACTGGGATGCCAATTTCAAGGAACTGCCGGCGCACCCGATCAGCTCCGGCGTGAAGCCTTTTGGCACTAATGACGAATGGTATTTCTTCATGCGCTTCCGCCCAAACATGCAAGGCGTGACTCCGATCCTGAGCGATGTGGCTCCTGAATCGACGATGAGCCGTCCGGATGGCGCGCACAGCGGCAACCCGGCGGTGCGTGAGTCCGTGAAGAAGCAGGAGAAGCAGCATGTCGCCTGGGCCTGCGAGCGTGCTGACGGCGGCCGCGGCTTTGGCTTCACCGGTGGCCACTACCACAAAGGCTGGGCCAACAACGAGCAGCGCAAGCTGGTGCTGAACGCGATCCTATGGACGGCGAAGGCCAAGATCCCTGCGGATGGCGTGGCCTCGACCGTGACGGAAGAGGACATGACGGCCAATCTCGACCTCAAGCCTGGTCAGGGCCTGCCCGAGAAGACGAAGGCGAAGTAACCTGCCATTACGACTTTTATGAACCGCCGTCGTTTCCTGCAACAGAGCGCGGCGGGCATGCTGGCCGTGAATCTGGCCTGCGGGCAGTCAGCGCCTCCGCTGATTGCCTCCATTGATAAAGTCACGCTCAAGCATGGGCGCGATGGCAGCGGGCCGTCGTGGTTTCATCCGCGGCCCTGCCTCGTGCCGTCAAAGGACGGGCCGGTGGTGTTTAAGGACGGGCCGGTGGTGTTTATGACGATGCAGGAGATTCGCGGCTCGGACTTCTTCCTGCCGGTGCACTGGATGGAATCGCGGGACCTGGGCCAGACATGGTCAGAACCGCAGCCAGTGCCACCACTGGGCCGTGTGCCGACGACGGACGGTCGTGGCGATGAAGGCGTGTGCGATGTGGTGCCGCAGTATCATGCGAAAACCGGCACCGTTTTGGCCATGGGACACAACGTCTTTTACAAAGGTCCGAAGTTTGACCGCAACCAGCCGGCACGCTGCCCGGTGTATGCGGTTTACAAGGATGGCCGCTGGTTGGAGCGCAAGCGGCTGATCTGGGATGATCCGCGCGGCGCGAATATCTACACGAACAACTGCGGCCAGCGCGAGGTGCTGGAAGATGGCAGCATTGCTTTTGTGATGTCTTTTGGCGCGCAGCAGACCGGCCGTTCCGCCGCCGGGGTGCGCTGCTCGTTTGATGGCGAGACCCTGGCCATTCAAAAGGTTGGCCGCGAGATCAAGCATGCGGCAGGTCGCGGACTGCTGGAGCCATCTCTCGTGCGTTATCGAGGGAAGTTTTATGCGACTTTGCGGGCAGAGGACAATCGCGGGTATGTCGCCGCGAGTGATGACGGGCTCGACTTCGAAGAGAAACAGCCCTGGTGCTGGGACGACGGCACACCGTTGGAAATGAGCACGACTCAGCAGCACTGGCTGCCGCACAGCGAGGCGCTGCATCTGGTTTATACCCGCAAAGACGCCAGCAATGTGAAGGTGATGCGCTGGCGCGCGCCGCTCTTCATGGCGCAGGTGGACCTGAAAACGCTGCGTCTCATCCGCGACACAGAGCGCATCGTGCTGCCGCTGGAAGGCGATGGCGTGAATGCACCGGATGAAGTGCCGCTGATGGGCAATTTTCAAACCACCAACATCTCACCGAATGAATCGTGGGTGACCGATGGCGGCATGCTGCCAAAGCATGGATTCAAAGGCGATCTGCTGCTGGGCAAGATCCGCTGGAGCAGGCCGAACTCCCTGGTGTGATGCGCTCAGGCGGAGTAGCCGCCGGAGATGTAGGCATTCAGCTGCTCGATCGTCATGCGCTGGGTGGCGATGATCCACTTCACCAGATCGCCAATGGACACAATGCCGAGCAGTTCCTCGCCATCCAGCACGGGCAGGTGGCGGATGCGATGCTCCGTGATGATCTCCATGCAGGTGGAGACGGTTTGCTCAGGCCCTACGGTCACCGGTTCCCGCGTCATGATTTCGCTGACGGGCGTTTCCTTGGAGGATTTGCCATGGAGCGCCACTTTGCTCATGTAGTCGCGCTCTGAAATGATGCCGACCAGCTTGGTGCCTTCCATCACCGGCAGAGCGCCGATGTTTTTCTCGGCCATCATCTGAATGGCCTGGAAGACGGTGGCCGTTGGCGAGATGGTCCAGATGTCCCGGCCCTTGTGCTCCAACAGGGTTTTGGCGGCGGTAGGAATTTCCATGGCATTAAATTTGTTAACTGATTTTCTGAAATGGGCGTCTGCTAAGCAAGCTTCGTTTTACCCGCCCTTTCTGGCCGGGGGAAAAGCGGGAATCAGCCAACCTTGGTGCTTGAGATCGACTCGGTGTGTCGTTTCATGCGGTGCCATGAGCACCCAACCCACGCCTCTCTCACGTCGCCGCTTCGTCGGTGCTGCCGGCCTCGTCGCCGGGAGCATGATCACCCGCCCGCTGTTTGGACAGAATGCCGCCAGCAACAAACTCAATGTCGCCCTCATTGGCGTGTGGGGTCGCGGTCTCGCACATTACGACTCCATCGCGGAGGAAAATGTCGTCGCGCTGTGTGACATCAATGAGGCGCGCTTTCCAGAGGCGCTGAAGCGTTTCCCGAATGCCACGACGTATATCGACTGGCGCAAGTGTCTTGATCACAAAGGTCTGGATGCCGTCGTTGTCTGCACGCCCGACCACACGCATGCGTTCATCGCCAACTGGGCATTGAAGCGCAATCTGCACTGCTACTGCGAGAAGCCGCTGGCCATCACCGTCAATGAAGCACGCATCGTGCGTGCGACGTGGGAGACCAAGAAGGACAAGCTGGCCACGCAGGTGGGCATGCAGCGGCATGCGAACCCGAATTTCAACCGCGTGCGCGAACTCATCCGTGACGGTGCCATCGGCGAACTGAAAGCCGCCTACGCCTGGGGCAATCGCCAGATTCCAAAGCCGGGTTACTTCCCTGAGGAAGGTGAGCCGCCAAAAGGATTCCACTACGACCTGTGGCTCGGCCCATCGCCGTTCCACCCGTACAATCCCGCTTACTTCTCCGGCGGAGCTGGCGCGAACTGCCTCTCCTGGAACATGTTCTGGGACTTCGGCGCCGGACAGATCGGCGACATGGGCAGCCACACGATGGACCTGCTCTGGAACGCCGTGGACGGTGGCCTGCCCACTTCCGCCGAGGCCAAGGGCGACGCTTACAATTCCGACGTGACGCCGGTGAAATGTGAATCGCATTTCGAACTGCCCGCAAACGACTGGCGCGGCCCCATCACGGTCGCCTGGTATCAGGGTGGCGCGATGCCAAGCTCGCCGAAGAAACACATCGATCTGACGCAGATCGGCCATGGTGCCATGTTCAAAGGCACGAAGGGTTTCCTCATCGCGGACTTCGACTCACGTCTCATCCTGCCCTACGGCAACGATGCCGACATGAGCTACTACAAGCCGCGCAAGAAGGAGGACATGCTGCCTGATCTCGGCCACTTCCAGAAGCAGTGGTTTGACGCCTGCCGCGATCCGAGCAAGCCCACTGCCTGCAACTTCGGCTACAGCGCCAACATGATCGAGATGATGCTGCTCGGCCTCGTGGCCTACCGCACCGGCAAGAAAATCCAATACGATGGTAAAACCGGCACCAGCCCGGACACACCCGAAGCGAACGCCTTCATGAAGAAGGAGTACCGCGACGGCTGGAACATCGACGGATAGTTCCACATAAATCAGTTCACGCCCATCAGCCTGGAGCTGATGGGCGGTGAACTGACATTGGTGAGGCAGATGATTTTGGTGAAACGATGCCTGCAACCATCTGAATGATGACCCCATGAAACGCCGTCACTTTCTCACCGCCACTGTGGCGAGCAGCGCCGTGGCTGCTGCTGCCGCGCCACCTGCGGGCATCATCGACTGCCAGAGCCACCTCTTCTTTCCCGAGGTGGTGGACATGATGCGGAAACGCAAAGTGGAGCCGCTGGTGTATGACGACAAAGGCATGGCCTTTCTCAAAATTGGCGACTGGCTGCGCAAGGTGCCAGCGCATTATCTCGATGTGAATGCCAAGCTGGCAAGCATGGAGGCCAGCGGCATCGAGATCACGATGCTTAGCGCCCTCTCGGGCAATGCACGTCAGCTCTTTGGCCTTTCATGAGCGAAGCGCATGACAGCACTCCTGGCATCATCGGCATGGGCCTGATGGGCAGTGCTGTGATGAAGATGACCGGGGCCAGTTGCGGCTGGGATGTGGATGTCACCCGCTGCATCAATGCACCGACCGCCAACGATGTGTTTGCTCACTGCGATGTTGTTTTCCTCTGCCTGCCTAATTCTGACATCGTTCGTGATGTGCTCCGTGCCGCCACCTTGAAGCCCGGCCAGATACTCATTGATACCACGACCGGAGATCCGGGTGAAATGGCCGCTCTAGGAGCTGAACTCAAAGCGCAGGGCGTGCGTTATCTGGATGCGACAGTTTCCGGCAGCAGCACGCAATTGCTGCAGCGCGACGTGCTGGTCATGGTCGGGGGTGATGTGGCTGTTTTCGAACAATGTCGTGAGTGGCTTGATCGCTTTGCCCGCGAGGTGGTGCATGTGGGGCCTTGTGGCAGCGGAGCGAAGATGAAACTCGTGACAAATCTCGTGCTGGGCCTCAATCGCGCCGCATTGGCGGAAGGCATTGCCTTTGCACAGCAACTGGATCTCGACCTCACTCAAACGCTCGATGTGATGCGCCGGAGCATGGCCTACTCCCGCATCATGGACACGAAGGGCGAAAAAATGATCACGCAGGACTTCACGCCGCAGGCCAAGCTCTCGCAGCATCTGAAGGATGTACGTCTCATGCTGGCTGCGAGTGCGATCCCGCTGCCGCTGAGCGAAACACATCGGCAATTGCTCGAAAAGGCGGAAGCGCTTGGCTTTGGCGAGGCGGACAACAGCGCAGTAATACAGGCCATTCTGAAACCATGAATACTGCCCAACGCTATCTGGTGCTCGTCACTGTTTTTCTGGCTCTTGTCTTTGACGGAGTGGAACTCGGCCTGATGCCGGTGGCCTCGCTCTCGGTATCGAAAAGCCTTCTTGGTGCTGGTTTTACGGCGGAGCTCGGGGGCGAATGGTTTGCGCGCTTCACCGCCGCCTTGATGCTCGGGGCAGCCATCGGTGGCATCACACTCGGCAGCTTTGGCGATCGTGTGGGGCGCACACGGGCCATGGGGGTGTGCATCCTGTTCTATTCCCTCTTTGCCGCGATGGGTGCCTATGCGCAGACACAGGAGCAGATGCTCGTGCTGCGCTTTCTGGTGGGGCTGGGAGTCGGCGGCTTGTGGCCGAATGGCATCGCGCTCGTCTCGGAGTGCTGGTCCAGCGCTTCGCGTCCGCTGGTTTCTGGCGCGATGATGGCCGGATTGAACTTCGGCGTTCTGGCGCTCTCTCAGGTGGCGCGGCAGTGGCACATCACCCCGGATTCCTGGCGCTGGGTGTTTCAGTTTGCGGGCCTGCCTGCGCTGCTGGGCTTGTTTGTGCTCGTGGCTTTACCGGAGTCGCCCAAATGGCTGGCCTCTCGTGGCATGGCGAAGAGTCCCGTGACACCCTTGCGTGAATTGTTTCAGCCCGCGTTGATCCGCTTTACCCTGCTGGGCATTTTATTGAGCTCCATTCCCATGATCGGCGCGTGGTCTGCCAGCAAGTGGATGATTCCATGGTCTGACAAGATCGCCGGTGCTGCGCATGGGGACTACAAGGCGGCCACGCAGGGCTGGTGGGCGCTGGGGGCCACGCTTGGCAGCCTGTTGGGCGGGCAGTGCGCGATCTGGCTCGGCCGTCGCCTGAGCTACTGCCTGATCAGCCTGGCCACGGTGAGCATCACCTATGCGATGTTCCAGCTGACCGCGCCGCTGCAGGCTTCGTTTCATCCGATCGTCTGCGCCCAGGGTTTTGTCGCCACCTTGTTCTTTGGCTGGCTGGCCCTCTATCTGCCGGAGCTGTTTCCCACGCGTGTCCGTGCCACCGGCAGCGGTCTGGCGTACAATTCCGGCCGTTTTGGCACCGCGGTCGGGGTGCTGGCTGCGGGATACCTCTTCACCGCGCTCGGCGGCGATTACGCACGCGTCGGCGCCATTTGTGCGTCGATCTACGGACTGGGCATCTTTGTCATCTGGTGGGCACCGAATACGCAGACGCAAGAGTTGGCCGATTGAGTCCGCATTTGGCGACCGTATGGAGAGGATGCGACCGCTTCTCTTCGCCCTCTGCACTCTCCTTTCGACCGCGTATGCGGCTGATCCCGCCCCAGTTTTCAAAGCCGGAGCCGCCACCAGCAACATCACGCCTGAGCTCGGCAGTTCGATCAACGGGGGCTTTCAGGACGGCAAGGCAGTGTTCATCCACGATGAACTTCACGCCCGCTGCCTCGCCCTCGACGATGGAAAAACGAAGCTCGTGCTGGTGGTCGCGGACAGCTGCGTCATTGGCCGTGGCATTTTCGATGAAGCGAAGAAGATGGTCAAGGAGGCCACGGGTCTGCCCCCGGAGAACATGCTCATGTCCGCCACGCACTCGCACTCCTGTGGCACCGCGCAGGCGGTGGGCCAGAGCGAGCCGAACCCCATGTATCAGCGCTTCCTTGCCAAACGCATCGCCGATGGCGTGCAGCGTGCGCTGAGCAATCTGGCACCTGCCAAAATCGCGTGGGGCAGTGTGGATGTGCCGCAGCATGTGTACAACCGCCGCTGGAAAATGAAGCCCGGCGGCATTCCCCCCACGCCGCACGGGGTTACGACGGATCAGGTGAAGACGAACCCCGGTGTCAACAATCCCAATCTGCTTGAACCCGCAGGTCCCACAGATCCGCAGGTGTGTTTTATCAGCGTGCAGTCAGCAGAGGGAAACCCCATCGCACTCTATGCGAACTATTCGCTGCACTACGTGGGCGGGGTGGGCCCCGGCCATATCTCGGCTGACTACTATGGTGTGTTTGCCAATCGCGTTGGTGAGCTCCTTGGTGCAGACCGGCAGGATCCGCCCTTCGTGGGCATCATGTCAAACGGTGCCAGCGGTGACATCAACAACATCGACTTCCGCGGTGGTCAGGCCAAAGAGGGGCCGTATGGTCGCATCAGGATCGTCGGAAATGATGTGGCGCAGGCCGTGGCTGGGGCCTGCAAAACGCTGAAGTTTCATGACTGGGTGCCGCTGGGTGTGGCGCAAAAGGAAGTCACTCTGGGCCTGCGCATTCCCACGAAGGAGGAGGTGGAAAAAGCAAGCGCGGTGACGAAGCAGTCGAAGCTCTTCCCCCGCATGGAGAGCATGGAACAGGTGTATGCGCGTGAAACAGTTCTGCTGGCGGACTTTCCGAAGGAAGTCTCCGCGCCGTTGCAAGTCCTCAAGATCGGCGATCTGCGCGTCTCGGCCATTCCCGCTGAAGTCTTCGTGGAGATCGGTCTTGGAATGAAAAAGCGCCATCCGCAGACCTTCACAGTGTCGCTTGCCAATGCCTACCACGGCTACCTGCCCACGCCTGAGCAGCACAAGCTCGGCGGCTATGAAACCTGGCGTGCGAGGTCAGCCTGCCTCGAAGTCGATGCCGCGACGAAGATCGTCGCCGGGCTTGAAGAGCTGTTTTCGTCACTTCAATGAAACCTGTCATGAAATCCATCCTGCTTTGCTTCGCACTGCTCACTTGCGCGGCGTCTGCCGCGAACATCGTCATCATGACGGTGGAAGATCCCAACAACTATGAAGCGCCAAGGACGATGCGTGATTTCGCGGAGAAGGAACTCCGGCCGCTAGGGCATCACGTCACAATCATTGATGGTGACAAGCCGCAGATGCATCACTTTGCCGGACTCGTCGAAGCATTGAAGGACGCGGATCTGCTGGTGCTTTTCTCCCGCCGCCGCTTTCCGCCGAAGGAGGAAATGGCGGCCATTCGTGCGCACCTTGCCGCTGGCAAGCCGCTGCTGGGCATCCGCACGGCAAATCATGCTTTTCTTCCCAAGCCGAATGAAGTCGTGGATGCCAGTCTGGCTCCATGGCCGGAGTTCACGCATGAGGTTCTCGGCGGGGAGAATACCGGCTATGAAATCAAGGGCCTGCCCTACAGCGTCAGCGTGCCGGATGGAGTCAAGACGCTGCTGCTGGATGGCGTGAATGTGGCGAACATCCGTGGTTATCAGTCCCTGTACCAAGTGCTGCCGCTGGCCGCAGATGCCACGCCGATTCTCATCGGCACCGCGCAGGCCGGAGCCGCCACCCCTCCTCAGCCGGTCGCGTGGACGCGCACGTATGGACCTGGCAAGGCCCGCATTTTTTACACCAGTCTCGGAGCGCCCGAAGACATGCGCAGTGCGGATGTGCAGCGACTGTTGCTCAATGCCGTGGCATGGACCCTGCAGAAGTAACGAGCCATGAAATTCATCTGTCTTCTCCTGCTCGTCTGCGTGGCCGCTGCCAGAGGTGAAATGCTCGCTGGTGTTGCCAAAGTCGACATCACAGACCGCACCGTTCCGCTGGTGAATGATCCTTGTTTTGCCAAAGCTCTCGTCTTGAAAAGCGGCGGCACCACGGCGGTGGTGATCACGCTGGATGCGGTGGCGGTGGGTGGCATCGGGCGCGTCGGCAATGGTTTCATGGCAACGGTGCGTACCGGCTTGCAGGATCTGGGCATTCCGCCCGCAAATGTCGTGGTCAATGCCAGCCACTGTCACGGCATCGTGCGTGGCGATCTGGAGCCGCTCGTTATTCAGGCGGTGAAGGAGGCGGCGAAGAATCTCGTCCCAGTGAAGGCGGGGAGCGGCATTGGTTCGGAGACGCGCATCAGCGAAAACCGTCGGCTCAAGATGAAGGATGGCAGCACGGTGGACATGCGCCGTGCGTACTCAATGCCGCGCGATGAGGATGTGGCCAGCGTGGGGCCGATTGATCCGCAGGTGGGTCTGCTGCGCCTGGATCGCATGGATGGCACACCCCTGGCCGTGCTTTACCAGTTTGCCTGCCATCCCATCATGAATCCGCCGAGCAAGGGCTGCTCAGCCGATTATCCCGGCTTCGCTTCCAAGGTCATTGAAGAGGCACTTGGCGGTGGTGCGATGGCCTTCTTCGTGCAGGGCTGCGGTGGCGACATCAATCCGGTGCGCTACAAAGAAGTCACGCGCACTCCGGATGCGGAGCCGCTCGGCACGATGCTTGGTGCGACCGTTCTGGCTGCGGCACGGAAGATCGAAACCAAAGGCGATGGAGTGCTCAAAGTGAGCAATGCCACCATCGCAGTACCACGCGCGGCGGATTACACCGCACGCATCAGCAACATCGAGGCGGAGCAGAAGAAACTCGTCGCCACGCTCAAGTCCACGAACATCAACTTCAAAAGTTTCCTGCCGCTGCTGCTCCAGCACAAGCTCTGGCCGGACACGCCATCGCACTACTCGCAGAGTTATCTGCACGATCAGTCGCTTGATCGGAAGGCCATCTCACAGCTCGATGCGGACAATCGCCTGCTGGTGGAAAACTACCTCGCCAACATCGAAATCATGGAGCGGCTCACGCGGCTGAATGCAAACCTGGCGCTGCTGAAAATGCATCTGAAACAAACCCTGGCCGCTGGTGAAAAAACGCTGGATGCCGAGGTCTGCGGGCTGCGTGTGGGAGATTTCAAACTGGTGACATTTCCGGGAGAGGTCACGGTTCAGGTGGGCCTGAACATCAAGAAAGCCGCAAAGGATGCGAATGCCCACGTCTCCGGCTATACCAACGGTTACATCTGGTACACCCCCACCGTGGAGCAGCGCCTCAACCTTGGCTACGCGCAGGAAGACTGCGACACATTGGTTGCGCCTGAGTGGCAGAAGATCTTTGAGACCAAGGCGCAGGAAGTGTTGACCAACCTCAGCCGATAACCATCCCCCATGAAAGCCACCCTTACTCTTTTGTTTTGCGCCTGGACCTGCGGCGCTCTGGCCGCTGATGAACTGCCGAAAACGCTGATGACCACCCGTGGCAAACTGCTGGTCAGCGAAGACTTCGCGCCCCCGCTCGCGCCGGTCACGGGAAAGCCCGTTGGTTTTGCCAGCGGGTTTACCGGCTGGCGCTACAATGCAGGGCCTGCGGGTGGAAAGTCCGGGCAGTGGAAGACGACCGATGGTTGCTTTACCGGCATTGAAAGTCCCGCAGCCAATCATCCCGCGACGGCGTCGTTTGGTTTTCAATTCACCGACGCCATCATCCAATGCGAAGTGCGGCTGAACGATGTGCCTGATGAGGGCCGCAAGTATCGCTCATTGTTTGCGAAGGCGACGGATGTGAAAGACTATGTGATCGCGCTCAGCATCGGCCCGGGCGGCCTGTTTTTAACGCCGTATGATGCCGACCGCATCAACCCCGCCACCAAGCAGCGGGAGAAGGGGACGACGAGCCGCGTCCTGACTCCGGTCAAACTCAACGAATGGCATACGGTGGTGCTGGAGATCAAAGGCAATGAGGTGGTGGGCACGCTCGATGGCAAGAGCACCACCCTGAGCAATCCTCTCATCAGAGTTGCCAAGCACAGCATCATGCTGGGGGCAGGGACTGAGGCCAGCTTCCGCCATCTGCGCGTGTGGGAAGCTCTGCCAAACCCAGACTGGGCGGCGGCCAAGGCTGCACTGCAAGCAGCATCGAAACCCTGATTAGACTTTCAATCCTATGAACCTGTCCTTTGTTTTTCGCACCTTGCTCTTCGTTGCAGTCGTCTTCGCATGGCAGCTGCAAGCGGCGGAGCCACCTCACATAGTCATCATGATTGGCGAGGATGAGTACCACACTTGGGAAACCTTGCCGGAGTTTGCGGCCAAAGAATTGAAGGCCGCTCCTTATCGCGTTACCATCATTCAGGCGGACGCGGCGGACAAAAATCAGTTCCCAGGATTCGTGGAGGCCATGCGTGATGCAGATCTTCTCTTCATCAGTGTGCGGCGCCGCACGCCGACGACGGAGGTCATCAATACCGTGCGCGCCCATCTTGCCGCCGGCAAGCCCCTGGTCGGAATCCGCACGGCCAGCCATTGCTTTGCGCTGCGTCCCAAGGAACCCGAGCCCAAAGCGGGACTGGCGATCTGGCAGGACTTTGACCCGCAGGTGCTGGGAGGCAACTACACCGGCCACTATGGCAAAGACGCCGCCACCATCACCCTCGTGCCGGGTGCGGAGGCACATCCCATCCTGCGTGGCGTCACCGTGGCTGAACTCGTCGGACACGGCGGTCTGTACAAAAACACACCACTGCAGGCCGGAACCACGCCGCTTTTGATGGGGACGCTGGCAGGAACCGCAACGGAGCCCGTCGCATGGACTCATGCCTACGGCGAAAAGAAGTCCCGCATCTTTTACACCTCGCTGGGGCATTGGGATGACTTCAAGCTGCCCGCCTTCCGGCGCTTTTTGCTCAACGGCATCGCATGGGCATTGGAGAAGTGAGGCACCTTTCTCCAGCTCACGCGCCTCATCCGGCCGATGCCAAATCCTAAATTGGCCGTGTTGCAGCCTTGAGCATCGCCAATGGCTCGCCATAGAAAGCGATTCACCAAAACCACCCCGAATATGCGACTTCAAGACCAGGTCATCCTCATCACCGGCAGCACCACCGGCATCGGCGAATTCATGGCGCGGCGCTTTGTCGCCGAAGGCGCCAAAGTCATCCTCCATGGCCGTGACGCGGCACGTGGCGAGGCCTTGTGCCAGGAACTCGGCAAGGACAAAGCAGCCTTCTGCCAGGGAGACCTGGCGGATGCCGCGTATCCGGCCAAGCTGGCTGCCGACGCGATCGCCGCCTTCGGCAAGGTGGATGCGCTGGTGAACAACGCGGCTCTGACCAATCGCGCACGCATCGCTGAGACGGATGCCGCCATGTTTGACCGCATCATCGCCGTGAATGCGCGTGCGCCGATGCTCCTGATCCGTGCCTTGCTGCCTGAATTGAAAAAGAACCGGGGTGTCGTGCTGAACATCGGCTCGGTGCTCGCCCACTGCGGTCAGGCGAATCTGCTGGCTTACTCGATGTCCAAGGGCGCGCTGATGACGATGACACGCAATCTGGCCGACGCACTTGGCACGGACCGTGTGCGCGTGAACCAGCTCAATGTGGGCTGGACGCTGACGGAAAACGAATACCAGGTGAAACTTGGCGACGGACTCGGCGAAGGCTGGCCGGACCGCCTGCCTGCCTACGCCGTGCCGATGGGCCGCCTGCTCATGCCGGAAGACATCGCTGCGGCGGCCGTTTACTGGGTCGGTCGCGAAAGCTTCCCCGTCACCGGCACCGTGGCCGAACTCGAGCAGTATCCGCTCATCGGCCGCTACACGAATCACGAAGGCGACCCCCTCAAACAACAAGATCACACCAACTAAACCACCATGAAACTGATCCGCTTCGGCAACCCAGGAGAAGAAAAACCCGGCCTTCAACTCGAAGACGGCCGCCGCATTGATGCGAGCGCCTTTGGCAGCGACTACGATGAAAAATTCTTCGGGGGCGATGGGCTGGAACGCCTCGCCGCCTGGGCCAAGGCCAACGCGGCCACTGCGCCGACGGTGAGTGCTGACACCCGCCTGGGTCCATGCATCGCACGTCCGAGCAAGATCATCTGCATCGGTCTGAACTACAGCGACCACGCCAAGGAAAGCGGCATGCCGATTCCGGCGGAGCCCATCGTGTTTTTCAAAGCCACCAGCGCCATTGTCGGCCCGAACGACCATGTGGTTATCCCGCGCAATTCGAAGAAGACTGACTGGGAGGTCGAGCTCGCCTTCGTCATCGGCAAAAAAGCCAGCTACGTCTCCGAAGAAAACGCCATGAGCCACGTGGCCGGCTACTGCGTGCACAACGACTACAGCGAGCGCGAATGGCAGCTGGAGCGTGGTGGTCAGTGGGTCAAAGGCAAGAGCTGCGACACCTTCGCGCCTATCGGGCCTTTCCTCGCCACCAGCGATGAGATTCCAGACCCGCAGAATTTGAAGCTCTGGCTCACGCTGAACGGCAAGACCATTCAGAACAGCAGCACCGCGCAGATGATCTTCGGCGTGAAGACGCTGGTGAGCTACCTCAGCCAGTTCATGAGCCTGCTGCCCGGAGACATCATCACCACCGGCACGCCTCCCGGCGTCGGCCTCGGCTTCAAGCCTGAGCCTCTCTTCATGAAGCCCGGCGATGTCATCGAACTCGGAGTCGAAGGACTCGGCGTGCAGGGGCAGACAGCAGTCGCGGCTGCATGAGCCGGAGGTCAGGCATCCTGCCTGACGATGGTTTGAGGCTTCCAGCCTATGTCAGAAGATCGAAGGCGGGACGCCTCGATCCGCTGACAGGTCGGAGGCCTATCCTCCAGGCGTGACCTTCAGCCGCACAAAACCTTTTCCAACCGTATTCACGCTGACGGTGATGGTGCCGTCTGGGTTCGTCGTCGTTTGTGCCGTTCCGATGTCGTTCCAGTTGAGCAAATCGGCCGATGACTGCGCCTGAATGGTCCCCCACTCCGTGAAGACGGCGCGCGGTCGATAAGTCATCGTCAGCGCGCCATTCTGCACTACGGGTCTGGGCAAGCTGGAGACATCGGTGAGGCCTTCCAGTGCAAACTCGAGTCCGTTGGGAATGCCGTTGTGATTTGAGTCGTCGGTGAAGCTGCCGCTTTGTCCTTGCGATGCGAGCCACTCGGTGAGGGGGATGTTTGGATCAAGGCCGAGGACGGTGGAGATGATATAGTCGTCAGTCAGCGGCGTGATCGCGGTGGACGGATACTTGGCGTTGAAGGCGTCGACGACCATCTGCGCGATCTTGGTGTGGGCGCAGGTGTTGGGGTGGAAGCCGTCTCCAGAGAAAGTGTAGCGAGTGCGAGCATCAGCGTCTGCCATGCGATAGAATTCGATGCCCTTGATGCGGAAGGGCTGGGTGATGAGCGCCTTGGTGAAGTCATACACGCCGGGGACGAAGCCGATGTTTTGCGATTGCGCATATGCGGCGAGGGTTGCGTTCAAAGCATCCATGGCGGCGGTGACGCGAGCTGTCTTGACGGGGTCGGTGGGATAGCCTGCTTGAATCTTCGGCGTGCAGCCCACATGGGGCACGCTGACCAGCACGATGGGCACCGTGGCATTCACCGTGCGCACGTAGTTGATGATCCATTGCAGATTGCCAAGGGTGGTGTTGGTGACCGAGGCGTCCACCGCACCGTTGTAGAGATCGGCGTAGTAGCTGTCGGCATCATTGCCGCCGGCGAAGATGACGACGCGTTGCACGTCGGTGCGAAGCTGGCTTTTGAGCGTGTTCGTCCACCAGAAGTTGTAAATGCTGCTGAGCTGGTCGCGGATGTCGGTGGTTGTGGCACCCGGGAAAGCCCAGTTGAAGCGGTGACCGGTGAGGCGGGGGTCAGAATAGGCGCTCCAGGTGCCAGTGTCGAACCAATCGGTGCGGTGCTGATGCAGAATCTCGATCCAGTTCCGTGCCTGCCAGGAAGCCGGGTTGTTGGGAAAGAGGGCGGGGAATTCGGCTTCGTATTCCTTGGTCAGGCTGTCGCCGATGACCAGACACTGCTCCGCCCTGAGCGTGAGGCCCATGAGGAGGAAGAGGAACAGACAACGCAGCATCTACTTGTCTGACGTGCAAAGGGCAAAAAAGTTCACTGTTAAATGAAGTTCATCGGCTTTGAGTCCAATGAACTAGCTGCATTAAAAAATATGCCAATGTGAGCCACGTGGAATGCATGCCTTCCGTGCTAAGCTGGAGGCTTGTACTGGGGTCACTCCACCTTCAGCACCCCATTCATCACCATCCAGTGGCCGGGGAAGGTGCAGAGGTAAGGGTACTCGCCTTTCTCTTTCGGGGCGGTGATGTGAATGGTGAAGCTGGATTGCGGATTCGTCATGTCCGTGTAGGCGAGCACGTCGTCGGAATCCGGCACGTAGTGTTTGGCCAGCCCCTGCGGATCGGTGATCATGAGGTTGGCGAGGTTGCCGATCTTTTGCAGCGTGCCGGGTTTGGCGAGCATCCAGTTGTGCGGCACCACGTCGGGGTTCTTGAAAACGATGGTGAGTTTTTCACCAGCTTTCGCGGTGAGCTGCTTCTGCACGTATTGCAGGCCCAGAGCGGCTTCGATGATGATTTCGCGGCCCCCTTCGCCTTTGGCCCATGGGTTGGGCTTGGCTGACTTCGGTGCTTCAAGGCCGATCTGCGCGGCGTGATTGGTCTTCGCGATTTTGGCGTAGCCAGGGAACTCGGTGAAGGGTTCGGCCAAAGCATGCGCGGTGAGAAAGAGGTCGTGGCCGGTGCTCACATGGAGATGAATCTGGCTCGCGGTGACGATCTGCGGGATTTCGAGGAAGAGCGTCTTGCCGCCGTCCAGCTTCTGCACGCTGCGCACTTCCAGCGGATCGTGGCCAGGTGTATCAGCATACTTCACAGAATACTCGGGCGAGCCATACTGCGGCCCATAGCGGTAGTTCCAGCACTGCGCAAAGCAGGTGGCGGCATCGGCATCCTTCACGGGCTGGTTGAAGCGGAGCAGCACACCATTGTCGCGGGCTTCGAAACCGATGGGCACCGGTTTCTCGCCACCGGTGAAGCGCACACGCTGGAAACAGCCGTCCTTGGGCGTGTAGCTGCCCCAGCCCTGCATGCCGTTCACATAGAGGTGGCCGTCGTTCGGATTGAAGCGCGCGCACTGCGGGCCGGAGTCAAAGTTACCGCTGATCTTCACGGAGGCGGCCTGCCAGCGGCCTTTGACGTTCTGCCGCATGACGAGCCACGCGCTGCCACCGCCGGAGGAGAGATGGACGAAATTGCCGTCGCCTTTGAGAGCTGCCCATTTCTCGCTCGTGATGAAGGCCTGGCTGCTCGCGCTGTTATCCTCGCCACGCGGCATGTACATCAGCACCGGCTCCGGAGGCTGGCCGTTTTTCGGACCACCCGCGCCGAAGTGGGCACCGAGATTGTGGTCCAGCTCAATCTGAAAGATGGATGAAGCGGGTGTCCAGTCGCCCTCCTGCCCGCTGGTGGTGATGAACCGGCCATCCGGCGAGATGCCGAGACCATCGGGATTGCGGAAGCCGGTGCCGAGGACTTCGAGGTTGTCGCGGCCCGTGATACGGCAGACACCTTGATTTCCCGAAGCGAAATACCAGCGGCCTTCCTTGTCCGTTTCGAGTCCGACGATGAAGTCGTGACCGCCGGGGGAGGTCTGCATGGCATTGGTCACGCACTCGTAGAAATCGGCCTCGTCATCGCCATTCAGATCATGCAGGCAGGTGATCTGATCACGGCCAAGGACGTAGAGCTTGTCCTTCACAATTTTCATGCCCAGCGGCTGGTTCAGCCCGGTAGCGAAGCGTTTCCAGCGAATCTTATCGAGTTTCTCATCAATGCCTTTCACCAGCCAGACTTCGCCCGTCATCGTGGCGATGGCAGCGGTGCCGTCGCTGAAGAAATCATGCGCGGTGATGAAAAACAGCGTGCCGTACGGATTTTTGAAAGGCAGTTCGATGGTATCGGTGGCGAAGGGCTGCTGGGTGCCGAGCTTGCCTTGGGTTTCGATCCACTGCGGCCATTGGGCTGAGCCGCCTTTGGTTAGATGTGCAAGCTTTTCGTGTTCCTGATGCTCAGCATCCATCGTGGACAGATAGCGACGACCTTTGAGCGAGTATGAGAATAGGACTCCGTTCCCATGTCGATAAAAGCCAAGATAATCTCGTTGAGAAAAATCACCTTTGGTAATGGTGCCTAGCACCTTGCCAACCAGTTGCCCGCCACCCATAAAACCGTGGCGATTGTCGTTGAGTCGAATGAAGCCATCCTGCCATCCGATGACAAAAGCGCAAAGCTCAGGATCGAAACAGGCTGATTTATTTCCTGACCTTACACAAATTCCCTTCGGAATCGTGGCCCCCCCGCCTTTGAAAACACAGCTAAAGACGCTGCCGAGGTCAGAGTTCGCAAAGCGCCCATCCTTCCAGGTCACCTGATCGTTCTGATTGCCCCAGTGGCCCTGCTGGCCGCCATCGAGACCGGGGAACTGCGGGATCAGTTCGGGCAGCGGTTTCTGCTTCATGAACTGCAGCGCCTGCTTGCCGTAGAAGTCGAAGACACGCTCGCGATTGACGAATTCCTGCCAGTGGACGTTGTCCTCGGGATGCAGCGGTTTGAGGTCGGGCTTGAAGGCGGCGGGCGGCGGAGCCTTGGGCGGCATGAGGGCGTCGAGGTGGTCGAAATCCCAGAGGCCAATGGTGTTGTCCATGCGCAGACGCGGAGCGGTGCCCTTGCGCGGTTTCATCACGCCGCGTGCGATGCGCACATCGTCAATGAGGCCGTCACAGCCGATGCTGCCATCCACAAGGCTGCCGAAAGCAATGCCGCCTGCTTTGGGCGTGCCCTTGATCGGTTGCACAGGCTTTTCAAAGACCTGTTTGCCATCAATCCAAAGCACGACACTCTTTTCGTCGATGCTGGCGAGGATGTCATGCCATTGGCCATCGCAGACATTCACCTGCGAGTCGAAGTCACCACCACGGCCGGGCATGAAGAGCGCGAGCGTGCCGCGTTTCGCATGCGTGTAGAGCTCCCAATGCGTGGCGGATGATTTGGCGTCGGAGGCGATGAGGATGTTGTAGTGATCTTTGCCAGTCAGCATGGCGCGGCACTCGATGGTGAGCGGCAGCGCACGGAAGGGCTCGTTGTCCTGCTCAAAGTAGCTGCCCTTCAGCGCCTCGCCGAATTCCTTGTTCAAAGAGGGCACGCCCTCGCCGGTCATGGCGGGTTTGGTGATGAAGCTGGTGGCTGCAGGCTTGTCGCTCCAGGTGCGGTACTTGGGCTTCGGTCCGGGAGGGTTGTCATCGAGCTGAGGCACGAGCCAGGCAAGGCCGTCGAGGTTGTCGAGCAGGCGGCCTTCAGCGTCTTCGTTGGTGTGGTTCAGAATGCCGATGGGGCCCGAGTAACCGCTCGCACGAACGATGCGCAGCACCTTCACATCTTCCGTGCCCACACCGAGCGGGAGGATCTTGCGGCCCTTGGCTTCGCCATCGATGTCCATGCCGTTGAGGTTGAAGCATAGCAGATGCGGCAGCATGCGTGGCAGCACTTTGGCGAGGCGGTCCAGATGACCATGGCCATGATGCAGATTGTAAACGATGCCCACGTTCTTAATGCCTTTGGCTTTCAGAGCCTCCACGATGGCGATGGCGTTTTCCGGCTCACCATACCAGGCACCGTGGTTGTAAAGCGTGACTTGGCAGCCCAGCGGTGCCGCGGCTTCGCAGATCGGCTGCAGGCGCTCGACCTCTTTGGTCACACGGGCCTGCTGATCCGCCTCGTCCTTGACCTGGATGGGGCCGCCGTTGCCATTCACCCAGAGCTGCGGATGCACGCCATGGCGTTTGAAGAGTTCGAGCGTCTGCTTTGCTTCATCATTGAAGACGGTCGGGAACCACCAGCCCATGAGCTCGATGTGGTGTTTCTTGAGCGCGTTCAGCTCGTCGTCCCACTGCGGGATGTGCTCCTTGCGGTAGTCATAGACGAATTTCTTCACGCCCATTTTTTCCAGCATGGCCGCACGCTCTTCCGGGCCGCGCTTGCCAGCATCAAACGGCACGATGCACCACGCGGCGAGGTTGGATTTGTCGAAGAGGCTGTCGGCTGCCTGGGATTGACCGAATGCGGACGCAAAAAATACGAAAGTTAGTAAGCGGGAGAGCATGGGAAAAAATTACTTGGTGTTGGAATAGGTTGCCCACTGGGCCTCGATCCATTTGGCATCGGGCGCGCCATCGAAGACGAGAACGCGGTATTTAGAGACGTAGGGTTTGCCGGGCTCGATGGACCAGTCGCCATCTTGCGATGGAGCGATGCAGAGCTGCGGATTCTTGGGGTTGAGGCGCAGGGGCTGCGGGAAGCGAAAGTTCGAGGGATGAATCAGGATCACCATACCAGTGGGTGCGCCATCAACCTGACCCCCAATGTGAACCCACGTGCCCTTGGTGGAGTCCCCTTTGAGTCGGTCATGGCCTTCGCTGGTGAGCATCGTGACGGCATCGACCGGATTCCAGGCGAGGTTGCCGCGCACACCAAGACCGCCGTAGTGATACTTCGGCAGCTTGAGCGGCTGGTTGCCCGCGCAAGTCTGCGTGCTGGTGAGGTCGATGATGTTGGCGGGTGTTCCGTCTAGATCCTTCTGCGCCACCGCGACCTCCCAGGTTTCATTGAGCACCCTCGTGTCGGGCGTGTGACTGTGGTCGAGAAACAGATGCTGACTGACGAAGCCACCGTTGTCCGCGCTGCCCCAGCTCTTGTCCAGTTTGTCGAAACGCACCTCAGCAAGGATTTGGTCGCCGCTATTGTCTTTGCCGTCGCCTTTGCCCTGGTTCCAGAAATCGGGATGTGAATCGCCGAACTCCGTCTTTGTCCACGCCATCCAGATCCCACGATGCCAGCGGTGATCCTCGGGATGATTGCCCGTGACGAGCTTGCCGCTGGGCGAATAGACCGGATGCAGATGCGCGCCGTGTTTAAAGACGGCGGATACGCCTTCAGGCACCTCGCCTGCTTCCATTTGGTAATCACAGATCGTCTTCCCACCGCTGCTGAAGTGCAGGACGGAGCCGAGCTTTTCCACCTGGATATCGGCGGAGAAAGAATGGGTGGCCAGAAGGGCGGCGAGGAGAAGGGTTGGCTTCATGACGATGGAACGAAACGGTGCATTAGAAACTCGCAGGCTCTACCAGTGTTCCAGCTTTCACCACGCCGCCCTGCATGACGGCCAGGAGGTTGTCGCGGTTTTCGAGAATGGAGATGTCTTTGAGCACGTCGCCTTTCACCACGAGGACATCGCCCAGCTTGCCTGCTTCGAGGGTGCCGATCTCCTTCTCGCGCCCCATCATCTTCGCGCCGCCGAGCGTAGCGCACTTGATCGTGTCGAGCGGGGAGAAGCCGACGTAATTCACAAAGAAAGTCAGCTCCTGGGCGTAGGTGCCGTGCGGCGTCCAGGCAAAGCCGTAGTCGCCGCCGAGGCCCATGGTCCCACCGGCTTTGAGTACTTTGCGGCAGCTTTCAGCACCGGCTTCGAGAGTTTCCTGATGGCCGTCGAGAACCCGCTGGGACAGGCCGAACTCCTTGCCACGCTGCACACTGAAAAGCTCGAATCCGAGGCCGGGGCACATCGGCACGTTGCGCTTGAGCAGGAGATCGAGGCATTCGTCATCCATGAAGGTCCCATGCTCGATGGCATCATATCCAGCCTTGAGCGCATTGCGGATGCCCTCGGTGGCACGGCAGTGGCCGGTGACTTTGAGGCCGTGGTTGTGAGCCGTGGCCACGACAGCATGCATTTCATCAAAGGTCATGCACAGCGTGTGGTGGTCGTTGATGTCAGGAGATGCCGCGTCCCCTGTGGGATAAGTTTTCACCCACTCGATGCCGTCCTTGACGAGTTTGCGCACGGCGGTGCGCGCCTGCTCGGGACCGTTCACGATGAAGACAATGCCCTCCATGCCGATGCGCCGGTAGTCAGGATTCCAGTCCATCAAGCCGCCAGCTCCGCAGATTTCGCGACCGCTGGTGCTGAGGCGCGGGCCGGGGATCATGTCCTCCTCGATGGCCTTGTTCATCCACACGTCGATGTTGTGCAGGCAGCCGCCGCTGCGCGCCGCCGTGTAGCCGCATTCGAGAGCGGTCTTGGCATTCACGGCGGACTGCAGCGTGACGTATTCCACAGGGAACTTGATGTCGAGATCCTGCAACTCGGACACATTGAAGTAGGTGAGGTGGATGTGCGCCTCAATGAGCCCCGGCATGATCGTGCCACCACCTGCATCAATGACGCGTGCCTCAGGCGGAGCCGGTGGGGCATCCGCTGTCGGACCTGCGTAGCTGATCATTCCATCAGTGATGATGATAGTGGCGTTTGGAACAGCTGGTTTGCCCGTGCCATCGACGAGCTGGCCGTTTTTGACGACGGTGGTGCCTGGTTGGAGCTTCATGGTGCGGAGATGCTATCGCTTCGTCCGGCGCCGGGATAGAACAGAAACGGCAGGGCGTGGAATATTCGCGGCAGCGTATTTGTCGCGATAAGCACCCGGCGTGAGGCCTGTGACACGGCGAAATTCGCGGGTGAGGTGGCTTTGATCCGCGAAGCCGCAGCGCAGGCTCACCGCCGCGATGGACTCACGCGTATCCACGAGCAGGCGGCAGGCCGTCTGGATGCGCAGGCGCTTCAGATACTGCTGCGGTGGTAAACCATATTCACGTACAAAACTGCGCTCAAAGGCACGTGGCGACATGCCGACCGCCCGCGCCATCTCAGTGTTCGTCACCGATTCACCGAGGCGGCGGGTCATGAGGGCAATGACGACGCCGAGGCGGATGTCGCTGCGTTGATCGATTTGCGCGGCATCCAGCGCACGCGTGATGCCTGCGGTGCCGACGATGCGGCCCCGGGCATCGCAGACGGGGCGCTTGGTGGTGAAGCACCATGCCGCCGTGTGGTCAAAGCGCCCGACGAGTTCCAGGCGGCCCTGCACCGTCTGCCCTGCCAGCACCGCTTCATCGCCTGCCCGGAAATGCGCCGCGAGGTGCGCAGGTGAGAGATCATCATCCGTTTTGCCGAGCACCTCGTCCAGACGGTGCATGCCATAATTCAGCAGGAAGGTGTGGTTCACCCAGAGATAGCGGCGTTTCGCATCCTTGATCCATGCCTGCACATCCGGCAGCACGTCGAAAAGATCGCGTAATGCATCGATGGCAGATGTGGCGGCAGCTTTGGCTTTCACAGATTGGGAGACTAAGGGGAACGGCATTCGAAGACACGCTGAATCATACAGGCATGAAAAAAGCGGAGCCGCATGCCGCAGCTCCGCTTGTGGGGTGAAATGAAAGCTCCCGGTTATTGGCGCACTTCCTTGATTTGCTTGTCAGGCGCTGCGTCGAAGGCGGTCTTGCTGGCGGCATCCGCAAAAGCGACCTGGCGTGTGTAGGTCACGGTGATGGAAGGATCGGATTTCTTTTTGCTCAGCGGGCACTGGCCGGCGGTGGCAGCGAGGATGTTGTTGAGGTAGCCCTTGGGAGCAGCGGTGAACTGGGCTTTGCAGCGGTTGCAGCAGACGGCCACGGTCTTCGTGTAGGTGCTGGTGATGGCCGGGCTGGCAGGCTTGCCGGAAATGGGGCAAACGGTGTTCAGCGGTTCGGCGGCAGAGGAAACGCCAGCCAGCAGGCTGAGAGAGGCGACGAGGGTGAGAATGTATTTCATGGTGCGCGTGTTGATATGGGACGTGGAACTCGGATACGAATTCATGGATTCTCCGCAACTGAAACTTTCCCCACCGGACCGTGGGGCGGTTTTGGCGGCGCAGGGACGGTTTGACACCCCTCCGCCCAGCGCGTACCTTCCCAATCGTGTGCGTCCCTCGATGGACGCAGACACGGAAAATCGGGTTCACGCCATGACCTGTTCTCTGACACGTGCTCCATGGCTCGCCTTCGATACCTGATGCGATGAACCTCTATGTGAGCAATCTTCCCTACACCCTGACGGATGAGGATCTGCAAAGCGAGTTTGCCCCCTTCGGCAATGTCTCCAGCGCCCGTCTCGTCAAAGATCGCGAGACCGGCCGCTCACGCGGTTTTGGATTCGTGGAGATGCCGGTGGAAACCGAAGCGCTCACGGCGATCAATGCGCTGAATGGCAAGGATGTCGGTGGACGCCCCCTGCGCGTGATCGAGGCGCGGCCGAAGGAGGAGCGCCCTCCGCGAAACTTTGGCGGTGGAGGCGGCGGCAAACGCGGTCAGGGTGAAAGCTGGGATCGCAACAAGCGGTCATGATCATCAAGACCGCTCGCGTCACAAGTTCCCCGGTTGCTTACTTCGGCTGATACTTCGGATAACGCTGCTGAAGCTGCTGCAGCATCTGCTTGGCTTTGGCCGAATCTCCGGCTTTCTCCAACACCTTGGCGGCTTTGTAGAGCGCGCTGGGAGTGACATCCGGATCGTCAAAAAACTGGCTGGGGACGGCATACTTGGCAGCACCGTCCTTCCATTTGCCCACAGCGGCATCCTTCTGGCCTTCCGCAGCGAGCTTGTCGCCCTGCGCCGCGTAGATGTCGCCTTCGAGGATGAGGAGTTCGGCCTGAAGCCTGCCATCTTTGACGACTTGAAGCGCTTCCTGGGCCACCTTGTCCGCTTCCTCAAAGAGGCCCTTGCCCAGTTGGGCGCGGCCCTTGGTCAGCAGCGCACGTGAGCGCGTCGCGCTGTCGGGTTCGGATTTGAGGAAGTTGTCCGTGGCTTGAATGCTGGCGTCGTACTTCTGGTTGTTCAGCTGCGCCATGCCAAGGTAGTTCCACACGACGGGTTCGGTGTTTTCCGGGTTCTGCGGCGTGACGGCAAGTTCGAGGAAGCGGGCGGCGCGGTTGAAATCGTCGCTGCTGTAGAGCTTGAGACCGAGCCATTTCAAAATGTTCGGGGGCACCTGTCCTTCGGGCTTGGACTGCAGGTAGCTGTCGATGGTCTTGGCCAGATTGTCGGCGTTCTGGCGTGCGTAGTCGCAGAGGATGATCAGCTGGCTGGACTTTTCGAGGTAGCCCTTGCTGTCGAGTTCAATGGAGCGGCGCAGGGCAGGGACGGCCTTGTCGTAGATCTTCTGGTCAAAGTTGCCCCGGCCGATGCCATAGTAGGCCTGTGCGGCGGCGGTGGTGGTGGGGAATTTTTTCAGCAATGTTTCAAAGGCGGTGATCATGGCCTTCGGATCCTTCTGCTCCATCGCGATGAAGCCGAGCTGCAGCCAGGAAAGTTCGCAGGCGTCGGATTTGGGAAATTCTTTGGTGACGAATTCAAAGTCAGCCTTGGCCTTCGGCAGATCGCGGGCATCACGGTTCGCGAGGCCACGGCGGGCGTAGGCTTTGGGGAGGAATTCGTGTCCGGGATTTTCGTTGATGAAACGGGTGAAGGTGCCGACGGCTTCCTGATGGCGTCCAGCCTCACCCTGAGCCCAGCCCATGTTGAAGAGCGTGCCCGGGCGCAGCTTTTCGGGCAGTTTGTCGATGCTGACATCATTGTAGCTCAGTGCCGCCTGCTGGTAGTCGCCTTTGTTGAAGTAAAAATCAGCGCGGATCAGGCGTGCCAGCGAAAGGTATTCATGATTCGGGTGCTTCGGTGCCTGACGTGTGATGAAGGCGGTGGCGAACTCGCCCAGGTCTTTGTCATTCAGCAGGTAGAAGCAGTACAGCTTCCAGTATCCCGCACTGAAGGCTTCCTCAGTGTCGGGATGGTACTGCTCGATGAGCAGGTAAACTTCGACGGCGCGGGCGTAGCTCTTCCGCATGCGGTAGGCGTGGCCGACGAGCAGCAGCATCTTCGCACGTGAGTCTCCCTGCGGCAGGATCTCGGAGTTCTTGTTGTAGTAGTCGATCACCCCGTCGTAATCGCCCTTGGCAAACAGCGCCTGAATGATGCCCACGAGGGAGATGGCCCGGTTTTGCTCGGTCGTCTCCGGCATGCGCAGCGCCTTTTCAAACATCGCGATGGACTCTTCCGGCTTCTGAAGCTCGGCATAGAGCACCGCCGCACGGATGCTGGCCTCGGCGATGATGGTACGGTCGGCGCTGGTCTTGACGAGTTCGTCAAAAATAGGCAGTGCCTCGGCCTTTTTGTCCTGACCGAGATAGATGCTGCCGAGCGTGAGCAGCGAAGTTTCGCGGTAAGGATTTTCCGTTGTCACCGCGATCACACTGCTCAAGGCGGCGGCCTGCTTGGCCTTGTCCCCGAGCATTTCATAGGCGCGGCTTTTGTTGTAGGCGGCGGCCAGCCGGACGGCGGCGCTCTTGGTTTTGGTTTCGGAAAAGCCGAAAAACTTGGCCGAGTCGGCAAACTTGGAATCGTTGAACATCATCGCGCCGAGGCGATAGGCGCAGGAGGGGGCTCCCTCGCTGTCCGGATAGCGGTTCACGACTTCCTCGTAATAGCCCGCGGCCTGCTTGAGCTGGTTCTGCTTCATGTAGCACTCACCAATGCGGTAGAGCGCGTCCGGCACCTGCCTGCCGCTGGGGTACTGCTGCAGGTACTTCGCATACGACTGCGCGGCCATGCCCCACTCCTGGCGGTCATAGGCCAGCGTGGCAAAGTCGAACATGTCATCATCAGGCCCCTTGGTCCTCGGCGGCGCATCCGGCACGGGCTGTGCCTTCGGCGGGCTCACAGGAATGGCCTTCGGCACATCATCTTCCACCGGCAGGGCACGCGGCGGGGCGGGCTGCTGGGCCATGGACGAAAACGCCACCAGGCAGAAAAGCGCTGGAATGAAACGGGGCGCATGACTGCGCGAGGCGGTTGGGAACTTCGCGGCGGTCATCTCACTTGGGCGTGGCAGCAGGTTGGTCGGCTTCAGGTTTGCGCGTGGCAAAGGCGATGTTCCAGATGCCAGCCTTCTGGCAGGTGTCCAGCACTCGGATCACGTTCTGGTAGGGGGTGCCTTCATCACCCCGCAGGATCACCGCCTGGTCTTTGTAGAGGGCGACGATGTTCTTCAGTTTCACCAGCAACTCGTCGGTGTTGAACTTCTGGCCGTTGACGAGGATCTCGCCGTCTTTTTTAATGTTGATGATGATCTCGCCCACATTGCGGGACTCCTTCTCCTTGCCTTCGTCGGCGGCAGGCACGCTGACGTCCATGACCTGCTCCTCCTTGGCATACTGGAAGGTCACGGCAAAGAAAATGACGAGCAGGAACAGCACGTCCACCAGCGGCGCGAGCTGCATGGGCGAGGGTTCGATGGAATGCTGTTTGCGGAAGTTCATCGCGGGTGGTGATCTGCCTGTTTACTGACCGGCCACGGCGCGTGCGGCACGCTTGTACTGCACCGCGAGCAGGGCCATCAGATGGGTCGTCGCAGCTTCCATTTCGGAGATCAGGCGGTTCACCTTGCCACGGAAGATGGCGTAGAACATCAGGGATGGAATGCCGATGACGAGGCCCGAGGCCGTGCAAAGCAGCGCTTCGGACACCCCCTGGGCGAGTCCCAGCTGGTTCGAGCCGCCGACACCCTTGCCGGAGATTTCATGGAAGGTGGTGATCATCCCCAGCGTCGTGCCGAGCAGGCCAAGCATGGGAGCGATGGCTCCGACGTCACCCAGATAAGCGATGCGGGCCAGCAGCAGGCTGGACTGGCGGTTGCCCTCGGCTTCGGTGACTTCCTTGACCTCTTCAAAACTCGCGGTCGGGTTGCGTGTGGCGAAGTCCAGGGTCTTGGAGGTGATGCGGGCGATGCACTCGTTGCGGCGGTTGCACACCGCCAGCAGCCCCAGGTAGTCCTGCTTGCGGATCAGGGCGTCCGCTGAATTCATAAACGCATCGCTGACCACGGTGCCTTGACGCACGGTGAAGGCGAACAGCACGATCATGAAAAACGCGATCATGGAGAGAATGATCAGCGGGTAGGCCATGACGCCGGTGCGCTTGACGAATCCCTGAAAGGTCAGCACGTCCCCATAGGGATTGTCTTCGGCGGGAGCATGCGTGACCACGGCGGCTCCTGAAACAGCGGCGGGCGCAGGCTGCTGGGCCTGGGCTTTGAGGGTCATCGTGAAGACGAGTGCCACCAGCACAGCCAGGGCGAAGAAGATTTTTCGATGCATGAGGCGGCGACTGTAAACGTGTGCGCCAGCCTTGCAAGGGGCCGGTGGCTGGCTTTCCCGGTCCCGTCAGGCCAGCAGTTCCCGCACCACCTTACACTCGTTCACACCCGTGAGGCGGAAATCGAGCCCGGCATACTTGTACGTGAATTTTTCGTGATCGAAGCCCAGGATGTTCAAAATCGTGGCGTGCAGGTCATGCACATGCACCGGATTTTCGGTCGCTTGGAAGCCAAATTCATCGGTGGAGCCATGCGTGTAGCCGCCGCGCACCCCGCCGCCCGCCAGCCACATGGTGAATCCGTAGTGGTTGTGGTCACGGCCGTGCTGCTTGCCAGCATTGGCGCCGGGCGTCGGCAGTTCCACCGCCGGCGTGCGGCCAAATTCGCCGCCCCACATCATCAGGGTGTCATCCCAGAGTCCGCGCTGCTTCAGATCGCTCATGAACGCGGCAATCGCCCCGTCTGTCTGCTGACCGAGCTTCCGGTGCTCAAGGATTTCGTCGTGATTGTCCCACGGCTGGCCCGCGCCGGTCCAGAGCTGGATGAAACGCACCCCGCGCTCCAGCAAACGCCGGGCGATCAGGCACTGGCGGCCGAAAGCGTGGTCGCCGTACATCTTCCGCATCGATTCCGGCTCCTTCATGATGTCGAAGGCGTCCGTGGCCTCCATCTGCATGCGGTAGGCCAGTTCATAGCTCTGCACCCGGGCTTCCAGCTGCTGGTCGCGGTCCTGCTGCACCAGATTGCGCTGGTTCAGCTCCTGCAGCAGGTCCAGCTGGCGGCGCTGCTGCTTCAAGTCGAGCGAGCCGTTCTTGATGAATTCCACGAGTTTTTCCACCCGGGTGTCCTCCGTATTAATGTAGGCCCCCTGATAGGCGCTGGGCAGGAAGGCCGACTGCCAGTTCTTCGTGCGCCGCGTTGGCATGCCACCGGGGCACATGGCGATGTAGCCGGGCAGGTTGTGATTTTCACTGCCCAGACCGTAGGTCACCCAGGAGCCCATCGTCGGGCGGTTCAGCCGGCCTTCGCCGCTGTTCATCAGGCCAAGCGAGGGCTCATGGTTCGGCACGTCGGCGTGCATCGAGCGGATCACGCACATGTCATCCGCAAAGGCACCGGTCTTTTCAAAGACTTCGCTCACTTCGAGCCCGCATTCGCCACGTTTGGTGAATTTGAAGGGGGATTTGAAACCCGCCCCGGTCGGGCGCTCGGTTTTGAGCACGTTCGGCAGCGGTTTGCCATCGTACTTGTCCAGCATCGGCTTGGGGTCGAAGGTGTCCACGTGGGACGGCCCGCCGTTCATGAAGAAATGCACCACCCGCTTGGCCTTCGGCTCAAAGTGCGGCCGTTTCACCGCCATCGGGTCCATCGTGGCTGCGGAAGCCTGCGAAGTGAACAAGGATCCGGCCGCCATCGTGCCAAAGCCCATGCCCACGCGTTGCAGCAGTTCGCGGCGCGTCAAAAACGCATGCTCCAGATTCGGGGCATGATGTGAAAAGGAGGAACTCATGGGGGTATGAATGATACGTCTCAGCCAGCAGATGCTTTCGCATGATTCCTAGCACAAGAAAGCGCAAAAAAGGAGCGGAAGCTGCTGATTAAATGCCGTCTTTTGTTCGTATCTTTTGTACCCCCAATGTCTCTGAATACACGCCATCTTTCTTTGGCCGCCTTTGTCGTCGGCTCGTTCTCACTTTCCGCTGCTCCCGCTTGGAAGGACGCGGAGGTCGTTTTGAAGGCCAAATGCTACGAGTGCCACAACCCCAAAAAGACCAAAGGCGACGTCGATTTGCAGCAGTTTGCGGCGGATCCACAGCTCACCAAGCATTTTGAAGTGTGGCTGAAGGTCAAGGACACCATCGAAAACGGCGACATGCCGCCGCCCAAGGCGCACCAGATGAGCGATCAGGAGCACACCGCGCTCCTCGGCTGGGTGAATGGCGAACTCGACGCCCTCGCCGCCGCGCAGTCCGGCGATCCCGGTCCTGTGACCATGCGCCGGCTTACCAACGCCGAATATGATTACACCATTCGTGATCTCACCCGTCACGACTACGGCTTCGCCAAGGAATTCCAGACTGACGGTGGCGGCGGTGAAGGTTTCAGCAATACGGGCGATGTGCTCTTTATGAGCCCGGCGGCGCTGGACAAATACTTCGGGGCCGCACGCAAGGTGGCTGATCACGCCACGATCATGCCGGGCACAGGCATCGTTTTCAATCCGCAGCGCATCGGCCTGCGCGGGCCTGAGCAGGTCAAAGCCCAGGCGCAGCAGGCTCTATACGTCTGGTACCAGCAGAAGTCGGCGCCTCATCTGCCCCAGGACGGCGAGGACATGCGTGAGGCGGACTACATGGTCGCCTGCTGGAAGCACAAGCATTTCCAGACACCTCTCGAACAGCTCGCCAAAGAGACCGGCTTGAAGCTGCCCTTCCTGCAGAACTGGAACAATCTCGTGAACGCCACCGAGCCGAAGTCGCGCTTCCTTGATCTCACCCGCGTTGCCTGGCGTGAATTGCCCGGCCCGGATGCCACGAAGCCCGGCCAGGTGCCGCAGGCGGTGACAGACGGTGCCAAGGCCATCCAGGCGCAGCTGCTCTCCTGGAACAATCCGAAGAAGGCTGGCAGCGGCGTGCAGCGCCAGCAGCAGGACGCCGATGGCATCCGTCCCTACCAGATGAACATTGAGGTGAAAGGCAAAAAGCAGGCCTTCCTCTGCATTGGCGATGACGGCGACGGCAACAAAGGTGACATCGCGCTCATCACCAAGCTCGATGTGAAAACCACCAAGGGCCCCCTGATCTACATGGACTGGCTCAACAAGCAGCTGGCCGAAGACAACAAAGCCCTCGGCGCGACTCCCCCTCCTGCCAATGCAGAGGCTCTGAAGCAGCGCATCGCCGAACTCGAACGCGTGAAGAGCGCCTTCGGCAAACATCCGCAGGGCCGCAAGATCGAGCCTGGGGTTCTCGCCATCGCCGCACCGCTTGTGGTCAATCTGCCGCTGCCGGAAAACGTCACTTGGATCCACGCCGAGGCCCGGCTGGATCTGGAAAATCCCGACATTAATGACGGCACCATCCAGTGGGCACTCACAGCGGACAAGCCGCGGGATGTCACCAAGATCATGCCGGGCATTCTCACCGTCTGGAAAACGCAGACCGATGCGGCTCGCAACACCATGAGGGATTTTGGTGTCATGAAGCAGGCCTTCCCGGACATGTTTGAGCGCCGTCTTGAAGAAGTCGCCAGCAATCTCTACCGCCGCAAGCCCGGCATCACCGTCTATTACTTCAGCGACGATCAGCTCGGGCAGCTTCTCGGCCCCAAAGACCGCGACTATCTCGCGGCAATGAAGAAGGACTTTGGCTACACTGCCCAGCCAAATCTCAATCCGCAGCAGCAGAAAGAGTATGATGGAGCCATGCTCGGACATCTGCATCAATTTGCCGGCCGCGCCTGGCGTCGGCCGCTTGCCAGCGAAGAAATCCAGAAGCTGGATGCGCTCTACTTTGAAGGCCGCAAGAAGGAGCTCGACCGTGAATCGGCAGCCCGTGAGGTCGTCGTGCGCGTGCTGGTCTCCCCCTATTTCCTCTTCAAAGCCGAGACGCTGCCCATGGCCAACGCCGCTCCCGGTGACGTGAAGCTGAACGCCCATGAGCTCGCCTCCCGCCTCAGCTATTTCCTCTGGGCCTCACAGCCCGACTGGGAACTGCGCAAGACCGCAGACGATGGCAGCCTCTTGAAGCCTGAAGTCCTCGCCGCACAGACGAAGCGCATGCTGCGTGATCCGAAAGCGACCGCCCTCGCCAAGGAGTTCGCCGGCCAGTGGCTGAAGTTCAACGGCTTCGATGAGAAGAGCACCGTCGATGAGAAAAAGTATCCCGAGTTCACCACCGAACTCCGCAACGACATGCAGCGCGAGACCATCGAGTTCTTCGCTCACTTGGTGCGTGATGACCGCAGCGTCGGAGACATCATCGGTGGCGACTACTCTTTCCTCAACGAGCGCCTCGCCAAATTCTACGGCGTTCCCGGCGTCACCGGCGGCGAGTTCCGCGAAGTCAAAGTCGGGCAGCAGCATCGCGGCGGCCTGCTTGGCATGGGCGCCATTTTGACCAAGACCTCGCGCCCAAATCGCACCAGCCCCGTCGTCCGCGGCGACTACCTCTATCAGGTCGTGCTCGGCTTCAGTTCACCACCGCCACCACCGAACGTGCCGAAGCTTCCGGACAGCGCCGTGAAGCCCGCCTCATTGCGTGAAGCCCTCATGATCCATCGCACCGATGCCGCCTGCGCCGTCTGCCATGAGCGCATCGATCCCCTCGGCTTCGCCCTCGAAAGCTTCGACCCCATCGGCCGCTTCCGCGTCGCTGATGAAACCGGTGGCAAGATCGACGACACCGGCGAGCTCAAAGACGGCACCAAATTCCAGGGCCTCGCCGGACTGCGCGACTACCTCAAAAAGAACGAAACCAATTTCAACGCGCAGTTCTGCCGCAAGCTCCTCGGCTACGCTCTGGGCCGTCAGACGATGCCCAGCGACAAAGCGCTGCTCCGTCAGATGCAGGCCGCGCTCAAGCAGAACAACGGCAAGTTCTCCGCCGCCGTGCTCGACGTCGTCAACAGCCGCCAGTTCCTCAACCGCCGCAGCGAACCCGCCGTGGCCGCCAATCAATAAACAAACCGCCTTACCCCTATGAACCTTTCCCGTCGCAAATTTCTCCGTGGCACCGGTGTCGCCCTTGGGCTGCCGTGGTTTGAATCGATCAGCTCCTTCGGAGCCGAAGCGGTCAAAAACAACACCGCACCACGCCGTCTCGCCGTGTGCTTCACCGGCAACGGCGTCAATCCTCATCACTGGGGCGCCACGCAGGGCCCTGCTGGCATGGAGTTCATGAAGTCGCTCTCGCCGTTGGAGCCGCTCAAGAAACACATCAGCGTCTTCAAGGGCCTGTGGAATCCGACCACCGTGGAAGGTGAAGGCGGTCATTATCCGAAGATGAACGTGCTCTGCGGCCTCAAGGTGAAGAAGACCACCACCGATGTGGAAGTAGGCACCACGATGGATCAGCTCGTCGCGGCACAAACGGGCAAGTTCACGCCCATGCCGAGCGTCGTGCTCGGCACCGAGCGCCCCAGCTACAGCACGGATTCCGGCTTCACCTCCATCTACTCCGCCTACATTTCCTGGAGCACACCCACGACACCCGCGCCGAAGGAAATCTTCCCGCAGCAGGCCTTTGATCAGCTCTTTGACGACGGCAGCAAGCGCAAGCGTGACAAGAGCATCCTCGACCTCGTGCTCGAAGACGCCGGTGCGCTGAAGCCCAAGCTCAGCCAGCGCGACAAGCAGAAGCTCGACGAATACCTCACCTCCGTGCGCGAGATCGAGCAGCGCGTGGCGTTGGCCGAAAAAATCAGCCAGGCCGAAACCAAAGGCACTGGCTGGCAGCCCACTGTGAAGGTGCCCACCATGCAGCGCCCCGGCGCCGGCATCCCCACCAGCGCGGAAGATCATCTGCGCCTCATGTTCGACATCATGCTCCTCGCCTTTCAGATGGATCGCACCCGCGTGGCCACGTTCATGATGAACAACGACCTCTCCAACATGCGCTTCCCCAGCCTGGAAGGCATCAGCGGCGGCATTCACGAGCTCTCACATCACGCCAATGACGAGCACCGCCTGGACATGTATCAGCGCGTGAACCAGCACCAGGTGAAGCTCTGGGGCGAGTTCCTCGGCAAAATGCAGGCCACCAATGAAGGCGAGCGCACCCTCCTCGAAAACAGCATGATCATGCTCACCAGCAGCCTCTTTGATGGCAACGCCCACGATTCCCGCCAGCTCCCAGTCGTCCTCGCCGGCGGCGGTGGCGGCACCATCCAGGGCGGTCGCTTCCACGATCACAGCGCCGATCCGAACCGCAAACTCTGCCGCCTCCACATTGCCCTCATGGACCGCATGGGCCTCCATGTCGGCCATTTCGGTGACGCTGAGAACGCGTTGGCGATTTGAATTAAATAAAATCTCCCAACCCGTGCGTCGTTTGTCAAACTGACCACGGATGCCGCCCACTGAAGCCACCCTCGCCCGACTCCATGCCGACTACGCCAGCAGTGCGTATCGGTTTGCGTGGTCGGTGACGAAGGATGAGTCGCTGGCGCAGGAGGTGGTGCAGGAATTGTTTCTCAAGCTCGCCCGGGATGTTGCGGTGATCACCACTGCGCAGTCCGAGCGCGCCGTCATCTTCACGCTCACGCGCAATCTCGCTCTCGATGCCCTGCGTCGTCGTTCCACTCGTGAAGATGCGATGGAAAGATTCGCAGACGAATCTCCCGGCTGGTTTCTGCCCGCCGCTGATGCCGAGGCCGAGGAAACACGCGCTCAAATCACCGCTGCACTCGCCGCTCTTCCCGAAGAACAGCGCAGCGTCATCCACCTGCATGTGTGGGAGGACCTGGGGTTTCGCGAAATCGGCGAACTCCTCGGCCTTCCCACCCAAACCGTCGCCAGCCGGTACCGCTACGGCCTCGAAAAACTGCGCGCCCAAAAACACACCCTGGTATGAACCAAGACATCGAATCCACCCTCCGCGCCCAGCGCTGGCGCGATCCTCCGCCCGCCTTCCTTGAGCGTGTTTTGGAAGAAGCCCTCCAAGCCTCGCGACAGCGTCCTGGAGTGCTCCAGCCCTCTGGAGCTTTTCGCGAACCAGAGAATGCTCAAAAACGCTTAAGGCCCGGCACACTCCAAAACACTGCCACGCCGAAGTTCTTCCTCCGCCTGCTCTCCTCCATCCCTCGCCCCCTCCGCCTGCCACTCGTCGCGTGTTGGCTGCTGGCCTTCTTCTTCCGCATCACCACGCCCGAGGCCATTCCGCAATCCACCCTCAGCAGCTACGCCAAGCTGCCCCCGATAACACCCGCGCAACTCCTCGCCAACCGCCAGCAAATCGAACAGCTCGCCCATGAACTCCTCCACCCCCGGCACCAAGGCCCCATTCCGCCTTTATAGTGTGCGCGTCGTCCGGCGGCTGGCCCGCCTCGTGTGGAATCGCAGCACGGGCTGGACACTCGTATGCCTCATCTCGTTACTCACACTCTACTACCAGTGGGAGAACAGGCGCAGCGCACTTGAGTTGAAGGCCGCCCATCAACGAATGGTTGAGCGCATCGGCACCGATGAGTGGATCGCATTCGCGGCACCGGGCGTGCCAGATGAGCAAAATCTCTTCGCGCTGCTCGTCGTCGAACAGTGGCTGCATCGGGATGGGAAGCAGCTTCGCTACATCATTCCGAAAAACGTGTTTTTGCCTCCTGGCTTTGTGAAGCCGCAAATCATCGAAAACGACGCGGACAAAACTTCCCGCATCGACTTCAGCGCTTGGGCCGCTGCCCAAGATTTGAAAGGAGAAAAGCCCGCCATCGTCATGAACCGCGAACTCGGTGACGGCAATGGTCTGCTGCCCCAGCTCGCTGCGGGCCTCTCAAGGCCGTTCTCTGCGTTGAAACCAGCTCAACGCGAAGAATACGCCACAGCCGGGGCCAATCCTTATGCAGCGATCCAGCCAAATATGGGCAATGTGAATGACACGATGCGTGATCTCGGGCTTCACCTGCGTGTGGCAGCGGCAGCGGGCGATGTGGAGAAGACACGCAGCACCGCGCTCATCCTGCTGCGGTTGATTCCAGAGGCCGCCACTTCGCATCACTGGCTTATCGGTTCGCTGGTCAGCGTTGCCACACACGGACTCGCCTTCGAGGCGGTTCAGGATGCGCTCAGCCAGCCGGCGTGGAACGAGGAAGGCTTGCGAATGCTGCAGTTGCAGCTCGGCAAGATCAACGACCTTGACGTCATGGAGCGCGGCATGAGCATGGAAATCCTCACTGGCTTTGGCGCGGGCATTCACATCCGCGAAAGCTGCCGCAAAGGTGGCTCTGCCAGCAAAGAGCTCCTTCTTGTAAACGAAGATGACTCATGGGCTACTCGTGCAACTCGACTGGCGTACCGTTACGGACCCAGCGGCTGGCATGACGCAAACATCGCCTTCTTTGCGGAGACCTATCTCGACATGCTCGGGCCGAAGGGTGAGAACGCATGGATGGACGGCACAGCGCGTGGCGAGGTTCTCAAAAAACGGCGCGATGATGAATATCGCCACCTCGGCTGGAACATGCGTCGAAAGATCGGTGCGCTTACGCTGCCGAACATAGGCAATCTTTTTGATGCCGCTGCACGTGTGCTCTTCCACCGCCGTTGCCTCATCATCGCCTGCGCCTTGGAAAAGCATCGCATGAAGCATGGCTCGTTCCCTCTGTCGCTTGATGCAGTGTTGGATGACCTGAAGCCCTTCCCCATCAACGATCCAGCAAGACCCAAACAGATGCCCGGCTATCGTCTTGAATCTGGTGGCTACCTGCTCTGGTCCGCCGGACCGGATGCAAACGATGATGGCGGTGCAAAAGACAAGGACATGCTGTGGCGGATGAAACTCAATACGGAACTGCAATGAACTCCTGGTATACTGTTCGTTTCGCCCGCTGGCTGGCCCGCCTCGTGTGGAATCGCCGCATGGGCTGGACGCTCGTTTGCCTCATCTCTCTCATCACCGTTCTCTGGCAGTGGGAAAACTGGCGCAGTGCCCGTGAACTGGCGGCAGTCCATCGCCGTATGGTGGAGCGGCTGGGCACGGGCGATCCGACAGCCCTCATGCCGCCGAAGGTGACCGACGAGGAGAACTACTTCGCCAATCCAATGCTCGAAAGCTGGCTGCGTGTGAAGAAGCCAGGCACGCTGAACCTGCGATACGTTCCTCCCCAAAACGCACTGCTGCCGAAGGACTTCATCCGCCCGGAGATCGCCAAATCCAAGGATGGCGAAGGCGATAGGCTCGATCTGGTCACCTGGATCAAGAACCGGGGTATCAATGTTCCTGAGTCACCCGCCACGGTCCTTGCCCGCGAACTGGGAGATGGCAATGGCCTGCTGCCCAAGCTTGCTGTGGGCCTGAACAAACCTTTCTCAGTCATCAAACCGGGCCAGAGGGAAGCCTTGGAGGCCGTCGGAGATAATCCCTGGCAGGCATCCTTTCCCGACTTCCTCGGACTGAACGATTTCCAGCTTCAGCTCGGCCTCCATCTGCGCAGCGCGGCGTTGGTCGGGGATGCGGCAAAGACCGTGAGCACGGCCTTGATCATGCTTCGCATCAGCGAGGGAATGGCACGTGGTGGTATCATCGGCTGCCTGGTTCCGTCAGCCTTGCATGAGGTCACGTTTGACGCTTTGCACGAGGCCCTCGGCCATCCCGCCTGGACGGAAGAGTCACTGAGCCGTCTGCAGGTGCGGTTGGGTCAGTTTGATGATTTGCAGCAGTATCAATCCGCTCATGGCCAGGAGATCCTCGGCATGTTTTTCCAGCTCGAGTATTTGAGAAAGCACCGCCACTTGCTGCATGACATAACCAACCGATCCTTAAAAGCGCCGTTCTTGGAGCGAGTGGCGGAGGATGCCTTTTATTTTGCCATGATGAACGGCCCCATCGGCTGGCACGAAGCGAACATCGCCTTTTATGCTGAGTGCATGCTTGATCAGCTTGGACCACCCGGTCCCGAAGCCTGGCTCACGTCAGGTTCCAGAGCGGAAATCGTGCACCGCCGAAGCAAAATGGAAAACTCCTGGCCCAATCCTCGTCGCATTCTCGGAGCCATTGCCATTCCGCAAATCGGCGATATCACGCGAGCCGCCGCCGAGAGGCTCTTCCACCGCCGCTGCCTCATCATGGCCTGTGCCTTGGAGAAGCATCGCATGAAAAACGGCAGCTTTCCTGCATCGCTCGATCTGGTGAAGACCGACCTGAAGCTCTTCGATGTCACGGATCCATCACGGCCCACACAGCCGCTGGGCTATCGCTTCGAAAAAGGCGGCTACTTGCTCTGGTCCGCCGGACCCGATGCGAAGGACGACGGTGGAACCAAAGACAAAGACTGGCTATGGCGCATGAAGCGCGAGCCGTGAACCGTCACTCCTTCGTGATCGTCTCGTCGAGATTGAGCAGCACGCGCGCGATCAAAGTATGCGAGTCGATCTCACCAGGCTTGGGCTGGTGGCGCTTGAGCATGTCCACTAGCAAAGCCGTTTCTTTGGCGCTCGGCTGGCGACCGGTGCAAAGCTGGAAGCCGTAGGCGATGTGCGCGGCATCATCGCTGCCGCCTTCCTTCCACATGCGTTCGCCCAAAGCTTTGGCGGCGGCCATGCTCATGGTTTCATTCAGCGTCATCAGGGCCTGCAGTGGCGTGTTGCTTTTCGAGCGGCGGATGCACGCGCTCTCGCCATTGGGCACGTCAAAGGTGCTTAAAAACGGATACGGCGTGCTGCGGCGGCGGAAGACATAGACGCTGCGGCGGAACTGGTTCTCATCCTCATCCACCTTCCACGGGAAGGGCGCGTAGCTGGCAGGCTTCTCAAACAGATACGCCGGTGCAGGCGGCATCACGGGCCGCCCACCGATGGCTGGATTGAGCAAACCGCTCGCCGCGAGCTGGATGTCGCGCACGACTTCGCCCTCCACACGGAAGCGCGGACCACGCGCGAGCAGGCGATTGTAGGGGTCACGCTCTAAAAGCTGGGGCGTCACCTTGCTGGACTGCTGGTAAGTCTCGCTGCTGGTGATGAGGCGCAGCAGATGCTTCGTGCTCCAGCCATGCTCCATGAAATCAACCGCAAGCCAGTCGAGCAGCGCTGGGTGGCTCGGCGGCGAGCCCTGCGTGCCGAAGTCCTCCGCAGTCTCCACCAGTCCGGTGCCAAAGCAGGCCTGCCACACGCGGTTCACATAAGCCCTGGCGGCAGTGGGCGATTTTTTGTCCACCAGCCATTTGGCAAAGGTCAGGCGCGAGCCATCCGCATTCTTCGGCAGCGGATTCAGCACCGCAGGCACACCGGCGGTCACGCGGTTGTCGGGCTTGAGGAAATCACCGCGCTTGAGCACCGAGGTCATGCGCGGTTCCGCGCGCGGGTCCAGCGTCAGGGTGGTGGTGCCTTCAGGATGCTGCTTCCACAGCGATTCAATTTCGTCATTCACCGGCTGCCATTCCGCCACGGTGGTGCGGAAGGCGCTGAACTCAGATTTCTTGCCATAGAGAGGATCAGCCTCGGCATTCGGCGCATCAGTCACACTGATGCGATACCTCCCGAGGTTCATCGTTTGCAGGTCGTCGCTGTTCCAGCCGCCATGCTTCATGCTCAGCGTCACGCTCAGTTCGCTGTCAGGTTTGAGTTCGACGGGCTTCTCCAAAACGAAGACCGCATTGCGCGGTACATTGCGCCGACCAGGACCAGCGTTGATACCCCAGGCGGTCTCCGCTTTGCCATCAATCGCATACGCGATGGGGCCCGTGACACGCTTGTCCTTCTTCACATCCTGATCACGGGCAAAGGGGGCCAACGGCGTGTTTTCCGGTTCGCCATAGTCCGCAGTGGCCTTCACAAACTTTAGCTTCGTCATCTTGCCGTCGATCTTCATCTCGGCCTGGAATTCCGTGAGCGCCGCCGTGCCCTTTTGCGATCGCCCCGGTCCATACGCAGGCAGATTGGGGTCATTCATCAACTCCAGTCGAAAGGCGCTGATGGTGCGTGATGCAGCGGGAACGCTCGCCTCATGGAATCCCTTCACCGCAAACTTCACATCACTCTTCGTCGGAGCATACCCTTGCGCGAGGATGCTCCCATCCGGCTGACGCAGTGCCTTCTCTCCCCCTGAAGGATCGTCCTCAAAGGCCAGCGTGTGCCACTGCGGCTGCGCGGCTTTCACAGCAGCCACCCATTCTTTCATCCGCTGCTGCCAGTCAGCGTGGTCATGCTTCAGCTTGGCTTCCAGCTCAGCCGTGCGCGTGAGAATCTGCGCGCGCTGCATCTGTTCGCTGGCGGTATACACCACGCGCCAGGGCTCGTTGTCGTTGTTCAGGTAGGCAAACATGCGGTAGTACTCCTCCTGCGAGATGGGGTCGTACTTGTGGTTGTGGCACTGCGTGCAGCCGATGGTGAGCCCGAGGACGCTTTTGCCGATGGTGTCCATGCGGTCAAACATCGACTCCATGCGGAACTGCTCAGGGTCCACGCCACCCTCCTCATTCACCATCGTGTTGCGCAGAAATCCGGTGGCCACGATCTGATCCTGCGTGGCCTGGGGCAGCTCATCACCAGCAAGCTGCTGAATGATGAACTGATCATACGGCAGGTCGCGATTGTAGGCGCTGATCACCCAGTCACGGTAAAACCAGATGAAGCGCATCGGGTCCTTTTCGTAGCCGTTGCTGTCTGCGTAATGCGCCGCATCCAGCCAGTGCCGCGCCCAGCGCTCGCCGAAGTGCTGGCTGGCGAGCAGGTTGGAGGTCAGCCGTTGAATGCTTCCTGCGGGATCCTTTTGGTAGGCGATGGCAAAGCCCGCAGTTTCCTGCGGCGTCGGCGGCAGGCCGGTGAGATCCAGGTGAATTCGGCGCAGCAGCGTTTCAGGAGCTGCGGCGGGCGAGGGCCGCAGCCCTTCCTTCGCCAGACGCTCACGGATGAAAGCATCGATGGGATGCTTCGCCGTCGCAGGCACGGGTGGCCGCACGGGCGGCTTGAAGGCCCAGTGGTCAGTTTTCCTCTCGATGCTCACGCTCGCGCTGTCAGGCCAGACGGCACCCGCATCGATCCACTCCTTGAGCTTGCCGATCTCCTCCGCGCTCAGCGGATCACCCTTGCGCGGCATGCGCATTTTGGGGTTCGTGCCCAGCACCGCATGCATCAGGCGGCTGTCATCCGCTTTGCCGGGGACAATGGCCACACCAAAGTCTCCGCCCTTCAGCGCGCTCGGTTTGTTGTCGAGCCGAAAGGCCGCCTCCTGCTTGTGCCCGCCATGGCATTGATAGCAGTGCTCGCTGAAGATCGGCTGGATGTCCCGAACGAAATCGACCGCCGCAGAGGCAGGTGCGGTGAGGAGCAGCAGGAGAAGGGCAGGGGAGCTTTTCACGAGAGGAGTACGCACATCCTGCATGCGAAATCAGCGCCTGCCGCATGGAGAATGCTGTCGGCGGAGCTTCGTCCCTCAGCGGACTTCGGCTCCGGTCTTCGGAAGTGCCAGAGTTGGGGAGCCCGCCTGGTGGCTGTTGATCCTGATCTGGGGAGCAGCGGCGACAGCGTGTGTTGTTTTGCTGTAGATGGCGGCGGGTGGGCACACTCCGGGGACGAATTTCTGAACCACGGACCAGACGAAAAATCCGATCACTGCGAGTGCTGCGATCTTTAACAGCACAGTGGCGAGGCCACGGCTGCGGGACGGTTTTTTTGGGGCAGCTGTCAGTGGCTGGGATGCGGCAGCAGGCCCTGACGCAGCTTTGGTCAGAACGGGCCGGGGCTTCAGCGTCTTGGATGTGAGCTGTGTGGTCTTGGCACCCGGTGCCATCACGGGCGGCTGCTTGGTCTGGTAAGTGCTGCCTGCAGGCATGCTCTGCATCAGTACTTTCAGCGCCTGCGACACCGACTTTGGGCGTTGCTGTGGCGCCAGGCTCAGCAGCCATGCCAGCCAGTCGCGCAGCGGCTCGTCCAAGTCCGGTCGCAAATGATCCAGCAGTTCGCAGGCGTCAAAGGCCAGCCAGTCCTGCATGATTTCCTCCACCGTCGTTCCCAGTGTCGGCGCGGTGTTTGTGGCGATGCAGAACAGGCTGCCTGCTGCCGTGAACAAATCGCTCTGCATCGTGGGAGCGCCGCCCGCATGCAGCTCGGGTGCACGAAACCACAGCGTTTCCGGCGGTTGTGTCTTCCGGGCCAGCGAGAGGCCCCAGTCCTGCACCTGGAGAAACAAACCGCCGCTCGGGTGGTCGGCGATGATGAGATTGCTCGGCTTTGGGTCGCCGTGCGGCTGGCGCAGCTCCTCACCCACCTGCAGCGCATGCATGAGCTGCACCGCCAGCATTCGCACATCGCTGGGCGAAAGCCTGTGCTCGGCGTCAAAGGACCGGCCGTTCGTTCCGGGCATGAATTCAGACACGAAGGCAAATTCATCCTCCGTGGGCAGCAGTGTGATGAGGCGCGCAATGTGCGGGTGCCGCATCTGCATGAGCGAGGGCGCTATCTGTTGGAATCGTTCACGGTCCAGCGGACACACGGTTTCGTGATTCTGCAGCAGGGCTTTGATCAGCACTTTTCGTCCCGTCGCTGTCTCCACTCCGCGATAGACTTTGGCGGAGGGCCCTGCGGCGAGGATCTTTTCCGGCTGAAACTGGTCAACGTGCATTTGTAGCGGTTATTTCTAGTATCATCGCAAAATTCAGGGGCCAAACGCAAGACAAGATTGGCGTACTTGCACGCCGCCACATCTGCCCCAAATTCGCCTCATGATGAAACTCGGACTCATTGGCTGTGGAAAAATGGGCGGCGCGCTCCTGCGCGGCGTGGAGCAGGCGCTTGGCAAAACCAGCCTGAATGTGGCGCTCAGCGATGTGATGCCCGAGGCCGTGAACTCCCTGCGCAAATGCCTCGCCTGCAAATCCATCACCGGCACGCCGGCGGAAGTCGCGGCAGCCTCAGACGTGATCATCCTCGCCGTGAAACCCGGAGACATGAAGTCCCTGTGCGAGGCCCTCTCCCAGGTCAAAGGCTCGCGGCTCTATCTCAGCATCGCCGCCGGCGTTTCGCTGGCCAATCTCGAAACCTGGCTCGGCGGCAAGCAGCGCGTCATTCGCAGCATGCCCAATACCCCCGCACTTGTCGGCAAAGGAGCCGCTGCCTTCGCACGCGGCAGCAAAGCCACCGCCAAAGACGCCGCCCTCGCGGAGAAGATTCTCGGAGCCGTCGGCACGGCCGATGAAGTCGCCGAAAAACTGCTCGATGCCGTCACCGGCCTCTCCGGCAGCGGTCCGGCCTATGTTTACACCGTCATCGAAGCCCTCGCCGATGGCGGCGTGCTCATGGGCCTGCCACGCGCCGCAGCCCTGCGCCTTGCGGCACAAACCGTCGCCGGTGCGGCAGAAATGGTCCTCACCAGCGGCAAACACCCCGCATCCCTGCGCGATGAAGTCACCAGCCCCGGCGGCACCACCATCGCCGGCCTCGAAAAACTCGAGCAGCACGGCCTCCGCAACGCCATGATTCAAGCCGTCCGCGCCGCCACCGAAAAAAGCAAAGCCCTCGGCTCTTAATCGGAGGATAGGCCTCCGGCCTGTCAACGGCTCGAGGCGTCTCGCCTTCGATCTGAAATCTGAAGACAGAACCCCTCAGCAGTACGATGGGTACTCCTGCCCGTCGACCAGCGCCCCCTCAATCTCCCTCGCCCACGCTCAGCCTCAAACCGACCAGCGATAGCGCCAGTCCGTTGAAGTGATATGGAAGGATGGCTGCGAACGGCTGGCCTTGGAGAAACCCGAGGACCGTGATCACTACGCCAACGCAGATTTTACGATCCTAGCGAAAACCCAGTTTTGTAGGTGTAACCAATGAATGCGAGTGTCGCACCTACGATTGCAGCGATCAGCACCACCAGCGGCGCGGCGATCACACGACGCTTCGCCAGCACCGGCAGGAAGCCCAGCACCAGCCACAGGCCGATCTTGATCCAGGCCCACACTGGCATCGTGCCCATGATGCCCAGCTTCGCCAGCATGCCGAATCCGGAGACAATGCTGATGACCAGACCGATGCCATGCCACATCATGGCCTTCTTGGCGCCTTCGCTGGAGAACAGACCGCCAAAGCCAATGAAAACAAGGATCAGGCCGATGAGATGCAGGTAATGATAGAACGGGAGAGACATGGTGGAGTCTGTGGCCCAAAGATACGCGACACACAAGTACCGTAATGTTCAGAAATTACCTGAGTTGAGCCACGGAATCCCCTGAATACACGGAAATCAGCACAGTGAGTTCTGGTTCCGTGCTTATTCTTCAGTTGGTGGGCTCCATCTGCACAAAAAAGGCGGCCCGCTAGGTGCGGGCCGCCTCGAATTCGATGCTTTTGGGAGGATTAACCCGCCTCAGCAGCCGTCGTCTTGGCTTCAGCCAGCTTGGCGGCACGTTCAGCCAGTTCGATGTGGAACTGCTCCGGCGTCGGCGCCTCACCCGTGGTTCGGGTGCGGGCGAACCAGTCGGCGAAGATCTCACCATCCTTGCGCTCCGCTTTGAAAGCTTCCAGGAAGGCGCGCACCTTCACCGGCACTTCTTCACCGAGGACGGTCTTGTACTCCAGGCCGGCCAGGCGGTTGCCGCGGATGCTGCCACCCACAAACATCGCGTACTTGTTCGGCGAGCGACCCACAAAGCCGAAGTCGGCGTTGTAAGGGCGGCCGCAGCCGTTCGGGCAGCCCGTCATGCGGAAGAGGATCGGCTCGTCTTCCAGACCCAGTTCACGCAGAGCTTCGTCGATCTTGTCCATGAAGCCCGGCAGCACACGCTCAGACTCGCTCAGAGCCAGACCGCAGGTCGGCAGGGCCACGCAGGCGTGGGCCACCTTGCGGGCGCGGGTCATGCCGTCGGCGTGGATGACTCCATGCTTGGCCAGGATGGCATCCACGGCGTCCTTTTGATCGGGTGCCACGTCAGCAATGATCATGTTCGTGTTCGGCGTCACGATCAGCGGCAGATCCAGCGTCTTGCAGAGCTCCACAAAAGCGCTGCGGTAGTGCGGGCCGTTTTCGCGGTCCACAATGCGGCCCATGCTCACATGCACGGCGCAGTAGAGCTTGCCGTCACCCTGCTCGTACCAGCCGAGCTTGTCCTCGACGCTGTCAAAGTTCAGCTCCTTCGGCGGGAAGGTTTCGATGCCCGGCAGGCGGCGCACCACTTCGGCGCGGAAGCCGTCGAGGCCCATGCTCTGCACGGTGTACTTCATGCGGGCGTTTTTGCGCTCGGTGCGGTTGCCGTGGTCACGCTGGGTGGTCACGATGGCTTCGACGGCATCCACCACGTTCGCACGCTTCGCATACAGCAGCGGCTGGCCCAGGAAGGGGCGGGTGCTCAGCTGGCCGTGGCTCATGCCAAAGCCACCACCCACAGTGATCGTGTAGCCTTCGACAGCACCGTCCACCACGTGCGGCACGAGGCCCAGGTCCTGAGAGTAGATATCCGCATCGTTGCAGGGCTGGATGGCCACGCCGATCTTGAATTTGCGCGGCAGATACACCTTGCCGTAGATGGGGTCATCACCTTCAGGGGCCTTTGTCACCTCACGCACGGCAGGATTCACCTCTGGATCTTGGATCCAATTGGGCTCCAGCTTCTCGCCGTCGAGCCAGATGTCCGCATAGGCCGAACTCCGCCACAGGAAGCGCTGGCTGATTTCCTCCGTAAGCTTCTGAGTATCAGCGTGCACGGCGTCCTTGATTGGAGCCGCCGGTCCCATGGTGTTGCGCACCACGTCACCGCAGGCACCCATGGTGCTGAGGCCGCTGTGGCAGACGTTGGAAATGACTTCCTTCAGGCCACCCTTGAGCACGCCGTGGAGCTGAATGCCCTGGCGGTTGGTCAGGCGCATGTTGCCAAAGGCCTTGGTGCACAGGTCGTCATGGATCATCCACTGCTTCGCGGTGATGCGGCCGCCGGGCATCTTGCTGCGGATCATGAAGCTCCAGGCCTTGTCCAGCTTCGCCTTGGTGCGTTCGGCGCGCACATCGCGGTCATCCTGCTGGTAGGAGCCGTGGTGCTTGAGCAGGATGTTGGAGTCCTCCGGGATGTTCGGGGTGCTGGTATCAGCGAACTGCTCGGCCAGCTGGCCACGGAGGCCTGCTGAGGCGAGTTTGATGTCTTCGACGGAGGCTTTGCTCATAAAGGGTGGTTTGGGGGGCTTTCAGTCTCGGCTAGGATACTTTGAATGCAAGCCTTGAGGCCAGGCCGTCATTCTGAAAATCATGGTAGGGGATGCGTGACAAACGGGATTGAATAGGATTACATTCTCTTTGGAAATGAGCAGGCACCCTACTCGCATTCTTCCAGTGACAGCCGCCATGCTCTTGCTGCTGGGCGGCTGTGTCAAAAAAACCGAGTACGATGCTCTGCAGATCGAGAATCAGACCCTGCAGACCCGTGTCGATGAGACCAACCATCTCCTGGAGCAATCACAAGCAGATTTGTCCTCCCTGCAGGCACAGATGCAGCAATTTGCGGCGGTACAGACCACTCTGAAAAAGACCCAGCTGGAGCTCTCCCAGACGCAGGAGGAGCTCAAGGCTCTCAAAGCTCAGTTTGACCGTTTCCGCACCCAGCGCCGCAGCGCCATGGTGGGCAGGAAGTTTCCCGTGCTGAGCCTGGACGATGGCAAAGTCCTGCGCGACGCCGAGATCACCGCCGTCAGCGCCGAGGATGTTTCCCTCCGGCACGCCGATGGCTTGGTCAGAGTCGCCTTCGCGAAAACCACCCCGGACCTCCGCTGGGAGGCCTGCTACGATCCGATGGAGGCCGCAGAAAAAGCCCGCGAGAAAATGCTGCTCCAAGCCCGCGAAATGGAGTCACGGCTGGCTCGTGAGCAGGCCGGTCCCTCCCAGACTCCCGATTCATCAGCGGCCATGCCCGCCCGCAACGTCGTGGATATTCTCCGCACGCAGCTTGCCGCACAACGTCAGGCCTTGAACGCAGATTACCAGGCCTTGGCCGCCAAGAACCCCGGCGCCATGCGCGGCGTGTTGTGGAATTCCTCCCAGCCGGAGGCCAGCCCCTTGCTCAATACCCTTTCCGGCAGCCGCGCTGTGCTGGGCATCAGCCGCCTGCAGGCCCAGCGCGACGCCATTCTGCTCACCCTGCAGCAGCTGCGTCAGCTCGACCCCTCCGCTCGCTGAACGCACGGAATCCATAAATTAATCTAGGCAAACCGCCCGTTTGATCGTTCCATGTCGCACTCAACCATGAAATTCAGCCTTCTCTTCGCTCTTGTCCTGACCACCACCGCTGCTTCTGCGGTCGATTACAAAACGCAGATCGCCCCCATCTTCCGCACCAAGTGCTATGCCTGCCACAGCACCACCAAGAAGGTCAAAGGCAAGCTCGCCCTCGATGATGACAAGCTGCCCGAGCAGATCGGTGCCGGAAAAAACATCATTCCCGGCGAAGCCATGAAGAGCACGATGTTCATCAACTGCACACTGCCAGATGACGATGCCGACGTGATGCCTCCGGAAGGCAAGAACAAACTCACCGCTGCTGAGCTCGACGTCTTCAAAGCCTGGATCAATGAAGGCGCCAGCCTCACCGGCGGTGGCGCAGCTCCTGCTGCCGCCATGCCCGCAGCAGCCGGCGGCGTCCTGAAATGGACCAACACCGAAGGCAAGACCATCGAGGCCGAATTCGCAGGACTTCAGGGCGACAGCGTGCTCCTCAAAATTCCTTCCACCGGCGTCACGCACATTCTGGCACTGAGCAAGCTCTCTGCCGAAAGCCAGGCCCAGGCCAAAGCGGCAGTGAAGTAATCATGAAGCGCGCCGCGTGCATCGCCGCCTTCAGTCTCTTGCTGCTGCATGGCGCAGCAGTGGCGGAGATGCGTTCTTGGACGAATACCAGCGGCCAGATCATCGAGGCCGAAATGGTCGGCGTGAATGTCGCCCAGCGTGCGGTCAAAGTCCGCCTGAAGAACGGCGCGGACTTTGAGATCGCCATCGACAATCTCAGCCCCCCAGACAAGGCCTATGCCAAGGACCATTGGCTGGCCATGCAGAATGCTCCGGCAAGCACCGCCCCCGGTGGCCTTTCGGAAGCCTCTCTCAAAAGCCTCCCCGAATCTTACCGCGCCCGCTTTCTGCCCGCCACTCGCCTGGAGGCCATCCGCCGCGGCGGAGGCACTCCAGAGATGGATGCAGCGGTGGTGACCTCCCTGAATCTGTTTAAAACCAGCCAGAACCCCGACGGCTCATGGGGCCGCAGCAACAAAGGCGCGATGACCGGCTTCGTGCTCCAGTGTTTCCTTGGCCACGGTGAGACACCCGATTCTCCCGAGTATGGAGACTCTGTGGTGAAAGCGTTGCTCTATTTGATCACCCTCGCCAAACAGAACCCCAGCGGCATTTTTAGCGAAAAATGGCAGGGGCAGGGTGGTGGCGGAGCTGGAACCTACGAGCATGCCATTGCCACCGTTGCCGTTGGCGAAGCCTATATCACGGCCCGCTTGGGTTCAAAAAGCCTTCCTGGACTGCGAGAGTCCTTTGATACAGCCATGAAGACAATCATCAGCCAGCAGACCAGTCGCGGCTCCTGGACCTACGGCGGCGAAACCATCGTTTACAATCCAGGCAGCGGTTCAGATCTGTCTTTGGCCAACTGGCATTTCCAGGCGCTCAATGTCGCCAAGGCCACCAGCTTGAAGATCGACGGGCTGGAGTCCTGCATCAAAAAAGCGCTGTCCTACATCGACTCCGTTCAAACCAAGGACGGCGGATTCGGCGGTGCCAGCCGCGAAGCACATTACAACCAATGGAGCCTCAGTGGTGGCGCTGCGGCAGGCCATCTCATGCTTGCTGGAAAAAGCACACCAGCCGCTAAAAAAGGCGTCAAATTCATCTCAGGCTTCCTCCAGGCCGAGCCCCCGGATTGGGAAAAAAACTGCAATCTCTACTGCTGGCATGGCTACAGCAATGCGCTCTTCCTCAATGGCGGGGCCGAGTGGACGACCTTCGCCTCGCAGGTCATGCCGCAAATCCTCGCAGCCCAGCAGCCGGACGGCTCCTTCAAACGCGGCCGTCCCAACTGGCCTGCCGGCGATGCCGCAGATGCCACGTATCGTCAGGCGCTCTGCACCTTGATTCTCGAAACCTTCTATCGCTGAGCCTGCAGTAGAATTCAGGCCAGGACAAACATCGTCTCCGCCACCCGCTGCCCATTCACCTGCAACTCCACTCGGTGCCTGCCTGAGTAGTGTTTCCGCGTCGTGAAATCGCGCACCACCTGCGATTTGACGAGCTCAATTTCAGCATGCGCCGGCAGGTCGATCTCTGTCCACTTGAAAACCTTCTCCGCACTGCCTCCGCTCGCCTTCACATAATGCACCACGTAGTCGATCGCGAGTCGCTGTGAGCGGTTTGAAGTCGAAGTGAGCGCAGCCGTCAACGTAAGGCGCTGCCCAAGTTCCAGGCGTGAAGGAGAAGCCGCCAGCTTCGCTGTGACCTCCGCTTTTTTGCCAAAGCCAAAGAGCTTCAGCGCACGCGGATGCCCGCGTTTGATCAGCGTGCGGCAGGCATGCTTCGCGATCCACTTCAGATGCTCGCGTTCCAGGTCCCAGGCTTCAAGCCGCTGCAAAACATAATCGTGATGATCCTTCGTGATGTCATTCAAATGATTGGCCACCGATCGCCTCACAAACAGCGAGTCATCATCCTTCAGCGCCTCCAGAATCTTCGCCGTCGGCTCGGGGTCGCGCACCAGCGCCTGCAAACGCATGCCCCAGGGCAGGCGCGGCCGTGATCCCTCGCTGGCGAGGCGGCGCACCTTATCATCCGGGTCAGCCGTCCATTCGTGCATCATTTGCAACGCACGTTTTTGATCCGCCAGAATGAACGGTCGCACCGCAAACTCCGCCGAGCCAAAGACCGTGAAAAACCTCAACGCCTCCATGGAGAAATCGAAATCATCAAGGCCGTACGTCGCCACGAAATCGCCGAGGAAGATCGTCACGAATTCATGCCCGATGCGCGGCGCCAGCTTCTGTAGAGCCCGGACCTTTTGCTGATACGTCCCCGGCAGCGCCGCATCCACCGCCACCGCGCACTGATGCACCCGCTGCATCAGGCTGCGGGCTTCAAGCCCATCCAGCACAGTCTTCATGAAATCATCCGCACGAAATTTCGGCGCGATGCTGGCGAGTTCCTTGGCGATGGCCCGATAGCGGGCGGCATCAAACCATTCTTTGAGCTGTGGCGGGGGGGAGGGTTCAGGAGGCATGATCAGCAAGGTTTCAAGGCAGGCGCTTGATGCGGAGATCTTTGAAGTAAAACACACTCCCCGGATCATGCGCCTGCAAGGCGATGCCGCCGCCCTGCGGATCAAATAAGCGTCCGGCACGCTCCGGCGGGCGCTTGACGTTGTCCGGCTCGGTGTAGTCCACCACCTGCTTGTCATTGAGATGAATCATGATGCGCTTGCCGCTCACCGTGACACGGAGCTTGAACCACTGGCTTTCATCCACCGGCGATTGCGCGAGATCCACCACCGCATACAGGCTGCCGGTCTTGCGCTTCTCCTTGGTCGTGCTGTTGAGCTGGATCTCATAGCCCTTGGCCAGATGTAGCGCGCTGTCCCGCGTGGTCATGTCCGTGTGAATAAAGATGCCCGAGTTGGAATTCGGCTCGCTACGGCAGGTCGCTTCAAACACGAAATTCTTGAAGCGCATGAAGCCGGTTTTCATGTCGCCCGCATAAAACAAGTGGGCGCTGGGCTTGGTGGCATGCGCCCGGATGGCTCCATCCACCACGGAGAAAGATTCCGGCATCACATTGGCCCGCCAGCCGCTCAGGTCCCGGCCATTGAACAAGGTTTGCCACTCCTCGGCGGCAAACAGGCAGGGGGCCGTCAGCAGCAGGGCAAGCAGGGAGATTCGGCGGCGCATGTGGGTCAGATTGGTTGGTTGCACGTTGGCGGCTTCTCGCCCAAATCGCAAGGATGCCTGCAACTTCCCGCCGCCTCCACGCCTTCACCGAATCCGTCATTCGCGCGATGACGCGCCTCTCCAATCAGCACGGCGCGATCAATCTTTCCCAGGGCTTTCCCGACTTCAATCCGCCGGAGGAACTCCTCACCGCATTGGAGCGCGCCACCCGTGGCCCGTTCCATCAGTACGCCGTCACCTGGGGCGCGCCGCGCTTCCGCCAGGCGCTCGCCAAAAAGATCACCCATTTCTCCGGCACCCCCGTTGATCCGGATCAAAACCTCGTCGTCACCTGCGGCAGCACGGAGGCCATGATGTGCGCCATGATGACCTGCTGCGAGCCCGGAGACAAAGTCATCGTCTTCTCACCCTTCTACGAAAACTACGCCGCAGACGCCATCCTCTCCGGGGCCGAGCCCATCTACGTGCCCCTCCGCCCGCCGCAGTTCGGCTTTGATCCCGATGAACTCGCACGCGCCTTTGCGCAGGGTGCCAAGGCCATCATCGTCTGCAATCCCTCCAACCCCACCGGCAAAGTCTTCACCCGTGCCGAGTTGCAGATGATCCTCGATCTCGCCGAAAAGCACGATGCCTTCGTCATCACTGACGAGCCCTACGAGCACATCGTCTATGAACCGCATGAGCACGTCTACATGCACTCGCTGCCCGGCGCAGCGGAGCGTGTCATCGTGTGCAATTCGCTCTCCAAAACCTACTCCATCACCGGCTGGCGCCTTGGCTATGTGCAGGCCGCCCCGCACATCATCGCGCAGGCGCGCAAGGTGCACGACTTCCTCACTGTCGGTGCCGCCGCACCCTTGCAGGAAGCCGCCGTCGCCGGACTCGAACTGCCTGACAGCTACTACCACGGCCTGCGCGCTCTCTACACCGAGAAGCGGGGCATCTTCCTCAATCACCTCCGCGCCACCGGCCTCCCATTCACCGAGCCCCACGGCGCATACTACGTCCTCATGGACATCTCATCCCTCGGCTTCCCCACCGACACCGAAGCCGCCGAATGGTTCGTCCGCGAAGTCGGCGTCGCCGGCGTCCCCGGCTCCAGTTTCTTCCGCGAACCCGAACACCGCTTCATCCGCTTCCATTACGCCAAGCAGCTTGAGACGCTCAACGCGGCAGGAGAAAAACTGCTGCGTGTGAAGCAGGGGCGGTGAGGGGACCTTCAACAGGTCAAAGATTCGCCGCATACGCCTGCAGTTCACGATACTCCACCAGAATCCTCTTCACCGCCGCCACCGTCGCTTTCACCTGCGCGTCCATCGGCGCCAGCGCAGGCGTCTCAAACACAATCTCCAGCGCATGCGGCCGCTGCTCTGGCGGCGCGCTGAGGATGCCGAGATAGCCTTCCTTGATGATGCCACGTGAGGCCAGGAAGCCATCGATGATGTGCTGCTCGTTGCGCGGCAAAAACTCACTCGCGGCCTGCAGCGCAGGTTCCAGCAGATGCTCGCTCAGCAGCGCACCGCTGACGAATCCATAGCAGCCGTCAGACGTGTCATCAGAGTGCAGCGAGATGATCCCGTCATAGCGCTCACGCCGCAACTCAGCTTCCAAATAGACGACCTCCGGCTCAGTGGAGCCAAACCAAAACTCACGGTTCAAATCCAGCCCGCTGTGGCTGTGCCTTGTGCCCAGCGTGCGCCCGGTAGGATTGCAGACCGGAAAAAAATGCAGCTCATAGTCATGCAGTTCCTCCGGCCTCTCAGCAGCCCACTCGATGAGTTCATGCGTGGCCAGCGTGCCCGCCTCTTCATCCCCATGAATCCCGGCGAAGATGCCGATCTTCATGCCATGGCCCGTTCTCACGGACTTGCTGACACTCTTCGGGAGGAAGCTGCCTGGTTCTCTGGAATCCATTTCAATCATCAGTCATGAGGCCGGAAGCGCATGGTCCACGCTGAATCGCATGCCTGCCCGCGACCTGCAAATGGGATGAAAGCGTCAGGGTTTCAAGCGCTGACTTCCATCATCATCCAGTACCCCAGTCATCGGCCGTCCGGCATGGCCTGCTGAAATTTCAACATCACGCTTGACGAATCGCCAAAGGTGTTGAAAAATCAACACTCATGTGGGACGAAAAACATTCCAATGAGTTGAGCCGCCGCGAGCGGCAGGTGATAGAAATCGTGATGAAGCACGAACGGGTTTCCGCTCGTGAGATCGAGGAGAAGCTGCCGGACGCGCCGACTTACTCGGCGGTAAGATCGATCTTGCGCCTGCTCGTCGAAAGAGACCTGCTGGTGAAGACCCAGGAAAACGGACGGGATTGGTTCTCGCTTCCTGTCTCGACCAAGAAGGCCAGGGCGGGCGTGCTGACGCGAATGGTGAATCAGCTGTTCGACAATTCTGTCGGCGAGGCCGCACTGGCCCTTCTCGGACAGCGAAATGTGAAACTCAGCGCTGAAGAGGCGCAAAAGCTTATTCAACTCATCGAGGAGGCACGCAAGCCATGAACACTTTCATCAATCATGCTCTGCTGACGCTGTCTCTGCATAAAGGTCTGGCTCTCCTCGTCTCCGCCTTCATCACCAGCGCTGCAGTCTTCTGCGTGGCAGCGGCGGCTGCCATGGGGCTGCGACACCGCTCCGCCCGGTCACGCAGCGCGGTTTGGCGGCTGGGTGTCGTGGCGCTGTTGATTGTCGGCGCATGGAGGCTGATGCCCGATCTGACGCCGCCAGTGGCTGTCATGGAATGGCAGGTGGACGTGACTCCGGCGCTTCAGCTCGAAACGACCGTGGTGGAACTGCCGCTCTTCGAACTTCCGGAGAAAAGTGCATGGGAAAAGATCGCAGATGGTTTTGACAGATGGGCGGTGTGTTTCTGGCTGGGCATGGCGGCACTGTGGTTCTGTCTCCGTGTAGTTGGGGTGTTGTTGGGTCTGCGTGCCCTCAGCCGGCGCTGCAGTGCCGCATCGCGAATGATGCAGAAAATCGGCAGCGAAGCCGGACTGCCAGACGGGACGGCATATCGGTTGGCGAGTGAGCTGACGTCACCCATGCTCACAGGCTGGCGCAAACCCGTCATCTGGCTGCCCGCCGAATCCGCCTCGTGGGATGAGAGCCGCCTTAGCGCAGTGCTTCGACACGAGGCCGCGCACTGGCAGCGCGGTGATTGGCTGTGGCAGTGGCTCTCTCAGGCCGTGCTCTGCCTCTGGTGGTGGCAGCCACTGGCCTGGCTGGCGCGGAAACAACTCCGCATCGAAACAGAGCACGCGGCGGATGACCTGGCTGTGAGCGACGCCGAGCATGCGCCGGAGTATGCACGCACTCTCGTCGAAATCGCCGCAGGCCTGCCCTCACGCATGAAAAGCGGTCTCGGCGTGACCATGTTCGGCAACGACGGTGTGAAGCAGCGCGTGCAGGCCCTCATCAAGACAAACCGCTGGCGCGGTCGCATTGGCATGGGCGCTCTGAGCGTGCTTGCAGTCGTTGTTGTTTTGCTGGCGGTGCTGGCGGCCACGAAGGTGGAATTCGTGCCGCAGCAGCCGGTGTATCGCAGCACGGCAAAGCTGGTCTCGGGCATAAAATTGGAGGCGAATGATTCCCTCAGTTGGCAGGAGCAAATGCAGGACTTTTACGGCACGATCATCGAAACGCTCGAAAGCTCGCAAATGCAGCACAGAGCGGCGGAGCGTGTGCGCGTTTTGAATCCCAAGCTGGCGGATCACAAAGTGGAAATCCACGCATCCCAGAACAAGGGCAGCGGCCTCATTCAGGTCATGGGGACGGGTGATGATGCGAAGTATACGCATGTTTATCTCGATGCGCTGCTGGATGAGTTCATCGCCTTTAGACAAAGTGTTCGCGAGCAGGCGCAAGGGAAGGTCTTGAAGACGTTCTTGGAGGAGACGGTGAAAAAGCGGAAGATGATGGAGGATAAAATGGAGGCCCTGGAAGTTTTTCAGCGTGAAAACAACCTGACCGCCGTCACCAATGGCAACGACAAGGCGGCGCAGCTTCTAGGGACTCTCCAATTGCAGCGGGAGCAGGTGCGCACCGAAATTCTGGATCTGGAACTCGCCGAGACGGACATCTCGGCCTTCTATCAGTCCCTGGGCAGGACTTCGGAACGTCATTTATCGGAGATGGACCAGATTTATCTCAAGACGCAGGCGGAGATCTTTGTGCTGCAAAACGATCGCGACTATCTGCTGAAGAGCCACAAGGCGGATCATCCCGAAGTGGTCGCTATCGATGAAAAAATAGCCAGGGCGAAGCATCTGATCGAGTCAGTTTCGCAGCAAATTCAGCAGGGCCTGCAGGCAGGCATCCTCTCCCTGAAACGCAAGGTGGATATTCTCGACAAAAAAATCGAGGAAGAGCGTGCCGTTGCTTTGGATCTGGGATCCAAGATAGCGAATCATGACAAACTCAAAACTCAGGCCGATACGGCCCGGGAGGCCTATCAAAAGGTCTCTGAACGTTTGGAGCAATTAGCAGCGATGCCTGTCAATCAGTCCGATTACGTCACCATCATGGAGCGTGCCTCACCCGCCACCGCCCAGACCACCAGCAGCATGCTCCCCATCTGGAAGCTGTGGACGCCGGAGAAAAAGGCTGAAAAACAGATGGATGTGAAGAAAGCCAGGACGGCGCAGGCCACCGTGAAATGAACCATGCCTCCGAAGCTGGTTCAAGCGGGTGGCTCAGGCCTGACTCAGGAAGATGGAAACTTTGTTGAAACCCAGCCTCGGGCTGCGTTTGTTCCGTCCTGCTTTTTACCCATTCATGAGACTCCTCTCACTTACCACCCTCCTCGCTGCGCTGGCATGTACTGCCCGCGCTGAACTCAAACTCCCCGCCATCATTGGCGACAACATGGTCCTGCAGCAGAAGCAGACCAATCCGCTCTGGGGCTGGGATGCTCCCGGCACCGAAGTGACCGTGAAATTTGGAGACCAAACCAAGACCGCCAAGGCCGGCGCCGATGGCAAATGGACCGTGAAACTCGATCCCGTGCCTGCCAACGCGAAACCTGCCACGATTTCGATCAAAGGCACCACCGCCAAGGAGCTCAAAAACGTGCTCGTCGGCGAGGTGTGGATCTGCTCCGGCCAGTCCAACATGCAGTGGAATGTCGGTTCCAGCTGGGATTCCGATCTGGAGATCGCCACCGCGAAGTATCCGAACATCCGCCTCATCACCGTGCCAAACCTGGGCACTCAGGAGCCGCAAAAGGACTTCAAAGGCGAGTGGAAAGAGTGCTCGCCTGCAACAGTCGGCGGCTTCAGCGCCGTCGGCTTCTTCTATGGCCGCGTCCTGCACAACATGCTCGACGTGCCGGTGGGTCTGATCAACAACGCCTGGGGCGGCAGTGCTGCCGAGGCATGGGTGAATCGCGGCGAACTCGAAAAAGACGCCCGCTTCAAGCTGCTGATGGAAAACACGAAGAAGAACGAAGCCTTCCTCACTTCCCCCGCCGCGAAGACCAAATACGACGCCGATCTCGCCAACTGGAAGAAGCAGGCGGATGAAGCCAAGAAAGTCGGCAAACCCTTCACCGCCCGCGCTCCTGCCCCACCTGATGCTTGGCTGCGCGGCAATGCCCGCCCCGGCAACATCTACAATGGCGCACTCCTCCCCACCATCGGCTACGGCATCAAAGGGGCCATCTGGTATCAGGGCGAAAGCAATGCCGGACGTGCCTATGAGTACGCCAGCCTCTTCCCCTTCATGATCCAGAACTGGCGCAATGAGTGGAAGCAGGGAGATTTCCCCTTCTACTGGGTGCAACTGGCCGACTTCATGGCCGAAAAAACCGACGCCGGGCAGGCCACGGCCAGCCAATGGGCCGAGCTGCGCGAGAGCCAGACGAAAACCCAGAACGCCATCAAAAACGGTGGCCAGGCCGTCATCATCGACCTCGGTGAGGCCAATGACATTCATCCCAAAAACAAGCGTGACGTGGCCGAGCGTCTCGCCCGTTTGGCGCTCGTGAAGGACTACGGAATGAAGCTGCCTTATCGCAGCCCCGAGTTCAAAGCCGCCGAGTTCGCAGGAGACAAAGCCATTGTCACTCTCGACACCTTCGGCAGCAGCCTGCGCACGGTGGATGTCACAGAAGTGAAGGGCTTTGTGGTTTGCGGCGAAGACAAAAAGTGGACCTGGGCCGAGGCTAAAATCACCGGCAAGGACAAGATCGAAGTCAGCGCCAAGGGCGTCGCCAAACCCGTGGCTGTCCGCTACGCATGGTCCGACAATCCTGTCTGCAATCTCTACAGCATCGACGGCCTGCCAGTGACCCCCTTCCGCAGCGACGACTTCGAAATGCTTACCAAGCCGAAGCAGTAACAGACAGGCTTCGCCCACCGCGAGGTAGGGCGGCTTGTCCTCAAGCCGCCTTCGAGTGTCTCCAAACTCGCTTGCCGGAAATCAGTTCCGCAAAACGCTGTCACATGATTCACGGAGTCCCCCGGCCTCACAGCCGGGGGATTCTTATTTTCGGGTCACGGCTGACCACGCGGCACGAAACGGCCAGGAGATCACAGAAAAAACAGCCCCGACCACACCAGAAATCAATCGCGCAGGCAGCAGCAGCAGGCGCATCACCGGGCGCACCACGCCTTTGACCGCCGCGTTTTTCTCATACGCCAGGTGCACCAGAATGATTCCAATGATGCCGGCAAATTTAACCGCCTTGGCGATGTGGTAATGCCCGCCCGCCTCGCTGATGAGGCTGACACCACCGATTTCGACGACCTGTTTGATGCTCTGGTCCCAAAAGAGTTCCAGCCCCAGCAGCAGACCCACGAACCCCACGAGCAGAAACGCCGTGTGTTCCAGCCAGGGCTGCCGCGCCAGCAGCTTGATGCAGTAACCGGCCACCAGTCGCAGCGTGATGATGCCGAGTGTCACGCCGACATAAACCAGTACCTTGCTGTCACGTGCGAAGGCCACGGCGGCGACCACGTTGTCAAAGCTCAGGCTCAGATCGAGAAAAGCGATCATCGCAATCGTTTTGCCAAAGCTGTGCTGGGCTGCCTTCACCGTTCCATCCTCATCACCTTCCTCCTGTTCCGCAAAATGCGCGCACATCAGCCACACGAGGTAGAGCGCACCCACCAGCATCAGCCAGTGGTTGTCCATGATGATGCTGGCGGTCAGCAGCGCCACGATGCGAAAACCATAGGCGCCGATGTAGCCGATGTTCATCGCCATCTTGCGCTGCTTTTCATCCAGATGGGATGCCATCGCGGCGATCGCCAGCGCGTTGTCCACGGAGAGCAGACCCTCGATCAGGATCAGGGCGAGAACGACGGGCGCACCGTCTTTGATTGTGGTCCAGACGTCAGTGGCGGCGAGAAATTCGAATATCATCAGCCTGCAAGATGGCGGACGTGCCCCGGCTTTCCAGTACCATTTGGCGGCAAACAAAAAACACCCCGTTTCGGAATACGAAACGGGGTGTCAGCAGGGGAGATCTGAAATGATCAGTTATGAGTAGGAGGACTCCACTCGGTGCGCCACATCCCGGTAGCCGTAGTCGGCGTTGTAGATTTCCTTCAGCGCGTCCAGGCTTCCCGCCTTGTCGCCCATTTTTTCCAGCACGTTGGCCAGCTCGTAGAGCACCTCTTTTTTGGTGGCATCCATGACGAGAAGTTCCTTGGAAGCCTCCAGCAGCGAGGTTTTTGCCAGGTCGTTCATGTTTTTGCGCTCAAAGCAGCGTCCCAGCATGAGGATCGCCTTGATACGCATGTTGGGGTTCGACTTCGCCTGCTGCAGCTCCGGCAGCGCCTCGCCGTACATGCCTGCGTTGAAGTAGGCCTGGCCCAGTTCGTAGCGCAGTCCTTTGTCGGTCGGGTTGCGGTCCACACGGGTCTTGGCCTCGCTGATGACCACACTCGCACGCTGGCGGCGGATTTCGGCCAGCTGCGCGCGTTTGTCGTCAATGTCGGGCGCATCAGGATCAGTTTCGATCTCGCGCTCATAATCCGCGATCTTCTGTTCCTGCACCTTGTCACGCAGGATTTCCACCTTGCGCTGCAGGGCCACGTCACCGGCGTTCAGAGTGAGGGCGTAATCGTAAAACATCAGCGCCGTATCGAGCTGGCCGAGGCGCTCATACAGATCCGACATGCGCTTGACGATGACGATGTTCCCTTGGTCGGCATTGTATTGCTCGATGGTTTCTGCCAGGAACTGCTCCATCTGCTCCTGCGTCATGCCCTGGCGGCTGAGCATTTCCAGCTTGGCGGCCTCGCCGGAGTCCTTCATCGCATCCTTGAAGTTCGCGGAGCCCCAGCCCTGATTTTTGATGGAGCTTTGCGCAGCGGCGTTCTTTTCCCCCTGCTTGGCTTCCATGTCACGCGGATTGACCACGGAGATCAGGCGGTACACTTCAGCGGCCAGCTCCGGCTGCTGATGGGCCATGTAATGCTGCGCCAGCTTGTGCATGTGCTTGGTGTTCTCAGGATGCCCGGCGCGGATGGTCTCCAGAGCAAACGCGGCCAGCTCCGGGAAATTCATCTTCATCGCGATGTCATAGAGCTGCTCATTCGCGTTGAGGTTGAAGGGGTCCTTGCGGAACACATTCTCTTCCATGTCTGCAATGGCTTCGGCCGGCTCTTTTTTGGAGCTTGGCTTGAGGCCGCCCAGACCAAAACTGAACTTCTTGCCGCCGCTGCCACCGGTGGCTTCGCCTTCAGCGCTGCGCAGCAGTTTCCGGCCGTCCAGAAATCCGACGTTGGCCGTCACGATGGGCAGCACCTGGTCGATCACATAATCCCAGTTTTTCCGCTCGGCGGAAATGAGGGCTTTTTTCCAAAGGGCTTGGTACTTGGGGTCGAGTTCTGCTTCCTGAACGATCATAATGCTGGGGGTTCTTGACGTGTTTGAATGTAAGTGGGCGGCGGTTATTTTTTCCCGCCACCAAACCATGCGGCGATGCCACGCAGCTCCGCTCCCGTTCCTTCCGTCAGACCCTTCATGCTGAATCCGTGCTCAAAGAGCACCATCCAGACAAAAGTGGCGACGAGGAAAGCGAGGGTCCAGAGGACTTTGGAGAGAATGCGCATGCCAGAATTTTGATTACTCTATGAAGAAAAGGGGGGAATCGTCCAGCACGGAGTTACGCAGATGAAAAATGGCAGGCGGCTTCATTCCTTCTCAAACAACAGCCGCAGGCTGTTTAAACACACCACCACCGTGCTGCCCTCATGTGTCAATACGCCCAGCGTGAGGGGCACGATGCCGAACAAGGACGCCACCGCCATCACGATCACGCTGCCCAGGGAAATGACCAGATTTTGCTGAATGATGCGCCGCGCTTGCTGGCTGATGCGCCGTGCGGACAGCAGTTTTTCGATCTTGTCCTGCATCAGCACCACGTCGCTTTGCTCCAGCGCGGCGTCGCTGCCTCGCGCACCCATCGCCACGGATACGTAGGCGGCTGCCAGGCTCGGTGCATCGTTCACGCCATCCCCGATCATCGCCACCTTGTGCCCGGCCAGCGTCAGTTCCCGGATCGCGGCCACCTTGTCCTCCGGGTGCAAGCCGGCGCGCACTTCGGCGATGCCGAGTTTCTCCCCCACCTCGATCGCCGCTGCACGGCGGTCTCCGGTCAGCATGATCGTGCGCACGCCATCGGCGGCCAGTTTTTCCAGCACGGCCCGGCTCCCGGCGCGGATCTCATCCTTCAGCAGCACTCGGCCCACGATTTGTTCATGCACCACCCAGACCTCGCTGAAGCCCAGCGGTGCGTCCGGCACCCCGGCCAGCACCTCCCCCAGGGCGCTGTCTTTGACGAGTTCGCGCCGTCCCACGTAGCTCAGTCCAGCGGCCGTGCGCCCACGCAGCCCCTGGCCCGTGATCGACTGAAACTCGGCCAGCTTTTCCACCACGATGCCTTGCGCCTTGGCATATTGCGTCACCGCACGCGCGATGGGATGGTTCGAATTCGCCTCCAAGCTCGCGGCGATCCGCAGCACATCCTCCTCCCGGCCGGCAGGGAAGCTTTCGATCTTCGTCACCTTCAGCTCGCCCTCCGTCAGCGTCCCCGTCTTGTCCATGGCGATGACGTCCACTTCCGCCAGCTTTTCAATCGCAGCACCACCACGGAACAGCACGCCGCGCCGCGCACCCCAGGCGATCGCCGCCAGAATGGCCGAAGGAATCGAAAGCACCAGCGCGCACGGACTCATCACCACCAGCAGCGTCATGGCACGGTAAAACGAGGACTTGGATGCTGCGGTGTTTTCCAGCGGCGGAATGCCAAAGCCCAGCCACCACACGAAAAACATCAGCGCCACCACCCCCAGCGTGAGCAGCGTGTAACGCGTGCCAAAGCGGTCCGTGAACCGCTGGCTCGGCGCGCGCAGATGCTGCGCCGTTTGGATCATCGTGATGATTTTTGCCAGCGCGCTCTGCGTGGCCAGTCGGTCCACCCGCACCTGCACCATCCCCCATTGGTTCAAAGTGCCCCCGTAGATGGAGGCACCCTTCTCCTTGGCGATCGGCAGCGCCTCGCCGGTCAGCGTCGATTCATCCGCCGCCGTCGAGCCCTCGATGACCGTGCCATCCACGGCGAACAACTCGTCCGGTTTCACCACGATCACATCGCCCACCTGCAGTGTCTGCACGCCACGGTCCGCCGTCGTCCCGTCGGGTTGCAGCACATGCGCAAATTTGGGCGCCGCCTTCGTCAGCGCATTGATCTCCCGGTGCGTGCGGAACATCACAAAATGCTCCAGCGCACCCGAGGTCGAAAACAGGAACAGCAGCAGTGCCCCCTCCTCCCACGCGCCGATCGACACCGCACCTGTGGCCACGGCCAGCATCAGGAAATGCACATCGAGCCGCCCCTCGCGCATGTTTTCCCAGGTGTCCTTCGCCGCATCCCAGCCGCCGGAAATCAGCGAGATGGCGAACAAGCTTTTCGGCAGCCACGCCGGTGCGGAAAAGAAACGCTCGGTGATGTAGCCCGCCACCAGTGTCACGGCGCACAGTCCCGCCTGTAGCGCCAGCACGCGCCACTCATTGTCGCTCTCCTGCTCCATCTCATCCGGCTCCGGCCAGGCAAAGTCGCGCCATTTCCAGAACTTCGGTGCCGTTGGGCAGGAAGGTTTTTCAAGCACAAAGGCCCCGTCCGCCTTCTGCTGCACATCCAGCATCCCGCTGCTCGGCGGCACCTGGCTGTTTTGCTTCAGCCACCGGGCGTCCACCGCCCGCAGCACTTCGGAAAGCTTCGCCTGCAGCAGCTCGCCATCCACCTGACCCAGGGTGGCCATCTCGACTCGTTTCGACTCTGGATTTAACCGGATCGACTCAATCGCCGGCTCTTCCATCAGGAACTCGGCCAGCGCTGTCATCCAGGTGGATGAGTCGGGAGGGGCAGGGGTGGAATTTGGCATGCGCGTGAGAGTGAATCACTACGAACAAGCAAGCCGCGTGACAACCTCTACTTCTTCGCACATCTTCTGCACATGATTCGCAGTCTCATCGCCGGATCGCTGCGTGTGTTCTCTGGTTCCGTCGCCCGCTGGCAGGGTTGCGCGCCGGAGTTGGTGCAGCGGGTTTACTTCGCCAATCACACCAGCAACCTCGACGGTCCCGTGCTCTGGGCCTCGCTGCCTGCCCCCGTCCGCGCCGTCACCCGCATGGTCGGTGCCAAAGACTACTGGTCGGTCGGCCGCGTGCGTCCCTTCCTGGCCTGCCATGTATTCAATGCCGTTCTCATCGAGCGCAAAAAGCCCACACCTGAGGCCAATCCGCTGGTCGAAATGGTCCAGGCCATGGGAGACCGCCACTCCCTCATCCTCTTTCCCGAAGGCGGCCGCCAGACCACTCCCGAGCCGCAGCCCTTCAAGCCCGGACTCTTCCACCTCGCCAAAAAGCGGCCCGATGTGCAACTCGTCCCCGTGTGGATGGAAAACCTCAACCGCATCCTCCCCAAAGGCGAAGTCCTGCCCGTCCCCGTTCTCGGCAGCGTCACCTTCGGCGAGCCCATCCGCCTTCAAGAGGACGAATCAAAGCCAGAATTCCTCATCCGCGCCCGCGAGGCCGTGCTGAAACTGCGGCGGTGATTTTCTGCTGAAGACAGCGGCATGCTACTTCAGCTCCTTGATCCGCACATTCCGATACCACACACGCAGCGCTTCATCCTGAAAAGCGATGTGTCCCACGTTCGGACGGTCCGCCATCTTGATGTCGTCCAGGCTGGCATCGATGACCTGCTCCCCATTGAACACCACCTTCACACTGCGGCCTTTGACCGTGATGGTGTACCGGTTCCACTCGCCGGCGGGTTTGACCATGTTCTTGGAAGGGCCAATGCCACCCACAATTCCGCCGCAGTCATGATGCCCCGGTTTTTCGAGTCCATAGGTGTCCAAAATCTGCACCTCAAAGCCCGTCTTCACCGGCTCCTTCATGTCGGCCACACGCATAAACACCCCGCTGTTGCCTTTGGCGTTGATCTTGAATTCCAGGTCCAGCACGAAGTCGCCGTACAACTTCTCCGTGGCGATGTAGGCATCATACCGCTGCCAGCCTTTCTCTCCCTCACGCGGGTGCAGCGAGACGCTGCCATCAGCCTCCACGAGCCAGTTCCCCGTCGTTTTCCAGCCCGCAAGGTCCTTGCCATTGAAGAGCGGGACGAAACCTGCCGCCTCAGCAGCGGGGTGAAGATCTTCAGCGTGGACGGAGGCAGCAAGGCAAAGGCAGGCAAAGAGAGAGGCAAGTTTCATGGTGGTCAGCTTCAAACGGTCCTTCTCAGCCGGATAAATCCCCGTTTGACATCAAGGCATCCATTTGGAACATATCAACGTATCCTGATACGTTGATCCGTTCTATTTCACCCTAACCCGAACCACCACACACACCTCATGTCAGACTATAAAGTAAAAGACATCGCCCTCGCCGACTTCGGCCGCAAAGAACTCGACATCGCCGAGAGCGAAATGCCAGGCCTTATGGCCACCCGCGAGAAGTACGGCCCCAAGAAGCCCCTCGCTGGTGTCCGCATCACCGGCTCCCTGCACATGACCATCCAGACCGGCGTGCTCATCGAGACGCTCAAGGAACTCGGTGCTGATGTCCGCTGGGCCTCCTGCAACATCTTCTCCACTCAGGACCACGCTGCTGCTGGCATCGCCGCCACCGGCACCCCTGTCTTTGCCTGGAAGGGCGAGACCCTCGAAGAATACTGGTGGTGCACCTGGAAGGCCATCATCTTCCCAGGAGACAAAGGCCCGCAGCTCATCGTCGACGACGGTGGCGACGTCACCCTCCTCATCCACAAGGGCTATGAGATGGAAAACGGCGACAAGTGGGTCGACACTCCTTCCGACAACCACGAAGTGAAGGTCATCAAGGACCTCCTCAAGGACATCGCCAAGAACCAGCCCGGCATTTTCCACACGATCGTCAAAGATCTCAAGGGCGTCTCCGAAGAGACCACCACCGGCGTGCATCGCCTCTATGAAATGGCCAAGGCAGGCAAGCTGCTCTTCCCAGCCATCAACGTGAACGACAGCGTCACCAAGTCCAAGTTCGACAACCTCTACGGCTGCCGCGAATCCCTCCTCGACGGCATCAAGCGTGCCACCGACGTCATGATCGCCGGCAAGGTCGGCGTCGTCTGCGGCTACGGCGACGTGGGCAAAGGCTGCGCCGCCGCTCTTCGCGGCATGGGCGCCCAGGTCATCGTCACCGAAATCGACCCTGTGTGTGCCCTTCAGGCCGCCATGGAAGGCCATCGCGTGATGCCGATCGAAGACACCCTCGGCTACGGCGACATCTACGTCACCACCACCGGCAACAAGGACATCATCACCCTCGCTCACATGGAGAAGATGAAGGATCAGGCCATCGTGTGTAACATCGGTCACTTCGACAACGAGATCCAGGTCGACAAGCTCAACGCCCGCACGGACGTCAAGCGCCTCAACATCAAGCCCCAAGTGGACAAGTACACCTTCCCGGCTGGCAACAGCATCTTCATGCTGGCTGAAGGCCGCCTTGTGAACCTCGGCTGCGCCACCGGCCATCCGAGTTTCGTGATGAGCAACAGCTTCACCAACCAGACCCTCGCTCAGATCGAACTCTGGGAAACCAAGGACACCCGCCCCGTCGGTGTGACCGTGCTTCCGAAGAAGCTCGACGAAGAAGTCGCCCGCCTCCACCTCGCCAAGATCGGTGTCAAACTCACCGTCCTCTCCAAGGAACAGGCCGACTACATCGGCGTCCCCGTCGAAGGCCCTTACAAGACCGATCACTACCGCTACTAAAGTAGCCCGGCTGCGCCGCAACTGGCGCAAGACACATCACAACCCCAAAACCACGAGGGCGGCCAGCAATGGCCGCTCTTTTTTTGTCCTCAGGTTTTACACTCCATGAACTTCTGGATGAATGCGCCAGTGCATGGAAAAATCCTCATTGCCTGCATGGCAACGATTACTCCTTCATCATAAAACCGAGCAGCATGTCATCCACTGCTCCTCAAGCCGCCAGTCCTAGCTCTTGCGGCCTGCAGGTGCTGGCTTGGGCTTTTCCTTCTTCGGCTTTTTGACTTCCTTTTTGTGAGCGTTGTTGCCTTTGGCCATAATGATATGCGTGTTGTTGGGCGCACATGGATTGTGGCTGAGCCGCATGCCTCTTGCAAGGCATGGCTGCCAACATTTTGCAATGCAACGTTAATGGATGGAACTAGGGGGAAGTCGTGCATGGCATTGCTGATTTCGAGCCATGGCTAAATATTTGTTTAGCCATCCGCCGCCCATTCCGATTCACTTAAGATGATTGTGTTTAGACTTGGTGTTTGCTTGTTGCAATGACTGGCTAACAATAGATGCATCACCCATGATGCAATAATCATGCTTACCTCAGCTCGGTCATGAAGATACCTTTGCTTTCTCACTGTCCCGGCACCAACCACGCTGGCGGTTCTCATGGGTCAATCCAGCCGCTTCTCTTCCTGCAGCGCGAAGGAGTCGGCATCATCACGTCTTGGCAATGAAGCTTTCCCGTTGGATGCCACCTTCGTCAGCGGTGTTGCTCCCGCTGGCGGCGCTTAGCATTCAGTGGCTGTGCTGGTCATGGCTTCAGCCATTTGTCTGGTTCTTGTTCTACCCGGCCGTTTTTTTCAGTGCCTGGAGGGGGGCTTTGTGCGGCGGACTCTGGGCGACGGCCTTCTCCACGCTCATCGTGTGGTATTTTTTCATTCCAACGCAGCGCTCCTTCATCTTTCAAGACTCCCGCGCCTTCCTTTCTGTGGTCATGTTTGCAGGCATGGGCGTGCTTTTCGCGCTGGTGCATGAACGACTGAAGCTGTCCAGCCGGCAGGTGACGGATGCGCTGGCTGCCGTCCGCGCTGCCAACGAACAATTGGAGTCCCGCGTCCAGGCGCGCACGCTGGAACTCACGGCCAGTCGTGAATCAAACCTTCTCAGTGAAGCGCGCATGCGGGGCATTGTGAGCTCGGCGATGGATACGATCATCAGCATGGACAGCACTCACTCCATCATGCTCTTCAATGCAGCAGCCGAGGAGATGTTTCGCTGCCCTGCGGCGGAGGCCATGGGACGGCCTCTGAGCAGGTTCATTCCTCACATGCCCGTACTTCATGTGGATAAGGCCGGACACTCAGCTCCTGCCGCCCCCTCCAAACGCTTGCTGGAACCATTGGAAGGTGTTCGCGCAAATGGGGAAACGTTTCCGATCGAAGGTTCCATTTCACAGGTCGAAGTGGCAGGGCAGTCGATCTTCACAGTCATTCTCCGCGACATCAGTGAACGTCAAAAGGATGAAGAAGCGACCGCGCTGCTCGCCGCCATCGTTGACTCCTCGGCCGATGCCATCATCGGCAAAGATTTAAACAGCATCGTGACTAGTTGGAACAAAGGTGCTGAAGCCATGTTCGGCTTTCCGGCCAGTGAGATGCTGGGGCATTCGATCACAAAAATCATCCCACCAGACCGGCACAACGAAGAAGACCTGATTCTGTCCCGCGTCAAGCTTGGCAGGCGGATGGAGCATTTTGAGACCATGCGGCTGACCAGGTCGGGTGAGCAGATCGCGGTCTCCGTCACAGTGTCGCCCATCAAAGATTCCCATGGCAATGTCATTGGGGCTTCCAAGATCGCACGTAACATCACAGAGCAGCAGATGGCGAAGGCTGCTCTGCGCCAGAGTGAAGCACGCTTCGCAAAGGCTTTTCAGTCCAATCCTGCGGCCATGTGCATCACCACCATCCGCGATGGCCGCTTCATCGAGGTCAACGAGCGCTACTGCCAGCTCTTCGATTTCACGCGCGAAGAGCTCCTCGGCCAGACGTCTGTAAATCTGGCGTTGTGGGATGATCCGGCAACACGCACCGCCGTGATGGAGAATCTTCAGGCCCAGGGGTTTGTTCGTGATCGCGAGACGCAGTTCCGGCGCAGGAACCGCGAGCGGCTGGACGCGCTGATCTCCATGGAACTCATCGGTTTTCCCGGCGAAAACGATTCAGTGGTGGTGTCCATGTTTGCTGATATCACGGAGCGCAAACGTTCCGAGGCGGCCTTGCGGGCCAGTGAGGAGTGGCTGCGTCTGATCACCAATCTGGTGCCCCATGGCATCTTTGCCAAGAATGCCGCAGGCCGTTACATCTTTGCCAATCCAGCTCTGGCTGAGACCCGCGGTCTTCCTCTTGAGGACATTCTGGGCAAAGATGATTTCGAACTGGCGCCAGACAGGGCGCAGGCGGAGGCCTGCCGGGCGGATGACCGCGCCGTCCTGGATTCTGGCGTCACAAAGAACATTGCCGAGGAATACCACACGGATTTGTCAGGCCGCACGCGTGTTCTCCAGACCATCAAGATGCCTTTCATCGTACCCGAGACAGGAGAGCGTGCGGTCTTTGGTGCATGGGTGGACATCACCGAACGCAAGTCTGCCGAGGAGGAGGTGCAGCGCCTGAATGCAGAACTGGAGCAGCGGGTGGTCGAGCGAACCGCTCAGCTTGAAACCGCCAACCGCGAGCTGTGCCAGAGCCGCGCAGAGCTCAAAAGCCTCTTTGAATCGCTGCCGGGTTTGTACCTCGTGCTCACACCAGAATTTAAAATCGTGGCCGTAAGTGACGCCTATTTGGCGGCCACCCTGACCACCCGTGAAGGCATCGTGGGACGAGGGCTTTTCGAGGTGTTCCCCGACAACCCGGATGATCCCGAGGCCAACGGAGAGCTGAATCTGCGGTCCTCGCTCAAACGTGTGCTGGCCAACGGTGTGGTCGACACGATGGCCATCCAGAAATACGACGTCCGCCGCCCGGATGGCGTGTTTGAGCCACGTTATTGGAGTCCTATCAACTCTCCCGTGGTCGGTGCCGACCACAAGGTCCAGTACATCATCCATCGCGTGGAGGAGGTGACCGAGTTCGTGCTCAGCAAGTCACGGGCCGTCAGCAGAGACACGGAATTTAACGCCCGCATGGAGCAGATGGAGGCGGAGATTTTTCAAAGTTCTCAAAAGGTGCAGGCGGCCAACCAGCAGCTCGAAGCCGCCAACAAGGAGCTGGAGTCCTTCTCCTACTCCGTGTCTCACGATCTGCGTGCCCCGCTGCGTGCGATGGATGGTTTTTCCCGCGCGGTGCTGGAGGACTATGGCTCTCAACTGCCTCCCGATGGACTGCGCTATCTTCAGGTCATCCGCACCAGCGCCCAGCGCATGGGCAATCTGATCGACGACCTGCTGAGCTTTTCGCGGCTGAGCCGGGCGACTCTGAGCAAACGAACCATTGATGCCCGCAGACTCGTTCAGGACGCACTGGAGGATCTCAGCGCCCAGCGGGCGGGGCGGGACATCCAGCTGATCATGGGCGAACTTCGCGCGTGCGAGGGTGATCCTTCCCTGCTGAAACAAGTGTGGATCAATCTGCTGTCCAATGCCATCAAGTACACCCAGAAACGCGGATCCGCAGTGATCGAAGTCGGTTGCAATACGGACGGGCCCGTCAGCATTTATTTCGTGCGGGACAACGGCACCGGCTTTGACATGCGCTACGCCCACAAACTGTTCGGCGTCTTCCAGCGCCTGCACCGCGCGGAGGACTACGACGGCACCGGTGTCGGACTCGCCATCGTGCAGCGCATCATCCACCGCCATGGGGGCAGGGTCTGGGCGGAAGCCGCCGTGGATCAGGGAGCCACATTTTATTTCACTTTAGAAAGAACCACCCCACCATGAATGCAACACACATCGTCGAAATCCTGCTGGTCGAGGACAGCCCGGAAGATTTGGAACTGACCCAGCGCGCTTTGCGCAATGCCAACCTTGGCAATCGCATCCAGATCGCCCGGGATGGGGCGGAGGCGCTGGACTTCATCTTCTGCGAAGGCCCTCATGTGGGGCGGAGGATTGAGGACACGCCCAGATTGATCCTGCTCGACCTGAAGCTGCCCAAGGTGGACGGCTTGGAGGTCCTGGAGCGCATCAAAGGCGACCCTCGTACCAAGCACATTCCCGTCGTTGTTCTCACCTCTTCCAAAGAGCAGGTGGATGTCGTCAAAAGCTACCAGCTCGGGGTCAACAGCTACATTGTCAAACCGGTGAACTTTGAAGGGTTCACCGCCGCCGTGCAGGAGCTCGGCATGTACTGGCTCCTGCTCAACCAGCCTCCCAAGTTGGAAAAATAACATGAACCAGCCACTGCGTGTTCTCCTCGCAGAGGACAATCCCAACGACTCCGAGCTGGTGCTCCGCGCCTTGCGCCAGGCCGGCTTCGATCCGGAATGGACCCGCGTTGAAACCGAGGCGGACTTTCTGGACCGGCTGATGCCTGATCTGGACATCATCCTCTCAGATTACGAAATGCCGACCTTCAACGGGCCGCGTGCTTTGGAACTGCTGAAGCAAAGCGGCTATGACATTCCCTTCATCATCATCTCCGGCACCATCGGCGAGGATGTGGCGGTGGAGATGATGCGGCTCGGAGCCACCGATTATCTGCTCAAAGACCGCCTTGTCAGGCTCGAAATCTCAGTCAGGCAGGCCTTGGAGCAATGGCGTTTGCGCAGAGAACGCTCCAAGGCTGCCGAGGCGCTGAAGCAAAGTGAGCAGGAACTGCGGGAACTGACGGCGGAATTGGAAATCGAACGCGCCCATCTCACTGCGGCGCAGACCGTGGCCAAAATGGGCAGCTGGGACACCGATCTTTCCACGCTCGCCGTGACCTGGTCTGCCGAAACCTATCGCATCTTTGAAGTCACCCCCGGTCAGTTTCAGCCGACTCACCAGAATTTTTTGGAGCTCGTGCATCCTGACGACCGCGAAGGGCTGGATCAGGCATTCAATGAGTCGCTCAATCAGCAGTCCGTGAACTCGATCGATCACCGCCTCCTCATGCCCGACGGCCGGATCAAGTTCGTTGAGGAACAATGGCAGGTTTTTCATGATGATCATGGCAGGGGGCGCCGCGCACTCGGCACCTGCCGGGACATCACCGAACGCAAACAAGCGGAGGAGGAACTGCGCTGGAAGACCGCGTTTCTTGAAGCCCAGGTCTGCGCCTCCATTGATGGCATCCTCGTGGTGGACCAGCAGGGCCGGAAGCTCCTGCAAAACCAGCGCATGGTCGATATTTTCAAAATCCCCCGGCAATTTGCGGACGACAAAGATGACAGCGGCCAGCTGCAGTGGGTCACCTCGAGGACAGTCAATCCCGAGGCCTTTGCCGCACGTGTGCATCATCTCTTCACTCATCCTGAGGAGATCGGTCGTGATGAGGTGGAGCTCAAAGACGGCACCGTGCTGGACCGCTACTCATCCCCTGTGGTAGGCAAAGAGGGCCGGTACTACGGCAGAATCTGGGCCTTCCATGACATCACCGCGCGCAAGAAAAACGCCACCGCACTCCTGGAATCCAAACGTTTCCTGCAGTCCACGCTCAATGCCCTGACCTCCCATATCGCCATCCTGGACGAGCATGGTACCATCATCGAAGTCAATGAGGCCTGGAACCGGTTTGCCAGCGAAAACGACTTCAGGGGGATGCACCGTGGTGTGGGTGACAACTACCTTCATCTCTGTGATGCCTCGACCGGCAGATTCTCCGAAGAAGCCGCGCAGGTGGCCGCCGGTATCCGTGCCGTCATGGCCGGGCGGCAGGCGGAGTTCCACCTCGAATACCCCTGCCACAGTGCCAGGGAGCAGCGCTGGTTTGTCGTGCGCGTCACCCAGTTCGGTGGCGAAGGCCCGGTGCGCGTCGTCGTGGCGCATGAAAATGTCACCGAGCGCAAGCTGGCCGAAGAGGCGCTGCGCGAGAGCGAGGAGCGCTTCCGCCAGATCGCCGAAACCATCCAGGAAGTTTTCTGGATCACGGACACGACGAAGCAGCAGATGCTTTACATCAGCCCGGCCTATGAGCGCATTTGGGGCCGCTCCTGCGACAGCCTGCAAACCAACCCACAAAACTGGCTGGAGTCGATTCATCCAGATGATCGGGATCGTGTGCTGCAGGCGGCCACCACCCAGCAGGCGGCTGGCACCTACGATGAGGAATACCGCGTCATCCGTCCCGATGGGGCGCTGCGTTGGATACGCGATCGCGCTTTTCCCTTGAGCAATGCCAGCGGGGAGATCTACCGCGTGGTCGGTGTGGCCCAGGACATCACCGAACGCAAACGTTCCAGGGATAAGTTGCATGAGCAGGCCTCCTTGCTGGACAAGGCACGGGACGCCATCCTGGTGCGGCACTTCGAGCACGGCATCACCTACTGGAACAAAAGCGCCGAGTTGCTCTACGGGTGGACGGCTGAAGAGGTCAGAGGCCGTCAGACCGGAGAACTCCTCTACCGCGATCAAACTGCCTATGAACAGGCCATCGCGTCCGTGCTCACTCATGGCGAATGGAATGGTGAGATTCAGCAGATCACCAAGGCAGGCGGTTTGCTTTTAGTTGAGGCACGCTGGACGCTGGTTCGTGACGAGGCGGGTCGCCCGCAGGCCGTGCTGGCCATCAACTGTGACATCACGGAGAAGAAAAAGCTCGAGCAGCAGTTTTTCCGCGCCCAGCGCATGGAAAGCATCGGCACGCTCGCCGGCGGCATCGCCCACGATCTCAACAACGTCCTCGCCCCGATCCTGATGTCCATCGAGCTGCTGCGCATGACCAGCCGCGATGAGCGCGCTAAATCAGTGCTTTCCACCATTGAGACCAGCGCCAAACGCGGTGCGGACATGGTGAAGCAGATCCTTTCCTTTGCCCGCGGCGTGGAGGGAGAGCGCATGGTCATCGATGTCCGCCATATCATCCAGGACATGCAGCATCTCGTTCAGGACACCTTCCCGAAGCAGATCGTCTTTCGTGCGGAGCTGGACAAGGAGCTGCCCTTGTTCTCCGGCGATCACACCCAGGTGCATCAGGTCCTGCTGAACCTCTGCGTCAACGCCCGCGATGCCATGCCCAACGGCGGCACCCTCACCGTCACCGCCACCACTCTTCAGGTGGACGACCACTACGCCGGCATGACTCCAGGCTCCATTCCGGGGCGGTACCTCAGGGTCAAAGTGACGGACACCGGCACCGGCATCCCGCCGGAGGTGGTGGACAAGATTTTTGATCCCTTCTTCACCACCAAGGAGCATGGCAAAGGCACCGGCCTTGGACTCTCCACCGTGCTCTCCATCGTCAAAAGTCACAGCGGCTTCCTCAACGTCTACAGCGAGCCCGGCAACGGCACCACCTTCAGCATCTGTTTTCCTGCCATGGATGCCCCGGAAGTTGCGGCCAACAAAGTTCAGGAAGACACGCACCCACGTGGAAACGACGAACTGATCCTCATCGTGGATGATGAAGCCTCCGTGCGCACCATCACCCAGCAGACACTGGAAATGTATGGCTACCGCGTCCTGGTCGCCGCAGACGGCACGGAGGCGGTGGCGCTCTATTCGATTCATCGCTCAGACATCGCCGCCGTCGTGACGGACATGATGATGCCCGTCATGGGAGGGCAGGCCACCATTCAGGTTCTTCAAAGGCTCAATCCGAATGTCAAAATCATCGCAGCCAGCGGACTCGCCAACGATGGCAGTTCAGCCCGGTCCGCCGCCATGGGGGTGAAGCACTTTCTGCCCAAGCCCTTCACGGCCCGGACCATTCTGACAGCACTGCATCAGGTTCTCAGCGACCCCGCATAGGCCGTCTCCTCAGGCCTCCCCCGTTTTCCTGCCGCCCAGCCCCCATGCCTGGGCATAATGATGCGCCAGTCGCAGCTTCTGCGCTGCCTTCACCGAAATGACGAAGGGATACAGCGCCGGCTCGCCAAGGCTGAATGAGATCTCGTTGAGCACCGAGGAGAGGCACATCCAGCGCTGCAACCACGCGAGAAATTCGCCATCCTCAGCAGGCGTGGCAGGCAGCATGGCCGGGAGTGCTCCCGATTCCACCGGCAGTATCACCAGCGGCAGCGCGATGAACTGCACCTGGATTCCCAGGCTCTCACAAGTCTCCAGCCCTTCGATGATTTGCAAATAATGCGCCCAGGTTTCTGCCCAGTCTTCCCACGGATGTGAGGAGGCATAGGCGGTGATGTAGTTCTGCCCCCAGTCCCCGGGAGCACCGTTTTGATAATAAGTGCTCAGCGCTGCTGCGTAGTCGATCCACTCATCTCCGAAGCGTTCACGAAACGCCAGTCGCAGCGGGTCATCCCATGCCAGCTCCGACAAATTTCGCTGCCACAGGTAGTGCGCGCTTTCATGCCGGAAGTGTCCCAGCAAAGTGCGGCTGCTTTCGCCGAGCTGCTGCCGGTTGAACTGACGGTACGTGTCATCCGCTTCTTCCAGGTTCACCGTGATCACGCCATTGAGATGGCCCGTGGTCACCGCTGGATTGGACAGCGTGCTCACGATGTCAAAAGCCAGCCCGTTCTTGGGGTCGTCCTTCTTCGAAGGCAAGCCGATTCCAAGGCGCAGCAAAGTGTAGATCAGCCGCCTTTTCGCCATCTCCATCCGCGCCCACAGCATGCGGTTTCTGTCCGCGCTCAGATCAGGGATCGTACGGTTCATGCGGCAGGCCACACAGAGCACCGCCGTGGCGCTGGCCGGCAGCAGCCAGTTGCAGACGTTGTGCTTCACGCCGTTCTGGCAGCGCTTCATTGTGCTGTCGGGCCGCACACGTTGCATCGCACCCCGTTGCGGATCATAACCCACATCGCTGCTGCACTTCAAACAGCGTGAGCTGCCGAAGAAAAGCACATTGCCGCACTCACAGGTAAATCGTTGCATTAAAGTGGGTCTCTCCTCGACGCGAATGGGGCGATTGTCATGTGAAGGTTCATCGCCCCTGCTTCTTTGCGCGGATGTGAAAAAGCAGCTCAGTCTTGTTTTGGATTGTTCTCCGCAAGAAGATGACCGCCACACTTGATGGCGCTCATGATTTTTTACCCAGCGTGTTCTCAGCGGATTCAACTGCCTTCCCAACGGCGAATCTTGGATCAAAGGCATCGAATTCCGTCGCAGCGACGTGCCACAATAAGGTGTCAGGCAAGAATGCACTCAGTTAAGGCGAAGTGTCGTCTATCCGAGATGCTGGACACTCTCTGCGCATCCTTGCAGGGACGGCTCTCTCTTTCACCACCCGCCTCCTTGCCCGCACAAAGGGGCAGCGGAGTCAGCCCAGGGGCAGCCGAGCCTAAGCGAGGCGACCCTGGGTATGGCTACGGCCACCAGCAGCGTCCGCCATAAGCTCCGCCGCGTGGATAGAGCGCCGCCAGCTCCAAAACTCACGATCAACACCCATAACTGAGCGCCATTCGGGTCACGTAACGACACGTCCCTTCAGCGGCGCCCTTGCATCCTTCGCCTTCGGATTCATCGCCGTGATGCTGTTCAGGAAAGTGATGCTCACCTCGTCGCCCTCAAACCGGCACGTCACCGTGTCACTGTGTGGTGTCTCATAGTAGCGCCACTGCATGACCAGCGTTTTGTCATCCGTCCATGCCGCGCTCGCGGCGATCTTGGAAGGCTGGGGCTTCTTTGGCATCCCGCCAGAAATCAGGCGCGGCGGCGTCCCTGGGAAAGCCGCTTCGCCACGCTGCCAGGACTCAATCCCGCACGTGATCGTCTGATCGTCGGCGGAGAAACTGCAGGCCCCGTCACCAAAACTGAAAGCCGCAGTGTTGAGGCCAAGCGCGTTCCCTTCGAGTTTGAATTTCTTGCTGATCGCCGCCGGTGAAGTCTTGCTCCCTTGCTGCGGCGCCAGCGCCAGCGTCTTGAGCCTGCCCAGATCAGCAGCCTTCGGTTCCTTGGCATCGATCACAGGCAGCAGGTGCTTCCACACCAGATCCAGCTGGCCCTGCATGTTTTTGTTCTCACTCGTCATCACAATCACCGCATCCTGCTCCGGCAGCACAATGGTGAACTGGCCAAACGCTCCATCGCCACGGAAGGCCGTGCCCTGGCAGCGCCAGAACTGATAGCCGTAGCCCTGCAGCCAGTCGTTCTGCGCCTTGGGTCGGTCCTTCTTGTCCCCGCCCGGCTGCTGAATGTGAAAACGTGTGGCCTCTTCGATCCATGCGGCGGGCAGCAGTTGCTTGCCGTTCCACTGGCCCTTCTGCAGTAGGAACTGGCCAAACTTCGCCAGCCCCTCCGTCTGAATGCTCAGCCCCCATCCGCCCGTGTTGATGCCATGCGGACACGTTTCCCATTTCATGCCCTGGATGCCCAGCGGCGCAAACAAGCGCGGCGTGAGGTAGTCGAGCACTGTCTGGTGCGTGACCCGCTGCACAATGGCCGAACACATGTATGTCGCCGCGCTGTTGTACATGAACTGCGTCCCCGGCTTGTGCGCGAAGTTCTGCTCCAGAAAGGTCCGCGCCCAGTTCTCCTCTTTGACCACCACGCCCGTCGGCTCCTTCTCATTGCCGGTGGACATCGTCAGCAGATCCTTCACACGCATCGCCGCCAGGTTCTCGCTGATGGTCGCCGGCAGGTCATCGGCAAAAAACGACACCACCTTGTCCTCCACACTCAGCTTCCCTTCGGCCACCGCAAAGCCCACCGCCGTGGAGGTGAAGCTCTTGCTCATCGAGTACATCGTGTGCACAAACTCCGGCCCATACGGCTTCCACCACCCTTCCGCGATCACCTTGCCATGCCGCAGCATCATGAAGCTGTGCAGTTCAAACTTCTCCCGCTCGATGGCATCCATGAAATCAAGAATGCCAGCAGCCGCAACGCCCTGCGCCTCAGGCGTACTGCGCGCCAGTTGCAAGCTTGTCTCCTCTGCAAAAGCCCGCGGAATCCACAGGCTGAATGGCGCAAGGCTGGCGGTGCGAAGAAAGGAACGGCGTGAGGTGCTCATACAATGAGATTACAAGAACCAGTGCGAATATGACAAGCATGAATGCCACTCAGCCAGGGCAGTTTGTCTTTGGTTCACGATGCCGGCATTCAGCGCATCCTTGCTGGAATACCGTTCTCTTTCATCACTCCGCCCCGCGCCTGCACCAGCCCTGAAAGGGCTGCGTAATATAGCCCAGGGATGCCGAGCCTTGGCGAGTGCTTCCCTGGGTATGCCAATACACGACCGGGAAGCAAACCCAGCACCTTCGCCACACCCCACGCCCACCAGCAGCGTCTTCAATGAGCCCCGCCGCGCTAAGAGGGTGCCGCCAGCCCCAAAACCCACGGTCAACGCCCTTAACCTCACTGCCATTCATGTCATGCAGGCACCACAAGCCCCAGATCAAAACCCCGTGTTCGGAAACCAGCGGCTGAAATGGTTCTCATCCAGCCGCGTCAGCGGAATCGTCAGCGGCTGCGGCACACCCTCCTTCGCCCAGCGCTCCAGCTCATCGCGATGTCCCAGCTTGCCCAGCACATCAAACACATTCCCAGGCGACCCCTCCGGCCACCCCTTCATCACCTGCGGATCCCAGATCGCAATGCCTGGATCTCCTGCAGCAAGATATCCAGCCGCCTGATTGCACAGTTCCTTCGGCTTGCCCGTTTTCCAGGCGATCACCATCGGGTACGCCTTCGTCTTCGTGCCCTTCGTGATGCGCCGGTAGTACTCCATGTCGATCTTCCCCGGCGTCTTCTCAAACGACGTATGATACGCAAACCACGTCGTCGCCAGATCATCCACGAGTCCCTTCTGAATCCAGTTCGGCAGATCCAGCCCCCAGCGCTGGTTGTCCGCCTCCTTCGCAAAGGTGCCCAGCGAAATCTTGTAGCGCTCCTTGCGGCCTTGCTTCGCCGCAGTTTCATCCAGCAGCGCACGCACCTCCATCATGAAGTCCGTCATGATCGCCGCACGCGTCGCATGGATGCGCGGATCATCATCCTCCACCGCCTTCGCATCAGCGTTGTGCATCGCTTTGAAGCGCTCGCAAAACGCATCCTCCCACAGCATCAGCGGCATGCCCCTGTTAAACAGAAAGCCCACGCCCTCCGGCTGCAGTTCCAGCGTCTCACGGAAAACCTCAATCAAATGCCGCCTCACCTCAGGGTTGGCATAGCTCATGAAAAACGTTGGCGTTCCGTCACGGTCAAAGCACCGCCACTCGGGGTGCTCATAGAAGAACTTGCTGTTGAACGTCTCCTCATACGGCATCGATCCCACCCAGCCCGCAGGCCGCAGCATCACGTGAAACTCCGCCCCCTGCGCCTTGGCCGCATCTCGCGCCACCTTCAGCGGATTCACGCCTTTCTTGAACAGCGTCTCCAGCGAGCGCGCGTAGGTCGCATAGGCGCCGCTGGGGAAATCCACCGTGCCTTCACCGGCATACGTGCCGACCTTGCTCGGATAGCACACCAGATCCGCCCCCGTCACCTGAAACCACCACTTGCCAATGTCGGTCTTTTCAAAGCCGCGAAACTCCTCCGCCAGCTCCTCCGCCGTCGTCGGCTTGAACGGCCAGATCCAGCTATGCCCGTCAAACGTGGCGATGGAGGTGCGCTGCTGCGATTGGGCCTGGCTCGCCTTCACCTCCGCATCCGTCAGCGGCACCACCTTCACATAGCAAACCGTCGCCGGCAGTCCCGGCATCGGCGCGATCTCGACCGACTGCCCGTGCAGATTCGCCACCGTGAGAAAGCACTCCTGAATCACCGCCCGCCGGTTTTTCAGCAGCGCCAGATTGTTCGCCATCCGCTTGAAGACCAGCTCATCGCTCAGCTTCGCCTTGATGCCATTGCCACCAATATTAAAGCCGCCCGACGTCGTCGCAAGACCCACATACACCGCATGCCATCCACGCTCGGCCAGCGGCAGCCTGACCCCCGGCGGATTCGTTCCGCTGTAGATCGACAGCGCCGTGCCTTTCATGTCCGCCGTGGTGAAGGGGATCATCTTCCACTTTCCCTTGAGCCGCTTGCCGGTGATCAGCGCGGATGCCGGTTCCATCTTGGACAAATCCGTCATGACCACCGCCTTCGCCGCCTGTGAGAAACCGCGTGAGTCAGTGGCAAAAAACTCCGCCGCTGGGGTGGCCACAGTTTCGGCATGAGCAATTCCGACGAAGAAAACAAGAAGGAGGACAATGAGCCGGTTCATGCGGCACAAAACGAGTCATGCGGTCTCATGCTTGCGGGTTGTCTGAGATAGCGTTTCCAAAAAAAACCTGAGGTCTCTCGGCAGCCGTTGGAAAAACACCACCTCTGCCAGCCAGCCTCCCCGGTTCGATCCCGCCTTTTTTCGTGGCCACTTGTGCGACCAGCCAGGTGGCGCCCAACGTGAAAGTGATGACGAGCAGGGGACGAGCGGCAAAGTTCATGGCGGCAGGCGTTGGCGGTGAAGACGTGGCAATCCCCGGTTTATATCAGAAGCTTGTTTGGAGACAACCTCCCGGCCACCTGTCTTCCCAGCTCATCGGTCGAAAGGACCCGTCTGCATTTTGGCGTTGGAAAACCCTTTGCTTCACAGCAGCCCTTGCCATTCTGCGCGCTTCCATCCCGCATGCATCCGGACATCTCCCCCATCGCCGCTGATCTTGGCATTGCGCCAGAGCATCTCATTCTGCACGGCCGTCACATGGCCAAGGTCAGTCTCAAGGCCCTGCACAATAAACCGCAGCGCGGCAGGCTGATCCTCGTCTCCGCCATCACACCCACACCGGCGGGCGAGGGCAAAACAACCGTCTCCATCGGCCTCTCGCAGGGATTGAAGAAGATCGGGCAAAGCGTGGCCCTGGCGCTTCGCCAGCCCTCGATGGGTCCGGTCTTCGGTCGCAAAGGCGGTGCCACGGGCGGCGGCAAAAGCACCGTGCTGCCCGCCCATTCCATCAATCTGCACTTCACCGGAGATTTCCACGCCATCACCTGCGCGCACAACCTCCTCTCCGCCGTCATCGACAATCAGCTCTTCCTCGGCGAAACGCGGCTCTCGCCCGACCGTGTGCTCTGGAAACGTGTCATGGACATGAACGACCGCGCCCTGCGCATCGTTCGCACCGCTGTGGGCAAACCCACCGAACGCGTCACCGGTTTCGACATCACCGCCGCCTCCGAAATCATGGCCATCATGTGCCTCGCCGAGTCGCTGCCGGATCTGCGCCATCGTCTCGAACGCATCGTCGTCGGCTTCACCGCCGAGGGCGATCCCGTCTATGCCAAGGAATTCCGCGTCACCGGCGCCATGATGGCTCTGCTGCGTGAGGCGCTGCCGCCCAATTTGGTGCAGAGCGTCGAAGGCGTGCCCGCCTTCCTCCACGGCGGCCCCTTTGCCAACATCGCCCACGGCTGCAACTCCGTGCTCGCCACCCGCATGGCCCTCGCCCATGCCGACTTCGCCGTCACCGAGGCCGGTTTCGCCTTCGATCTCGGCGGGGAAAAATTCATGCACATCAAGTGCCGCCAGAGCGGTCTCGCACCGGCCGCCATTGTCATCGTCGCCACCGTGCGTGCGCTCAAGATGCACGGCGGAGCCGCCTTGGACCAGCTCACGCAGACCGACACCGCCGCCCTGAGCCGCGGACTGGAAAATCTCGCCGCACACCTCGACAGCGCCGCGCAGTTTCAGCGCCCCGTCATCGTCGCGGTCAACCAGTTCACCAACGACCACCCCGACGAACTCGCCCTGGTGCATGAGTTCTGCCAGTCACGCGGCGTTCCCAGCGCCACGGCCAATGTCTTTGGGGAAGGGGGCGCAGGCGCGGTCGAGCTCGCCGAAAAAGTGCTCGCAGCTCTGACGCCGGAAGTCCCGCAGCTGCCCTTCCTTTACCAGCCTGATGACAGCGTCGAAACCAAGCTCACCGCCATCGTCACCAAGATTTACGGCGCCGATGGCGTGGTGCTCACCGATGAAGCGCGGGCCAAGCTGGCGCTGTTTGCCCGCAGCGGCTTCGACAAGCTCCCGCTCTGCATGGCCAAGACCCAGGACTCCCTCTCCGACGATGCGAAAAAACGCGGACGCCCGCGCGGCTTCACCATCACCGTGCGCGATTTCGAAATCGCCAACGGCGCCGGATTCCTCGTCGCCCTCACCGGGACCATGATGCGTATGCCCGCGCTGCCGAAGATCCCTGCTGCCGAGCGCATCCAGGTCACGGATGACGGCATCATGAGTGGCATCTAGCGATGCGATGTCTTGCCGTCGCGGCGCGCACGCTCTAGCTTGCACTGCGCATGATTTTGGCCCGCACGTTCATCATTGGTTTTCCGTTGCTCCTTGCAGCGGTGGCTGCATGGGCGGTGCATGAGTCCAGACTCAGCCGCACGGATCGTGCCGGCGGTGTGGTCGTCATGCTCTCGCAGAATGAGCCGGCTCTGAATCCTTTTCTCCCCGCCACGGAGATTGAGCGCGAGATCACAGATCTCGTGCATGAGCCCCTCATCCGGCTGGGTCCAGACGGCACCCTGCAGCCCGGGCTGGCGGAGTTCTGGCGCTGGACGCAGGACGTGACCTGCTGGTTCGCGGACGAAGCCACCGCCAAACGCGCGCAGGAGCTGCTCCAGGCCCAGATCGGTGAAAAAAACCGCTGGGCCGAGTGGCATCTCAGCTCCGCCCGCGTCCTGCAAAACCGGCTGCTGCTGAGTTTCTCCGAGCCCAACGCCGCTGGCGTCCGTCAGGCCTTTGAAGTCGTCGCCGGGCTGGATCTCAAGCCGGTCGTTTTCTGGCGCATCGAGCGCCGCACCCCGCTGCGCAAGTCCTGGGACCGCTTCATGGCAGGCTCCTCGCAGGCGGGGCTGATCCAGCGCGTTTGGTTCGATGGGGCAAACGCCTGTGAGATCGTCGTGGCGGGGGATTCGCATCGGCTGCTCGAAGACCTGCACCGTTTCCTCGACGCCAGTGAAAAAGAACCCGCGTCCATCAATCCGCTCGCCGAAGTCGGTGCCTTGAGCGAGCCCGTGCTCGACCTCGACATCCGCCCCGGCCAGCTCTGGCATGATGGCAAACCCGCGACGGCAGAAGATGCCAAAGTGACGCTCGAATTCCTCCGCGCCAACGACTGGTCGCTGCCAAATCGTGAAGCCCTCAGCAACATCCAGACCCTGGAGTCACAGAACAACGGCTCCCGCCTGCACGTGTCCTTCCGCCGGCGTCAGGGCACCGCTCTCTGCGTCTTCGTCAATCTGCCCATCCTGCCCGCTGAGTGGCTGCGTGCTCATCCCGCAGCGCAGGAGTCTGATTTTGCGCACCATGCACCGCCGGGTGCGGGCACCCACCGCATCGCCCTGCGCGACCCCCGCTCGCTGCTGCTCAAGCCTGTGCATGAGGACAAATCGGTGCCGGGATTCTTGTTCAACTTCTCCGCTTCACCGTTGGTGACGCAGATTGGCATGCGCACTCATACCGTGGATCTGGTATGGCCTGCGACTGATCGCACCCAGCTGGAACGCCTGCGCTTCACCCCGCCTCGGCAGCGCCTGGTTGTGCTTTGGAACACCCGCCACGAAGTTTTGCAGCATGAGCGCTGCCGTGAGGCGCTGGCGCTGGCCACCGACACGGATGAACTCATCCGCACCCTGCCAGGTCGGCTTGGCCACGTGGATGCCAGCCTGTTCGCTCCCGGCCTGTGGTTCAGCACCCGCGCAAAGAGCCCGCCGTTTCAGTTGGAGCAGGCATGTCACATCCTCGCTGAGGCAGGTTGGAAGCGTGATGACAAGGGTGTGGCGCGCAATGCTGAGAATCCGTTTCGATTCACCTTGCTCGTTCCGGCTGGCGACACTCTGCACACACGAACCGCAGACCTGCTCGTGGCGCAGTGGCGGCAGCTCGGAGCCGAAGTGAAGATCGAGCACGTCCCGGACGCTCAATCTCTCTCTCAGCGTCTGCATGAGCACCGCTTTGACGCCGTGCTGCTGGATCAGCGTTTCGAAGTTTCCTGGGACCAGCTCCCCTGGTGGCACTCTTCACAGGCAAAAACGGGAGGCAGCAATTTCTGCGGCATTTCTGATCCGCAGATCGATCTCCTCCTCGAAGCTCTCTCCGCTGAATTCGATCCCGATCAGGTGCCAAAACGTGTGCGGGAGCTTGAGGCAAAGCTGCTTCCCCTTCATCCCTTGCTCAGTTTGTTCACCACCCATGACGAAGCGGCTGCCATGCCGGGCCTCCGCACGCAGGGTTCCACGGGCGGCCCTGTCTCCAGCTGGACGCTGCAAAGTCTCATGCTTCCACCCAAGCGCACGCAGCCCGCTCCGGCACTCAAGCTCCAGCTGCGCTCCCGTGATGAAGAGCCGGAGGTCCAGCGGCCCAAAACGCCGGCGGATCCCATCAGCAAACTCCAAATGCGTCTTCCGGAATGATGAGTCTGCAGCCATTCTCATTACCGCCCCGGTGGCTGCCATTGCGCCTCCTGCTCGGCGGCATGATCGCCGCAGGGCTGGTGCTGCTCTTCAAGCGCCACGCTCCGGTGGCACCCTCTGCGGACTTCTGGGCGCGCTGCGGCTCCAGCCTCATCGTGCTCGCCATCGCCCTGCTGCTGGCGCTGTGCATCGGAGTCTTCGTCGGGCTGCGTGCCCGGCAGATGGGCCCGCGCATGGAGCGCTTCGTCGCGCTGCTGGGCCGTGCGCTGGCATGTGTGCCCGTGGTCGTACTGGTCTGGGGCTTCATCAGCGGCTGGATCGGCCGTCTGGGCTGGCCGGTCGAATCGCTGATGCCTGCGCAGTTCCCGGATGGGCAGGACTCCCGGCAGGTGCTGCTCGCACATGCCCTCTGGAACTTTCTGGCTCCCGCTCTGGTGCTGGCTCTGGCCCTGTGTGGTGAAATGATTCACGCAGTCATCATGAGTGGCAGGGCTGTTTTGGATCTCGATTTCTCGCTGCGCGCTCGCGGAGTACCCAAAGCATCGCGGCTGTGGCGTCATCATCTCAGCCAGTTGCGGCCACTGCTGCGGGTGCGCCTGCAGTCCCTGTGCCTCATCGCCCCGGTTTACCTCATCATCATCGAAGACGTCCTTCACTTCATGGGCTGGGGGGAGGGGATGGCCCAAAGCCTCCGTGCCGGTGATGCCCCCGGCATCGCACTCGGATTCGTCAGCATCGGAGCCATGCTGGCCCTCTTGTGCTCGTGCCTGCGCCCGCTTCCGGGCAGGCTGAAATCCGTCGACGCCTTCGTGGCCACGCTTGCGTGGCAGCCATGGTTGCTCTGGGCGCTCGGCCTGCTCGCGCTGCTTCCTTCCTCCTTCATCGCATGGATCATTCTCTGGCTGGCCGTGCTCCTGTCCGGCTGCGCCGGCTGGCATCAGGCCTGGAATCGCATCGAGTCAGAGCTGCCCGTCGATGCCGCCCGCGTCTGCGGCGCTACGGACTCCATGATCTGGCGCACTCACATCGCGTTCGTCCTCTTCCGCATGCTCACTGCCTGGCTGTTCACCGTGCTTGCACACACCCTGCTGGGCATGGCCGCCGCCTGCGCCCTGCTCCCCCGGCTCATCGATGCCTTGAGCGCGCCTCTCGCCAAAATCTACCGCCCGCTCGCCATCGACTCGGCTCAGTCGGCCATGCAGACGCTGGCAGATCCCTCCGCGCTGCTCCAGTCCGGCGCCTGCATCGCTCTTGCCGCCTTGTGTTTGATCCAAGTCAGCCGCATCGTACAACCTCGACTCTCCTGAGCCCATGTCCGCCGAAGCCACTCCTCCCAAAGATGCCCCGCTGCTCTGCATCCGCGATCTGCAGATCGAATTCAGCCGCCATGACGCCACGCCCGTGAAAGCCGTCAAAGGCATCAGCCTCGAGCTCAAGCGCGGCGAATCCATCGCCCTCGTCGGTGAAAGCGGCAGCGGCAAAAGCGCCACCGCCCTCTCCTTCGCCCGCCTCCTCCCCGAGCCGCCCGCCAGCATCACCGCACGGCAGATGACGCTCAACGGCCACGAAATCCTCGAAATGAACGAGCGCGAGCTGCGCGCCATCCGCGGCAAGGAGATCGCCTACATCTTCCAGGAGCCCACCACCTCCCTCAATCCCGTCCTCACCATCCGCACCCAGATCGGCGAGGCCCTCGCCCTGCATCGCCCCGATGTCAGCAAGGCCGGACGCGATGACGAAATCGTCAAGTGGCTCGACAAAGTCGGCATCGTCGATTCCCGCAAGCGTCTCCACGCCTACCCGCACGAGCTCAGCGGCGGCATGCAGCAGCGCGTCATGATCGCCATGGCCCTCTGCACCCAGCCCAAGCTCCTCATCGCCGACGAGCCCACCACCGCGCTCGACGTCACCATTCAAAAGCAGATCATGGATCTCCTCGCCCAGCTCCGCCGGGATCTCGACATGTCCATCATTCTCATCACCCACAATCTCGGCATCATCCGCAGCGTCGTGGACCGCGTCGCTGTCATGTTCCGTGGTGAGATCGTCGAAACCGGCCCCGTCGATGAAGTCCTGCGCAATCCGCAGCACCCCTACACCAAGGCCCTCCTCGCCTGCGTCCCCCGCATGGGCCCCAAGCAGCCCCGCCTCAAGGCCATCGACTACACCCTGCTCGACGCATAATCGGCATTATTGAAGTTCGCGTAATAGACTGACATGAATTTTTCCTGAGGGTGCATCACGCCGGGCACACAGCCTGGGCAGGGGATCGACACTTCAAAAATCAACAATCCATGTTCATCAATCGTCAATCACGCACAGCCAAGATGTTCTGGAGCTGAAGGATTGACGATTGTCGAACAATCGAGGCGTTGATTGACGAAGTTCGAAACCATCGTCGCACGTACGCAATGAATAATGTCACCCTGTTTTGCGAGTCTCAATAGCTGCCTGTTGGTGCAATGCTGAGGGCAGAAGACCCCTCGAAAAGCCGACAACCCCAAAGGGGTTACGAACCATAGCGAAGGGTTGCCGAGCCTCAGCGAGGCTACCCTGGTAACAGCACCACCCTGCCGGGAAGCAAACCCAAAACTCCGCCACACGCCGCGCTCACCAGCAGCGCCTGCACGCACCTCCGCCGCGATCAAACGCCCTCCATGCGGCCATCAGTTCCGCAAGAGGTCTGTTGCATCTCGGCCCAAAACCATGGTAGCCTCCCGGCATGAAAGCCTGGCTCATCCTCTTTGCGATGGCAGCGCCGCTCAGCGCGCAGGTGGTCCTGCCGTCCACCGGCAAGAAGTTTGAGACCCGCACCATCAATGGCAGCGGCGGCACCAGCGGTGTCAGTGTCAATGCCACCACCCAGCCCGCGCCACCCACCAAGACCAGGCTGACCTCCTACTTTCGCCTCGGCGAGCCCCGCCAGTGGAAGAGCACCGATGGCAAATCCCTCCTCGGCGCCATCATCATCTTTGAGGATGCCGTGATCGAATTTGAAGCCGCCACTCCCGCCGCCGCCCGTGAAGCCGCAGGCAAAGCGCCACCACCCAAGATGCCCGACAAGCCCACCCTCATCCGCGAGGGCAAAATCCGCCTGCTGGTAAACCAAAAACCCGTCGAAGTACCTCTCGAACGCCTGAGCGATGAGGACCGCAAGTATGTGGAGGATCTGAACGCCCGGCTCCCCAAGTGATCCATTTTATGAAACACACCATCACCCTGATCCTCCTCACGACGGCTTTGCTGCCTGCCTGCAGCGTTCTGACCGACAAATCACCCCCCAAAACCGAGCGTGAAATGGAGGAAGAAGCCCGCCGCACCCACACCGTCCCCGACATCCTCCGCGATCCCCGCCCCGAAATGCCCCCCATGGGCCCCCCCTCTCCATGCCCATGCGATAGAACGTTCTAAATAACTTTCCATCCGAGAAATCTAGGCCGCCAAAGCGCTTCTCCCTCTCCCCGCCCCTGACACACGCCGACAACAAATATTTTCTTCGGGGAGAGGGCCGGGGTGAGGGGAACAGCTTAATGCCCGCCGGCGTTTTGAGGCAGCAAGGCGACATCATAAGCGAATAGGCCCTGGCGTGCCGGGCGGTCTTGCCACCCCGGGGTGGCACATTGGAAACGCCTCCCCATTTGCAAACCGCCCGCTTTCCCCCATCTTGGCCGCCCTTTATGCCCGAACTCGACAAGACCTACACACCCGCGGAAGTCGAAGCCCGCTGGTATCAGCGCTGGCTGGACGACAAATGCTTTGAAGCCGACCCCGCTCGCGTGAGCGCGGCCCGCCCGGCCTACTCCATCGTCATCCCCCCGCCAAACGTCACGGGCATCCTCACGCTCGGCCACGTCCTGAACAACACCATCCAGGACATCCTCGCCCGTCGCGCCCGCATGCTCGGGAAAGAAGTCCTCTGGCTCCCCGGCACCGACCACGCCGGCATTGCCACGCAGAACGTCGTCGAAAAGACCCTCAAAAAACAGGGCGTCATCAAGCACCGCGATGACCTCGGCCGCGAAGCCCTCGTCGCCAAAATCTGGGAATGGAAGGAAAAGCACGGCGGCATCATCATCGAGCAGCTCAAGAAACTCGGTGCCTCCTGCGACTGGAGCCGCGAGCGCTTCACCTTTGACGACGACTACAACGCCTGCGTCATGCGCGTGTTTGTGGACCTCTACAAAAAGGGCCTCATCTACCGTGGCAAGCGCATGGTCAACTGGTGCCCCTCCTCCCTCACCGCCCTCAGCGATGAAGAGGTCGTCATGAAGCCCCAGAACGCCATCATGTACCACTTCAAAGTCGAAGTGGTCGAAGAACCCGGCACCTGGCTCACCATCGCCACCACCCGTCCCGAAGTCATCCCTGGCGACACCGCCATCGCCGTGAATCCCAAGGACGAGCGCTACACCCACCTCATCGGCAAGCACGTCCGCCGCCCGCTCCCCGTCGAAAATCAGGAACTCCTCCCCATCATCGCGGACGAGCACGTCGATTTCACCTTCGGCACCGGCGTCCTCAAAGTCACCCCCGCGCACGACAAGGCCGACTTCGAAATCGGCCAGCGCCACAGCCTGCCCGTCATTGACGTCATGCAGCCCAATGGCATCCTCAATGACCTCGCTGGCAAAGACCTCGCCGGCATGGAGCGCTTCGCCGCCCGCAAACGCGCGGCAGAACTCCTCACCGAAATCGGCAGCCTCGTCAAAGAAGAGCCCTACCAAAACAACCTCGGCTTCTCCGAGCGAGCCGACGTGCCCATCGAGTCACGTCTCAGCGAACAGTGGTTCCTCAAATACCCCAGCGTCAAAGAAGCCCGCGAATGCGTGGAAGGGAGCGCACGCGTCCCGCGTGCCGAGTCCGGCGTCCCGCCGGACTCCGTCCCTGTGGCAGCCGACCCCACAGACCAGCCTGCCACCGAAACGCAAAAAGCAGCAGGCGCCTCCACCATGCGTTTCCACCCCGACCGCTGGGCCAAAACCTACGACCACTGGATGACCGGCCTCCAAGACTGGTGCATCAGCCGCCAAGTCTGGTGGGGCCACCGCATTCCGGTGTGGAGCAAAGAAGCTGACTATCTTCGTATGGCCTGCGCCGAGTTACATGCGCTTGAGAGCGAAGGCTTCGACCTCGATGAGATCAAAGCCAAAAACCTCGAAACTGGTAAAGAATGGACCGGCTCCGAGCTGTTAGAGATTGAAGATGCGTCTGATGCTAGCGTTGTTGGACGTTTCCGGCTTTCTTTGTGTGGTCTATTCGACGCAAAACAGGCGAGCGTTTTGGAAAAGAATGTTGGTTTCACCCAAGACCCCGATGTCCTCGACACCTGGTTCTCCTCCTGGCTCTGGCCCTTCGCCACCATGGGCTGGCCCGAAAAGACCGCCACGCTGAAGGCCTTCTACCCCACCACCGACCTCGTCACCGGCCCCGACATCATCTTCTTCTGGGTCGCCCGCATGATCATGGCCGGCTTCGAATGGATGGGCGAGCTCCCCTTCAAGAACGTCTATTTCACCGGCATCATCCGCGACAAACAAGGTCGCAAAATGTCCAAGTCCCTCGGCAATTCGCCCGATCCTCTGGAGCTCATCGCCAGCTTCAGCGCCGACGCCCTGCGCTTCGGCATCATGCGCAGTGCCCCGCTGGGCCAGGACATCTGCTTTGATGAGAAGAACGTCGAACTCGGCCGCAACTTCTGCACCAAGCTCTGGAACGCCGCCCGCTTCCGCCAGATGCAGGGTGGCGAAACCGAAACAGAGATCAGCGCCGCGCTCCTCAGCAGCGACGACAAGTGGATCCTCCTCCGCCTCAACACCGCCATCGCCGAAGTCACCGCTGCGTTGGAAGACTACCGCTTCAGCGACGCCACCGCCACCCTCTACCGCTTCTTCTGGAGCGAGTACTGCGACTGGTACATCGAGGCCAGCAAAGCCGTCCTTCAAGGCACCGACGACAAGCGCAAAGCCAACACCTTGGCCGTCATCGACTTCGTCCTCAGCAACACCCTGCGCCTCTTCCATCCCTTCATGCCCTTCATCACTGAAGAGCTGTGGCACGGCATGGCCTTCAACGCCGACCTCCCCGCAGATCAAGGCGGCAACAGCATCATGTTCGCCAAGTGGCCGAAGCCCCTCGATGCCGATGAACTCGCCTACTTCGGCATTCTCCCCGAGGACGAAAAGACCGCGAACGACAAATACGAAGCCGTCAATCTCGGCCGTGGCCTCAAGAGCACCTTCAACATCAACAAGCGCGTCCGCTTCGTCCTCAAACCTAGCCAGGAACTCCCCGCTCACGAGATCGAAGTCCTCCGCATCCTCCTCAATGCCGAGCCTCTCGATGTCGATGCCGCCTTCTCCCCAACGCAAGGTACCCCCAGCGCCCTCACCCCGCTAGGCACCCTCTTCCTCCCCCTCGATGGCCTCATCGACGTCGAAGCCGAGCGCGCCCGCATCGGCAAAGAAGTCGCCAAAGTCGAATCCGAATTGGAAAAGGTCACCGCCAAACTCGCCGACGAAAAGTTCACCTCCAAGGTCCCGCAAAAAGTGCTCGATGAGCACCAGCAGCGCAAAACCGACTGGCAGGAGAAACTCGCCAAGCTCAAAGAAATGATGTCCGCCCTCGGCTAATCAGAAGCGGAGCGGGGGCATCCTGCCCCCGCCATCTGACTTGTCTGATCATGGAAGAGCATTTCCCAAAACGGATTTCCTGAAAGCAGCGCGTGGTGGCGCTCGACGCGCTTGGAGGACCAGGCGCCCTACCTCGCGTCAGGCACGTGCATGTCCAGCGCTGGCAGGGCTCTCTGTCCTCAACCAGCCGCCTGTCGACCTGTCCTCCCGCATAACTTCCACGGTTTTATCGGCATCCGACCATTCGCAGCAGTGGGACGTGCCTTGCTCCCAACGCGTCTCCCTTTCCAAATGACACGGCATCACTCCAAAACGCTGCGCGCGCCTCCGATATGGACTGCGGTTGCGCAGTGAGGAACGAACGCAGCTACCGCTTTCGACGTGCTGCTCGGCTCACGCATACCACTGCTTATTCGAAGGCGGGAGCCGGTGAACTTCCGCCAGCCCGTCAGCGCACGCGTGCCACGAGACGTTCGAAAGCGGCAGCTGCACCCTTTCAGGATTGCGCAGCCGCACTCCAAAAGCGCTGCGCACTTTCCTCGCCTCAAGCCAAAAAAGTGATCCTCCGTTCCACCATTGAGCCGCCATGAGTTCAGATCCTTCGGGGCTCGACGCAGGAGAGGGACGCGTCCTCCGTAGCTCGTAAAGCGAAGGAGCAAGATGGAAGCCCTGGATCCTCGATCAAGAAACAGCCAGCCAAACGGAAATGAGTTTTGGAAACTGCGATGCCTGCCATCCACGCAGAACCCATCGGCCCGCAGCCCCACGGCTGGTAGGGACGCGTTGTGCGCGTCCCTAGAATCCATCATCCCAGCGCCACCTGCCGCCCCACCCGCTTCCCCCTTTCCTCAAGCACCCGCCTTTCAGCGCGCACGCAGGCACAACCATCCCATCTCACAGTGAGCCGATGGAAAAAGCATCTGTCTCGTCTGCCTCCTCATAAAGCGCGTAGCGCTGACACAACGGTAGCCATGGGCGCCAGCCCACGGTGCACCGCACCATGCGCGGAACCGCGTAGCGGTGACACAACCCGCCGCTAAATCGCGAACCTCTCCCCTTGGCCCCATGCTCGGGCTGCCCCTGCGCCTTACTTCAACAACCAGCCATCACTTCCCAGCATCCCCGCATCAATCTTTTAACTTGTCGGCACATCCTGTGCACCGCCATGCTCCAGCGCCTCACACACACTACCCCCCACGTATGCTCAAGCTCCTCCATCTCTCCTTCCTCCCCAAGTCTCCTTCCTTCGGCCTGCTCATCCTCCGTCTCTCCGTCGGCCTCTCCATGCTCCTCCTCCACGGCCGCGGCAAGCTGCTCAACTTCTCCGCCACGGCGGAAAAATTCCCAGCGCTGTTCGGCATGTCCTCCACAGTAAACGCAGGCCTCGCCGTCTTCGCAGAAGTCGTTTGCTCAGCGCTGCTCATCCTCGGCCTGTTCACCCGCTTGGCAGCACTCATGCTGGCCATCACCATGAGCACCGCCTTCTTCATGGTGCATAAGATGGCCCTCACCGGGGAACACAGCGGCGAGCTCGCCATGGTCTACCTCTTCGCCTACGTCACCCTCCTCTTCACCGGCGCAGGCAAGTTCTCCGCTGACCGCGCCTGACGCCTCCGGCTCGTAGGATGGGTGTGGCGATAGCCCGCCCGTCCTCCAGCGCAGGTCAAGCGTCTTGCACACACGCACGCCCCCGGCGCTGGTAGGGAACCGCTGCTGCGGGTCCCAAATTTCGGGTCTGCAACATGGCAGGCTCAAAAAAAAGGTTCGCCGTCCATGCCGCCATCAAAGGCATGCCGCTCGCGTGGCATGAAGTCCCCTCCGCACCACTCCCGCCACCCATCTTTTCTTGCATTCCCCGGCAGGCGGTGAACCGTCACCCTCTTATGGCAAAGGTGACTCTCGGTCTGGTGCAAAGCCGGGCATTTTCAAGCAAGGAAGAAAGCGTGCAGCAGCATGAACGTCTCATTCGTGATGCCGCAGCCCGTGGCGCGCAGATCATCTGCCTGCAGGAACTCTTCAACACCCCCTACTTCTGCATCACCCAGGACACCGAACTCTTCAATCTCGCCGAAGCCGTCCCCGGCCCCACCACAGACAGACTCGCCCCCCTCGCCAAGGAACTCGGCGTCGTCATCATCGTCCCCCTCTTCGAAAAACGCGGCCCCGGCCTCTACCACAACACCGCCGCCGTCATCGACGCCGACGGCACCGTGATGGGCAAGTACCGCAAGATGCACATCCCCCAGGACCCCGGCTTCGAAGAGAAGTTTTATTTCACCCCTGGAGACCTCGGCTACCGCGTCTGGGACACGAAATTCGGCCGCATCGGCGTCCTCATCTGCTGGGACCAGTGGTACCCGGAAGCCGCCCGCCTCACCGCCCTCATGGGCGCGGAGATCCTCTTCTACCCCACCGCCATCGGCTGGCTCCCCAGTGAAAAGGCCGCCCTCGGTGCCGCCCAGCACTGCGCCTGGGAGACCGTCCAGCGCGGCCATGCCGTCGCCAACGGCTGCTACCTCGCCGCCGTGAACCGCGTCGGCACCGAGCAGCAGAGCGAATTCTGGGGCCAGAGCTTTGTTGCAAATCCTTATGGAGAAATCGTTGCAAAGGCCTCCGTGAGCGATGAAGAGATTTTGATCGTGCCGTGTGACCTTTCTGCGGTGGAAGATTTCCGCCGCATCTGGCCTTTTTTCCGTGATCGCCGCATTGACACCTACGCTCCCCTGACCAAACGCTACATCGATGAGTAACGCCTCCTATCCCCAAAACTACCGTCTGCCCGCCGAATTCGAGCCGCAGGAGGCAATCTGGCTCTCCTGGCCCTCCAACAAGGAAAGCTGCCCCAAGACCTACCACAAGCTGCAGGACAAGTTCGGCGAGATCGCCAGCGTCATCTCCCGCTATGAGCGCGTGCGCATCAATGCCCCGATGCTCAGCCACATGAACATCCGCCTCAGCATCGCCGACAACGAGGGCGATCTCAGCCAGGTGGATCTCTACGAGAACGCCACCAACGACGTCTGGTGCCGTGACCATGGCCCGATCTTCATCAAGCACAACGAAACCGGCAAGGTCGCCATCACCGACTGGGAGTTCAACGCCTGGGGCGGCAAGTTCCCGCCATGGGACCTCGACAACGCCATCCCTGAGAAAGCGGCCGCCGCTCTCAAGATGGAGCGTTTCACCTCCAAGATGATCCTCGAAGGCGGAGCCATCGAAACCAACGGCAAAGGCACCCTCCTCACCACCGAGGCCGTTCTCCTCAATCCGAACCGCCACGGCGGCAAACCCGGCAACAAGGCCGAGGTCGAAAAAGAACTCAAGGCCATGCTCGGTGTCAAAGACATCGTCTGGTTCAAGAAAGGCATCGAAGGCGACGACACCGACGGCCACATCGACGACATCGTGCGCTTCATCCGTGAAGACGCCGTCATCTGCATGGTCGAGCCCCGTGACTCTGACCCGAACCACCGCGTGCTCAAGGATATCCGCGAGCGTCTCGACGACGTCAAAGCCCCCGATGGCGGCAAGCTCGAGATCATCGAGATCGAAATGCCCCAGGCCATCGAAATGAAGGACTGGCGCCTCAGCCGTCTGCCAGCTAGCTACGCGAACTTCATGATCATGAACAACGCTGTGCTCGTCCCGCTCTTCGGTCACAAGAAGAAGGACGCCGCCGCCGAAGACAAGATCTCCGAATGCTTCCCCGGCCGTGAAATCATCTCCATGATGGCCAAGGATCTCGTCACCGAAGGTGGCGCTTTCCATTGCATCGGCATGCACCAGCCGAAGTAAGCAGTCAGGTCCGCAGATTCTTGAATATTCAGCGCCCTAAAACAGTGGCGCTGAATATTCATAATGAATAAAAAAGACCCTAAATAAAGCGGCTTCTCCTTACAAAGACTTACTTGGAGGTCGTTTTCGGTCGGGTACGTTCGTGGCTCTATGATGGCTCCAAGAAATCATGATCTCTCCACGTTCTGCCGGGTGACAGCTGCGCTGTCGGCGCTGCTGCTGCTCGCGGCCTGTGCACTGCCTGAGGACGCCTTTAAAAATTACTCGGTAGCCACCAAGGTCAGCCAGTGGAACAGCGTGCTGGATGCCCTCGGTGGCGGCAGCGTGAAACGTGCAGAGAGCGCAGGCAATGTTCCGCTCTTTAACGGTGCCGTGTCCATGAATGTGCCCACGCATTCGGGCTCCATCAATGACATCTCCCGCTTGTTCGCCGGCTTGGACTCGTCCTACAGCCAGACGGCCGCCGTCACCGCGCACAAGCAGCGCATGGACAGCCTCTGGGCGGCCCACCAAAACCTCCGCCGCGGCCCCTTGCAGTCTTGGGCCAGTGAAGAGATCGGCGACATCAGGAATGCCAACGCCATGTTCTACCCCTTCAGCGGGCCGGACTTCCTCTTTGCCAGCGCCCTCTTTCCCTCAGCAGAGACCTACGTCCTCTGCGGTCTGGAGCCAGCCGAACCCCTTCCTCGGCTGAGCGATCTGTCCCAGTCCGAAATCGACGCCGGCCTCACCGGTCTCCACAACGCCGTCGCCAACATCATGCAAAACGGCTACTTCATCACCACGGAGATGCGCAGCAATCTGCAGGCCACCCGCTTTCGCGGCGTGCTGCCGCTGCTGATGGCCTTCATGTCACGGACCGGCCACACGGTGGACTCCGTGGATACGGTTCGTCTGGATGGCGCTGGCAATGTCACGCTCTCCGGTTCCTCAGGAAACACCGGCCTCATGATTCGCTGCCGCAGCGGCTTTGGCTCCTCCAAGCGCGTCTTCTACTTCCGTCAGGACCTCTCCAATGGCGGCGTCACCCCCAGCGGCCCGTTCCTGACCTTCGTTTCTCGCCTGGGCCGCGTTCCAGCCTTCTTGAAAAGCGCCTCCTACCTCATGCACGAAAGCGGCTTCTCCAACATCCGCGACTACCTGCTGCGCCACAGCAGCGCCATCGTGCAGGATCCCTCCGGCATCCCTTTCCGTGACTTCAGCCGCTACGGCTGGAATCTTTGGCTCTACGGCAACTATCGCGGCACCCTGGAGATCTTCTCCGGCCACCAGCAGCCGGATTTGGTCGCCGCCTACTCCTCCGGGAAGTATCTTGTAAAGCCCCTGAACTTCGGCATCGGCTACCTCATGAACCCCCAGATGACCAGCCTCATGGTGGGCCGTCCGACCCGCTGAAGCCGGAAAGGCAGACTTTTGGTTGACGTCACTCTCTCCTCGGCTAGTATCGCGCCCCAATTTTTCCCCAGAACTCATCATGGCTACTATCTGTCAAATCACCGGCGTCGGCGTTACTCGCGGCCACCACATCCATCGCAGCGGTAAAGCCAAGAAAGAAGGCGGTATCGGTCGTCACATCACCAAGCGTGTGAAGCGCGTCATCCTCCCGAACCTTCGCAAGAAGCGCATCTTCGTTCCTGAACTCAACAAGTTCATCGACGTCAAGCTCAGCGCCCGCGCCCTCAAGACCATCGACAAGAACGGCGCTTACAACGTCCTCAAAGGTGCCGGCCTGATCTAATCAGCCACGCATGATTTTTCCCACGGGCGGATCTGGCAACAGATCCGCCCTTTTTCGTGCCCCCGTAGGATGGCTGCAGCGTGCAGTTGTGTAGGACCAGGCGCACATGAAGCATGCCTCGGCCGTAAGCTGGGTGTGGCGACAGCCCGCCCGTCAGTTCATCGCGTGTTAAACTCAAATGCCATCAAATCCTTCCCAGCCTCAGTTGGCAAGGGTCTGGAGCGTTACGTGTCCACTGAATCAAGTGCAGCCAAATCGGTTCTCCCTCTCCCCGCCCCTGGCACACGACGACACCGAATCCTTTTCTTCGGGGGAACCGGAGCGCAGCGGGTCGAAGACCGCCGTAAGGCAAATAGACGAAGTCAAAGGCAGGGGTGAGGGGACTGGCTTTTGTGCCCCGCACGAGGGCATCAGTTAAGAGCGCTATAAGATTTAAAACGCTCTATCGATGATGCCCAATCGAGGTGCTCCCATGAATCCCCACACCGGGAACCACGCCCGAATGCGGCTGATCAAAGAGCACCGGCAGATGGTTGTTCAGATCCGTGTACCCCAGCGTCGGGCTCCAGCTCACGTTGGGGGAGCCATAGAAGTTAAGGCCATGTCCCTGCGGCACATACACGCCACCGCTGCCTGCACCAATGTTGGAGTTGCTGGGGCTCCAGCCGCGATTCCGGTACATCCCATGTCCATGATAGCCCCCGCCATAATAATACGCTCCCATTTGTCCTAGCCCCAGCACGGGTGCCAGGCTCTGCATGTAGCCGCCATTCGGCTGCTGCACATACACCACCGGCTGTTGCGCCGCATACTTGGCCTGCGCAGCGATCATGGCCTCGGCCATCTTGGTTTCACGCTCGCGTTTGGCCTGCACCGCCGCCTTGCGTGCCTCCGCCTGCTCTTTCTCATACGCATCGGCTTTGAAGGCATCATACCCCAGCGCATTGCGCATCGGTTCGGACAGATCCGAAAACAACACCTTCGCCACACCCTTGCTGTGCGAAAACAACACCCCATCCGGGTCACGTTTCATGATCTTGCACCGCTCATACGTTTTGCCTTGAGCCGTTTCGATCGTGGTTGGCTCTTCTGCACTCGCACAAACCGCGAATCCCAATTGAAGCGTGACAATCAGAAGTGAGAACGTTTTCATAATAGTTCTGGATTTGACTCCAAAACGCCACTTTTGCCAGCTTTTAATGCTTCAGATCACCGAAGCAAATCTCTCAATGATGGTGGTGATGCATGCCACCGAAACCAAAACCCCCTGTTCCGATCCCGATGTGGATCCCATGCCCCAGATTCCATTGGCCGCTGATCGTGGGGCCACAGCCGCCCCCATAATACCCCCCGTAGCTCGGATAGTAGCCGCTGTAGTACGGGTAGCTCCCATACGAATAGCCGCCATAGGGGTAGCCATAGCTTCCGCCGTAATAATAGCCGCTGCCCGAGTACCCATACGGGTAGCCAAAACGCGAGTAGCTGCTCCCACTGTAGGACCGCCCACCCACCGCCGGACCCGTGATCGGCGTCCCCACCCACGAAGGGGATTGAGTGCCTGCGACCGATCCTGACGTGGCTGCGAGACGGCTCGCGGTCGCCAGATAGCTCGCCTCGGCCATCTTCGCCTCCATCAGCCGTTCCTGCATCGCGATCTCCTGCTGCTTCTGCCGCTCCTGCTCTGCTTTGCGCAGAGCAGCCTGCTCCTTCTGATATTCGGCCTCCGCCTTCGGATCGTAGCGAAATTCACTCCTCAGACTCTCGGGAAGCTCTCCAAAAAGGATTTTAGCCGCACCATTCTTATGTGCGAAGGTCACACCATCAGGGTAGATGTGCATGACTTGGCACTCGTAGAAAGACCTGCCATCACGTGTCGTGATCGTGCCGTAGTTCTTCGGAGCAGCGCTGGCCGGAAGCACGCTGAGCAGCAAGGCGGCGAACAGAACGGATCGTTTCATGAGAGACCTCCAAAGGATGATGTCCAATACGACAACGAAGGCCGTGCCTCCGTTGCATCTAAATTAAACGTCAAAACTCAAAAAACATTCAGCCGAAGGTCCTAGACCATCGGGCAGCTCAGCCAAAACGTGGTCGTGTTGTTCTCAGACGCCACGCCCAGCTGGATGTTCATCTGATGGCTCAGCATCGCGGCAATCGTCAGCCCCAGGCCGAGGTGATTGCTGTTCTTGGAACCATGGAACGGACGAAAAACCTCCTGAATCTTCTCCGGGGCGATCTGGGATCCGGTGTTGCTCACCAGAATGTCCACCCGGCGCTGTTCAGCAGGAGTGATCGTGCCCGGTCCGCAAATCTTCAGCGCACAGCGGCCACCACCCTTGGCGGCAGCTTCAGCGGCGTTTTTCAGCAACTCGGTCAGGATGTCTTTGAACTTCGTCGGATCCACCAGGATCGGCGGCAGACCGGCCTGCACATCAGCCTCAAGCTGCACGCCCTCTTTTTGAAACGGCTCCATCACCGCGCCTTCAATGACAGGAAGGTATTCGTTCAGACCGAGTGACTGCGGCGTGATCTTCGCACAGCCGCCGGCGGAGCGAATGCGCTCGCTCAGATTGGTCACCCCCAGAGATGCTTCACGGATGTGCTGCATGTTTTCGCTCACACCCGGATCCAGGTCGTCCGTCATCAAAATCAAGCTGCTAAAGCCCTGGATCACCGCCAGCAGGTTGTTCAGCTTGTGGGTCAGCCCACGCAGCAGTTCCTGGTGAAAGCCTTCGCTGTGTTCTTGGCCGAGATTGAGGGTCGTAGGGAAATAAAACTGCATGGCAAAAAGGGGGGCGTGGACAGGCCGCAGTAATGCAGTCGGGCAGCCACGGTGTAAATGCGAATTTGGCGACTTCTTCTGCGCAGAGTGACTAAAAACTCGCATCCGCAGCGGCATCACGCCAATGTCACATTCCATGGCACTCCTCGAAGTAAGACACCTCACCAAGCGCTGGCCCACCGGGCGGCTCGCGCTCGATGACGTCGGCTTCGAAGTCCGCGAAGGCGAGATCCTCGGCCTCCTCGGCCACAACGGCGCCGGCAAGAGCACCATCATGGGCATCACCCTCGGCATGGTGCGCCCGGACGCCGGCGAGGTCCGCATTGGCGGTCGCAGCGTTCAGCAAAATCGCGGCGCAGCCCTCCAGCAGATCGGTGCCATCTATGAGGCCGCCGTTTTTTACGATTACCTCAGCGGCTGGCAAAACCTCCGCGTCCTCTGCTCCCTCTCCGGCTGGTGGGACGAGGCCGAGGTGAAACGCGTCGTGCAGATGGTCAATCTCACCCGCGCCATCCAGCAAAAAACCGCCACCTACAGCCACGGCATGCGTCAGCGCCTCGCCTTGGCCCAGGCCCTGCTGCCTCAGCCCAAGATCCTCCTCCTCGACGAACCCACCGACGGCCTCGATCCCGAAGGCATCCGCGAGTTCCGCGAGCTCATCCTCCACCTCCGCAAGCACCACGGCATGACCATCATGCTCAACTCCCATCTCCTCGGCGAAGTCGAGCAGATGTGCGATCGCTGCGTCATCCTCAAGGACGGCAAAAAAGTCTTCGAAGGCCCCGTCCCCTCGCAGGAAAAATCGCGCCGCATCTTCCAGCTCAAAACCAACGACATCGGCCTCGCCCGCGAAGTCCTCGACCGCTGCGGCGCCACCATGGACAAACACGGCATCGTCGAAGTCCCGCTCAACATGGAGCCCCATGAACTCGTCACCGCACTCGTGAATGGCAAAGTGCAGGTCAATGCCTGGCAGACGCATCATCACACGCTGGAAGAACTTTACATGGGACTCTCCTCAAGATCATGACGCTCTTCTTCCAGCAGTGGTATGGCGAGCTCTTGAAGCTCTTTGCACGAAAGCGCACCTACATTGGGTTCGGGGTCTTTTCCGTTTTACAGGTGGTCATTCTGGTCATGCTGAAAACCCTGGGCTTCGAAAAATGGATGGCCAAGGTCATCGCGCCCCAGACGGATTCGTTCGAATATTACATTTCTGCCCTGACTCTCGCATTCATCGTGGTGAAGCTGGCCGTGTTCATCCTTGGCGGCATCTACCTCACCCTCGTGGCGGGAGACATCGTGGCAAAGGAGGCGGAGGACGGCCACTTGCGTCTGCTTCTGGCCCGTCCGGTCAGCCGCTTTCGGCTGCTGCTGCTGAAATACCTCACCGCCAGTTCGTATGCGGTGCTGTTGATTTTCTTTTTGTTCTTTGTGGCCTTCCTGCTTGGTATTGCCATGAAGGGGCCGGGGGGCGGATTCTTTGCGTTTGCCCCGGAAATCAATGTCATTGCCTTCTATGACTGGCTGCCCGGGCTCCAGCGCTACATGCTGGCGGCCATCACACTCGGTCTGGGCATGACGACGATCAGCAGCATCGCGTTTTTCCTCTCCTGCTTCCCCATCAAACCCGCCGCCGCCACCATTGGTGCATTATCTTATTCTCTGGTGGACATGATTCTGCGTGAGAGCCGGTTCATGGAAAGTTACGAGCATCTCCTTTTGACCAAGCACATCTCCGTCTGGGCCCGGGTTCTCGCTGAGACCATCGACTGGCCGATCATTGCGCGAAGCTTTGCAGTGCTGCTCGCCGTAAACGTTACGCTCTTTACCCTGGGCTACGCCGTATTTGAATCCAGAGACTTAAAATCATGAACGTCATCAACAACATCCGCCAGCTTCGTTCCTGGAGCACCATCAACAAAGGCGCCCGCTGCGTCTTCGTCCCCACCATGGGCGCTTTGCATGATGGCCACGCCGCGCTCATCCGTGCCGCACGCGAGATCGCCGGCCAGAGCGGCAATGTCGCCGTCAGCATCTTCGTCAATCCCCTCCAGTTTGGTCCCGGCGAAGACTTCAGCAAATACCCCCGCACCCTCATCGAGGACCTCAGCATCTGCCGTGACAACGGCGCGGACATGATCTTCGCACCCAAGGCCGATGAACTGTATCCCGCAGATCGCAGCATCGCCCTCTACGAGACCAGCCTCTCGCAGCGCCTCTGCGGTGCCAGCCGCCCCGGCCATTTCGAAGGCGTCTGCACCATCGTCGCCAAGCTTTTCAACCTCGTTCAGTGCGACGACGCCGTCTTCGGCAAAAAAGACTACCAGCAGTTCGCCATCATCCGCCGTCTCGTGCGCGACCTCGATTTCAATGTCGTCCTGCATGCCATCGACACCGTGCGTGAGGCAGACGGCCTCGCCATGAGCAGCCGCAATCGCTATCTCAGCCCCGAAGAACGCGCACAAGCCCCAGCACTCCGCGCCGCACTCGTGGCCGCCCGTGACGCCTGGAAAAACGGCGAGCGCGACCCCGCCGCTCTGGAGCGCCTCATCACCCAGACCATCCAGGAAAAAGCCCCCTCCAGCCGCATCGACTACGTGGCCGCCGTGGATGCCACGACTCTCCAGCCCGTCTCCGCCACCACCGAGCTCGTCGTCATTGCCGTCGCCGTCTTCTTCGGCACCACTCGTCTCATCGACAACATCGAATTGAAGTAAGCAACGAATCGCTGAACAAGGCCATGCACCTCAGTCCTCTTCAGGAAAATCTCCCGAATAACAAATCAGCAGCTCCTCTGAGTACGTAGTTCGGGCTTTAGCCCGTTCTGGAAGCCCCGCATCACCCCGAATCTGAAGCACCCAGCGTACGTATTGTAGTCCCGGCTTTAGCCGGAATCTGGAAACTGAGTTCATGCAAACAGCTGCCAAATAGGCTCACCCTGTTATCCTCCACTCTCCATGTCCGAATCCCTCTCCAGCCACAGCGCCGAAGGCTACGACCTCGAAGTCGTCCGTAGCGTCTGGAGTCTCGCCCAGATCATTCCCGGCAACGATCCCGAAGTCTGGCGCAAAGACGAATTCGGCGCCTGGATTCACCGCACCGACTACCGCAACCGCCATTCCGACTTCGGCTGGGAAATCGCCGACTACGGCTACAGCCGCCGCAGCATGGGCCTCGCCTCCCTGCGCCCCATGCAGTGGCAGAATTACCTCGACTTCATGGTCGCCGCCCGCAACCAGGCCGTCGTCACCGCCGACGGCCTCCGCAACGCCCGCCGCCTCTTGTAGCAGAACCATCTGGATCCTTGACTGGATAACAGGAACGGCACTCGTCTAGGGATGTGCACGTGTGCATTGAACACTCAGCCACCAAGGCCGCGACAGCGTTTTTTGGAGTGCGGTAGCGCAGATGCAAGGCGCAAGCCTGCATCGGAGCCGCCGCTTTCGCGGGGTAAAGAATGCGCTTCGTCCTTAACCCGCTGTCCAGTTTGCGAAAGCGACTTCGCGCCCAACTTTGCCGCACACATACCCGCTGTGCTTCGTTTCCCAGACGCTGTCGCATTCGTATCAGTGCTACGCCATAATGCCCAGCCTCAGGCGATCAAAGCGCATCGTGCCCTGCACACTGGCTTCCTTGTCTGACTAACGCATCTTCCCACACTTCGCTCCGCATTACACCAGCTCCAACGGAGCTGCGGATTACAGCCCAGGGTCAGCCGAGCCTCAGCGAGGCGACCCTGGGTAGGGCCAAAACCACCCGGGCAGCAAACCCAGCACTTCACCGCACCCAGAGCTCACCAGCAGCGTCTGCAACCAGTGCCGCCGCAGATTGGCTCCGCTGTCTGACGACGTTCCAATGCCACCCCAGCCTCCGATAACCACCCATCACGGAATGGCATTCCAGCATGCCATGCTTTTCACCTGAGGATGCATCACGCCAAACACGCTCTCATTAGGCCGTGATCGATACTTCAAAAATCAACAATCGATTGTTCGACAATCGTCAATCACTCACTCCCGCAGAACTCCTGAGCGCCGCAGATTGACGATTCATCCTGCGCACTCTTGCTGTAGCACACGCTCCCGCCTCTACAGATCCCGAAAGTCCGCCCCCCGCGCCTCGTTCATACAGCAGCATGCTCCGTCCCGCCTTCATCGCGCTGCTCGCCACAGCCACCCTCCACGCCGCAAGCACCGACTTCTCCAAAGACGTCTATCCCGTCCTCCAGCGCGCCTGCTTCGAATGCCACGGCCCCGAGCACCACAAAGCCGATCTCCGCCTCGACACCGCCTCGCCTCAGCACCTCAAAATCGGCTCCGACCTCCTCCGCCGCGTCGCCTTGCCCAAGGAAGACAAAGACGCCATGCCCAAACGCGGCGACCGCCTCACCACCGTCGAAATCTCCCACCTCCGCGACTGGATCACCGCCGGCGCCCACTGGCCCGACAAACTCGAAACCCTCCAGCACTGGAGCTACATCCCGCCCCAGCGCCCCGCCTTGCCCGCCGTCAAAAATCAGGCATGGCCCAAGAACGAGATCGACCGCTTCATCCTCGCCCAACTCGAAGCCAGCAACCTCTCTCCCTCTCCACCCGCTTCTCCCGAAACCCTCATCCGCCGCCTTTCCCTCGACCTCACCGGCCTCCCTCCCACTCCCTCTGAAGTCGACGCCTTCGTCAACGAATGTCGCTCCGGTTCGTCATTCGACATTCGTCATTCGGCATTGGAAAAACTAGCCGACCGCCTCCTAGCCTCCGATCAATTCGGCGTCCGCTGGGCCCGCCCCTGGCTCGATCTCGCCCGCTATGCCGACTCCCACGGCTTTCAGCGTGACGACCTCCGCGAAGTCTGGGCCTGGCGCGACTGGGTGGTGAACGCGCTCAATGCCAACCTGCCCTTCGATCAGTTCACCCTCGAACAAATCGCCGGCGATCTCCTCCCCAACGCCACGCCAGAGCAAATCATCGCCACCGGCTTTCATCGCTGCACCCCCACCAACGTCGAAGCCGGCACCGAACCCGAAGAGAGCCGCATCAATCAGGTCATCGACCGCGTCAACACCACCGGTGCTGTCTGGCTCGGCACTACGCTCGAATGCGCCCAGTGCCACAATCACAAATACGATCCCTTCTCCCAGCGCGACTACTACTCGCTCCTCGCCTACTACAACAACACCGAGAAAGAAGCTGAACGCACCAATCCCACCACACCTGGCTCCATTCAGTTCAAAGGCTCGCCGTTCAAAATCAGCGACCCCGGCGGCGATGCGCAGCGCGCACAGCTCGCCGCGCAGATGAAGACCTTGAATGCTCAGATCGCCGCTTATCAAAAGCAGGTCGCCAGCACCGGCAAACCTGTCGACAAAAACGCCTCATCAAATGCCCTCAAAGCCCTCAAGCCCACCGCCTTCATCACCGAGAGCGATGCCGAATCCGAACTCCAGCCCGACGGCAGCGTCCTCCTCACCGGCCCCGCCCCCGACAAAGACACCTACACCTTCGAAACCGACCTCACCGCCGGCGAGCTCAGCGGCCTCATGCTCGAAACCCTCACCCACGCCTCCATCCCTGGCGATGGGCCGGGAAGGGGAGGGGTCAATCGCCCCAACTTCGTTCTCCACTCCTTCGACTGCACCCTCACCACGCCCGATGGCAAAACGCAGCCGCTGACCTTCAAGACCGCCTACGCCGACTACTCGCAGAAAGGTTACGATGTCACCAGCCTCGTCACCAAGACCGGCAAAAGCGCCTGGGCCATCGGCCAGCGCTTTCACGAACCCCACTGGGCCGCCTTCGAACTCCAGCAGCCCGTGGCGATCACTCCCGGCACCAAGCTCAGCATCCGCATGGCGCAAAATTTCGGCAACGGCCTCGTCATCGGCTGCCTTCGCATTTCCAGCATCGCAGGCATTGTCGCCGCCTGCCTCCCCGAAGTCGAAGAACCAGCGCCCGTTGTCCAAAAAGGCCGCAAAGGCAAAGCCGTCCCCGCACCGCTTTCCAAAGACCCCGAACTCGCCAAGCTCGAAAAACAGAAAGCCACACTGCAAAAGCAGATCACCGCCCTCGCCGCCCCCACCACCGAGGTCATGCGCGAACTCCCCCAGCCGCGCATGAGCACCATTTTCAAACGCGGCGTTTACACCGATCCCGCCGACCCCGTCACCGCGTCAGTCCCCGCCATTTTCAACACTCAGCTCAAAGGCCCGCCCAACCGCATCACCCTCGGCAAATGGCTCGCCAGCCGCGACAATCCCCTCGTTGCCCGCGTCACCGTCAACCGCTGGTGGGCTGAACTCTTCGGCACCGGCATCGTCTCCACCCTCGAAGACTTCGGCATCAAAGGCGCAGTTCCAAGCCACCCCGAACTCCTCGACTGGCTCGCCACCGAGTTCATCGACAGCCGCTGGAACATGAAGCACCTCCTCAAAAAAATCGTCCTCAGCGCCACCTATCAACAAACCAGCTCCATCCGCCCTTTGGCCAACGCGCCTCCCTCTCCGGAAATCAAAAATCATAAATCAAAAATCATAAATTCCGCCTCCGTCGATCCCTCCAACTCCCTCCTCTGGCACGGCCCCCGCTTCCGCCTCGACGCCGAAGCCATCCGCGACAACGCCCTCGCCATCTCCGGCCTCCTCAATCTCAAACAAGGCGGCACCCCTATTCGCCCGCCCCAGCCCGACGGCCTCTGGCAGAAAGTCGGCGGCCAGCAGTACAACTACGTCGTCAGTCCCGGAGCCGAGCAGTACCGCCGCGGCCTCTACGTCGTGCTCAAGCGCGGCTCACCCTATCCCAGCTTCATGAATTTCGACGCCAGCGCCCGCATGGCCTGCGTCGTGCGCCGCTCCCGCAGCAACACCCCGCTGCAGGCTCTCACCCTCCTCAACGATCCCGTTTACGTCGGCGCCACCCGGGCCTTCGCCAAGCGCATCATCGCCGAATCCCCCAGCACCGACCTCGACTCCCGCCTCCAGCACGCCTTCCGCCTCGCCCTCGCGCGCACACCCAAACCGCAGGAACTCACCGTCCTCAAAACCCTCTGGGAAACCCAGTTCGAATCCGCCCAAACAGACCCCCAAGCCACCCAGGAACTCAGCGCCGGCGTCGAACTCCCCAAAAACCTTCCCTCCGCCGAGTTCGCCGCCTGGTACGCCGTCGCCAGCGCCATCCTCAATCTCGACGAGTGCATCACCAAAGGCTGACGCCAAGGTTGAACGGCCCTCAGCCCAGCAAAGAGCATTCATCGTGCGTTTGGGAGATTAGGTGCACGAGGCCACGCGCCAGCTTTTGGAGTGCGGTCGCGCAGATGCAAGGCGCAAGCCTGCATCGGAGCCACCGCTTTCGCAGGCTATTAAATGGCCTCCGTCCTCAACCCTCCATCCAGCCACCCAAAGCGGCGTCCCGCCAAATCTGCCGCACGCACCACACGCACCGCAGTCCGCAGCGTACGTATTGTAGTCCCGGCTTTAGCCGGTTCCGGACGCGCCACCCAGCACCTCCTGTCACACCATATCCCCCACGCTCTCCCCACACCCGCAAACCCCGGGCATGAGCACCTTTCGCCAAAAATCGGCTGGTGATGGCGTTGTTTGTGCGGCTACCTTACCGCCGCGATGCTTCCCAACGCACCCACACCTTGCCCGCACTGCTCCTCGCACGAGGCGCAGCCCGCCGCTGCTGTGAAGGAAAACCTGCCTCCCGCCGCCTACATCTGCCCGATGTGCGAGGGCGTCCGTTCCGACAAACCAGGCGCATGCCCGATGTGCGGCATGGCTCTGGAAAAAAATCCACTCGCCCACCGCAACGAGCCCGAATGCTGCGGCGATGGCGGTGACGACGAAGTCAACGACCTCTGGTGGCGCGTGCGCTGGAGCACCGCAATGACCGCCCCGGTAGTCCTTCTTTCCATGGGCATGGATCTCCCGCTCATTCGCGACATCCCTCACGAAGCCTCCGGCTGGATGCAGTTCGTCTGGGCCACGCCCGTCGTCTTCTGGGTCGGCTGGCCCTTGCTGGTACGTTTTGCCAATTCGCTGCGCACCCTGCGCTTCAACATGTTCACGCTCATCGGCCTCGGCGTGCTCGCCGCATGGTTCTACAGCACCGTCGCGCTGGCCGCGCCGAACCTGCTTCCCCACGCTGCCACCCATGGCGGCATGGTGCTCTACTTTGAAAGCGCTGCCGTCATCACCGTCCTCGTGCTGATCGGCCAGCTCCTCGAACTCCGCGCCCGCAAGGCCACCGGCTCCGCCATTCGCGCCTTGATGAATCTCGCGCCCAAAACCGCGCTGCTCGTACGCAACGGCGAGGAAATCGAGACCCCTGTGGATGACATCCAGATCGGCGATGTCCTGCGCATCAAACCCGGCTCGCGCATTCCTGTCGATGGCAGCGTCACCGAAGGCAGCTCCACCGTGGATGAGTCCATGCTCACCGGCGAATCCATGCCGCAGAAAAAGGAAGCGAAAGCCGCAGTCACCGGCGGCACGGTGAACGGCAGCGGCACCTTCCTCATGCGTGCGGATCGCGTCGGCGCGAACACCCTCCTGAGTCAGATCGTGGAAATGACCGCCAAGGCGCAGTCCAGCCGCGCCCCAGTGCAGCGTCTCGCAGACCGCGTCTCCGCCTGGTTTGTTCCCGCAGTCGTGGGTGTCGCAGCCCTCACCTTTCTCCTCTGGTGGCAGTTCGGCCCGCAGCCCTCCTTTGCCTTTGCCGTGGTGAATGCTGTCGCGGTCTTGATCATCGCCTGCCCCTGCGCCCTCGGCTTGGCCACACCCATGGCCGTCACCGTCGGTCTCGGTCGTGGCGCGCAGCTGGGCGTGCTCATCAAGAACGCCGAAACTCTCGAACGCCTGCACGAGATCGACATCGTGATGCTCGACAAAACCGGCACCCTCACCGAGGGCAAACCGTCAGTCACAGAAGTCTTCCCGCTCCCCGGCCTCTCCGCCCGCGATTTGCTCGCCTGCGCCGCCGCCGTTGAGTCCATGAGCGAGCACCCCCTCGCCACCGCCATCGTGAATGCCGCGAAGGAGCGCAACATCCCCATCGCTGCCGTCACCGATTTCCAGTCAGTCACAGGCGGCGGCGTGCTGGGAAATGTCGGTGAAAGCGAAGTCTTCATTGGTCAGGAGGCCTTCTTGAAAAAGAACGGCGTCTTCGTCAGCGCCGAATGCCGCGCCCAATCGGTCAAAATGCAGGAGGAAGGCTGCACCGTCGTGGTCGTCGTGCTCAATGAAAAACCGCTCGGCCTCATCGCCATCAAGGACAAAATCAAGCACTCCGCCCCGCCAGCCATCGCCGCGCTGCACGCGCTCGGTATGAAATTGCAGATGATCACCGGAGACGCTCTCGCCACCGCGCAGCGCGTCGCCAAAGACCTGAACATCGACGAAGTCGCCGCCGAAGTCTCCCCCAAGGAAAAACTTCTGCACGTCTACCAGGCACGCGGCAAGGATCGCCACGTCGCTTTTGCCGGAGACGGCATCAATGACGCTCCCGCCCTTGCCGCCGCCGATGTCGGCATTGCCATGGGCAGCGGCACCGAAGTCGCCATTCAAAGCGCCGCCGTCACACTGGTGAAAGGAGACCTTCGCGCCCTGCATCAGGCCTTCGCCCTCAGCCACGCCACCATGAAGGTCATCCGCCAGAACCTCATGTTCGCGTTTTTATACAACGGCCTCGGCATCCCCCTCGCCGCCGGCATCCTCTATCCCTTCACCGGCTGGCTGCTCAATCCCATGATCGCCAGCGTGGCCATGTCCTTGAGCAGCGTGTCAGTGATTTTAAACAGCCTGCGCCTGCGCCAGTTCAAGTAACAGCGCTGCACCATTCACGGTCACATCACAAAAATCGACGTCACCAGTTTCCGATCACTCACCTTTTCAGGTTTGGAGCTTCCGTCCTTCTGCACAAAAACACCCGCGCCGTTGGAAAAATAGACCGTTTCATTCGCGCCCACCGCATAGGCCATGACGCCTTCGCAGACGACTTGGGCTTCACCATCGGGCACATGCCGCATCAGTTGCCAGTTGCGCGGCACAAAATGACTCAGCTCATTCTGCGCGGCATGCTTCATGGCCTTCTCCATGTTCACCCAGCGGCCATGCAGAAACACAGCCTTGGGGTCAGCCGCCTGCGGTTGCGGCGGCCTGCCTGCCGTTTGCAAAGGCTTGCCCGAAAACAACATCGAGAACACATTCAAAAAGCCAAAAACAGCCCTCACCAGACGGAAGGGAAACAGCACGATGTCCTTCAGAATGTTCCAAAACGACGGCGTATGAAAGGGCTCATACGGCCTGCGCAGGTAGTAAAGCGTTCCCTCCGGTGAGAACGAGGGGCAGAGAAAATCATACCGCACGTCCTCCGCCACGGTTTCCATGTCTCCGGAGTCCAGATTCAAACGGTGCAGCGTCGCCGGTCCCAGCCCTGCCCACTCATGGGTTTGCGCATGACGGGCAATGCCGCACGTCTGATACACCAAAGACCGCGCGTTACCCGGCTCCCACACAGGAAAAGTATCCAGCGAGTCCCCCTCAGTCAGTTCCATCAGTCCCCCGCCGCCTGCCTCAGGTTTGAACAGGCAGATGCGGCTCACGCCATGATCCTGCGCAGCCGTCAGTAGCCATTCGGCACTCTCTTCATTTCGGCGCGTGGAGATCGAACTGAAACGATGCTTCGGGCCATGCAGCAGCCGGCGCTCGTACTTCTCGCCCGGGTTGTATTCAAACAGTGCACGAACCTCATTCGCATCGATCGCATAGCACACGTGCCCGTCCTGACTGCCCGCGCAGGAAAACTCGCTGCGAAAAGTGTCTTCGACACTGGCCGGCTCGGCCGTCGGCAGCCCTCCCCGCATAAATCCCGCACCGCTTCCACCGCTCCGAAAACCCTGCCGGTCCTGCACGCTCTGCAGCCGCCTCTTCAAATTGTTGGAAAATTCCGAAACGATCTCCTCCTCGCGGCCGCCCGTCGGTTTGAGATAAAGCCTGCCGTTGGAGATGTAGCCAATTTGCGGATTCATGAGGAATGTTCGTATGGAAACTTTGCTGACAAAAGATGACCGCATGCAAACACAAGCCCATGAAAGGGTCCAACCTTTTTGCTTCCCACGGCTTACAAGGCTTGCCCGCACCCCGGTTCTCTGAAACATTGCCCCCGTATTTCCTCTTCACCCGTGAACCCTGATCCGGCCAAGCCAGCTCCACCCTCCTCCTCAAACGAGGATGCGAAGTTCATGCCACCCGCTGAGGCACCGACAGGAATGATCACTCTGGGCCCGGAGGACGTGACCATCGCGATTCCCAATCTCAAGCCAGTGACCCCGCCGGTCACGCCCAAGCCTCCCGCTCCCGAGCCACCCACCGGCAATATCACCCTGGGCCCCGAAGACCAGACCATCGCCATCCCCAATCCCAGCCGCAGTCTCCCTGCGGCTACGATGGGCAGCGGATCGAATCAAAAATTTGCGCCCTCTTTGGACACCGGCAACATCACGCTCGGTCCGGAGGATCAGACCATTGCCATCCACACGGGCAAACCGGGCACCCTGCCCGGTGCCGCCACGCTTCCCGGCGCCTCCACCATGCCAAGCCACGGCGGCCTCCCTGCCGCCACGGCGGGCTCCATGGCCTCCATGGGCACCACCTCCAGGCCGCGCTCCCACATGGAGTCCCTCACCGGCAACGACGGCTGGATCGGCGATCGCTACCGTCTGCTCGACAAACTGGGCGAAGGTGGCTTCGGCGTCGTCTATCGTGCCGAGCAGGTGAAGCCCATCCACCGCATCGTCGCCATCAAGATCGTCAAGGCCGGCGTCACCTCCTCAGACATCCTCGGCCGCTTCGCCATTGAGCAGCGCACGCTCGCCATCATGGAGCACCCAAACATCGCCCGCATTCTGGACGCGGGCGAGACAGACATCGGTGCCCCTTTCTTCGTCATGGAGATGGTCAAAGGCCGCTCCATCACCAGCTACTGCAAGCAGAACGATCTCAATCTGCGCCAGCGCCTCGCCCTCTTCATTCCGGTCTGCCGCGCCGTGAATCACGCCCATCAAAAAGGCATCATCCATCGCGACATCAAGCCCGGCAACATCATGGTCATGGACGAAGCCGGCAAGGCCGTCCCCAAAGTCATCGACTTCGGCATCGCCAAGGTTCTCGAAGGCGAAGGCTCCGGCCACACCATCGCCACCGGTGTCGATCAACTCGTCGGCACCCCGGGCTACATCAGCCCGGAGCAGATCGAAAACGGCAGCTCGCATGTCGATACCCGCTCAGACGTCTATGCCCTCGGCGGCGTCTTCTTCGAACTCGTCTGCGGCCGCGCTCTCATCACCCCTTCGGACATCGCCGCAAAGCCCATCCACGTGCTGCTGCGCGATCTCGCGGAGAAAGATCCCCCCAAGCCCTCCACCATCGAGCCCACCGTTCAGGGAGACCTCGACTGGATCGCCCTCAAGGCCCTCGAGCGCGACCCCAACCGCCGCTACGGCAGCGCCGACGATCTCGCCGACGACATCACGCGCTACCTCAGCTTCGAGCCCATCACCGCGCGTCCGCCCAGCAGAAGTTACCTTATCGCCCGGTTCGTTCGCCGTCACCGTGTCGGCGTCGCCGCCGCCATCGCCATCTCCCTCGCCGTCCTCATCGGCGGCATCACCAGCACCGCCTTGTACTTCACAGCGGAGCGCAACCGCATCGAAGCCGAGCTCGGCCGCGAAAACCTCAAAAAATCCTTCAGCCGCTCCGACGAGCAGATGGCCCGCCAGTTCACCGAGCGCGGTCAGTACAACGACGCCGTCGCCTATCTCACGCGCTCCTTGCGCACCGATCCAGCCAACGAGCTCTCCTCCACCAATCTCCTCTCGCTCCTGGCAAACGTTCACCTCATTCGTCCAGACACCGCCCCGCTGGCCCTGCCCGAAGGAACCGTGGAAGCCGCCAAGGTGGCCGTCAGTCGTGAGACAAACAAAGTCATCGCAGCCTCTTTCCTCAAGCCCAAGGCCACCCCCGGCCAGGTGGCCGTGCGCGCACCCCGCCGTGAAATCATTTCCATCTGGGACATGAAAACCGGCGAGCGCACCGATCACCCCGTCCCGCCCGGCGTGGAAATCACCTGCCTCGATGTCACCCCCGACGGCCAGCAGGTCGTCGTCGCACGCGACGATGGCAACGTCGAGCTCTGGAACCTCAAAGACGGCAAGCGCCGCACCCTCCAGCCCCGCCTGCCCATTCTCGTCACCTGCATCGCCTTCTCCGGCAATGGCACCAAACTCCTCGCCGGCAGTGAAGTCGATGCCGCCGACATGGGCTCCATCCACCTCTGGGATCTACGCCAGCCTCAGGAACCCGCCGTCGTCATGCAGCAAAAAGGCGCCGTCGGAGAGATCGCCGTGGACAACGACGGCGTCTTTGCCGCCTCCATTTTCAGCGGCAGCCTCATCGACCCCAAGGGTCCCGACGGTGCCGCCACCACCTGGGATCTCCGCCTCGGCAAGGCCGTCGGTGATCCCATCGAAGTCGACAAAGGACTCCTGCATGTCGCCATCGAGCCCGTGCAGGAGTTGATCGCCCTCGGCATGAACAAGGGCGAAGTCTTCGTCGGCAGCTTCCGCAATCAAGACGATGTGCATCCTCCGCTCATGCATCCGTCCTCCGTGACTTCGCTCGCCTTCAGCGCCGATGGCCAGTCCGTCGTCGTAGGCGACGGCGGCGGCTACGTGCACGTCTGGAATATCAGCAACGGCCAGCTCCGCTATCCCATCCGCAAGCATGACGGAGAAATCATCAAAGCCATGCCCGCCACGGACACCAGCCTCATCACCACCGTCTCAAGGCATGGCGATGTCAGCGTGTTCGACATTCAAACCGGAGCCCTCCTCTCCTCCCACATCGATCACACCGTCAAAGACGCCAAATTCACCCGCGACGGCTCCCTGCTCGTGATGGCTCCCGGGGGCAATCCCTTCGTGCAGGCTTGGGACGTTCATGAGCGCATGTCCGGCCGCAAATTCGTCGATGTCCTCGACAAAAATCTCATCACCCGCATCAAAGGCCCGGACAATTCGCCCGAGCAGCTCCGCTACTCCGAAGCCGGCGGCGCCAACCGCAAAAAGACCATGTACGCCGCCGCAGATCCCGACGGCACGGTCTTCATCTACGATGCCAAAACGCTCAAGCCCCTCGGCAAGCCCTTCCATCATCCGCCGGCCGTCGGTGCCGTCACGCTCAGCCAGGATGAAAAACTCCTCATCACCTCCGGCCGTGATCGCGCCGTCCGCGTCTGGGACATCGCCACTCGCCAAAACATCGTCACCATGCAGCATCACTCCTATGTGCCGGTGATCGCCCTCAGCCCCGATGATCAGCGTCTCGTCACCGTCACGGATGAAGGCGAACTCCGCGTCTGGGAGCTCCGCACCGGAGACTGCCTCACCCCCGGCATCCGCGATACCCCCCGCAGCAGCGATGACGAAGAAGGCATCGTCGTCGCCCGCGTCTCGGATGACGGCAGCAGCGTCCTCTTCCGCGTCGCCGGCCACGGCTTTTTCAGCGCCGCCATGCCCCCCAAAGGCACCCACTTGCCCGAGTGGTTCCTCAAGCTCGCCGAAGGCCTCGCCCGCCTCCATCTGAATCCAGCAGGCAACATGGAGGAAATCTCGCTGGACGACTACGAAGCCGCCGTCGCCGCCATTCCCAAAAAGCCCGCCAAAGGCGAAGAAACCGCCGTCACCTGGGCACGCTGGCTCCTCGCCACCGCCTCCACCCGCCCCCTCTCCCCCTTCGAGCGCCAGTCCTTCGACGACTACCTCGCCTCCCTCAAACAGCAGGGCTCCCCCGCCGCCGCCCGCGAACTCCTCCGCTTCCGCCCCAAAGACCGCGACGCCGCCGACCGCGCCAAGCTCCTCGTCCCCGCCCTGCCGAAATAAAGCAGCCCAGTTGCGCCGCAGCTGGTTGGAAAGTCGTCATGCGCTCATGAGGTTGCCGAAAAACCGCCAGTGAAGTGGTCCGCACACTCCGTGTGCGGTTTCCGGCAGTCAGTAGACAGCCCGTAGGATGGGGGTGGCGACAGCTCGCGTGTCCTTCGAAGCACGTAGTGCGAAGAATGGGCCCGTCTCCGAGCGCGCACCCACCACCCTGCCGCTCAAAGAGTCCAAAATAGGGCTCTACACGCGTTCTCATCAGCCGCGATCACACCGCCAGCCCAGCGTGGAGTGGTCCGCACATTCCATGTGCGGTTCCCGGC
>NZ_JBAQCR010000206.1:0-34756 GCF_049294395.1 Prosthecobacter sp.
GCGGGGCGGGTGATTGAGGCGGCGACGCCGGACATTGATGTGGTGGATCAGTCCGTGGGCATCGCGATGGAGAAGGTCAAAGAAGCGATGGAGGAAGTGGAGGATGCGGAAGTGAAGCAGTCGCTGACGGAGGCGTGGAAGAGTCTCAAGGATGCGCAGGGGCCGCTGCAGCAGGCGTCGGCGGAGAAGAAGCGATCGCCGCTGAATCAAGCGCTGACTTTTGAACAAACGGCGCTGGAATGGCTGCACCGTGCGCAGAGCCGTGAGCACCAGGTGATGCGGCAGGACAAGCCTTCGCAGGGCCAGCAGCAGGCGAACAAGAACCAGATCATGGATCTGGAACTGAAGCAGAAGGAGCAGCGGTACGAAGAAGAGAAGGCCGCCACCGAGGAGCAGACGGCGGAGCAGCAGGAGAACCTGCAGGTGCTGAACCGGCTGAAGGAACTGGCGCGGCGGCAGGAGGCGCTGGCAGAGAAGATCAAGGAACTTCAAAATCAGATCGCCAATGCGAAGACGGAGGAGGAGAAGCAGGAACTGGACAACCAGCTCAAGCGTTTGCAGGCGGAGCAGGAGCAACTGCTGAGTGACCTGGACGACCTCAAGGAGCGCATGGAGAAGCCGGAGAACGCGCAGAACATGGCGGAGGCCAAGGAGCAGCTGGAGCAGACGCGCGAGAAGGTGAGCGAGGCGGCGGAGCAGCTGAAGGAAGAAAAGCTGGCGGATGCAGCGAACTCAGCGACGCGTGCGCAGCGTGAGCTGGAAAAGATGCAGGAGGATTTCCGGCAGAAGACTTCGAAGAAATTTGCCGAGGAGGTGAAGCAGATCCGCCAGCAGGCGCGTGATGCGGCGGAGAACGAGAAGAAGATCAGCGAGGCGCTGGAGAATCAGAAGGAGGCGGGGTCTGACATCGAGAGGAACATGCAGAATGCGGCGCAGAGCCGGCAGGTGGCGGAGCAGCAGGAGAAGGTGGAAAAGCTGCTCAACAGCATGCGGCAGCTCAGCGAGCAGGCGGAGGAGAGCGAACCGCTGCTGCACCGCAATCTTTACGACGCTGTGCGCAAGGCGCAGACGAGCGGGCTGGAAGAGAATTTGAAGGAGACGCGGGATCAGCTGCGGTATGGATCACAAGCGGAAGCCAAGGATGCGGAACGCAAAGCGGCCAATGCGGTGGAGGAGCTGAGGAAGGGCGTGGAGAAGGCGGCTGAGAGCGTGCTGGGCAGTGAGAGCGAGGCTTTGCGCGTGGCGAAGAATGAACTCGATAAGCTGATCAAGGAAGCGCAGGAGCAGGAGGCTGCGGGCGAAGGACAAAAAGGGAAGGAAGGACAAAAAATTGCGGATGCCGGAGAGCCGAAGGCTGCCGAGAAGGGGGCCAAGGCTGGAGAAGGACAGCCGGGGAAAGATGGGCAGCCCAAGGATGGCCAAACTGCTGAGAAAGGTGAGAAGACGGGTGCTGGCAAGCAGCCTGGAAAAGAAGGCCAAGGGCAGGAACCGGGCAAGGATGGCCAAGGTCAGGGGAAGGAACCGAAGATGGCCGGGGAAGGTCAGCAGCCGGGGAAAGAAGGCGAAGGCAAGGATGGCCAAGGCGCGCCGCAGGATCCGAAGATGGCTGGCGCAGGTGAGAAACCCGGCGAAGGGGAGCCGAAGTCTGGACAAGGCAAGGAGGGCAAAGCGGGCCAAGGTGAGGCCCAAGGCGCGCAGACTGCTGAGAACGGGCAGAAGCCGGGCCAGGGCATGCAACCCGGGGAGAAGGGGCAGGGAGGGCAGAAGCCTGGTCCTGAAGGCCAAGGTGAAGGCGATGGAAAGCAGCAGGCTTCAGCGCAACAGCCCAAGGGAAATCAACCTGGGCAGCAGCCGGGCAAGGATGGGCAGGGCAAAGGAATGGGGCAAGGGCAGGGCGAACCGCAGACGGCGGAAAATGGGCAGCAGCCTGGAGAAGGCCAGCAGCCGGGTCAGGGACAACAACCTGGCGAAGGGAAGAATCAAGGTCGTGGGCAGGGCAGGGGGCAGGCACAGGCGCAGACGGCGGATTCCAACATGGGGCTTGGCATCACGGGAGATCGTGATTCGGACAATGACCGCCGGCGTCCGCAGATCAACGGGGGGGCGGTGCCTGAGGCGCTGTTCTTTGACGACAGCAAGGAGCAGCCTGACAGCGGGGTCTTTACCGGGAGCGGCTACGAGCAATGGAGCGACCGGCTGCGCAATGTGGAGGAGCTTCTCAACAACCCGGAACTGCGCAATGAGGCGGCGAAGGTGCAGGATCGCGCGCGTGCGCTGCGCATTGAACTCAAACGGAGCAATGAGGCGCCGCAGGTCGCCAACCTGAACACGCGCATCACGCAGCCGCTGATGGAGCTGCGGGATCGTGTGGTGGAGGAGCTTTCGAAGAAGGATGCGGGCAAGAACTTGGCGCCGGTGGATCGTGATCCGGTGCCGGCAGAGTTCCGTGATCTGGTGAAGCGTTACTATCAGGAATTGGGTGCGGGAAAGTAAGGATGTCCTAGGTTCTTTTATGCAATGCTGACTCGACGCTAAAGATTTATTTAGCATACTGCTTGGATGGCCCTGATGGTTTTGACATTGAGTAATCTAGACGGCGAGCACCGGATTTCGTGTCCGCTGCACACGTCGCTGACGCTTGGCTGCGGACCGGACTGCGATGTGACGTTTGAAGGGGTGGGCATCCTGCCGCGGCACTGCGTGCTGTATCGGACTGGGGAGCGGACTTTTCAAATCATCGGGGTGTATGCGGCGGCGCAGTTCTCGGTGAATGGTGTGACTTCGAGCGAGCTGGAGGTGAATGTGCCGTTCAAGTTTGGGATTGGCGGGGAGGTGTTTGATGTGGATCTTGCTGAGGGGAAAGAGGAGGTGCCGTTGCAGGAGAGAGCCGAGGCGGAACCGGGTGTGGGAGCCGAAGGGGCACCTGCTGGGCCGCGCACAAGCCGGCGGGAGTATTTACTGAAGCCGATCACCTTGAAACCACGCGCTGGACAGCGGGTGGGGGAGGTGATTTTAGAGTCTGGTCCGTCACCGGAGAATGAGGTGCCCATGCCGGCTCAGGCTGCCACACCACCAGCTCTGACGGTGGAGGCGATGGTGGAAACGCCGCTGCCGACGGATGAGGAAGAGGAGGAATCTCCCAAGCGAGTGCTGGGGGGATTGCTTCTCTGCGGGGCGATGATCACGGGCATGGTTTACTGGCCGCATCATCTGGATCAGCTCTCTGCGGCGAAACCCGAGGTGGTGCTGCCGCCGGTGGTTGCTCCTGCTCTTTCGCCTGAGACGACGGTGCGGGCGTGCGAGGACCTCATTCGTGCCGGGGCTCCGCAGCTGGCTGTGCCGATGCTGATGCCGCTGGCGGAGAAGGGGGATGTGGCGGCGATGCATCGGCTGGCGCTGGCACTGCGGGCTTCGGGGCAATTTGGAGAGGAGGAGGTGTTGCTGCAAAAGGCGGTCGAAGGCGGACGGCGTGAGGCGCTGCGTGATTTGGTGAGTGTGGTGGATGATGAGGAGAATCCGGCGAGGTACACGGAGGGTGCTTTCAAGCAGCTGCAACTGGCGGCGAAACTCGGGGAGACTTCGGCCTGGATGCCGCTGGGGGAACGCTATGAGTATGGCAATGGCACAAAGCCTGACATCAAGCTGGCGCTGGCTGCTTTTGAAAAAGCACGGGTGGCGGGAGACAAGCGTGCTGCGGTGAAGCTCTCAGCCAAGCAGGGGGCGCTGGAGCGTGCAGCTGCGTATGTGCGCTCTTGGAACGAGGTGTCGGTGGCCAGGCTGCTGGAGCATGTGGCGGCGGGACAGGGGAAGTTTTTCACGCTGGATCATCCGCCGATGGAGGTGCTGCTGCGCCAGGAGGAGGAAATGCGGGACCGCTGGCCGCTGCGGCGCATCAGCGTGGTGGCGGGAGCGCAGGCGGAGCTGGAGACCTTTGATTTGATCAAGGTGACCCAGCCGTTTCAATTTGAAGTGCAGCGTGGTGAACGGATTGCGCGGGGGAAGGGTGTGCTTGTGTGCTCGGTGCAGCGTGATGTGGCGGACCACTGGAGGATCACGGATGCGAGCGACCGCATTGAGGTGACTGAGCTGCTACCGACGAAGGAGCAGTTTGTGAGCGCTGCGTCGTTGCGTGAGCTGAAGCCTGCCTTCACGCATGAGGAGCAGGTGGATGAAGCGCGGCTGGAGATTCTGGAGCAGATGCGGGGGCTGGAGGCGACGGAGGACTTCAAGCCGGCGCTCACGGTGCTGATGAACGCGATGTATGAATTTCCGCAGGATACTTTCTGGCAGCCGTTTGCGGACAAGCTGTGTGACCGCATGGCGCGGCAGTTGTTCATGAGCGGCAAGTGGCTGGATGCGGCGTGGGCGGAGCAGGTGCACCCGTTTGCCGAGCATGGCAGTGTGTCTGCGATGCTGCTGGAAGGGCATCTGTATGCGGCGGGCTATGGGTGTGTGCGGAATGCGGCCAAGAGTCTGGCGCTTTACCAGAAGGCCTTCGAGGCGGGGAAGCGGCGTGATGCGCGGTTCTACTATGCGGAGGCGCTGTTTCAGGGACAGGGCGTGCCGCAGGACATCGAGAAGGCGGGGGCGCTGGTGCTGGCGTTTATGAGCCGGTCCAAGCATCCGCTGGAGGCGTACCTGGCGGCACATCTGCTGTGGCGCAAAGCGGAGCATGATCCGGCGCTGTGGCAGGATGTGTATGACACGCTCTCACGAGCGGTGGAGAAATTTCCGCCTGCCAAGAATCTGGCGGGCATGGTGCTGCTGAATCACGGGCAGACGACGAAGGAGCGCAGGACGGGTTTTGCGGCGATCAAGGCTGCGGCTGAGGAGGGCGTGGTGGAGGCGATGAAGAGCCTTTCCCAGTGTTATTTGGAAGGTGTGGGCTGTGAGAAGGATCTGCACCTGGCCACGTTCTGGAAGCAGAAGGCGATGGTGACGGAGCCGCCGCGTAGGAGGCATTACACGGAGTTTGAGGAGTGAGGGGAGAGGCCGGAGAGGTGGCCGCAAAGAGGCGCAAAAAGAAGCAAAAAAGTGATGGAGGGGCGCTGCCGGATGACTGCTGGGCGCTTTTGATGGCATATAGCGTATTCCAAAACGGATTTCCTAAAAGGGCGCTCGGCGACATGACGTTTCGAAGTGGCTGAGACGTTCGATTTTGCCGCAAAGGGGCAGAGATGCAGAGGGAGCAGAGAAAGAAATCCATCTCTGCCGTCTTTGCTCCTTTGTCTCTCTACAACAAACCGAACCTCATGCGCACTCAAACGGAAAGGAGTTTTGCGAACTGCTATAGACTTTGACGATGCCTTGACCAGACGGGCTGCCGCGAAGCGAACCCTGGACTACGAACTCGGCGGGGCTGACTGGAGTCGAGTTGCGGCGCAACTGGGCTACTCGCCTGAGCGGAGGAGGTCGCAGGTGATGAAGATGGCGTGAAGGATGTCGTCTTTTTCGAACTCGGGATTGCCGGTGGGTTTGTAGAGGGAGAGGAGGCGGGTGGTGCCGTCGGGGATGGTGAAGCCGGCGGTGAGCTTGGAGGTGAAGTAGTCGGTGAGGGGGAATTCGAGGCGGCGGCCCTGGTTGTCGATGATGTGTTCGCGATGTTCGAGGGGAGGAGCGGTGTGGAATTCGAAGGTGATATTGGGCTCCACCAAGATGCCGTCTGCGCTTACAGTGGGTTCGAATTCGATGTTGAGGCCGACTTCACGCATCTGCTGCTTGAACGTGGGTTCGCCCTTTTCGTTCATGGTCACATCGGTGACGGCGGTGTACTCGATGGCCTGCTCTGAAGTGGCGCGAGTGCCGGACTTGGTCTCGATGCGTGCGGTGTTGAGATGCTGGACGTTGCCGGTCTTCACGGCGGCAAGGGCTTCATCGAGTTCGATGCGGTGATCGCTCTTGCTGACGGCTTGTGAGGTGAGACGGCGGAGCAGCGGGCCGGGGCCGTGGAGCACGTGGGCGGTTAACACGACGGTCTTGGGGGCGAGTCTACTAATGGATTCAACGTAGGCATCCACCAAGGCGAGGTTTTCGTTGGTGTTTTTGACAAACAACACCGATGTGGCGGGATTGAATGAGGCGGTGGCTCCTTCGGGAAAGGGAATGCCACAGGCTTCGAGAATCATCTTCGATGTGAGACGAGATTTTAAGTGTTCCTGTCTTTCTTTGACCGTGGTCAGCTCTCTTCCGCTGCTTGTGGAGAGGAAATCTGGAGGGACGTGATACATCCGGGTGTTCCAGGCTTTGGGGTCGAGTGGTGGTTTCTTTTTCTTTTCAGCGGCGGGCTGGCGGGATTTTGGGACCTGCGTGACGAGATCGCATTTCAGAAACGTGGCCCACAGGACGTTGGCATCGCCTCTGCCTGTGGGACGGTTGAGAGAGATGAGCTTGGTGCCACCTTTGATCATGCTGAAGCCGGTGGTGGTCTTGGCGGCGTGAAAGTCGATGACGGGAATGTCGAAGGGCTTGTTCGATGAAGGATCGCGAAAGTGTTCGCGACGTGCTTCGGGAGCGGCGGAATGCAGCACGTGGTTCAAGGTGATTTCCACTGTGTGTCCATCGCTGCCGAAGGTGGGTTCGATTTCGAGGATGGAGCCGACAGGACGCATCGCGAAAGCGAGATGAGGCTGGCCTCTGGCATTGGTGCCAAAGGAGGAGAGATAGGTGTGTTCGCGCACGGATTCATGCATGGCGCGGGTGCCGGATCTGGTTTCGAGGAAGAGGGAGTCGATGAAGGTGGCCTCTCCACGTGCGACGGCGGCTTCCACGGCGGCCAGCATGGCGGTATCATCCGCTGAGGCGGTGATCTGGTGTGTCAGTTCACGCAGGAAGTGGGCGGGTGCTTGAAGGGTATGGAGGGTGAATGCGGCCGTCTTGCGAGATCTGCGGAGGCATTCGTCGGTGAGGCTGGCGATGCGCTCGATGTTGTCGGGGGTGTTGATGATGGTCAGAACATTGTGGGTGTGTTCTGCCGTGGCCCCTTTGACTGGAGTGATGCCGTTTGATTCGAACCACGTTTGCAGCGGCACGGGTTGCTTGACCATTGCCTGGGGAGGTTGGGATTCCTCGATGAAGGATTCAAACAAGTCGTCGGGCACATTGAATGCGGCGGCACTCATGCCTGCGGGTACCTGAGCGACTTGAGGCTGAGGGGCTGGTTTGGAGAAGGGCAGGCATTCCATCCGGCGTACGTTGGTGGTGAGAAATGCGGCCCAGAGAATGTCGGCGTTTTGTTTGGAGGTGCCGACAGGTTTGGCGATGCCGAGGAATTTGGTGCAGCCGGGGGTGCTGGTGAAGCCGGTGATGAAATGTGCCGTGGAAATGTCGGTGGCAGGAAATTCAGCGGTGCCACCGCTGGTCGGTTCCGTGATGCTGACCTGGCGCGAAGTGGGCGGTGCGGGATGCAGTTTAATTGAGACGGAAGACTCGATGGTCCTGCCATCCGCGCCGAGAGTCGGCTCCCATTCCAGCACCAGGCCGATCTGGCGCATTTCATGGGTGACGGAGGCACGGCTTTTTGCATCCATGGTGAGATCGGAGGCATAGGTGTGATCGCACACGGCTTCGGTGGTGGCACGAGTGCCGGACTTGGTTTCGAGGAAGGCGTCTCCGACGATGCGGACGTTGGAGCCCGGATTTTTCACGAGGCTGAGGAGCTTGGTGAACTCTTGGGCGGCGTTGGTTGTGCGCGAAGAGGCGGCACTGGCCTGACGGATGAGATCTCCCGGACCTTCGATGACTGTGAGGGTGCAGGCGATGGTGGCTGGCGATTGGTGGGAGATGGATAAAATGTAGGTTTCGACGAGCTCGAGATTTGGTGCGGTGTTGGTGACGGTGAGGAGGCTGGTGACTGGACTGAATGCTGCGCTAGCGCCCTCGGGAAAAGGGATGCCGACGGCTTCGAGGATTTGTTTGGCGGTTTTGAGAAGAGAAACGGGCGCCGGTGCTGCGGGATTGGCATCGGAGAAGGGATCGGCAGGGGCTTTGGGTGGTGCACCATCCGGTGGAATCTCGCAGGAGAGGAAGTCGGGCGGGATTTGGAAGATGCGGGTGTGCATCTCGGGCTTTTCTGCGCCCAGAGCCATGGTGCAGGCGAGGATGAGAAGCAGGTGGAGTCTGCGGACGTGGAACGACATGCCGGTGAGGTTAATGGAGGCGGTAGATAGATGTCGAGCCTTCTTCACCGAGGCTGGCGAAGAGCATGAAAGCCGGGACTACAATACGTGCGCTGGGTATGAACTGGCTTTGACCCAAAGGGCTGCCGCGAAGCGATCCTCGAACTACGTGCTGAGCGGGGCTTATCGGGCTCCAGTTGCGGCGCAACTGGGCTACTTCTCTGGGCGCAGGATGTCGCAGGTGATGAAGATGGCCTGGAGGATGTCGTCTTTTTCGAACTCGGGTTTGCCGGTAGGTTTGTAGAGGGAGAGGAGGCGGGCGGAGCCGTCGGGGAGGGTGATGCCGGTGGTGAGTTTGGAGGTGAAGTAATCGGTGAGGGGGAATTCGAGGCGGCGGCCTTGGGTGTCGATGAGGTGCTCGCGGTGTTCGAAGTGCGGGGCGGTGTGGAATTCGGGGGCGAAGGTGAGTTCGATGGTGTGGCCGTCTGCGCCGATGGTGGGTTCGAGTTCGATTTTGAGGCCGACTTCGCGCTTCTCCTGCGTGAAGTGTGGCTCGCCTTTTTCGTTCACACTGACATCGGCGATGGCGATGTGTTTGGTGGCCTGGGTGGTGGTGGCGCTGGTGCCGGACTTGGTCTCGATGCGGGAGGAGTTGAGATGCTGCATGGTGCCTGCTTTCACTGCGGCGAGCAGTTCGTTGAGTTCGGCGCGGTGATCGCACCTGCCGGTGGATTGTGCGGTGAGGCGGCGCAGCAGCGGGCCGGGGCCCTGGAGGATGTGGGTGGTGAAGGCGATGATTGCCGGTGGGCAAACAACAATTGAGTCCACATAGGTTTGAATCAGGTCGAGGTTTTCATTCGTGTTTTTGACAACCATCTGAGTTGTTGGTGGATCGTAATAAGCGGCTGTTCCTTCAGGGAAGGGGATGCCGGCCTCTTCCAGGATGATCCTTGCTGTCTTGCGTTCTATCCTGCCATCTGTGGAGGTCGAACCTCCACCTGCCGAGAGGAAATCGGGGGGCACACGAAAGCTGCGGGTGTGGATGGCTTTGGGGTCGGCGGATGGCTTGGGATCAGGTGCGGGTTCTGCCATTGCATGGTGTGTCTTCGGGACTTGTGGCACCACATCGCATTTCAGAAAGGTGACCCAGAGCAGGTTTGTTTTGCCGAGGCCCATGGGTTTATTGATGGAGATGAGCTTGGTGCTGCCCTTGGCGATGCTGATGCCGGTGACGATTTTGTGGATGTTGAAATCGGTGGCGGGGATGTCGAAGGGCTGCTGCGAGGCGGGATCGCGGAAGTGGTCGCGGCGGAGGATGGGCGGCGTGGGATGGAGTTCGTGGCTGAAAATGAGTTCCACCGTGCGTGAGTCGGCACCAATGGTTGGCTCGACTTCGAAGATGGAGCCAACCTGACGTGTGGCGAAGCTGAGGCTGGGGCGGCCCTGGGCATCGGTGACGATGCCTTTGAGGTAGCGGTGTTCGCAGGCGGCGTGATGGTTGACTCGCGTGCCGGATTTGGATTCGACGAAGGTGCTGTTGATGAATTTTGCTTCGCCACGGGCAACGGCGGATTCCACAGCGGCGAATATGGCGGAATCATCGGCGGAGGCGAGTGTCTGGCGGGTGAGATCGCGGAGGAAGGGTGCGGGGGCCTCCAAGGTGTGGAGTGTGAGGGCGATGGTTTTGGGGTAGACGGAAAGCTGTTGGTCAATGATCGCCATGATGAATGCGATGTTGTCGGGCGTGTTGACGCAGCGCAGAATGCCGTCGCGATGTTCGAGGATGGAGCCTGAGGGAAAGGTGACGCCGGATTGAGCCATCCTTGCCTGAAGTGTGAGGTGCTTTGTGCCATGCAGCACTGGCTCAAACATGCCCTCTGGCGCATGCAGGGCGGCGAAGGTCATGCCGGGTGGGATGGCGGAGGGAGGGGCGACTTTGGGCTGCGATGGGGGCACAGCTTCCACACGGCGCAGAGAGGCGGTGAGAAACACGGCGCAGAGGATGTCTGTGCTCTCCTGCGGTGTGCCGATGGGTTTGGTGACGCCGATGAGCTTGGTGGTGCCAGCGTGGATGCTGAGGCCGGTAGCGATGTGCGTGCCTGGAATGTCGGTGACGGGGAATTCGGCTGGGTTGCCGGTGAGCGGGTCGTTGACGCTGATCTGGCGCTGGGTTGGAGGTGCGGCATTGAGCACGAGGCTGAGCGAGGTCTCGATGGTGGCTCCGTCGGCACCGACTATGGGCTCGATTTCCAGATGCAGGCCGGACTGGTGTGTCTCATTTGAGACGGAGGCGCGGCTTTTGGCATCAAGGGTGAAGTTGGTGGATTCGCTGTGCTCGCACACGGCTTCGAGGACGGCGCGGGTGCCGGATTTGGTTTCGAGGAAGGCATCGGCAACGACGCGGACTTTGGAGTCGGGATTTTTCGAGTGATCTAGCAGCGAGGCGAGTGCGGGCGCGGCATTGGCGTTTTGTGAGGCCTGCGCATTGGCCTCGCGGATGAGTTCGCCGGGGCCTTCGATGACGGTGATGGTGTAGGCGACGAGGGCGGGGGCAAGGTGGCCTGATACTGTATAAGCCTCAATGAGATCGAGATTTGGCAGGGTGTTTTTGACGGTGAGCTGGCTGGTGAGCGGATTGAAGATGGCGCTGGCTCCTTCGGGAAATGTGATGCCTGCTGATTCGAGGATTTGTCTGGCCGTCTTGAACTGGGGAGGTGGCGCATCCTGCGCAGCGGGGGGAGAGGGGGAGACGGTGGCAAAAGGGTCCGCTGGCGCAGTGCTCGAAGTGTTGCCAGTTGAGAGGAAATCTGGCACGACGTGGTAGGTGCGGGTTTGCATCGCGTCTTCGAAATCATGCAGTCCTGTCACGATCACTGCCTGCGACTCGACCCTGAATCTCCTTAGCGAGAGTTCGGTGACATAGCGTAAAACCTCGGACAGCGGGACATCCTTTAAATCCAGATTGATGTGGGGCGAATCTTGAAAACCTGTCTGGCTAAGAATGATGTTCACCCCTCTGGCGCCTGCTGGGGCAGATGACTTGTCCAGTTCACGGCTTTTCTTGCGGAGAAATTCCAGCGCCTGCTCAAGGGTGGCGTTTTCGAAATGAACCGTGGGAATGATGATCTCATTCATTTTCTGCCTCAGGCGAGCTTTTGCATCCAGGTCAACGGGGGGAGGCGCTGGTGCGGTGTCTTGAGCCGGTGCTTTGTCTTTTGCTGGGTCCTTGCCTTGGGCCAAGGTGAGGAAGGTCAAAAGCAGGAGGAGGCTGCAGGTGCGGTGCATGCCGGTGAGACTACGGGATGCGGGGAAGGGATGTCGAGAGGGATGTTTGGAGTGCGGCTGTGGGGGCTTTCGATGGGTATGTGACGGGCTTTGGGCTGGTCGGCTGGCGATGAGTCACCGGCTGCCGCTTTCGAGGGTTTTCTGGCATGCGCGAGTCACCGAGGCCGTCGAAAGCGCCAGCTGCGTTCGTGCCTCACTGCGCGACCGCAGTCCAAATGGGGGCTGTGCCTGGCGGGGCGTTTGGGTGTGAGGTTGAATGGATTGGCCCATTTGAGAGCACAAAAAAACGCCGCGCTTTTGAGGGCGCGGCGTTTGTGGGAAGAGGCACCAGTTGCGGCGCAACTGGGCAACTTTTAGAGGGTCTGGTGGATGCGGCCGAGGGCCATGAGGATGTAGCTGGTGGTGAGGACGGGGTCGGATTCCATCCAGCGGCCTTCGGTGTTGGACCAAGAGCCGTCGCCTTTTTGGAGGCTGAGGAGTTTTTCGGTGATGTCTTTGCGCCAGTCGATGAGCTTGCCGTCTTTGGTTTTGATGTAGTCGATCTTGGCGATGCTGAGGGCCTTGCTCATGGTCTGATAGTAGTAGTAGAGGCCGGCGGCACCGAGGCCGGGGTTTTCATCGGCGCTGTAGTGGTTTTGGAGCCATTCGATGACGGCTTTGACTCGTGGGTCGTCTTTGTCCACGCCGGCGTAGATGAAGCTGAGGAGGCCGGCGTAGCTGATGCTGCCGTAGCTGCGGAGGGCGATGCTGCCATCGGGATTGGTGACTTTGGCGCCGCGGGTTTCAGTGGGGTTGTAGATGAAGCCGCCGGCGTCGTCGGGGTCTTTGCTGACCCAGGCGGATTTGTTGCTTTCGGGGCGGTTCTGGCAGCGCTGGATGAAGTCGAGGGCGGCGCTGACATTGAGCTGGGGCTCGTTCTTGGCGGCGTCGCCTTTGTCTGCGAGGAGCTGCTGGGAGTAGTAGAGGGCTTCGAGGGCGAAGGTGAGATTGGACATGTCTGCGTGCATGCCTTTTTCGTCGCCGTAGCCGATGCCGCCATCGAGCGGGTTGTCCTGCTTGCCTTTTTCATCGAGATCGACCTGGCAGTGGACGAGGTAGCGGCGGGCTTTGAGCATGACTTCCTCGTTCTCGGGCTTGTTGTTGAGGAGGAGTGCGGTGAGGGCGAGGGCGGTGTTGTAGTTGCCACGGCCTTTGATGAAGATGCCGCCATCCGGGCGTGCCTGGGCGACGAGGAACTTGGTGGCTTTTTCGACTTCAGCGGGGACGGGATCGCCGGGCTTGCGATTGGGATCGAGCATAAAGCTGATGATGCCGAGGCCGGTCATGGCGACGGGTTCGGCCTCGCCCCACTGGCCGGTGGTGGGGTTTTGTTTGCTGCGGAGGAAATTGAGGCCGCGCTCGACGCCGAGGCGGAGTTCCTGCTTGAGGGATTCATTGCGCGAGGCCTGGGTGGCGGCCTGGGGGAAGGCGGAGGTGGTGCCGAGCGCCAGGGTGAGGAGGAAGGCGGGGATTTTCATGGTACCCAGCACTGGATGTGAAAAGAGGGCGGCGTCAATGGGCAAGGGACACCTCTTTATGGGCGGACGATTCTTGTCCATGCCATGAGGGAGGTGGGCGCTTTTTGACCGTTATTGAGTGTCGCACAAGAGGCTGGCATTATTCACCGCACGTATGCGCCGGTGGTTTGGAACTTCTAAAATCCAAAATCGGTTGCTCGACAATCGTCAATCCTCCGGTTCCTGGGGCGTCATTGCTGTGCGTGATTGACGATTGATGAACAAGGATTGTTGATTTTTGAAGTGTCGATCCTGCGCCAAAGAGGGCATGGTCGGCGTGATGGTTGCCCAGGAGAAAATCAGGTTATCCAATGATGTGAGGGACTCACTGTTTCGCGGGAGTGATGATGAGGGTGACCTTGGTTTCTTCAGCGGGGATGTTGGCGGGCATGCTGATCCAGAGGTCGTCGCGTTCGTTGCCTTTGGCGGCGGAGTTGATGATGGCGGCGCGATCTACGTAGGTGGAGATGATGGAGCCGGTCTGCTCGGCGGCGAAGCCGGTTTCATCAATGATGGAGCCGTTGAAGATCCAGGTGTCGAGGTCGTCGGGGGTTTTGCGTTTTTCGATGTTCTGGATGAAGTCGGAGAGGGGGACTTTTTTGGTTTTGTCGCCTTCTTTCCATTCAACGTGGATGGCGAGGCGGTTGGCGCCGGGGGTTTTGGGCTCGGTGTCCTTGGCGTTGTAGGGGCGCTCGGCTTTGGGATCGAGTTTTTCGAGGATGCCGAGGGTGCCGGGCTGGTAATTGGCGAGGAGGAGGGCGAGCTGGATCTGGATGGGTTTGACCTTGGTCTCGAGGATGGTCTCATGGACTTTCTCGCCGTTTTCATGGCAGAGAGCGTACTCGATGGGGAGCTTTTGATGGAGGATGGAGCAGGGGATGCGCAGCTCGCGGGTGGCGGCGGTGATCTGAATGCCGTTGAGATCGTAGACGCCGGGGGAGACCTGCTTGACGAGCTTTTGCGCGGCTTCGAGCTGGGTTTTGGCGTCGGGCTTGGGTGCGGCGGCGTCTTGCGCGGGCAAGCCGACGCAGGTGAGGAGGAAGAGGCAGGTGAGCGAGCGCAACATGGCGGATGGGGTGTGTTGTTGGTTCACAGATTTGGCAGCCTGTAGGTGCCGGTGCGGAGCATCTGCTCCACATTTTTGGGCAGGATCACCACGGGCTGAATTTCATAGGAGGGCTGGGGTTTGAAGGCTTTGTCGCTGCGCATCTTGGTGATGACCTTGAGGGCGAGATCGACGAGGGCGGGCTGAACGACGGAGGCGTCGAGGTCGCCGAGGCGGACGAGTTCGAGACCGCGCTTCTGGCCGGAGAGGCCGTCGGTGCCGACAATGAAGATGTTTTCACGCTGGCCGGCGGTTTCGGCGGCTTTGGCGGCACCGAGGGCCATGGCATCGCTCTGGGCGTAGATGGCGTCGAAATTTTTCTGGAGGTTGAAGGCTTCGGTGGTGCACTTGGTTGCAGTATAGGTGCTCCAATCGGCCGGGGCATCATGGACGAGGATGACGCCGGACTGGGTGCGGAGGCCTTCGCTGAAGCCTTCGGCGATCTCATTGGTGGAGTAGCTGTCTGCAGCGCCGCGGAGCTGGACGACGCGGCCGGTGACCTCGGTGCGTTTTTCTTCGGCGGCTTTGCGTTTGAGGGCTTCGATGATGGTGTCTGCGGCCATGCGCCCGACTTTGCGCTGATCGGTGAAGACAACGCTGGCGCAGCCTTCGTTGAGCATGCGTTTGTCGAGTCCGATAACGGTGATGCCGTGGGTCTGTGCCTCGACAATGAGGGCGGCAACGGCCGGGGGATCGATGGGGCTGACGATGATGGCGGCAGGCTTGGCGGCGATGGCCTGGCGGAACTGTTCGATCTGCGTGGCGCTGCTGCCGGCGGCGTCGCTGGTGGTGAGCTGGTAGCCCACCTGCCTGCCGACGAGCATGGCGAGGCCATTGCGCTGGAATTCCTGCATGGCGATGCGTGTGTCAGGCAGAAGCAGGATGATTTCGGCGCGCTCATCCTTGGCTGCGAGGCCGGTGGAAGCAAGAATGCCGGGGGAAGGCAGGGCGCTGGCAGGAGGAGCGGGGGCGCTTGCTGGTTTAGCCTGAGTTGCCTGCTTTTGTTTTTCCAGATCGCTGATCGCTTTTTCCACCACGGGGCTATCCGACTGATCGCAGGCGGCCAATGAAAGGATGCCCAAAAGGAGGGCGGCGGGTCGAGTGCAGGAGAACGTCATGATGAAGAAGGGGAGTTTAGGCTTCGAAATCAGACTTGCACAAGCCTTAGATGTTCACGAAATCCCCGCCTGTCTTTTGCTTGCACTCTGACGGGATTGCCACAGACTCCGCGCTCCCCGCCCCCTGAACTGACCGTAATGAGCCACCCCAAGAAGACCTCTGTCGCCTGCCATCGCAGGAATTGCATGAAGACGGAAATTTTCGCACAGTGACGTATTTTCGCGACTTTCTCGAATCCCTGCTTGATGCGCAGGGTGTTTTGCTGATAAAACTTTTAAATATTGGAACAACCAGCCCACACAATGAAACCTCTCAGCTTGATTCTCGCATCTCTCCTTCTTGCCAATGTCGTTCAGGCGCAGGCGCCGGCGACTGGTGAAAAACTGCCTGATGTGAAAGTGAGAATCAAAAATGTGCAGGTCGAAGAGCAGCAGACGCCGCAATTGAGCGTCTCCAACGTCAAGATGAAGCGCTGGACGCCGAAGAACTGGATTGAATTTGATGTGGAGTTTGACATCAAGCTTCCTGTTGAGGCGGGCGGAAGAAAGGGGAGCTACCCGGGCATGCAGCTGAACATTTATGCGGCGCTGCAAGAAATGACCAAGGATGCCAAACCGAAACGCATCGTCCTTCAGGGAACATTGGATCTGCTGGACATCCCTGCGGATGAACCCTGCCACGCGCTGGGTTACATTTCTCCAGCCGCGATGAAGTCCCTCACCATGAAGGACACCGTGACGGCCTCTGTCGACATTCAGGGGTGGGGCGTTGAAATCGTCGTGGATGGTAAAGTCATTGCCGCCAAGTCGAGCGTTGGCAAGAATGCGTGGTGGGAGAACAAAGACAATTTTGCGATCATGCAAGGAATGGTGCTTAACAAGATGCAGACGCCCTTCGCGGCTGTTTTTGGCGACTACGATGTGCCGGTCAAAGTCAAGTAACCAAGCCGCCGAACTCGCCGCAAGTTTTCAACAGATCAGTGATATAAACCCTTCCCAGCATGGCAGACCCAACTAGCATTGCAGTCATCAGTCTCGGCTCCCAACGTGTCAGCGGAGCATTCTTCGGCAAGACGTCGGGAGGGGATCTCATCCTGAAGCGGTACGAAATCATTGAACTGGATGGCGATCCTTCTGTGGATGTTAGCCGCCTGGCCCAGTTGAAGTCGGCGCTGCAGGAGCTCGTCTCCAAGGTGAAGATCAAGGGGCAGAAGACCTGGTGTTCCGTTCCCGGGCATCCGGTGTTCAGCCGTTTTGTGAAGCTGCCGCCTGTGCAGGGTGACAAGCTGGCGCAGATCGTTGAGTTCGAAGCGCGGCAGAATGTGCCGTGGCAGCTGGATGAAGTCTCCTGGGACTACGAAGTGGTCTCCAAGTCTGATCTGGGCGAAATCGAAGTGGTGCTGGCCGCCATGAAGTGCGAGCCGCTGAACGAGATGCACGAGGAAGTTTCTTCCTGTGGCGTCAATGTGGTCGGGATGGATGTGGGGCCGCTGGCGCTCTACAACGCTTTCCGTTACAGCTATCCTGATGTGGATGAGCCTGCGTTGATCGTGGACATGGGCGCCCGCTCCACGAATCTGGTGTTTGTTGAAGGAGATCGCTTTTTCACCCGCAATCTGCTGGTGGGTGGTGCTGCCGTCACCAATGCGATCGCCAAGGAATTCGGCATTTCCTTTGCCGAGGCCGAACGCCAGAAGCGTTCCCAGGGCTTTGTGGCCCTTGGCGGAGCGGTGGAAGACCATCCGGACGAAGGCGTGAACGCCATGTCCAAGGTCATGCGCAATTCGATGACGCGTCTCCATGCTGAGATCATGCGCACGATCACCTTTTACCGCAGCCAGCAGGGTGGCAGCGCGCCGAAGCGCGTGTTCCTCGCGGGCGGTGGCTCGGGTGCAGGCTACATTGCGGAGTTTTTCGCGGAAAAACTGAAGCTGCCGGTGGAAATTTACAACGGGCTGCGTGGTGTGCAGACGGATCGTGGAGTGAGCGCGGATGCGGCCCAGATGGATGCACCGGCGCTTGGAGAACTCATCGGTCTGGCACTGCGTGGCATGGGCTCCTGCCCTTGTGAAATCGAACTCGTCCCCGGGAAGCTGGCCGCGGCGCGTGACGCAGCGCGTCGTGCACCGGCCCTGATTCTGTCCGGGATCTGCATCATGGGGGCACTGGCTGCCTCGATCTTCTGGTTCAAGAGCGCGACTGCGGTGGTGGAAACACGTGCTGCCGCCCTGCAGGCTGAAAGCGGGCAGCTCAGTGGTCTGGCCAATCAAATCCGCCAGCTTGACGCCAAGCAGGAAGAGCTCCGAGTTCGCAGCGCGCAGCTGGAGCAGGCGGTGACCGACCGCTCCTGGTGGGCGCATCTGCTCAATGACCTCAATCAGCAGTTCGACAATGATCTGATCTGGCTGCCTGTGATTGAAGTGCTGAAGGATGGCAAACCCATCACGAAAGCGCTTTGGGGCGGTGATGAAAACAGCGGCGGCAGTTCTTCTGCCACCAACAACTCCAAGGCAGGGGTGCCTGCTGCACCGGTCTACACACTGCGCATGCAAGGGCTGTATCGTAAGAACGACAAAGGAGAGCAGAAGGTGGTCTATGATTTTGCCGCGAAGCTGGCGAAACTGGACGCCTTCAACGCGCCGGACTTTGAAGCCAAACGTGACACATATGTGAAGGTTGACAGTGGCGTGGATGAAGTGCGCTACGCCTATCACTTCGAAATTAAAATGCCTCTGCGCAATCCTCTGCAATTTCAATAAAGCATCATGGACTGGATACGTGAAAATAAACCATTGGCCGCCATTCTTGGCGTAATCGTCGTCGGCTCGCTGGCCCTTGGCTATCTGTTGTTTGATGCATGGAGTGTCTATGCAGAAACCAAGGAGGGTTATCTGGGCCTGGGCAACCAGGTGGCCGGCCTGAAAGGCGCGCAACTGGCACCCACGGAGGCCAATTTGAAGGCCAAACAAGACTCGGTGGCCGAGTACACGAAGCTGGTGGACACCCTTGGCAAAACGGTGCTCATTCTTCAGCCGAAGGTTGCGGCGATCAATGACATTGAGTTTCAGGACAAACTCAAAGCCAAGATCTCCGAAATCCGCAAGACATCTGTGCAGGCGAAGATGCAGCTCCCTGCAGAATTTGCCTTCGGTTTTGATGACTACACCCACACGCTGCCCAAATCCGGCGCCGAAGCCACCGAGCTTTCCGGTTATCTGGACGCCATGGATGAGCTGACGAAGCTCCTCATGAAATGTGGAGTGCAGTCGCTGGATCTACTGGAGCGCTCCAAGCTGCCCGTCGAGGCTGCTTCCGCTAAAACTTCCACCGCCGCGCAGGGGAGCAACAATGCCGCAGCGTTAGGGGCGCAGGTGCCCTCTGGCATTGTTGAGAAACGTCAGATTTCGCTGGTTTTGACCTTGGATCAGGGGCCCTTGCAGCTGCTGATCAGCCGCCTGACCAGCCCGACTGACATGCCGTATTTCACCAGCCTGCGGCTGCTGCGCATCGAGAATCAACGTCAGAATGGGCCTCTGGTTTCTGAAGTCAGGCTGCCGACCGAAGAGGCCAAACCCGAGGGGACTGTCAAAACGGAGGAGGCTGCATCGGACGAGATCAAGCCGCCGCCGCCGGCTTTTGTGGATGCCATTCCCGTGTTTGGGAATGAGCTTCTGAAAGTCAGGCTCGAAATCGATCTGATCAAATTTTTGGACGCCGCCGCAGGGGTTGCGGCCCAGGCTCCCGCCGGACGTTGATCTCACTTTATAAAAATCCGCAGCCTTAAAGCACCACCATGCAGAACCGACAGGGCAACTACGAAAAAACCATTCTGATCATTTCCTCCCTCCTAGCGATTGGGGTGGCCGTGTTTCTGATCCTCGAATCGCAAGGGCTTGAGGAAAGTCTTACCCTGCCACAGGGGTTCTCCAAGAATGACTTGAACGCACCCGCAAGCCAGAAGGTGAAAGACGCCACCGAAACCTTCAAGAAGAAGTATTCATGGCTTTCCCCGGTGCGAAATGAGAAGGCGGTGCCATTGAACAAGTCCGTGATGCTGGTGATGAAGGACGGGAAGCTTTTCGACCTTCTGCTGCCGGAGCCGAAGCTGCGTGAACCGATGACCAACCTCTTCCTCACGGGAGATCTGACGAAAAACCCGCCGGAAGCACAGCTCCCCAACATCTTTTCGCCCAACGTGGGCCAGCTGGATGCGGACAACGACGGGTTTTCCAACCTGGAAGAGTTCAATGCCAAGACTGATCCACGGGATGCGAGCTCGATGCCGCCATATACGGACAAGCTGTTCCTGACCAAGCGCATCAGCCATGACTACATCCTGATGCTCAAGGGTGGCAGTGATGGCACTTTCCAGATTCAGCGTCTGGTGCCGACCCGCGCCAGTGTTTTCAAGCCTCTCAACGAGGAGTTTGGTTTCGACAAAGGCACCCTGCGCTTCAAAATTCTCTCCGCCGATAAAAAGACCATCGAAACGAAGTTTGGGCCCAAGGATGCCTACGCTCTGAAAATGTTGGACTTGTCCACGCAGAAGGAATTTGAGCTGGTGGAAGGCAAGGAAGTCAATCTGGCTGATTATGAGGCTGAGTTCGAATTCCGCTGGAAGAAGCGTCAGGTCATTCCTGGGGTGAAAGAAGGGGGCTCGTTCCAGCTTCCCGGCCTTGGCAAGACGTACTACATTCTCAAATTGGAAGAAACCAAAGCCATTATTTCGCCTCTCGGGGCGGATGGTAAACCCACGAAAGAAACCATCGAAATTAAGCAGGGCTAAGCCTTCGCTATTTTCATCCCGGCACAAAAATTAGCTCGCCAAAGTTCGCCCTCTTCTGTTAGTAATCTCTCTTTACCACAAAATATTGTCAGTTTGCCCTATGACCCATCACTCTCGTCTGGTGTTCAACCTTTCCCTTCTCGTTTTGACTGCGGCCTCGCCATCGATCATGGCCCAAAGTCAAAGTACCGTCACTGGAATGGCCAATCGCGAAATCGCACGTCGTTATGCCCGCATTGAAGATGCGCGCACAGCCATGGATCGTGGTGACAAATTGTTCAGCGAGGGGGATTATGATGGTGCGCTTAGCTCCTACAAAGCCGCCATCGATTCGCTGCCAAATGCGCCATTGACCCGTGACTGGCTGGATCTGGCCCAGCTCAAGTATGCCGATTGCAGCGTCACGGTTGCCCAGGAACGTGCCAAGGCAGGCAACTACAAGGAGTCCCGTCAATTGCTGGAAGGTGCGCTGGTGTTAATTCCAGGGCACAAAGGCGCTCTGGCGTTCCAGAAGCAGCTTGAGGATCCAGACCGCTGGCCGCCATCACTCACCGCTGAGCACGTGACCAACGTGGGCAAGGTTCAAGCAGGACTCCTGCTGGGAAACAGCTCCGTTGAAACCGGCCAATATGATGCAGCCATCTCGCAGTATCAGGATGTTCTGCGGACAGATCCCTACAACAGCGCCGCCCGCCGCGGCATGGAGAATGCTGAGCGCAAACGTCAGGCCTACTTCAAGACGGCCTATGATCATCAGCGTGCCAAAATGCTGACGCAGGTGACTGAGACTTGGGAGGACAAGGTGCCTGTGCAAGGTCAGGCTGTCGTCTTCGAATATGGTATGGGACGCAGCCCGGGTGCCTATCTGACGGAAAAAATGAACAAAATCATTTTCCCAACGGTGCAATTTGAAGGGGCAACCATTGAAGAGGCGATTGAATACCTTCGTGTCAAAAGCCGTGATTTGGACACCTTCACCGACAAATCCGGAGTCAAAGGGGTCAACATCATTCTCCGCATGGGCGATGCGCCAAGCAATGCGTCCATCAGTCTGGACTTAAAAGATGTGCCGATGTCTGAAGCTCTTCGCTACGTGACCGAGCTGGCGCAGATGAAATACAAAGTGGAAGCGCATGCCGTCCTGGTGGTGCCTATCTCCGAAAATGCCAGTGAGCAGTATACTCGCAGCTACCGCGTGCCGCCTGATTTCTTGAGCTCGGGTGGTGGTGGAGACCCTGGTGCTGCTGCACCGGCAGCCGCCGCAGATCCTTTTGCTGCTGGTGGTGGTGCTGCTGCGCCTGGCGGCAGTGGCTTGATCGCCAGAAGAACAGCGCGTCAGATTCTTGAAGCGTCAGGGATCGTTTTCCCTGAAGGCGCTTCGGCGAGCTACAATCCTGCCACCTCACAGTTGGTGGTCAGAAATACGCAGCCCAACTTGGATCTGGTGGAAGCCTATGTGGAATCCATCACCAAGCTGGCTCCCAAGATGGTGGTTATCACTTCCAAGTTCGTCGAAGTGACTCAGAAGAACACCGAAGAACTCGGTTTTGACTGGCTCCTTGGCGGAGTGGGCAAGGGCAATGTCTTCTTTGGCGGTGGCAGCACCGGCAATGGCAATGCTTATAATTCCGCAAACTACCCGTTCACCTCTAACTTGGTGCAGCCTGGTTATTCTGTCGGTGGCCAAACAGTGTTCCCCAACATTCCGATCAGTGGTGCTTTTGCGGGTCTGATACCGTCAGGTGCGGTTGATGCCACCACTGGTGCTTCTCCCTTCCCATACGGCGGCGGACCCATCACTTCTGGGAACCGCAGTGGTGGTTACGCCATCAACAACAGCAGTATCGACAATCTGCTGACCACGGGCTCCACCACCTCCACCACCAGTGTGGCTCCAGGCATTTTCTCCACCGCTGGTATCTTCTCTGATCCTCAGTTCCAGAACGTGATCCGGGGTCTGAGCCAGAAAAAAGGCGTGGATTTGATGAGCGCCCCAAGCGTGACCACGAAGAGCGGCACTCGTGCCACCATGGAAGTGACTCGCGAATTCATCTACCCAACGGAATTTGATCCTCCTCGTCTTCCTCAGGGTGGTGGCGGTCTCGCCATCGGTGGCGGCGGCGGCGGTGGCCAGCAGATTGCCACTCCGACGACTCCGACAGCCTTCGAAATGCGCCAGACTGGTGTTCGCCTTGAGGCTGAACCCACGGTGGGTGCGGATGGCAACACGATTGAACTGACCCTCGCCCCTGAAGTGGTGGAGTTTGATGGTTTCATCAATTATGGTTCCCCCATTCTTTCCCCTTCGAGCCAGTCGGTGCTGAGCGTTACTTCCACGATCACAGAAACCATTCTAGGAGTAACTACAACAAGAGACGTTCAGGGCTACGTTCCTCTGCAGCAGCCAGAGCGTATGATCACCCCGAACATCATCAACCAGCCAGTGTTCTCGGTGCGTAAAGTGACGACCGGTGTTTCCATCTGGGATGGACAGACAGTAGCTCTCGGCGGCCTGATCCGCGAAGACGTGCAGGACGTTCAGGACAAAGTGCCGATCCTTGGTGATCTGCCCTTCGTGGGCCGCCTGTTCAAGAGTGAGTCCGAGCAGCACTACAAGCGCAATCTGATGATCTTCGTGACGGCCCATTTGATTGACCCTTCGGGTCAGCGGCTCAAGCCGGTCAACCCTACGCAGGCAGCAGTTGGTGCTGATGCTGCAGCCGGCCCTGGCTCAGTGGGAACTCTCCTGCCGTCGGTGAATCCTTAACAGTCTAACTTCACATACTTAACCGAACATCAGGCAGGATTGCGAAAGCATCCTGCCTGATGTGTTTTTAGCGAGTGTGAATTGCAGACGGGCCAAGCTCAGGCCATTTACTTCGATGAAATCTTGGTTGATCACCGGTGGAGCAGGATGTGGCAAAAGTTCACTGATCACGCTGCTGACGCAGCAGCTTCCCGTGCCGCATCGTTTTTTTTCGGCCGACTTGATGGTGGCAGAGGTGATGAAACGTGCCTCGACGATCAAGGAACTGGTGGCTGCCTTTGGGGCGAAGGCATTGGGTGATTCGGGTGAGATCAACCGCCAGTGGCTGCGCGATGTGGTGTTGCCGGATGTGGGTTTGCGAAAAAAACTGGAAGGCCTGCTGCATCCCCCCGTTTTGGCCGCTCTGGAGGACGCCCGCAGGGAGGCCGAAAAGGCCGGGGTGAATCTTTTCCTTGCGGAAGTCCCCCTCCACTATGAGATTGGAGGTACAGTTTCAGCAGACTTCGTCATCGTGGTGGCTTCCAGCCGGTCGGTGCAAGTCAGGCGGATGATGGAAACCCGGGGACTCGACGAACAGACCGTTCACAAGTTCCTGGAGGCCCAATGGCCCATCGAAGCCAAGGTAGAAAGAGCAGATGCCGTCATTTGGAATGATGGTTCTCTGGCCTCTCTTGAAGCCCAGGTGCTGACGCTGGCAAGTCCACTCTTGCAAGCATGAACGACCCATCTACCGAATCCCCCGCAACGGTTGCGGCCCCCCCCGCCTCCCCAGTGTCGGACCCCACCCCCGTTGCCACTCTCCCCCCGGAGAATCCCGAGCCGCAGCAGGAAGCTGCATCTCCTGCTCAACCTGCCGCCGTTTCAGGCGAGACGCCTGCCGAGCCCCAGAAGACGGATGGCGCGCAGCCACCGTTTCCAGAGGAGATCTCCATCAACGAACTGCAGAACTCCTCGCTGGCTGATCTGCTGGAGCTTGCGGAAAAGGTGGGTTTCCGCCTGAATGCAAGCCGCACGAAGCATCAGCTCATTTACGATCTTTGCTCGTGGATGGGGGAACACAAAACCCGCCTCAAGGTGGAAGGTGTGCTGGAGATCGGCTCGGACAACTACGGCCTCATCCGTTATCCGAAGTACAGTTTCATGCCCCTGCCAGAGGACGTCTTCGTTCCTTTGTTTCTGGTCAGGAAGTTCAATCTGCGCCCCAGCCAGAGAATTGCAGGGATTGCCAAGGCTCCCAAGGACCGGGACAAGTACCTGGCGATCGACCGCATCACCGAAGTCGAGGGGATTACCATCGACAAATGGGAGACACCGACGGATTTCGACAAGCTGACGGCGACGTTTCCCAACAAGCGCATCATTCTTGAAACGGCCAAGCCGTGCGCGGTCAGCTCCCGCATTCTCGACATCGTGGCACCGCTGGGCAAAGGCCAGCGTGGTCTGATCTGTGCGCCGCCTCGTTCGGGCAAGACGGTGATCCTGAAGGACATTGCCAAATCCATCTCCCAGAATCACAAGGAGATCACGCTCATCGTGCTGCTGCTGGATGAGCGCCCCGAGGAAGTGACCGATTTCGAAGAAACGGTGAGCGGCTGCGAGATTTACAGCTCCACGTTTGATGAGAGTCCGAAGCGGCACAGCCAGGTGGCGGAGATCGTGCGTGAGCGCGCCTGCCGACTGGTGGAGATGAAGAAGGACGTGGTGATCCTGCTGGACAGCATCACGCGTCTGGCCCGTGGCTACAACTCATCGCAGGGCAGCAAGGGTGGAGCTTACATGGCCGGCGGTGTCGGCACCAAGGCGTTGCAAAAGCCCAAGAAATTCTTCGGGTCTGCCCGCAATGTGGAGGAGGGCGGAAGCCTGACGATCATTGCCACGGCGCTGATCGAAACCGAGAGCCGCATGGATGAAGTGATCTTTGAAGAGTTCAAAGGCACCGGTAACATGGAGGCCACGCTGGACCGAGAAATCTCGGAGCGGCGGATCTACCCCGCGCTGCACCTGCTCAAATCGGGCACGCGGCGTGACGACCTGCTCTACCATCCGGACGAATTCCGGCGCATCACGCAGGTGCGCAAACAGCTTGCTGCAGTCCCGGCTGTGGAGGCACTTGAGATGCTTATTCGCAATATCAACCGCACCAGCAACAATGCGGAAATCCTCCTCATGGGCCTGAAATGAACGAGGAAGGATCACCACCGAAGGACTACGAGTTCATCGACACCCCGGAGCACCTCAATGAATGGGTGGGCAAGATGCGAGTCTGGCTGGCAGAAAGCCCGGACAAGCGCTGCTGTCTGGACACGGAAGCGGACAGCCTGCACCACTACCATGAGAAGCTCTGCCTGCTGCAGGTGAACTGCGCCGGGCGCTATGCCCTGGTGGATCCGCTGGCGATTTCAGATGTGACGCCGCTGCTGGAACTGCTGGATGCGCATGAGCTGTGGTTTCACGGGGCTGATTACGACCTGACGATGCTGCGGAGGACCTATGACTGGAATCCGAAGGTGATTCGTGACACGCAGATCGCTGCGCGCCTGCTTGGCGCGCGCCAGTTTGGGCTCGCGGCACTGGTGAAAAACGCCTTTGATCTGGACCTGTGCAAAGCCTCACAAAAGGCTGACTGGAGCCGCCGGCCGCTGCCCCCGAACATGCTTTCGTATGCGGTGGATGATGTGCGCTATCTGCTGCCCATCGCGGATAAATTCGTGGCTGAACTCAAAGCGAAGGGTCGGGAAGACTGGTTTCATCAGAGCTGCCTGTCTTTGCAGGAAGATGTGGCCGCGCGTGACAACGTGGCGCGTGAAGATCCGTGGCGTGTGCAGGGCTGCGGCAGGCTGCACCCCAGAGGATTGGCCATCCTGAAAGGCATGTGGGAATGGCGTGAAGGCATCGCGAAAGAACGTGACACGCCGTGCTTCAAGATCATGTCCAACAAGCAGATGGTGGCCTACGCCGAGCAGTTTGAAGCCGGCCAGCCGCTGAACCCGCCGAATGGCTGGCGTCCGCGCTGGAAGAAGGAGTTTTTTGACATTGTGGCGGCGATCATGGCATCCACTGCCGCCGACTGGCCGCAGCGCGCCAAGAAGACCAAAGGGCGCCTCAGTGACACGCAGCGTGATCAGATCGACAAGCTCTGTGCTCATCGCGAAAAAGTGGCGCAGGAGCTTGAGATCGAGCCCTCGCTGCTCGGGTCACGTGCGACCATCGAAGAGCTCGTCGTGGACGGGAATCCATCGAGTCATCTGATGAACTGGCAGCATGATCTGATGGCGAGTGGTCTGGAGCAGGTGCTGCAGACGGCGGAGTAGAAGGGGGTGGCGCAAGCACGCCCCGTCTATCCGTGTGTGGCAGACGCCATGGCGTACGAACGCGCTCGAAGTCGGGCGGTTTGGCGAAGGAGGTTGTGGGGGCGAGGATGTGATGGACGCCAAACACACCCGACCTACGGACGCGGCGCTGTGCCTGCAGTTAACAGCTATTTTTGCTTCAACCAGTCTGGCAGGACGATGTCCGCGCTTTTGACGGGAGCGGTGTCGCCTTTCCAGACAAAGCCGGCATCTTCGAACGTGGTGCGCTGCTCGCGCAGGAAGGCGAGAAGGCGGCGGCCCAGCTGCTGGTTCGGGGAATCATGCCGAACGGCGAAGGGCTGGACGGCCTTGGACTTGTCTGCGGGCAGCGGCACGGCATCGAAGTGGGCTTTGTCGTTGTTGATATTGATGGCGTAGACGACGGCGGCATCGAGCGAGCCGGTGCGCATCTGATTGACGAGGAAATCTGCGGTGGGCACCTGGGATGAGGCGTTTTTGCTCACGCTTTCCCACAGATTCATGGACTTCAGCATGGAGCGCGTGAGAAAGCCGATGGTGGACTGCTCCGCATTGCAGATGCCGACGTGCAGACCGGGGCGGGCAAGGTCTGCGAGCGTGTGGATGCCCTTCGGATTGCCCTTGGGGACGGCGATGACGATCTCCGCTTCAGTGAGGAGGATGGCTTCGGGGAACTGCTCAGCCACTGGAGGAACGAAGCAGACATCGCAGGCATAGTAGACGTCTGGGAACTTGGGATTGCTGCTGTCCTGCATGGTCTTCATGGAAGCGCAAAGAATGCCGCAGCCATTGAAGACGGTGGTCAGTGTGATGCCTTCGCGAGTGGCGAACTGCTGGAGGAGCTTTTCGATGGCGAGGCGATTCACGCCGCCGCTGTAGATGATCAGATCAGGGCGTGCGGCCCACTTGTCTCCGGGCACGGGATTGAAGCCCTGCTTTAGGAAAATGGGGGCGCCTTTTTCCGGGGCGGTGAGGTAGCGTGCAAAGCGCAACGCCTCTGCAGGCTGCTGGCTGGATGAGAGGATGGTCGCGGTGGCATGTTCCTCGTGCTTTGCGAGCTCTGGCAGAGGGGCGGTTTCCAGGCCTTTGAACTGTGGTATGACGGAGTCCCAGACGATGGCGGCATCGACGGCTCCGAGGGAGAGATCGGCGGCGATTTCGGTGACGGTGGGTTTCATCACGGCGGCCTTCGCGGCGAGCGAATCCCACTCGGGGCCGAGCAGTTTTTTCGTGACGCGGCCGATGCTGGCGGCTTCGGGATTCGCGAGGGCGAGTTTGATTTCGGGATTCTTTAGCGCGGCGAGGCTGTCGATGTGTTTGGGATTGCCCTTGGCGACTGCCAGCACGGGCTTTTGGATGACCAGAGGGAACTCCTCGCGGGTGACTCCCAGCTTTTTCGCGTCTGCCAAGGCGCCGTCATCGGCTGCGATGAAGAGATCGCCCTGCTTGGTGATTTTGAGCTGGCTGAGCAGGGTGCCGGTGCCGCCGTATTGGAGGCGGACTTCGGTGCCGGTTTCCTTTTGGTAAGCGGCGGCGATTTCCTCCACGGGCTTTTTGATGCCGGCGGCGCAAAAGACGGTGAGTGACGCAGAACTGGTCTTGGCGGGTTTCAGCGCAACCCATGCGGCACCGGCGGCGGCTCCGAGGCAGAGGACGATGACAAATTTTTTCAGCATGAGGGAAGAACGTGCCAGAAAGGCGGCATCGCTCAAATACTACGCGATCAATTTCTCGATGACCTGGCCGCCGAACTGGCTGAGCTGTTTGAAGCGGCCCGCGTGGTAGAAGGTGAGCTTGTTGTCGTTCAGGCCGAGCAGGCGCAGGAGAGTGACGTGGAGATCGCGGACGTGATGGACTTCTTCGACGGCCTCCATGCCGCGATCATCGGTGCTGCCGATGGTGTGGCCGGCCTTGCAGCCGCCGCCGGCGAGCCAGACGGTCATCGCCTTGGGATTGTGATCGCGCCCATAGGCGGTGCCGCCACGCACGCCATTGTCCGGGGTACGGCCGAATTCACCGCACCAGACGATGAGGGTGTCTTCCAGCAGGCCGCGTTGTTTGAGGTCTTTGATGAGGGCGGCGATGGGCTGGTCCACCTGATGGATAAGATTGCCGTGGGCGCGCTCGATGTAGTCGTGGCTGTCCCAGGTGCCGGCGTAGAGCTGCACGAAGCGCACGCCTTTTTCCACGAGTTTGCGCGCGAGCAGGCACTTGCGGCCGAAGGCGTCGGTGGCATCAGCGCCGATGCCGTACATGGCTTTGGTCTTTTCGTCTTCCTTGCTGAGGTCGAGCGTTTCGGGGACCTGGGTCTGCATGCGGAAGGCGAGCTCGTAGTTGTGCATGCGTGCGCGGAGTTCATCGTGCCAGGGATGGGCTTCGGCGTGGCGGGTGTTGAGCTGAGCTAGGAGGTCGAGATTGGCGCGCTGGTGGGCGGAGGCGATTCCTTGGGGGGGCTGCAGATCGAGAATGGGCGAGCCTTTGGGGCGCAGCGGGGTGCCTTGAAACTGGGCGGGGAGGTAGCCGTTGCTCCAGTTGGCGCTGCCGCCTTGGGGGTAACTGATCTCGGGGAGCACGACAAAGCCGGGCAGATCCTGATTCACGGAGCCGAGGCCGTAGGTGACCCAGGCACCGATGGCGGGATCGCCCCCGAAGCGATTGCCGCAGTTCATCTGATACATGGCGGTGGGGTGATTCACGGAATCCACCTGGCAGCCGCGGAAGAAGCAGAGCTCATCGGCAACGCCTGCGAGATGCTGCCAGGGCTCGCTCATCCATGCGCCGCTCTGGCCGTGCTGCGCGAACTTGAAGGGGGACTTCACGTAGTAGCGTTTGCCGCTTTCCATGGCTGACTTCTGCTTTCCTTCGCGGGTGAACTCCTTGAGGTGGAGTTTTTCGAGGACGGGCTTGGGATCGAAAGTGTCGATGTGGGAGGGGCCGCCTTCCATCATGAGGAAGATGCAGTTTTTGGCCTTGGCGGGAATCTGCTGGGCTTTGGGTGCGAGTGGGCTGGTTTGTTCGGCGGCGAGGAGTGAAGTGAGTGCTACGCTGCCGAGGGAGGTGCCGAGGCCGTAGATGAACTCACGACGCGTGGGCGCATGCATTGCGCGAGAACCGGCGCAGGGGAAGAAGGACGTGTTCATGGCTCAGTAGAGATAGACGAATTCATTCGAGTTCAGGAGGACGAGGCACACATCGGCGAGGGCGCGAGTTTGGGCATCGACATCGGCGGGCTGGAGATCGGGGATGAAATCGGCGTAGCCGGGGAGCTTTTCCTGGAAGCTGAATTTCTCGCCGGTGTTTTCCTCCACGGCATCGCGTTTTACACTGAGAGGCGGATGAGGTTGTTTGAAGGCGATGGCGGCCTGCCTGGATACCATGGTGTGCCAGTGTGTGGTGCAGGCGGCTTTTTCAGCGGGGGATGGCGGGCGGCCGTAGGCGAGCTGGAATAGGCGGGTGATGACATCGGCTGGCTTTTCCTGCATGACGCGATTGGCCAGAGCCAGGGCGCGATCGTAGGTGGCCTGGCCGTTGAAGAGGCTGAAGACCTGAGGGGTGACGGTGGAGACTTCGCGGGCTTCGCAGGAGAAGTCGGGGCCGGGTTCGTTGAAGACTTCCATGAAGGGATCGCGCACGCCGCGAATTTTCAAGGCATACAGGCTGCGGCGATGGCGCTGTGAGGGCAGAGCATTCGGCACCCAGGCGGAGGCGAAGGTGCCCATGACCTGGCGTGGCTGCATGGCCACTTCGATATTGATCTCGGGACGGTTGGGGATGCCACCGAGGGTGGGATTGAGCTCGCCGGTGATGCTGAGCATGGCATCGCGCATTTCTTCGGCCATGAGGCGGCGGGGTTTGAAGACGGCGTAGGACTTTTCGGCTTCTTCGTGGCTTAGTTTGGGGCCTTCGGCATTGAACTCGGAGCTGCGACGATAGGCGGCGCTCGTCATGATGGCGCGGTGCATCTCTTTGATGGACCAGTTCTTTTCCACCAGCGTGGCAGCGAGCCAGTCGAGCAGTTCGGGGTGCGTGGGCTTCTTGCCGGTGCTGCCGAAGTTGTTGGGATTGCCGGCGATGGCCTGACCGAAGTGCCAGAGCCAGAGGCGGTTCACGATGGCGCGTGTGGTGAGCGGGTTGTCCTTGCTGGCGATCCAATTGGCGAGCACGGTGCGGCGGCCTTCGATGGCATCGGGGAACTCGACGCTGCCAAGCACGGAGAGGACGCCGGGTTTTACGGATTTAGTCGGTGAAAATGGATCGCCGCCACCGAGGATGGCTGTTTGCTCCAGTTCGCCGGTGGTCATGCGGTCCTGCGGCATGCGGATGGGCTGGTAAACGCTGACGATTTGTGGTGTGCGGCCATCATAGACGCTGAAGGCAAAGGGTTCGTAGCGTTCGAGCTCCCACTTGAGGCGTTCGAGTCCTTTGCGTGCGACGCGTTCATTGCCGTAGTCTTCGGGCTCGAAGCCGACGAGCTTCGGTGGATATTGATCTTCGGGCAGGTTTTGTTTCTGCAGGGCGGAGCGGGCGGTTTCAAAGACGCCGGTGAAGCTGCGGCCCTTTTTCATTTTGCCGCCGTTGGCGATGAAGGCGCGGGCGGAGATGACGGCTTTGTTCCATGCACTTGGGTCCAGCTTCTTTTCGGCAAACCATTTCTCCGCGTTGGCGAGCAACTTGTCATCCAAACGAGCGAGCATGGTCATGTGCTCGATGCGGCGTGTTTCCAGATATTTGCTTTCATCGAAACCGGCGGTGTTTTCCGAAGGCAAAAACGGGGCGGGACGTTCGGCGAGCTGTGTGGTGCTGAAGCATGCCTGCATGGAGTAGGAGTCATGCGTGGGCACGGGATCGAACTTGTGATCGTGGCAGCGGGCGCATTGCAGGGAGTGTGCGAGGAAGGTTTCGCCGACGCTGTTGGTGACATCATCGAGGAAGCGCTGGCGGGCGATCTTGGCGACCTCCATGCCGGTGAGCTCCCAGGGGCCCATGCGGAGGAAGCCGGTGGCGATGAGGAGTTCGGGGTTACTGGGCTGCATCTCATCTCCGGCGATTTGTTCTTTGATGAACTGGTCGTAGGGCTTGTCGGCGTTGAAGCTGCGCACGACGTAGTCGCGGTAGCGCCAGGCGTTGCCGCGTTCGTAATCGTTGGCGAAGCCGCTGCTGTCTGCGTAGCGGGTGACATCGAGCCAGTGGCGGGCCATGCGCTCGCCGTAGTGGGGGGAGGCGAGGAGGCGGTTGATTAGATGCTGGATGCTGGATGCTGGATCATGGATGTAGCTTTGCTCGAAGGCGGTGATTTCTTCGGGGGTGGGTGGGAGGCCGGTGAGGTCGAAGGTGGCGCGGCGGATGAAGGTGCGGGCATCGGCGGCGGGCGCGGGGCGCACGCCTTCGGGCATGTGCAGGGCGATGAGTTCGTCGATGGGGTTGGGGCTTTTCGTCGCTGGCTTTTTCACTGGCTGGTAGGCCCAGAGTCCTTCGGGTTTGTAGCGGCGATTGGCCCATTCGGGGGAGAGGGCGCCGGTGGTTTTTATGGTGATGCCGTCTTCGGCGCTCCATTTTTCGGCGTTGGCTTTGGCGATGGCGTTGCGCTTTGATTCATCGGGCCATGGGGCACCGCCGGTGATCCAGGCTTTGATCCAGTTCAGTTGCTCCGCGTAGAGTTTATCGGCTTCCTTGGGTGGCATGGGTTCCCAATCGGCCTCGTGCTGGCGTGTGGAGGCGAGGTAGAGCGGGCTCTCTTCTGGTTTGCCGGGGATGATGGATGGCTTTTCGCTCTCGCCGCCTTTGAGCGCGGTTTCGAGCGTGCGCATGTCGAAACCGCCTTTGATTTTTTGTTCGTCATTGCCGTGGCAGGCGAGGCATTTTTCCTGGAAGAGGGGCCAGACGCGGCGGACGTAGAGGGCTTCAGCGTCCTGGGCTGAGAGCGAGGTAGCGGCGAGCAGGGAGAGGATGAGAACTTTGCCGGTCATGGCTGGGGAATAAAAAGGTATGCAGCTGCCAACGGCCAAGGGGGCCGATTTAGAGTCTGGGCGTGTTGTGAAATTACGGCGCCGATGTGAGGCGGCGCTTTTTGCAGACGCTGCTGGTGAAGGCTGGGTGCGGCGAAGTGATGGGTTTGCTTCCCGGTCGTGTGTTGTCATACCCAGGGTCGCCTCGCTGAGGCTCGGCTGACCCTGGGCTGAAATCCGCAGCCCCTTTGGGGCTGATGTGTGGCGGAACGGAGTGGAGCGCGACGAGGCGGCAGGGACGTTCGCCCAGAGCCGATAAAATATCGGTGCTCCCAGTGGGCGCTGGTCCGAGCGACGTGGCAGACCAAGCAGATGAGCGAAGCCCCGCCTTAACGAAGTGGCATGCGTGTCAGTCGGGTTTGCCATGGTTGTAGAGGGTGCTGATTTCAGAGGCATTCAGAACGTTGCTGAAGATGGCGAATTCATCGATGGCGCCGTTGAGATTGCGGATGGGGAACTGGTGGCCTTGGGTGGGGAGACCCCAGTTGCCGATCTCGCAGGGGCCGAAGACGATGGCGCGGCCAGGCTGGTGCAGCGGGGAGATTTCGCGGCCCACGGGCTGGGCATCGAAGTACTGGATGACCTCGCCGCTGGTATTGTCATAGGTGACGGCGAGGTGGTGCCAGCGGCCGAGGCTGTCGGCAGTGAAGACGGGCTTGCTGTAGTACATCTGGTTGTATTTGGCATTCTTCGCAGCGTCTGCGGGGCGATACATGACGGAGAACATGAGGCTGCCGTCTTCGTAGATCTGCCAGTGGGGTTCGCCGTTGTCGTAGCCGTCGGTGAGGAGGAGGGAGTTGTACTTTTTGTCCACGGAATCGACCTTCACCCAGCAGGCGAGAGTGAGGGCCTGATAGGTGCCGTCGAGATTCAGGCGGACGCGATCGCCGGGTCGCTTGAATTCTAGGGCGGTTTTTTCCGGCCAGCGGCCCTGGGTCCAACTGGCACCGACGGCACCACCGGCGCGCTGGGGGTGGCGGGGCTCGGTGACGTTTTTCACGAGGCGGTCCCAGCGATCGTCTTCGAGGTGCTTGAAGGTGTAGTAGGCTATGAGGCGCGGATCTTTGCAGGCGTTGAGGGACCACTGCTGCCAGTCGGCGAAGCGCTGGATGTCGCGATGTTTTACGAGGCCGTGGAGTTCGCTGATGGAGAGGAAGTCCTGCGGTGTGACGGTGGTGGCTTTGGCGGAGGACAAGGACATGCCTTGTTTCAAACTGGCGGGTGATTGCGCGCTTGTGTGGGCGATGACTTCGCCTTCGAAGACGTGCACGGCGCTGGTGTTGTCCTTCACATTGAGTGCGAACTCGGTGCCGAGGTCTTCGAGCTTCATGCCGGGGGCGTGCATGAGGAAGCCTTTGGCGGCTGGTGGCACGTGCACGCGGACTCGACCGCTCAGGCAGCGCGCCTCCCAGGCGGAGAGGATTTCGATTTCGGTGCTGCCTTCGATCAAGGCCGTGGCGCCGCTGAAGAACTCGATCTGCGCGAGGCCTTGAGTGAGATGGATGGTGCCGGGCTTGAGGGTGTCGCCGCTGCGGAGTGTGTTCGTGAAATTGGCATCCATGGTCTGGCTGAGCATGGCGACGCCGTTGGAGGTGGCTTCTGTTTCGCTGGAGTGTTTTGGCCAAAAGATGAAGGCGCAGGCGATGACTGCGGCGGCTGCGGTGAGGGCAGGAAGCCAGCGGCGGGCGGGAAGCTTGGACGTGGATTTTTGCAGGCGGCCGGTGTTTACGGCTGGCTGTTGCAGCAGGCGGGCGTGTTGATCGACGAGCTCCAGGTAACGCTGGCGTGCCTGCCAGTCGGAGCGCAACAGCTCTTCGAGCTGGGCGTGTTGCTCGGGGGTGATTTCGCCGTCGATCTCGGCGTGGATGAGGGAGTCGATGTTCATGGGAGGCCCTCCGCTTGAAGTTGATGTGTGACGCATTCATGCAGGCGCTGGCGCAGGAGCTCCAGATTGCGGAAGAGGGTGCGGCGCGTGAGGGAGAAGCGGCTCATCATTTCCTCGGCGCTCTGCCGCATGGCGTAACGGCTGGTGATGAGCTCTTGATCCTGCGCGGTGAGTTTTTGCAGGCAGGCGTCGAGCAGGCGGAGGCGTTCGTCGAGGCGGGGTTCGATGTGGCTGCGCTCGCTGGCGAGCAGGTCCATGACGTCTTCGCTGAAGAGCAGGGGAGAGCGTGCGGATTTCTCGCGGTGCTTTTGCACCTGGAGGTAGGCGAAACGGTAGGCCCAGGGAAGGAAGGGGCGGGCGGGGTCGTACTCGGTGAACTTGCGATAGAGGGCCAGACTCGTTTCCTGCAGGATGTCGCGGGCATCTGCCTCACGCGGGACGAGGCTGAAGATGTAACGAAACAACGGCTCCTGATGCTGGGTGAGCAGGAGGACGAGGGTTTCGGTGGAGGTGGGCGAGTCTGACATGGGCACAGTGTATTCCCGGGGATCGTGACGGGAGTGCCAAAATAGTACCAGAGTGAAGGCCTACGGAATACACAGAATGCACGGAAGCCGGAGCTGGATTGGTTTTCCGTATGTTCCGTAGGCGCTCGCGAACAGCAGGTGGAATGAAGGGAACATGGAGAAGGGGACGTTGCGGTGGAGCCGGTTTATCGCCAGTTTGTGCCAAAGGCACCGCACGTCCGTTTTGAATGAATCTCAAATCTCTCGCCCAGCATCTCGGCATTTCCGCCAGCACGGTCT
>NZ_JBAQCR010000207.1:0-2984 GCF_049294395.1 Prosthecobacter sp.
AGTCTTTATAACGCGGATGAGGGGGGGAATTGCAGAAGCCAAACCCTCCCCGTGTAACATCCCTCAAAAGGAAGGCGGTCAGATGATTTTGACAGCAGGGCGCGGTCGGGCCGAAAAAGTGAGCACATTTTGAGCACACTCAAAAAAGAAGCCCCGCCTTTGGGGCGGGGCTTTGGTCTTTAACTCACTCAGAATGAAGGTGGTGGGCAGGGCTGGATTCGAACCAGCGTAGGCGTAAGCCAGCAGATTTACAGTCTGCCCCCTTTGACCGCTCGGGTACCTACCCATTCTCCTTTCGAAGTGGGCCGCGATTATCGAGTCGGTGCCTTGTTTTGCAAACGCTTTGTTCCTCTGTTTTGCATTCTTTGTGAGATTCTTTGCGCCCGATTCAGCGGCGGCGCTTGCCGCGACGCACATAGGTGGGCTGGACGATGGGGTTTTGTGCGTGCAGGACCTTGAAACCGCCGGTCTCGACGATCTTGTCCATTTGCGAAAAGGCTTCGGTCAGCAGGTTCTCATAGGGGAGCTGGCGGTTGGCGACGAGCCAGAGCTGACCACCGGGACGCAGGGCCTGGGCGGCGGCGGCGATGAACTTGAGACCGATGAGGGGATCGGCCTCCTTGCCTTCGTGAAACGGGGGGTTCATCACGATGGTGTCAAACTTGGTGCGCTCAAAGCCGGTGGTGATGTCCTGCCAGTGGGGGTGGGCTTTGACCTTGGTGGGGACGAGGCCTAGATTGCGGCGGGCGCATTCGAAGCAGTCGCCGTCGGCATCGTAGATGTCGAGGGTGTCGATGTCGTGGCAGTTGCGCAGGAGGTGATCGCTCAGGAAGCCCCAGCCGCAGCCGAAGTCGGCGACGTTGCCTGCAATGGTGTCTGGCAGGTGCTTGGCGAGGAGGGCGGAGCCTTCGTCGATGCGGTCCCAGTTGAAAAGGCCGGGGCGTGACCAAAAACGGCCGTCGAGGATGCGGCGCATGGCGGCACCCTGGCGCCAGCGTTCGAGGAGGTCGGCTTTCCAGGGCTTGTCTTCCTGCTTGGTGGCCCAGAAGGCGCGGCTGTGGTGCTTGGAGAGGGATTCGATCTGCCCGGCGACTTCGCGCAGGTATTGCTCACAGCGTTTGCTACCGGCGTCGTTGTGCACGGCGGCCATGAGGACGCCGCCGGGGGCGAGGTGATCATGGGCACGGGCGAGATCGGCCACCATAAGATCGCGCTGCGGATCGGGGAGGACGAGGACGAGATCGAAGAGGCCGTGGACCTCGCGCTCCACGCGGTGTCCGGCGGCCTGAAGGAGATTGGCCTTGGGCTTCCAGGTCTGCTGGCAGACGAGGCGGCCTTCGAAGTGCTCCAGGGCGGGATGAGCCTGGGCTCGCAGGAAGAGCACGCGCCCTTCGGTGCTGATGTCGGGATTGACATCCAGGGCGTAAATGAGGGCGTCGATGGGGTAGGACACAGTGGATTAAAGAAATTTGTCGTATTCGTGGTGGGGGCCGATCCAGAACCATTGCAAGCCTTCGGCTCTCTCATGAGCCAATGCACGGTAGTCTTTTCCGACGCGGGCGGACCAAAACCTCCCGACCTTTTTTAAACGGACCGATGGGTGACGTTCGTTGCCTTTAAGCAGCTCGAAGTTCTTGTGTGCCAGGAGTTGAATGTCTTCGGGCAATCGATTCAGGCATTCCCAAAACATCGGATCTGCAAAGTGCCTCATAGCGGCTTGCACAGCCCGGCTTCGAAGTTCGCATCCAATTGCGCAACCAAAGCGTCAAACTTCCCCGCAGTCACGTCACGTTGGATCTGCCGGTCCCATTCATCGGACAGGTAATCATCAAACCAAGCCGAGAACTTTTTGAGTTCCTCCGGGCTGAGCTGGGTGATTTGTTTTTCGATTTCTTCCAAAGGCATGGTGAATCCTCTCACAAAAGGCTGACACGTGCAACCACGTCCATTTACAAGACCATCCTCAGCAGATGCGGTGCGGCGAAGGAGGAGAACTGGAGAAGAAGGAGGCCGATCACCGCTGCGGCGAGACCGATGATGAGGACTTCGAGGACTTTGACGCTGATGAGCGAGACACGCGAGACACCGACGTCTTCGAGGGTGGCGAATTCGCGCTGGCGCAGGCGGAAGGAGAGCGCAAAGACGAGCGCGGTGACAAGCAGCGCAGCCGTGGCGGTGAGGAGGAGGGCGCTGGCGGCGAAGCCTTCAAGGCGCACGAGCTGGGTGAGCAGCGCCTCCATTTCATCGCGCGGGCGGATGAGCTGCTGCTCATTGGAGCGGGCATAGTGCCCCGCGAGCAGGGCTTCGGCCTTGGCGTCCTGCGGCAGCAGGATCACGGCGCTGATGGGATAGGTGGAGACATCGCCATGGAAGTGGAAGGAGGCGATGTTCGCATCGGTGACTTCGTTGAACATGCGCACGGCGGCATTGCCGACGATGTTGCCCTCCTCCTTTTTGAGCACGACTGATTCGTCTGTCTTGAGGTCGTCATGGCCATGGGAGCGGCCTTCGATGAGCCAGCAGGTTTTCAGATCGACGAAGAGCGCCTCGTCATCGGGCGTGCCGTTTGGGGTGAGGATGCCGGTGACGCGCATCTTCAAAGGGTACACGCCAGCCATGTCGAAGGCCTGCTCGGGTGTGGAGAAAATGTGGCCGCCGGGCTGCAATCCGCGCTGCTTGGCGAGGGTGGCACCGACGACGCAATCGCCTAGGCGGCTGAGCTGTTTGCCTGCGGCGAGATGCAGGCCGCGAAAGGGGAAGTATTCGAGCTCCGTGCCGACGATGGGGGCGCCCTGTGCTTGATAGCGGACGTGCAGCGGAATGGCGGTGGCCGTGGGATTGCGCCGTATTTCAGCGAGCGCGCCAAAGGCCAGTGGCAGGAGGTTCTCGCGCTTGAAGTAGAGCGCGGTCATCATGAGATCGAGCGCGCTGCCACGTGTGCCGACGATCTGCGGCGTGGCGGCGGCGCGGGCGCGGAGTTCCTG
>NZ_JBAQCR010000208.1:0-2834 GCF_049294395.1 Prosthecobacter sp.
GTTCAGGCACAGCGCATCATACACCGCCTTGCCCGGATGATCCACCACGGCGGCTGCGCTGGCGATCTTCTTCACATACTCGGCCTGTTTGGCATTGCCGCCAAAAGTGAGCTTCGCCATCACCGGCACATACTGCGGCTTCAGGCTCTTCACCACCTGCTTGAGCGCGTAGTCAATGAACCTGTCCGTCGGCTTGTCGAGCGCCTGCACCGCCACCTCCACGGCTTCGGGTTTGGTCACATGCGCGCAGGCCACCACGGCTTCCAGACGCACACGCGGATTCTCGTCACGCACGGCCTGGGCCAGAAGTTCCAGCGATTCCGTCGCTCTTGCCCCATACGCACGCACGCGGGCATCCTTCGCCTTGAGCAAACGCTTCACCAGGTCCGCGTTCGGCGCCTCATGCGATTCATACACACCGCAGACTTCCATCAGCAAATGTTCGTCGTCATTCTTCGCGATGAACGCATCCGCTGCCTTCAGCACCTCCGCCGTCGGCGCATCAAACAGCAGGCGCTTCGCTTGGTAGCGCGTCCAGCGCTCCGGTGACTTCAGTTGCTCCAGCAGTTCCGCCGGCTTCATCTCTGCCAGCTTCGGCTGTTTCACGGGTGCACGGCCCTTGGCCGTGATGCGCCAGATGCGCCCATGCGAGCGGTCACGGCGCGGGTCCGCATAGCTCGCCTGATAGTGGCCGATCACCGGATTGAACCAGTCGCACAGATACATCGCGCCATCCGGCCCGATGCTCACATCCACCGGCCGAAACGAGGTGTCGCTCGATTTCACCAGCTTCGGCAGCTGCGTGCTCTTGAAGCCGGAGCCATCATCTTCCAGGCGGTGCAGTTCCACCACATTACCAAAGTAACCGCCGATCAGCGCGCAACCCTGAATGTCATCCGGCAGCGCTTTCGTGCCGATGAACTCCAGGCTGTTCGTCTTGGGATTCGAGTCGAACAAAGCCCCAGTGGGGTGGTATTCATCGGGATCGGCCAGCGCCACCAGTCCAGGCACGCTGTAGTAGCCCACCGGACGGTCGCCGCTTTTGTGGAAGACCTGATTGTAGTCGTCAAACGCCACTCCCCAGCAGTTGTGCCCCGCTTTGCCCCCGTTGAAGTAGGCCGCCATCTTCTGCGTGCGCTCATTCAGTTTCCACACGCCCGCTTTTTCCAGCCGTGCCAGCCCCCAGGCCGTTTCCACCCGTGAAAACGCATGCAGCCCCTGTGTGAACCACAGCGCGCCATCCGGACCATGGCAGATCGAATTAGCCAGTTGATGAGTGTCGCCAATGCCAAAGCCTGCAAACAGCACCGTCTTCTCATCCGCCTTGCCGTCGCCGTTCGTGTCCTTGAGATGTACGATCTGGTCGAAGTCACAGACATAAACGCCGCCCGCTCCCACCTCAACGCCCTGTACCATCGTCAAACCTTCCGCAAAGCGCGTGGACTTGTCCGCCTTGCCATCGCCATCCGTGTCTTCCAGCACGAGGATGAAATCAGACGGCTTGATGCCCGGTCGGGTCTGCGGATAAGTCGGAGAGCAGGCCACATACAGGCGTCCGCTTTCATCCCAGGAGAACTGCGTCGGCTTCGCCACGCCTTCCACCTCAGAAGCGAAAAGATTCATCTCATAGCCTTCAGCCACCGTGAATGCCGCCATCTGCTGCTCCGGCGTCAGCACCGTCTCCGTCACCACTTTGACTTCCGGCTTCGGCTCATCCTGCACCTTCTCACCCTTGGCCAGCGCATGAATTCGCGCGTCCAGTTTGGCTACGAGCGGTTTGCGTTCTTCAAAGCTCTCGCGTAGCGACGGCGCATCCTGCGCAGGCTTGCCAAACATCTGCGTCACCCGGTCGCCATAGACGAACGACCAGTTCGCCGGACGCCAGCAGTCGAACCACAGGCGGTTCTTTTCCACAATCGCCGCCTTCAGCGCGGTGAGGTCATCTGCCTCGCTCGATGAGGCCCCGAGCTGCTGCGCGATTTCCCGTGCCACCACGCGCAGTCCCAGTGCATTCAGATGCAGACCATCGTCGGTGATGCGTGCCTTCGCCGCCGGAATCGACAATGGCGTGAACAGATCGACAAAGATCGCCCCGCGCTGCTTTGCCACTTCGCGCACCGCCTCGGCATAAGCCTTCACATCCTCATTCCGCTGCGTCAGGTCTGGCGCATGGGATGCCGTGGGCTTTTCAAACGGCATTGGCGACACCAGCACCAAACGCTTGGTCTGAGCGGAAAACTGGTCCAGCAGACGATGATAGGCCGACTTGAACTCCGCCAGCCGCTTCACCCCATCAAACGACTCCGTCTGGCCAAATTGCGCGATCACAATGCCCGCACCCGCCGCATCCAGCTGCGCCTTCCAGTCGCCGAAATTCAAATCCCGCCATTGCTCATACACGGTGTCGCCCTCCCAGGCCATCGAGCGAAAACGCGGCTGCTTGGCCGCATACGCCGTGCCGAACACCGCTTCAAATTCGCCCACCTTCTGCTCGCGCACCAGATTCTCCTGGCCCGCCATCACGATGACCTCGTCCTGCTCCAGCACAAACTTGCCATCCTTGAACGCCTCATGTTTTGCCACCGCTGCCCCCGGATTGCCAAAGCGATTCAGCACATCCTTCTCCTCAGGCACCATCGCGTCCGGCAGGGCCTCAATCGTGATGTTGCGGTAGGAGATCTGCGCCTTGCACTTGCCATGGATTTGCAGAGCGATAAGTCCCTTGAGATCAATGCCCGGTTCGCGCTCGTTGTAATCAACCGTGCGCACCTTGTTCACAAACAACTGAATGCGCTGCTCCTCGGCCCGAATCTCATAGGTGTTCCACTCGCCCG
>NZ_JBAQCR010000209.1:0-3815 GCF_049294395.1 Prosthecobacter sp.
GTGGTGAGGGCAGGAAGACAACGATGCATGCGAAAGGGATGTGGCGTGAGTGGCAGGTGTAGGCGGTCAGCGGGGCGTGTTATTTGCCCCCGCCGTCTTCTTTTTGGATCTTTTCAAACATGGTGCGGATGGCGTTGCGGCGCTCCTCCTCAGGGGCGTTGCGGAACTTTTCATCGCTGAACTTTTCACGCATGGCATCGCGGAACTTTTCCTTGGCTTTGTCGGAGAGGCTTTCGTACTTTTTCCGGTCTTCCTCACTGGGGCCCCGGTTGCCTCGGTTGAAACGGTCTCCGCTGGAGGAATCACTGCGCGGGCCTTTGTCGCCCTTGTCGCTTTTGCCCTTCGTCAGGTCATTCTTGTCCAGCACGCTGTGCCGGATGCTGAAGGTCTCCCCGCCGATGGCAATCTTGGCCTGGGCGCGTTCAATGTTGCTGGTGGGCAGCGCTTCAATCAGTTTCCAGCCTTTGAGATTGGGTTCTTCGCTGACGACCAGGGATTGCTTTTCGTTCTTGTCAAAAATGGTCACGACCGGTTTGCCATTCACGTAGGCCATCCCGGTGAGCACGAGGGAATCAGAGATGCTGACAATACGGGTGAACGGGGAGTTCTGAATGATCGCGCTCAAGGAGGTCGCATCAAACGGCTGCGGCAGGTCAGGATCCACCGGCCCGGCTGGCGCTGCGGGGGCCGCTGGTGCGGCCACGGGTTGCTCCGGTGTCAGAAGTTCGTCCCCGGGCAGTGCCAGCAGATCCGAAGTCGTGAGCGGTGCCTCAGCAGGCGCAGCTGGTACAATCGACTGCGCGCGCAGGCTCAGTGCCGCGCTTAGCATCAGCAGAGTGGTGGAAAGTGTTTTCATGGCTGGAATCCGGCTTCAGGTTTGAACCAGCGCGCCAGGACGAGGTTGCACAAGGCCTGGGGTGTCTTTTCTTTAGCTTTGGCGTCGATCTCCAGCTCCAGCTGCTTGATGGCTTGAAACTTTTCCGGCGACTGCAAACTGGCCAGCCAGCCCAGCAGCGTGGTTTGATCACCGCGCAGCCGTACTTCCACGGCCACCTCACGATACACGGAGGCGTTCGCCTTGCTGTCGGCGGCATCCGGCAGCAGCTGCTGCTTCTGCACCTGCAGCTGGTAGTCGAGGGCCACGTTTTGAATCTCTTCCAGCAGTTTGGCCTGCGCCGTGCCCAGGCTTTCGGTGGTGGGCATGTGCTGCTCCATCCACGCCGAGCGCTTGTCCCAAAACTCACGGTCGGCCATCCAGTGGCTGTTCTCCTTTTTCTCATTCTCCAGCGAGCTGATGCGTGTCAGCACCGCCGTGCGGCGGTCCAGAAACTGCTTCAGCATGATGAACGTCGCCATCAGCACCAGGGCGCCAATGCAGGCTCCGAGCAGTTTCTTTTCACGTTGGGTGAGGGCGAGTGCCATGGAATTTGAAAAAATCGGATTCGTTACGGCAGCTTGCCCTGGGCACGGAAGGAGGCCGTGGTGCCTTTGACTTCAGGCCGGGGATTCGTCCATTCATAGCGGCTCAGGACGCGGTTCTTTTTGAAATCTTCAATGAATTGAAAAGCGAGCTGCGCATCCCGTGCTTCACCACGGATGTCGATCTCCTTGCCCTTCACTTCAAACTTACGAATGACGATGCCGCTGCCCGGCATGATGCGGTTGATCTCACCCAGCAGAAACAGAGGATACCGCTGCGGCTCGATGGCCGGTGCCAGCACTTTCCAGCGTTCATTCGCCTTGCGCACCGCCGCCGCTGGCTCGCTCGTGACCTCCACCTCTTCGGCCAGTTTTTCCGCCCGCTTTTCTTGGAAATGCAGATACGCAAAACCGAGGAATGCCAGCGACGCATACAGCATGCCACCCAGCACAAGCGCCCGAATAAGCTTGGAGCGCTGGGTGCTCGTGCTGATCGCCGTCCGCACCCCTGAGGGCAGCATCTTCGTCCAGGTGCGGGTTTCCAGTGCCCCATTGGGCGGCAGGTCAGCGAGCACCCGCACCGGCAGGTCCAGAATGGAGCTCAGACGCGTGGTGAGCCCCTTGTCAAAATTCGCTCCCACCAGCGCCACCCCGTCAATGGAGTCGGGTCCGAGCTCGGATTCCAAGGTCAGCCGGGCCAGGGTGATCTCCAGCGTCAGCACATCTTCCGCAGCCGGTGCCTTGGCAAAAATGTGGCTGTGGTACAGCTTGCCCTGATGACTGGCCGCCAGCACCAGATCTCCCTGTTCTTCGATGATGACAATGTGTCCGGCAGGCAGCTGCGCCAGCCTAAGTGCGGCGGTGTAGTCGCTGGCGTGCGATGCGGCCAGCGCTTCCGGGAATGGCTCCGCCAGAATGTCCACACTGACGATGGCCAGCCCGCCGTTCTGGCCCAGCAGATGCCAGCGGTAATTTCTGCCCACAGCATCCTGCTCCAGCTTGAAGCCTCGCCGTTCCAACTGGGTGGAAATGATCTGCTCCAGCAGTTCGGCATCCGTCTGCGGCAGGATCAGCCCGATCGTCCGGCATGCCGAGGCAGGCAGCCCGATCAGCAGCGGTTTGCTCACATGCTTCGCCTCGGCCGGGCTTTCCACCGTCTCAGCACTGGAGGTCGCGCGCGGCTTCCACACACGCCAGGAGGCATCAGGGGCGGGGAGGAGCAGGGTAGTGGCGGCGAGTGACATTCGTGAAGGGCTGGGTAGAACGCGCGATCGCGTGGGAAGTTGCGTGATTGAATGACGATTATCGAATGTCCGGTGATGCTCTGGTTGTCGAGTCCGTTTTACTCCTCAATCCTTCCGAGATAGGTCACTGCCCCCGTCGTCTGATCGCGCCGGGTCACGAGGATGATTTTCGAGCGCTTCGTCCCCACCCAGCCGATGCTGGTGATGCGCCGCAGTGTCGTGTCGCTGTCATTGACGATGCCGCTCACAGCGTTCAGCCGGTCACCGTTGAGGCCGAGAATCTGGTAAGCCTCCGGCGCGCGGATGCGGCGGTCGTCCTCCGTCCCGGGAATGCCATCCCCGCCATCGCGTTCGCTGATGAAGCGCTGCACGTCGTTTTCGGATGCTCCGGTGATGGCCAGCAGCACATCCTTGAAGACCGTGCGCAGGTCGATCTGTCCCTCTCCATAGATGCTGAAGAAATTGCGCCAGTCCGGTTTTTTGCGGTCCACGGCATCCATGCCACGCACCAGGATCATTTCCTCCACGCGTATGAAGCCCCGGTTGCGCGGCGCGTCATAAATCCCCAGGCTCTTGTAATACTCCGCCTCCGCACCGTTGGCGCGCTGGGTGTTGTCATTGTCCACCCAGTCCGCCAGTGAATCCGCCGCCACACCGGCGTCTTCCGCATTGAGCTGCCAGTAGATGAAGAGATTGTAGATCGCCTCGCGCAGCCGCTCATCCGTGATGTAGTTGATCGGAATGCGCGCGCCTTCGTAGTTGATCACCACGTCGAAGCCGCTGTCAGGCCCCACCTTCTGCTTCATCACAATGTCCCCCCGCCGCGTGCTGGGGTGCAAACCCACCGCGATGCCGCTTTCCGCAAGATGCAGGGCGCGGAAATCATACGCCGCCTGTTTGGATTCCTCCGCGCTGTAAGTGATGTACTCCACCACCCCCATGACCGTGACGGACATGAGCAGGATGGCCCAGATCATGAGCATAAGCGCCGATCCCCGTGCTGATGCCGGACAAGCGCTGCAGTGAACAGGTGTCCTCATGGCCCGGCACCTCCACCGCCGCCAGGAGGCCCGCCCCCGCCACCACCAGGAGGCCCACCGCCTGGAAAGCCGCCTCCACCTGGCCCACCAGGACCTCCACGCCCCCCACCGC
>NZ_JBAQCR010000210.1:0-21334 GCF_049294395.1 Prosthecobacter sp.
GCCTTCTCCTTGGTCGCAATCTCATTTAACAACTCATGGGAGGATGAGTGTGCCATGGCGTTGACATCCCCCGACTCGATCTCTTGCATGCGGATATTGGAAATCGGAACAACAGGATCTGGATAAGGGCTGCTGGGGGACGACCGGGAATGCTGGTCTCCGGATACATTCAAAGTTTTGCGATAATACAAACCTCCCATTCCCATGTGCACATAGTTTCCATGGGGTCCAGCTCCCAAGCGAAAGCCCTTGATCCCTGTTGAAACACCAACACCAGACTTTGATAAATTAAAGCGAAGTGGTCCGACTCGAATGCTTTTCCGAAAATAGATGCCCATTATTTATGGGTATTGCTTTCATTAATTGAATGCAAGTCTTAAGCAATTTTCATTAAATTCACCTCATTTCTTAGCCATCACTTCTTCTATCACACCTCCTCATACCTCAAAGAAGTGGAGGTGAGAGATGTTGCCCCTTTCCTATTCCATCCTCTAAATTCCCCTCACTCCGCCGCCTTGGCACCTTCCTTGGTGCTCTGCCGGCGAAACATGCCGAGGGCTTCGAAGGGAACGGAGACGCCTTCTCGTAGGACGAGGCTGCTGAGCTTGGCGGCATTTTTGACGACGCTTTTCGCTGCGCCGATCAAACCTAGGGGCGCGACTTTGATGTCGTCAAAGGGGCCCTTCACCTGCATCTCCATGAACACGACGCTGATGGGCGAGATGATCACCCCCACCACGCCGCGTATGTTGGCGCGGCCATGGCCATCCACGGTGCGCTTGTTCAGATCCACGGTGCCACGGGCGGTGACCACGATGGACTTCCCGAGCACCTTCATGGGCTCCACCATGGCGACGCCGTTTTTCATGATGAACGTGGTGCGCACCTCCCCGGTGTCATTCGGGCGCTCATGGTTGAGGATTTTGGGGAAGAGCTGATAGGCCTGATCCAGCAAGGGCACGTGGACGATGGGCGCATTGATGAGATTCAGGGTGCCGCTGCCGGTGGAGTTGCTGGGGTCATCGCCAATGACGCCGCGATAGGTGAGCGTCATCTGCGCATCCTCCAGCTTGGTGCTGAGCTTGCCCACCCAGGGCGTGAGGGTGTCGAGGTGCAGGCTCTGCAGCGAGACGTTGGCATCGCTGAGTTTTTTGCCATCATAAGTGGCGGAGAGCGCGAAGCTGCCGCCGAGCATGCGGCCTTTCAAACCCTTGAAATGCCAGGCGCGGTGGTCGTAGGAGACCCCGCCCTGGAGGCGCTCAATGACGAGCGGGTGCTCGCGCACGGTGACCACGAGGTCGGCGGCTTTGCGGATCTGCATGGAGCCGAGCGTCCACTCCGGCGGACGGGCCTCGGAATTGAAAACGAAGTCCTCTGCGATGATGTCTGGAAAGGTGGTGACCTTGACGTCCTTCGGCAGTCCGGCCGCGAGCACGGGGATGTTGAGCGCGAGCTCCAGCAGATTGGCGGCGCCGCTGAGGTGGGAGATGGTCAGCGTGTCGAACTTGCCCACGCGCTTGCCTTTGAAGGTGTCCTTGCGCCCGGCGGTGTCGATGAGCGTGCCGGAGAGCAGCAGGGGCTGATCCTGCCAGCCTGCGAGGGTGGCGTCCACGGCGGCGGTGCCTTTCTCGAAGGCGATCTTGGAGGTGAGCTTCAAGTCTGACTGGGAGATCTGGGCCTCCACCTCCGCCTGCTTCATGGGCACGCCGTGCAGCTCCAGCTTGGCGCCGCTGCCGTGCAGGGTGGCGGTCCACTGCGCAGCGTCGGGCCGGAGATCCACCGTGAAGCCGCCGGTGATGGCGAAGGTGCCGCTGCCGGGTTTGAAATCCAGCATGTCCATCACGGAGCGCACAGGTTTAAGGCTCATCTTGAAGGCCTCCTCGTTCTGAGCGGTGGCGGGGGTGCTGCGTGTGGCGGTGATGATCTGCCCGGTCACGGCGATGGAGACGGGCCCATTCACGGTGTCGAGCCGGGCGATCTCGATCTTGTCATCCTGCACGGAGAGGTCGGTGGTGAAGTGCTCAAAGCTCACCGCCCCGGCCGGATCATGCAGGGTGAGGGTGCCGTCCGTGGTGTGCCAGCGCGTGACGGCGGTGCGCGATTTCCACACTTCCCGCCAGAGGATGTCCACCTGCAGGGCGCTGATTTCGATCAAAGGCTCATTGTCCGGCAGGCCGCGCAGGGCAGCGTTGTTCAGCGTGACCCCGCCGAAGAGAGACCATGAATCGCTGCTGCTGGTGAGGCTCAGTCCTTGCTCGGTCAAACGCCTCCTCAGGGTGGACTGCGCGGTGCTGACCAGCCAGTGGTAAGCGCCGAACAAGACGACAACGAAAACCGCCGTGGCGATGAGCGCCAGGCGGAGCCTGCGGTGGGGTGAATGGACTTGGGCGTGAGACATCGGATGGGTGCGGGCGGCCCTGAGAGGAGTTGCGGCCCGGGCTGGGGCGGGAGTTCAGTGCAGGGTATCTCGTCACTGGTATCGCTGCGGGTGGCGGGGGTGGTTCTGCCATTCGCAGGGGCGGCCAGGCCACGCCGCCAGAGCCTTCTTCACCTGCGCGTTCGGATTCGCGCACGACCGCTTGTCGAGGCACCGCCGTAAGCTAGGCATGAATCCCACTGTGCTTCGTTTGCCGCCTTTGCTCGCCCTCACCTTCAGCCTGCTCTGCGGGCTATCCCTGCCCGCTGCGGCTGCTGACAAGAAAGAGGCGAAGGCTGCGGCCACGCCCGCCATCCCCGCTGATCATGAGGCGGCGGCGCGGCTGCAGGTCTTCCTTGATTGCGCGAACTTCGGCCCTGGAAAGATCGACGGGCGTTTCGGCGGCTTTTCAGAGAAGGCGCTGGGCTTGTACCGCGAGGCGCACGGCCTCCCTCCTCTGCCTGCGGCACCCGCTCCTGCCAAGGTGGAAGGCCAGCCAGAAAAGACCAACCCGCTGCCGGATCTCGCTGACATGGACCTAGCCAGCGTGAAGGCCGTCTTCATCGACTACGTGGTGACGGAGGCCGACGTCAAAGCCACGGGCGAACTGCCGAAGGAAGTGCCGGAAATGGCCAAGCTGAAATGGCTGCCGTATGCCAGCGTGGCGGAGGCGGTGGCGGAGAAATTTCACGTGGACATCGATTACCTCAAGGAGCTGAACCCGGGCAAGCTGGACGCATTGAAAGCCGGTGACACGCTGAGGGTGCCGAATGTGCAACCCTTTGAAATCAGCGGCGTGAAGACGCTGCCGCTGCTGGATCAACTGGCGGAGAAGGAAAAGGGCAAGCCCAAGGCCGAGGCTGGCAAAAAGAGCAGCGAAGCGAAGGGCAAAGTCGCCGACAAGGGCAAGGCCAAGGACGCGAAACCCGCCAAAGAGGAATCAACCACGGCCAAGTCCGGCCCGCTGACGGCTGACCAGATCTCCATCAAGGTGGACACGAAGGACAACATGCTGCGCCTGTTTGAAAACGGCCAACTCGTGGCTGCTTATCCGGTGACCATCGGCTCCGTGCAGACGGTGTCCCCGCTGGGTGAATGGAAGGTGAAGGGCATCGCCCGCCTGCCGGATTTCCGCTATGACCTCTCCTTCCTGAAGACCGGCGAGCGTGGCGACGAAACGTATCTGCTCGCTCCCGGCCCGAATGATCCCGTCGGCGTGATCTGGGTGGCTCTAAACAAGCCCGGCATCGGCCTGCACGGCACGAGCGATCCCGACTCCATCGGCCGCAGCGCCAGCCACGGCTGCGTGCGCCTGGCGAACTGGGACATCGCCCGCCTGGCCACGCGTGTGAGAGCGGGCGTGGTGGTGTCGATTCATTGAGGGCGGGGCTTTTAATTTGGGCCGATCGCAAGCTTTGACGCTGGGCTTTAAGAACCCTGGGAGTGGCGGAGCGTTGAGGGATCAAGACGATCCCTCTCCTGCTGGAGGCTTTGGGGGAGATGGATCGTCCCGATCCCTCAGCGCAGGACTCCGCAGACAGCCGTTTCCAAAACCGATTTCACCAAACGTGCTGGCCCAAGTTCAGGGAATCATACTCTCAGAACCCATCGCACTCCCTTGGACTTCAAGAAAGTGGAGGCGAGGGGAGTTGAACCCCTGTCCGAATAGTCGTTGCCCGTAGCGTCTCCATGCTCAGTCTCATCTTTGGTCTCGGTGGGAGGCGGCTTGAGACAGCCTACTCTTCACCCAGCGTCCTGTTTGATCTCGTTTGTGACCCGGTCGCCCGGCCAACAAACCAGCCTGGTAGTGGCATCGTTCAGGCTACCAGACATTGCCTGAAGGATGTCGCAGGGCTTAAGCTGCGAGTGCTAGCTCGTTAGAGTTTGCATTTGTGTTTTTGATCCGGTGTTTAACGAGGCCAACGAATCATCCTCGGCATGCAGCTCCGAACTAAGGCTACCCGTCGAAACCAGTACGCCCCCGTTTTGGAGAGGGCTCATGATACCCCATGGCAGGGCGGGGTCAAGGGGCATCGGTGGGGGCTGTTGCTGGATGCTGGAGGCGGCCGCGAGCTCCCCAGCGCTGTTCCGTAGTACCGGGTTCGCTTCGCGGCTGCGCAGTAGCCGGAATCTGGATTCTGGGTAGCGCGGCCAGAACCGCCTGAAGGCGGGACTACAATACGTGCCTGGCATGGCGCGCATGTCCTGGGTGTGGCGGGGTGGCGGGATCGAGGACGAGGACGATGGAGCTTCGATGGCGCATTTCTGCCCCCCCTTGATCGCTTTGTGGCCTCATGATGCCTCGACCTCTCCTCATTCCCGCGCTCGACATTCCTCATTCACCATTCATTTTCCACGCCCCCATGCCCGCCCTGAAGCTCCACGACACCCTGACCCGCACCGATCGCGAAACCACGCCGCTGGATGGCAAGACGCTGCGCTTCTACTGCTGCGGCCCCACGGTCTATGGCCCGGCGCACATCGGCAACTTCCGCACCTTCGTGGCGCAGGATGTCATGCGCCGTGTCGTCGAGGCCTCCGGTACGCCCACGCTGCACGTCCGCAACATCACGGACGTGGACGACAAAACGATCCGCGATTCCCAGAAGGCCGGGCAGACGCTGACCGCCTTCACCCAGGGCTGGACGCAGAAGTTTCATGCCGACTGCGCCGCGCTGAACCTCCTGCCGCCGCACATCGAACCCTCCGCCGTGGCGCACATCTCCCAGCAGGTGGCGATGATCGAAAAGCTCATCGCCGGTGGTCATGCCTACGCGGCGGCGGACGGCAGCGTGTATTTCCGCGTCTCCTCCTTCAAAGATTACGGCAGGCTCAGCCACCTGGAAGACCGCGAGCTGCGCCTGGGCGCCAGCGAGGCCGCCAGCGCGACGGACAGCGATGAGTACACCAAGGATTCCCTCACCGACTTCGCCCTGTGGAAGGCGCGCAAGCCGGAGGACGGCGAGAACTTCTGGCCCAGCCCCTGGGGCGAAGGCCGGCCCGGCTGGCATCTGGAATGCAGCGCGATGATTCTGGAGTACCTCGGCGAGGACTTCGATCTGCACAGCGGCGGCGTGGACCTGATCTTCCCGCATCATGAAAACGAGATCGCCCAGAGCTGCTGCAGCACGCACGGGCACTTTGCCCACCACTGGATGCACGTGGCCCACCTTATGGTGGATGGCGGCAAGATGAGCAAGAGCATCGGCAATCTCTACACGCTGGAAGACCTGGCCCAGCGCGGGTACAGCGCCGTGGAGGTGCGCTACGTGCTGATCTCCGGCCACTACCGCGCGCCGCTGAACTTCACCATGCACAGCCTGGACTCCGCACGTCAGGCGCTGCAAAAGCTGGCGAAAGCCGACAAGGCGCTGGCCGCCCTCTCCCCTGCCCTGCCCGAGGCGAAATCAGCAGGCCCGTTTGCCGAAGCCTGGGAGATGCTGCTCAATGACCTCAACGTCCCCGGTGCCATCGGCTCCATCTTTGGCGTGCTGAACAAGCTCAAGCCCGCCACGCTTTCCGCCGAAGAAGCCGCCGCCGCGCGCAACGGCCTGCACTTCATGCTCGGCGCGCTGGGCCTCACGCTGCCTGCCATCGCGGACGAAGCCGCCGCCGATGTGCCAGCCGATATCCAAGCCCTTGCGCAGCAGCGCTGGGATGCCAAGCAGGCGAAGGATTGGGCCGCTGCGGACAATTTGAGAAAGCAACTGGAAGCCGCCGGCTGGCTGATCAAGGACAGCAAGGAAGGGTTTACCGTGGTGGCGAAGTGAGTCGGTGGTGAGCGTTCGCAGCAGAATATGGAGTGTGGCTGCGCAGCGAGGAACGAGTGAAGCTGCCGCTTTCGAGCGTCTCATGGTGAGCGTGAGGTGAGCAGCCTGCGCGTGCCGAGGAGCGTGTGCTTTCGTGGGTCTTGTGACTTTCGCGTGCCATCCGGCCTGCGAAAGCGGTAGCTGCGATCGTTCCTCACTCCGCGACCGCACTCCATATCCTGCTGCGCCCCCCGCTCGTTTTGTTTTGCTTTTTTCCGCAGGGCCGGAGAAAAAGCTGCGTTTAACTGCACTCTCATTCCACCCATCCTCCCGACCATGAAACGCATTGCCGCCCTGCTCCTCGCCCTCGCCACCCTTCCCCTGCATGCCGAGGACTGGCAGCCGGAGGCGGGCTTCACTTCGCTTTTCAACGGCAAGGATCTCACCGGCTGGTGCTTTCGCGAGAAGACGAAGAAGGATGATCCGAATCCGGGCGCGATCACCGCGAAGCACGATGGCAAGACCGAAGCCGCTGATGCGGGGCGCTACATCGTGAAGGACGGCGTCATCGCCGTGACCTTCCCAACCGAAATGGACAAGCTCACCGGGCAGCTTTACACCGTGGCCGAGTTCCCGAAGAACTTCACCCTCAAGCTGGAATTCCGCGCCAGCGTGAATGCGGACAGCGGCGTCTTCATCCGCAAGCCTCAGCTGCAATGCCGCGACTACCTCGTGGCGGGTCCGTATAAGGAGCTGAAGGCGTACAAGCCGCAGGAGTGGAACCAGATCGTGGTCGAGGTGAAGGACGGCGTGGCCCACTGCACCTGCAACGGCGAGGTGCTGGAAGACGCCCTCAAACTCCCCGCCACCGGCCCCATCGGCCTGGAAGGCGACCGCGGCGTGATGGAGTACCGGCATATTCAGATCAAGGAAGTGCCTTGAGGTGCGCTGGAAGGATGGGAAGGCAGGAGGGGGCAGATTTATGATCAATGCCCCCGCCTCAGTGCTAGATAGGCTCTTCTGCGGTGGTATATTATTATCCCCCCTTCAGACAAAAAAGCCTGCCCCATGAAACACCTTCACCGCCGCCAATTCCTGCGCGATCTCGGCATCTCTGCCGGTGCCCTGCCCTTCCTTGCCGGACTGCCCAGCATCACGGGCGCACCTGCCCCGCAGCGCAAGCAGCGGCTGATCATCATGTTCTCGCCGAACGGGACGCTGCCCAATGAGTTCTGGCCGGATCAGGAAGGCGCGGATTTCAGTTTCAAGTCCATCCTCAAGCCGCTGGAGCCGTTCAAAAAGCAGATGCTGGTGCTGCACGGCATCGCGAACAAAGTGAAGGGCGATGGCGACAGCCACATGCGCGGCATGAGCTGCCTGCTCACCTGCGATGAACTGCTGAAGGGCAACATCATGGGCGGCGGTGGCAATCCGGCCGGCTGGGCCAGCAACATCTCCATCGACCAGGAGCTGAAAAACTTCCTGCAGAGCCGAGCGGAAACGAAGACGCGCTTTGGCTCCCTGGAGTTTGGCGTGGCAGTGCCGGAGCGCGCGGACCCGTGGACGCGCATGAGCTATGCCGGTGGCAACCAGCCCGTGGCCCCGATTGACGACCCGCATCAGATCCTGAAGAAAGTCTATGGCCGCATGAAGGACAAGGACAGCCTTGTGAGCATTTTGGACGATGTGCGCGAGGATTTGAAAAAGGTGTCCTCCAAGCTCAGCGCCCGCGACAAGGCGCTGCTGGAGCAGCACATGACGCTGGTGCGCAGCATGGAGCAGGACTTGGCCGATGCCGACAAACAGGGCAAGCTGATCCACCCCGTGCCGCAGGTGGACCCGAGCATCGAGCTGGTGAACGACAACACGCCTCAAATCAGCCGCATCCAGATCGACCTGCTGGTGAACTCTTTGGCCAATGACATGGCGCGCATCGGCACGCTGCAGTACATGCGCTCCGTGGGCATGGCACAGATGCGCTGGCTCGGCATCCAGGAGGGCCACCACTCCCTCTCGCACGATCCGGACGACAAGAAGGACAGCTACGAGAAGCTCATCAAGATCAACACCTGGTTCGCCGGTGAGTTTGCCTACCTGGCCAAGCGCCTGAGCGAAAGCCCCGAAGCCACCGGTGGCGGCAGCATGCTGGACAACACCCTGCTGGTGTGGACCAATGAACTCGGCAAGGGCAACAGCCACACACTCGACAACATCCCCTACATCATGATCGGCGGCGGCTGCGGATTCAAAATGGGCCGCAGCCTGAAGTTCGACAAAGCTGCGCACAACCGACTCTGGATGTCCGTGGCGCAGGCCATGGGCCACGATCTGCAGACCTTCGGCAAGAAGGAGCTCTGCGAAGGCGGGGCGCTGAATCTGTCTTAAACAGCCTGCCAGTAAACTCCGAAACCATTCCGCCGCCCCCCGCCTGAAGCACGGGGGGCTAGAACCGGCGCTTGCAAAGCACGCCAAACTCGCCAAGGAAACACGCTCTTATGCCAGCCACACCAGTTATCAATCTCCGCAAAGGACACGCCGTCCGTTACAACAACGACGTTTGCGTCGTCACCGACACCGAACTCAAGACGCCACCGCGCATGGCCTCGTTCGTGCAGATGTCCGTCCGCAGCATCACCATCGGCAAGATGTACAACCTGCGCATGACTTCCAATGAGTCGCTCGAGTCCGTGAACCTCGTCAAAGACAACCACGAATTCAGCTACAAAGACGGCGACGGCTACCACTTCATCCATCCTGAAACGTTTGAAGACGTGCTCATCGGTGAAGACAAGCTGGACGCCAAGACCCGCGGCTACCTCATCGAAGGCCAGAAGTACCTCGTCGTCTTCGCGGATGACGTCGTCGCCGGCATCGAACTTCCTGCGAACATCATCATGACCGTCACCGACAGCCCTGCCGGTGTGAAGGGCGACTCCGCCAACAACGTGTACAAGGAAGCCACCACGGAATCCGGCATGCGCGTGCAGGTCCCCCTCTTCATCGGCCCTGGCGACAAGATCAGCGTCAAGACCGAAGACGGCACCTACCTTGGCCGCGCGAACTGAGTTGAACTGAGTTCATTGAATCCACGAACGCCTGAGTGTGAAAACGCTCAGGCGTTTTTGTTTGTAGGATAGGCCTCCGGCCTGTCTTGCGGATCGGGGCGTCTCGCCTCCGTTTTTGGATCCAGACTCAGGCTGGAAGCCCCAGTCCGTTGACAGGCCGGAGGCCTATCCTCCGTCAAACGCGAGCGCGGCCATCTCGCGGTAATACGCGGAGCTTTGCAGCAGCTCTTCATGCGTGCCGTGGGCGAGGATTTTTCCAAGATGCAGCACGTAGATCACATCTGCCTCCACGATGGTGCTGAGGCGGTGGGCGATGATGAGGCTGGTGCGGTTGGCGCGGAGTTTGGCCAGCGCTGCCTGGATGAGGTGCTCGGACTTCACATCGACGGCGGAGGTGGCTTCATCGAGCAGGAGCACGGGGGCGTCTTTGAGGAAGGCGCGGGCGAGGGCGAGGCGCTGGCGCTCGCCACCGCTGAGAAGGACACCGCGTTCGCCGACTTCGGCATCGAGACCTTCGGGACTGCGGCGGATGAAGTCTTCGGCGCAGGCATCTCGCAAGGCGGCCCAGAGTTCTGCATCGGTGGCGCTGGGTTTGCCGATGAGGAGGTTGTCGCGCACGGTGCCCGCGAAGAGAAAGGCCTCCTGCGTGACGTAGGCGAAGGACTGGCGCAGGAAGCGTTTGCTGAGTTTTTGCAACGGGACGCCATCGAGTGTGATGCTGCCGCTTTGCGGATCGTAGAAGCGGGTGAGAAGTTGGAAGAGCGTGCTCTTGCCGGAACCCGTGGCACCGACGATGGCGATGGTTTGATGACGCGCTGCGCGCAGAGAGATGTCCTGCAGCACGGGCTTTTCGGCACGGTAGCTGAAGGTGACGGCATTGAAGTCGATCTCGCCACGGATGGATTCGAGCGACTGCCCGGCATCGAGGTCCTCCTCTGTTTCATTGTCGAGGATGGCAAAGACGCGCTTGGCGGCGGAGAGGCCGTTGAGCAGGGTTTGATTCACGCCGTGCAGCCGGGCGATGGGTTCGTAGAGGAAGCCCACGAGCAGCAGAAACTCCATCAGCTGGCCGGGCGTCATGCTGCCCTGCACACACCACCAGGAACCGGCCATGAGCAACAGGACGAGCCCACCGTTTCCAAGCAGTGTCATGGAAGGCGAGTAGAAGGCCCAGGCGGCCATGAGGCGTGTCTGCTTTTCCTGAAGCCGCTGGCTGGCGGCGAGGAATTTCCACTGCCGCATCTCTTCGGCGGTGAAGCTCTTGATCTGACGGATGCCGGTGATGGTGTCGTGCAGCGTGGCATTGAGCGCGCTGGTGGCCTCACGAGCGGCGGTGGCGCGTGGGGAGACCCAGCGCGAGTAGATCCAGCCCCCGGCGGCGATGAAAGGCGTGGGGGCCAGGACGATGAGCGCAAGCTTCGCATCCGCCACCAGCATGACGATGGCGGTGATGAGAATCTGCAGCACGGCGGTGCAGCCCTGCTCGATGCCTTCAAGGATGACACGCTGGGTCGCAGGCACGTCGTCGGCCAGCTTGGTGAGGATGTCCCCGGTGCTTTGGTGATCAAACCAGCGCAGGGGAAGCAGTTCGATCTTCCGGTGCAGCTGGCTGCGCAGATCGGTGATCATGCGCTGCTCAAAGGTGCAGTTCACCCGGGTGCGGAAGTAGAAGAGGCCCTCGCGCAAAGCGAAGGCCAGCAGCGCCAGACCGCCCGCGCGCCAGATGAGATCGCCGCGCTTCTGCGGAATGATTTCATCCATGAACCAACGCACCACGCCGGGAAACACGAAGATGAGCGAGGTGCCCGCCACGGCCAGCGCAAACTGCCACGCGGCGATGCGCCAATGCCCGCGTGCGAACACAAGCAGACGGCGCAGCGCGGCGCTGTTCGTCATTGGCTCGGGCTTGTCTTCCATAGGTGTTTGGCTAGACGAGCGAGCACGGCGCGGGATTCAAACCGAATGTGGAATGGCGGCGAGTTGCCGCCACTCCTGAAGGCAAGCGAACGCTTGCGCTACGATCAACCCACCAGATGCACCTGCGGCATCGGGACGACGAATTTGCCGCCACGGGCGAGGAACTCGGTCTCACGCTTGAGGAACTCAGGCATGAAGTGCCATGGCAGCACGAGGTAGTAGTCCGGCTTCAAAGCGCGGGATTCTTCTTCGGAGATGATCTTGATCTGCGTGCCGATGGTGTAGCTGCCCCACTTGACCGGATTGCGGTCGGCAATGGCGGGCACGAGATCGGGCGTGACATTGCAGAACTGCAGCGTGGTGCTGCCCTTGGTGGAGGCACCGTAGCCGTGGACGAGCTTGCCTTCGGCCTTGGCTTTCTGCAGGAAGGCGGTGAGGTCGGCGCGGATGCGCTCGATGTTTTCGCGGAACACGGCGTAAGGGGCGTCGGAGTCGATCGCCATTTCGAACTCGCGGATGCGGAGGTCCTGCACGCGGGCGGCGGCTTCAGCGGAAGGCTTGACCTGACCGGCATTGGCCACCACAAGGCGGAAGCTGCCGCCGTTCACATCGTTGAGGTGCACGTCGATGACTTCGAGGCCGTGATCGCCGAAGAGGCGCTCCAGCACGGCGAGGGAGTAGTACTCCAGGTGCTCATGGCAGATGGTGTCGAAGCTGTTGATGTCCAGCATCGCGGGCAGGTAGCTCTGCTCCAGGATCCAGATGCCGTCCGTGGCGAGCACATCGGCGATGTCCTGCACAAAAGCGTGCGGGTTTTCCAAGTCATAGAACATGGAGATGCTGGTGACGACGCGGGCTTTCTCCGTGGCATGCACGCTCCTAAAGGCGCGGGCGGAGAAGAAGTCGTTCACCACTTCAAAGCCCTTGGCGCGGGCCTTGAGAGCCACGTCCGAAGGATCAATGCCGATATGGCGCAGCCCCTGAGTCTTGTAGCTGGAGAGCAGCGTGCCGTCATTGCAGCCGATGTCGAGCACGATGTCCTTGGCGCGGAGGTTGACGGTCTGCTCCACGAGCTGGGTGATGCCCGACAGATTGTCGATCATGGACTGGTTGATGCCAGACTCATAGTAGTAGCGATGATATAGAACCTTCGGCGGCACCGAGTGGCGCATCTGCACCAGACCGCAGGCGTTTTCATCCTGCGAAGGGTCGCAGCGCACGAGATCGAGAGGCACCTTGCGCTTGATGAGGGCACTGCCATCAGCGCTGGCAAGCACGCCGCCAATGAATTGATCCCCAAGGCTGACGACAGGAGTGAGGCTGCGTGAGCCGCAAATACGGCAGGTGTTGCGGGTGATGAGGACGGGGCGGAAAGCTTGGATGGCCATGGATTCAATTGGCATTGTTGTGCTGGTGTGTCCAGCTAGACTTCATGGGCAGGTTCACACACGGGCGGTGGCCCGGTTGTCGAGGAACCACTGGTAGGTGCGCGCCACGCCTTCACGGAAGTCGGTGCTGGCCTTCCAGCCCAGGTTTGCCATGCGGCTGACATCCAGCAGGCGGCGCGGATTGCCGTCTGGCTGCGTGGTGTCCCAGAGGATTTCACCGGTGTAGCCGATGATGGTTTTGATGACCTCTGCGGCATCGCGGATGCTGATCTCCGCACCGGTGCCGATGTTGATGATGTCGGGGCTGCTGTAGTTCTCCAGCAGGAAGGCGCAGGCGGAGGCCAGATCGTCCACGAAGAGGAATTCACGCGTCGGCTTGCCACTGCCCCAGAGGGTAACGCTGGGCTTGTTGTGCAGCTTGGCCTCGTGAAAACGGCGGATCAGCGAGGGCAGCACGTGCGAGTGCTCGGGGTCAAAATTATCAAAGGGGCCGTACAAATTTGCCGGCATGCCGCAGATGAAATCACGCCCATACTGGTGCCGGTAGCCCTGGCAGAGCTTGATCCCTGCGATCTTGGCGACTCCATACGGCGCATTGGTCTCCTCCATGGGCCCGGTCATGAGGCTGTCTTCACGAATGGGCATCTCCACCACCTTCGGGTAGATGCAGGTGCTGCCAAGGAAGAGCAGCTTCTTCGTGTCAAAGCGGTGCGCCGCTGAGAGCACGCTGTTTTGAATCTGCAGATTGTTGAGCAGGAAATCGACCGGCTGGGTGTAGCTGGCCTTGATGCCGCCCACGGTGGCCGCCGCGAGGATGACCTGGTCCGGCTTCTCTGCTGCAAAGAAGGCATCCGTGGCATGCTGGTCACGCAGATCCAGCTCGGCCTTGGTGCGGGTGATGACCTGCCATTCCGGCTTGCCGGCGTAGTGACGCATCAATGCGCGCCCGACAAGACCCTGATGACCCGTGATGAAAAGTTTGCCGCCTGATGAAGACATGCCTGCATGCCTAGCGGATGCGCCTGCGGTGTCCAGCAAAGCTTCAATTTCCGGTGACAATGACGGGGCGGCCTGATCTCCGGCCAGCACTACCATGGCATGGCAGTAGGCACCATTGTGCAGCAGTTTTGCCGGTGATCAGTCGTGGCTGATTTTCCTCGGCCGCCACTCTCTTGAAGAGAGTGGCGACCCCTACGAGAATCGAACTCGTGTCGCATCCGTGAAAGGGATGTGTCCTAACCGCTAGACGAAGGGGTCGTTTTGCTCGGATTGAGCGGGCGGGGATATTGCTTTCAAAGAAGAATTGCGCAAGAGAAAATTCATTGATTCTGAAATTCTTTTTCGGACAGGCTGGATCCGATCACTAAAGACAGGGCCGCATCTGCTTTTTAGCGCGAAGCAGCATGCAATCATGGCCGGCATGGCCACAAGGATGCTGAACAATGATTCAGATAAGTGAAACCGCTGAAAAATGCTTGAACTGTGTGGCAATAATACTTAACCTCAGTTAAATAACGCTAATGCCGAGGCATTTCTTTATAATTACTAGATTTTTCACACAGGCTTGCTATTTTGTTAAGTCGGGCCGCTACATCCGCAGATGAGTTTTTCGTTCCGAAGTTTGTTCCAGCGAGGGGCCGGTTCTAACGAACCGGGGCAAGACCCTCCACAATACTTCGCGGGATCACATCCTCAGAGAATGGCTGGCCCTGGCACGAACAGCCCCTCTTCCATGCAAGCGTCTCCCCCTACACAGTTTCCAGCTGGTGCATCCCCCTTCCAAGTCGGGGGCAATCCACTTTTCAGAACAGCTGGCAACGAACCGATTGCTGCACCGCCGATCAATTCAGCCGCAGGAATATCGCCTTTCAGCGTCATCGGAGCCACGCCCACGAATTCACCGCTGACGGTCGGGGATGTGATCCACCAGCTCCCAGCCGAAGTGGTGCGCATGGGGGCGCTGCCTGCGGAGCAGCCGCTTTCCCTGCCACCTGCCCTGCTGGAAAACGCCCTGCGCAGCGGACAGGCGGCACTGCCGGTTTTTGAACTCTACCGGGTCTGCCCGGCGCTTTTCCAAGTGCCCATCTCACCCCAGGATCCACGCATGGTGTCACTGCCGGCGGCCAAGCTTCCAGGTTTGATCGCGCAAGCCCGCGAGGTCAATGGTGCGGCCCCCGCTCCTGCCGCAGCCCCATCGCCCGCACCGTTTTCCTTCGGCCCGCCTGCATCTCCCCTGGGCACTCCTTTCCAGATGAGCCCGCCGAACGCCGAACCTTCGGCGCAGCAGCCTCCAGCATCGCCTTTTTCATTTGGCGCGAGTCCCAATGGCTCGCCCTTTGGCATGCCGCAGCAGCCCGCAGCACCAGCGCCCTCTGCGCCGGCAGGGTCTCCCTTCTCGTTCGGTGGTGGCCAGAATGGTTCGCCCTTTGGCACCTCGCAGCAGCCAGCCGCAGCCGCTCCCACCAGCTCAGCCGCTTCTCCCTTCTCACTGGGTGGCAGCCCAAATGGCTCCCCCTTCGGCACCTCGCAGCAGCCAGCCGCCCCCGCTCCCGCCAGCTCAGCCGCATCTCCCTTCTCACTGGGTGGCAGCCCAAATGGTTCGCCCTTCGGCACCCCGCAGCAGCCAGCCGCCCCCGCTCCCGCCAGCTCAACAGGGTCCCCTTTCTCATTGGGTGGTGGCCAGAATGGCTCGCCCTTTGGCACCTCGCAGCAAGCCGAAGCGCCCGCTCCCTCAACACCAGCAGGATCTCCTTTCTCGTTCGGTGGTGGCCCGAATGGCTCCCCCTTCAGCACCCCGCAACAGCAGCCCGCAGCGCCTGCTCCCGCGACATCGGCAGGCTCTCCATTCTCTCTAGGCGGTGGCGCGAATGGTTCGCCCTTCGGCACCTCACAGCAAGCCGAAGCGCCCGCTCCCTCAGCACCAGCAGGATCTCCCTTCTCGTTCGGTGGTGGCCCGAATGGTTCGCCCTTCGGCAGTCCGCAGCAACAGCCCGCAGCGTCTGCTCCCGCGACATCGGCAGGCTCTCTCTTCTCATTGAGTGGTGGCCCAAATGGTTCGCTCTTCGGCAGCCCGCAGCAGCAGCCTGCAGCAGCTGCGCCATCCGCTTCCCCGTTTGCCCCTGCACCGGCGGAAAATTGGTCTGCTTCGCCTTCCGCGACAACGCAGCCACAGGCATCCATTTCCACCTTGTTCACGCCCGCAGCACAGCAGCGCGCCTCTGTGCCTTCAGATGTGGCCACGGCCCCCGCAATGCCCTTTGGTTCCGCTTTCGTCTCTGCCATGAAGGAGACGCCACCACCGGCCGAGTCACCTGCGCCGAACGGCTTCGCGCCACAACCACAATCACCCGCGCCAAACGCGTTTGCCTCCCAGCCGCAAGCTCCCGCGACGAATGCCTTCGCCTCACAGGCACCAGCAGGGGCGCCCGGCTCATCAGGCATGGCGAAGCTTGGATTCGCTGCCGTTTTAGCCGGTTACAGTGTGGAAGAACTGGGCTTCAACCCGGCCACTCTCCCCGCGTGGATCACCACCAGCGTGCAGGCCAGCGCGCTGCACGAACAGATTGCCTCCGGCAATGTGGTGCTGGAACTCGGCATGCTCATTGATGGCATCTCCGATTTCGGTTTCCGCAACACGCTCTCCAACGCGAAGCGCGACTTCAAGATCAAGCTGCCCCAGAACGAGGTGTTTCACTCGCTCACCAACATGTCGGCGGCACCTGCGGCGGCAGCCACCTTTGGCAGTCCCAGCCCGGCAGCGGCCCCAGCCCCTGCCCGCTTCTCGGTGCAGCCCAATCCTCAGCAGCAGCCAGATCAGAATTCGCAGCCCATGTTTGCGGCTTCTTCCCCGTCTGCCCCCGCTGAGCCCCAGCAACCGGCTCCGATGTTCGCTGCGGCATTGGCTCCCTTTACCCAAAACCAGCCTGCGGCAGCTTCCTCTCCCATCTCAGCCTTTGGCTCTCCTCAGCCAGCCAGCGCACCTGCACAGTTTGGATTTTCCCCTCTAGCGGCACCCGCCGAAGCGCCCCCGCCTCCAGCTCCAGCTCCAGCAGCATTCTCATTCCCCTCCGCACAACCGACGTCTGCATCGCCATCGAACACCCTGCAGCCACTCGCCGGAGCGTTTCAATCCTTCGGTGCATCGCCGTCGCCATCAGGGGCTCCTTCAGCGTCTCCGCCGAGTGCACCTCTGGCAGGGTCGGTAAAACCCTTCGATCCTTTTGCCTCTTCTTCCACCGGCCCCCTTTCAGGCAAAGGCCCTGCGGAATCAGGGTTTAGCAGCGCGCAGCTGCTCGGGCAGGTTCCCACACCGCAGAGCCCTGCCCCGGCCCCTGCTTTTGCACCCGCGCCCGAGGTCAAACCAGCCTCCAGCCTGTTTGCCACACCCGCGCCTGCGCCAGTTTCGTTTCAGCCCACCCCTTCCTTCGCTCCGGCCCTGGAAGAAATTCCATCGTTCTCCACGCCTGCGGCGTCGGTGCCACAGCCTGCCTCGCGTGGGTTGTTCAGTTCCCCGTCGCTGAATGTACCGCTGTTTTCAGAGGCGGCAGCACCGCAGTCCAGACCAGAACCCAAGTTCGCTCCGGCTGCCCCCGCTTTGTTCAAGACACCCGCAGCTCAGGCCACACCGCTCGCTGCGGCTCCGGCTAAAATGGCGGCGGTGAAGCATTCCTTCCTCGGTCTTTCCCCGCTCGACACCCAGACGGATCAGCTCCTGCTGCGCGCCCTGCTGGGCACTGAGGAGAAACTGGCTGCGCCACGCGTCGTCGAACTGCTGGCCCTGCAGCCGGGCCTGAGCGCCTGCGTCTGCCTGCATGGCTCCCAGGTGCTCAGCCATGCGGATTTATCCAAGGAGGATGCCGTGGAGTTCCAGCGCCAGGCGCCGGACATCGCCCGTCAGTTGCGCGGCCTCGCTCCGCTCATTGGCATTGAAGGTGCTGAAACTTTCACGCTCAATGCGGGTGGTCGTTTGCTGACGTTCTGCTTCCCAGGGGAATCCATCATCGGCGTGCTGCATGATGACGAACCCTCCACCGGCATGCGCGACAAGATCACTCTCATCGCCCGCGAACTCGCCCGCATGCTGGACTAAAAGCCCGGTGTTCAGCGACAGGCTGCGGTCTTCATTCCATTCCATTCGTCACCCCCCTCCGCCATGCCCAGCATCAATCACGACGACCGAACCGTCAGCTTCAAGATCGTCTACTGCGGCAGTCCGCTCAGCGGGAAAACGTCCAACCTCCAGCAGATCCACGCCAAGCTGGACCCCAATGGCTGCAGCGATCTCGTCTCGCTCTCGACCGCGCAAGACCGCACCCTCTTCTTCGACTTCCTCGCCGTCGAAGCTGATGCCCTTCCCGGTTACAAGACGACCTTTCATCTCTACACCGTCCCCGGCCAGATCACCTACAATGCCACGCTGCAACTCGTGCTGAGGCAGGCAGATGGAGTTGTCTTTGTGGCGGATTCCCAGATGGACCGCCAGCGCGACAATCTGCACTCCTTGCAAAGCCTGGAAGCCAACCTGCGCATGAACGGCAGCGCGCTTGATCGCCTGCCCATCGTCATTCAATACAACAAACGGGACCTGCCCAATGCCGCGCCGGTCGAGTACCTGGAGTACCTCTTCAACAACCGGCCCACGCCCTTTCTCAGCTTCGAGTCGGACGCACGCAGCGGTCGCAACGTGCTGGCAACGCTGAATGCCATCTCCCAGGCCGTGCTGCATCAGTTCCGCCTGCGCACCGCGCCTGCAGACAGCACCTCCGCCACCCCTCACGAGCTTCCAACCCACGCTCTCGCCGCGTAAACCCGCCTTGTGCATTGACCATGGAACTCACCGCCCTCGCCTCCATTCCCGAAGTCATTCAGATTGCCATCGCTGATGACGCCGGGCGTTTGCTCGATTGCGCGGGCGATGCCGAGCCACCCACGGCCGCCATCCTGGTGCTGGCGCATGCCACCTTGTCCGCCGCCTCCGAACTGGGCCGCCGCTCCGGCAGCGGCGATTGTTTGGAAATCGTCCAGCAGCATGACGGCGGCGTCATTTACCTTCACGGTCTGCCGCAGCGCCGCGTGCTGCTGGTACGCTGCCGGAATACCGACGTCATTCCCCTGATCCGCACGGCCTGTGAAGGACTGGCCAAGCCCATCACGACCCGCATCCGCCCTGTCTCTGCGCCTTCCATGAATCTCTCCGACGCGCTGCACGCAGAGCCAGCCTGGTAACAAGGAATCGGCGCCTCCCGCCCCCACTGCACACCCGGCCTTTCCAAGACCGGGTTTTTCGTCGATACGATCCTCCTGCCGTGAGTCCCGTGTATTCCATCCTTCCCTTTTTCCTGCTCCTCTGTGCCCTTCCAGCGCAGGCCTTGGAACGCTTTGATTTCTCCGCGCCGCTCATGGCCACCACCTTCCGCATCTCCGTGCATGCGGATACGAAGGCACAGGCGGAAGCCGCCGCCGATGCCGCCTTCAAACGCATCGCCGCACTCAACGCCGTCTTCTCCGACTACGAGCCCAACAGCGAGCTCATGCAGCTCTGCAATGCCGGCCCCAGCAAGCCCTTCAAAGCCAGCGACGATCTCTTCATCCTCATCTCGCACTCCCTCGAATTCGCACGCCTCACTGAGGGTGCCCTCGACATCACCTGCGGCAATCTCACCCACCTCTGGCGGCGCACCAAACGCACCCACAAACTGCCCCCCGCAGACCGCCTCCAGCAGGCGCTCACCGCCACCGACTGGCGCGCCGTGCAGATGGATGCCAAAGCGCACACCATCACGCTGCTGAAGCCAGGCATGCTGCTCGATCTCGGTGGCATCGCCAAAGGCTACGCCGCCGATGCCGGCCTGCGCGTGCTGCGTGAACACGGCCTCACCCGCGCCCTCGTCATGGCGGGCGGAGACATCGCCATCGGCGATCCACCACCGGGAGAGGATGCCTGGGAGATCAAACTGCGGCAGTTTGCCAGCGCCGCACCGGAAGAAAAACTGGAGAGCGTGCGCCTGCACAACTGCGGCGTCTCGACCTCGGGAGACTTGTACCAGTTCACCGAGATCGAAGGCGTTCGTTACTCCCACATCGTCTCGCCTCAGACCGGACTGGGACTCACGGAGCGTATCGCCTGCTCCGTGATCGCCCCTGACTGCATGACCAGCGACGCCCTCGACACCGCCATCTGCGTGATGGGCAAGGAGCGCGGCCTCAAAATGGCGGCGCAGGTGAAGGGTGTGACTGTGCGGTTTGTGGAGTGACCGCAATCATCAAACGCCTTGAAATCTAAACTCACGGGCTTCTTATTGCACGCACTATGGGCTTAGGTGTTCTCATTCAAGTATCGCTGCCCATTTCCTGCACTCCAGATCGCGTGAAGGAGTTTGCCCAAGAAGCAAGAAAGGAAGATTGGGCTGGGGAATTTTTTCAGCCATATCCTGCTCCTCTTAAAGGTGGGGAGAACGAAGCTGAGGAATTTCTGTCTGATCTTGCTGCAGGCAATTTTCTCTACAAATCGAGAGGCCAAGGCGATGTTCTCATCTGGGGTACGGTGGGCAAGTATTCGGATGCAGACCATTTCGTGGAGCTGCTGATGCCTTTTTGGCGGAAGCTACTGGACCCAGTCCACGATATCATACAGTTTGAATGGCAGAAAATTCTAGTCGTCTATGCTTGGGAAATCGAGGCCATTTCTGGTGTCATCGACATTGGTTGGGATTCCAACGATCTCGCCACCCGACAGGTGCAAGTTCGCAGGTTCCCAGATCAGTCATTCCGCTGTCTCTAATGGCATCGAAGAACAAACCTTCCATGAATTGTTCCTTCGACTGTCTGGCGCCGAGATTGACGCGCCAAGTCTTGACCCGCATTCTTTGCCCATCCCCATCTCATGACTCCCAGCGAACTCGCTCGCAGCTACGATGAAATGACACTCGAACTGCAGATACAGCGTGGCTGTGTCTGCCGGCATCTGGAGTATGACAGGCAGCCGAAGAAGCACCTCGTCATCATTGCGCAGAAGATTTGACGATGGCAGCGCTGCCGGGAGGTCGGTCTCGTTTCAAATACATCCCCTTATGGCAGACAAGACGATGAGACAATGAAATGATCATCCCGGTTTCCCATTGCCGCCCTCCCCTCTCCGCGCATGCTTCCGCATGACCTCCTCCGGCCTGCGCAAAAGTCTTGATGTGGTGGCTGCTATTGAAGCAGCCAAGGGGGCGATTGTACTGCTGGCGGGCTTCGGCCTGCTGGGGCTGCTGCACCGGGATCTGCACGTATGGAGCAGCGAAATTGTGGAGCATTTGCATCTCAATCCGGCCCGGAAGTATCCTCACATCTTCATTGATCTGTTTTCCTCCATCACCGACCAGCGGCTCTGGTTGATGGCTGGAATGGCGCTGCTGTATTCCACCATCCGCTTTGCGGAGGCCTATGGGCTGTGGAAGCAGAAAGCATGGGCCGAATGGCTGGCCTTGGTGGGCGGCTGCATCTACCTGCCACCCGAGGTTTATGCGATCTACGAGAAAGCCAGCGTCATCCATGTGTCCGCACTGGTGGTCAATCTGGTGATCGTGCTGCTGGTGGCCAAGGTACTGCTGCAAAAGCGCAGAACCCAAAAGGCTCAATAAACTCAATGGTCAGGCTGACCTTATTGAACGAAAGCCGTCTTTCTTGCGAATGTTTTACATCGTTCTGACACACCTTCTTCAAGATGTGTGAATCTACCAGCAGACAACGAAAGCGGCGCAAGGCCGCCAGTCGCAATTTTCAGATAGTGGTTCCTGCATGGCTGTTGGTACGCAC
>NZ_JBAQCR010000211.1:0-51141 GCF_049294395.1 Prosthecobacter sp.
TGCCCGACCTGCTCTCCACCGCCGTGGCCCTGCATGCTCTGGATGCCGTGCAGGCGGATTACTCCCGCCTCAAGGAACCCTGCCTCGACTTTGTCGATTCACTCTGGAATGCCACCGGCGGCTTCCACGGCAACTGGACCGATGACATGCTGGACTGCGAGTACACCTACTACGGCATGCTGGCGCTGGGGCATCTGGCGTGAATACTCATCTGCTCCAGCTACCGCCTTTTTCCGCTGAAGTTCTTCAGAGACGGGTTCACGCAAAGGCTCCGTGGCGGGTCTGATGGATCATCTCCCATATCACATCTCTTTCACCGTTCTCGATCAGCGTCCACGGGCTGCGGTCTTTGAAGCCTGGATTGGGTTTTTGCAACCATGCAGACAGATCCTCCGCCGGGATCAATTCCAGCAATGCCTTCACAAGGCGCACGGCTTCTGTGACCTGCGCCTGCACTGGAGCGGAAAGCTTTTTTTGCTTTTCATAGGTGGCAAGGGTCCGCTCCGAAAAATTGGATAGCCGCGCAAAGACACACCGATTTAAACCGATGTTTCTGCGCCATACGAACAACGCGGTCCCGCTCTCCCTGGCCTGCTGCCAAGTCACGGGCTTCTGGGTCGCAGCGCTTCTCATGAGACAACCATGCCTCTGACGCCCGGGACGCGCAACAACAATCCTGCAAAATTGCAGGATTGTTAAGGCGATATCACTTCTTGATCCACTTCAAACTGGCTGCCCGGTAGCAAATTTTCAGGGAAAACGAGTGCGTTCGCGCCAGAGGAATCTGCGGCGCTCGGGACGATGACCGCTTCGAAACCGGCGTCAGCGAAGGCTTTCCCCCAAGCCTGTGTGATGGACTCCTGGCCCGACTGGTTCTCTACCCGCCAGTCCAGATGGCGAATGGTGTCTTCGGAGAGTTGCAGTATCCGGCGCACCTTTCCGTCCCGCAGATCAAGCACGCACCTGGCTTTGAACTTGAGGGCCACCAGTGTGCGAGGAAGAGCCTTGCTGGGCGGCAGCGCGTAATAACGCACATGAGCCTGCGCTTCTGCCAGTGCGGTCTCCGGCGTAAGCGCGGTATAGCTCAATCTGGCAGCTCCCTTGGTGTGCCATCTGCCCGAGGAGTGCAGGGCACCGGCACCGCTCGTAATGTCAGCGGCTTTTGAGTAGGTGGGATTGACGAAGCGGTACAGCATCTCATTGCAGCTCACATCACAAGTGTTGCCGATGGTTTTCAGCCGATGCTCCAGTTTTGAGCTGTCTGGGTGAACGGTAGTCTTCACGGGTGGGTACTGTCGTCTGACTGGCGTTCTTTTATAAGATAGCTATGCCCACGCTGAACAAATTAAGCGCAAAATGCGCTGGCAGACTTCGGGCAGAAGTCATCCCAGGCTGTCGGCGCGTGCCTGAAACTCCCTCTTCTCGAAGAAAGATAAGGGCATGATCCCTCGTCATGGACGGAGAGAGGGAAAACCGCTAGGGGTACGCTGGATAGATCGAACTCCGCATTGCCTGAAACAATCTGAGATCAAGGACGAGTTCGAGCAGGAGGACTAGGACGATTACAGAGGAGAGGAGGCCTGGCGCGGTACCCAGGCACAAAAAACCCGGACATCGCTGTCCGGGTTCTCTGAATCAGTTGGCGACCTCGAATTACGCGAGGGCTTCCGTGAGGATGCGACCACCGTTGACGATGTCGATCGGGCGACCGCCGTCAGCCATGATGCGCTTCTCGCTGTTGATGCCGAGGAGGCGATACATGGTCTTGGCAAGATCTTCAGGACCCACGGCATCGCGGTCGGGCTCACCACCGAGGGCGTCAGACGCACCGTGGATGTAGCCTTCCTTCATGCCGCCACCAGCCATGGCGACGGAGAACACGCGTGGCCAGTGGTCACGGCCGTTGGTGCCATTGACCTTGGGTGTGCGGCCGAATTCGGAGCTGACCATGACGAGCGTGCGCTTGAGCATGCCGCGATCTGCGAGGTCGGTGATGAGGCGGGCGAAGGCCTGATCGAAGTTCGGAGCCTGACCGGTGAAGGCGTCCTTGATGTTGGAGTGGTGATCCCAGCCACCGTAGTTGACGGAGACCATGCGGACACCGGCTTCAACCAGACGGCGGGCCAGCAGGAAGCGCTGACCGGCGGTGTTGCGGCCGTATTCGTCACGCAGCTTGTCGGATTCCTTGGTGAGGTCAAAGGCTTCACGGGCCTGCTTGCTGCTGATCAGGCCATAGGCGGCCTGGTAGAAGCTGTCCATGGCGCTGATGGAGTCGGCTTTTTCCACGGCTTTGAAGTGCTCGTCCACGGTGCCCAGAAGATTGCGGCGGCGGTCAAAGCGCTTCTCATCCACGTCTTTCGGGGTGAGGAGATCACGCACGGTGAAGCCTTTGTCAGCAGGATCGCTGCCGAGGGCGAAGGGACCGAAGGCGCTGCTCATGTAGCCGGTGCCCTGATCAGGAGCGACCATGTTTGGCACCACCACATAAGGAGGCAGATTGTTGCGGCTGCCCTGCTCGTGGGAAATGACGGAGCCAAAGCTTGGGAACTTGATCGCCGGGCTTGGACGGTAGCCGGTGAACATGTTGTGCGTGCCACGCTCATGGGCGGCTTCACCGTGGGTCATCGAACGGATGACGGTGAGCTTGTTCATGATCTTGGCGATGTTCGCGAACTTCTCACCGACGTATTCGCCGGGGATGGAAGTCTTGATCGGGGTGAACGGACCACGATAGTCAGGCGAGGCAAAGGGCTTCGGATCCCAGGACTCATGCTGTGCCATGCCACCTGGAAGGTAGATGTGAATGATGGAATCAGCGACGGGCTTGAAGGTTTCCACTTCAGGCATGACCTGCGCGGCCTGCAGGCGGAGCATCTCAGGCAATGTCAGGCCGAGGCCGCCGAGCATGCCGACGTAGAGGAAGTCACGACGGCTGGCACCGGAGCGCAAATCAAGGTGATTGCCTTGGCAGAGTGAGTGCATTTTCATAAAGTGAAGGAGGGGTGTTGTTGCTGGATTCGAGAGGAAATACGGGTCCCCCCTGAGGTTCTTGCATATCTTGCGAAAAATGATGCCAATCTTGGTTGCCAGCTCTCAGGGGGTCACCCAGCCAGCCTGCACCAGATCACTGATCCAGACCTGAAAATCCACCGGGGAATCCGGGGGAAATTTGAGCCGCAGAATCATCGGCACGGTGGCGTCCTCACTCAGTTGCAGCTGGTAGTCCAGCGCCTTGGCGATCGGGCCGCCCTTCTCAGCATAGCCATAGACCACCTTGGCCCCGGGTTCGGAAATGTTGCGCAGGCTGTAGCACTGGAGCTTGGAGGGACTCCCAAACTGATTTTCGAAGTGCCCCGCAGGAGAAACGAACACCCGAAAGAGCGTGGGGGCGGCCTGCTTCAATTCAAGGAAATCCGACCAGCCCATCTCACCTGCACCCACGAAGGACTCCCAGTCCACACGCGGCCCCGCCGCAGAGTGCTCCACCGTGGCAACGCGCCGGCCACCGCCTTCGAAAACCACCACATGCTGGCTGAACTTGGGGGAGAGTTCCTTCGCTTCAACGATGGAATCAAACGCCTGCGGGCCATCCGCATTCTTCGAATAGTAGAAGCTCATCAGCGGCGCCACGCGCAGGCGGTCACGCACCAGCATGACACGCTCTTTCCAAGTGGGAGTTTCCAGAAACTTGCCGATCACTTCCTCCGCAGCAGCCAGCTTCGCCAGGTCTCCGCCCGTTACTTGGGGCAGGGCGCTGGCGGTTTTGAGGCTCTCACTGCCGGGTGGGCGAAACACCAGATTGCCAGAATTCACCTGGGGCATCGGCTCTTCAGGCTGCATCAGCGCCACATCAGGCGGCAGTACCATCTTTCCACCGTTTTCATTCTGCGCTTTCGCCCCCCCCGCTTTGGCCAGTTTGGATGCAAGCGATTCAGTTTTCTTGGCCGGTGAAGGCATCAAGCTCCAGACCACAAGCAGAATCACGATGACGCCCACCACACCCGCGCCGATCATCAACTTACGCCGAAACTGCCGGATCTCAGGATCCATGCGCATGCGGTCAAAGGCATCCCCGGGCAGCGGCTGAGGTTCTTGAAAAGCAGCCGGACCTGGACTCGGAGCTGGTGGTGCGTTTGTCGGCTCATTCTGCGTCATCAGCAGCGCACGGCGCTTCGTCTTGGTGGTCTTCTCCGCCATCTGCAGCATCACCATCTGCCCGCACTCAGGACAGGGGCGCGAGCGCGTCACTGAAGAAACCTGGATTTCGACAGTTTTTTCGCAGTGAGGACAAACGAGGGTGGTGGCCGGCATTCTTGGCTGGACGTTGATGAAGGGTGGGCACTCTGGCGGCAGGAAGGAACCGCCGCAACTTGTGGTTGGTCAATTTCCCGTCCACACATCCGCTGTGAAGGCGCCACCGGAGCGCAGCCGCTGCAATCCCCATCTCATCATGATGCGGGCGTCCTCCCAGATGTACTTCGTCTTGGTGCCGAGCTGCACCAGGATCACCTCCCGCCCGCCGCTGGCGGCACTGGAGATCAGACAACGCCCGCTGGCCACGGTGTAGCCAGTTTTCATGCCGTTGCACTCAGGCATGGCGCCCAGCAGTTCATTGGTATTCGTGAGCGCGACCACACGCCCGTCCGCACGCCGGAAGCTAAAGTGCTTCCGCCGCACCACATCACGGATCACCGCATTGCGATACGCCGCCATCGCCACCCGGGCCATGTCACGTGCGGTGGAGTACTGCCCGCCCACCGTGAGGCCGTGGGGGTTTTTGAAATTGGAGTTCGCGCAGCCCAGCGCGCGCGCCTTGGCATTCATTTTGGCCGTGAAGGCGCTGATGCTGCCTGCGTTGTCACGCGCCAGAACATTCGCCACATCATTCGCGCTCTTCACCAGAAAGGCATAGAGCAGTTCACGGCGCGAGTAGACCTCACCCGGTCGGATGCCCAGCCGCGTCGGCTCCACGGCCACGTCGGAGGATTGCACGCGCACCATCTTGTCCAGATTTCCCGCATCCAGCACCACCAGGGCGGTCACCAGCTTTTGCGTGCTGGCCACCCCACGTGCGGTTTCAAAACTACGCCCTGCCAGATGCTGCCCGGTGCGTGCATCCAGCAGCAGGTAGGAGGCGGCACGGATCGCGGGGCCGGAGGTGGCCACGAGCATGGTCCGCTCTGGCAGCATCACCGGCATGATCTGCGCACTGTCGCCCTCGGCATACATATGCTGGGAATTAGGTGCGACCGGGATGGCACGCACCACTCCCTGCGCTGCACAGCTTGCCAGCAGCCCTGCGGCCGCCCCTGTCATCAAAAGGTGGATCAATCTCATCATCGTGAAGGAACGCCAGACCAGCCCGCAGTTTTCATGCCGGGCCAAGCAACCATGGCGCGCTGCATCTAGGCCACCCCGGGTTTGTTGTCAAACCTTGCGCCCTCCGCGCCGCGCTCCATGTTCGGCCCATATGGCACTAATCATCAACGGCGAACACATCGACGACGAAATCATTGAAGCGGAATTCCGCCACATCAAAAGTCACTACGAGCGCACCCTCCAGGTGGCCTGCTGTGAGCGTGACCCAGAATTCCGCGGCATCGCCAAGGACAACCTCACCTCCCGCGCCCTCCTGGGTCAGGAAAGCCGCCGCCGTCACCCTGAGGTTTCTGAGGAAGACATCACGGCACGCCTGACCAAGCTCATGGACGAAGCCGGTGGCGAAACGCAGTTCTACATGAACATCGGCATGCAGGTCAAAGACGAGGCGCTCGTCCGCGAGAACGTGGCAGGCGGTGTCCGGCTGGACAAAACGCTGCAGGAAATCTACGCCCCTGAGCCGGAGCCGACCGAGGCCGAGCTGAGAGCCTGCTATGAGGCCAATCTCAAGCACTACATGACCGAGGAAGAGATCCAGGCCTCCCACATCACCAAAGGTCTCTCAGGTGCGACCAGCCGTCAGGAGATTTATCAAGCCATGCGCGATGTCCGCTCCGAGCTTCTTGCCGGAGCTGACTTCGCCAAGCTCGCGGAAGAGCATCGCTCCGGCGAGCAGCAGCAGATTGACCTTGGCTGGTTCAAGCGTGGCGAGTTCATGGAGGAGTTTGAAACCATCGCCTTCTCCATGGGCGAGGGAGAGATAAGCCCAGTCTTCAATACCCAGCTCGGCTTCCATGTCTGCACCGTCACCGGCCGCCGCCCGTCCGTGGCGCGTCCGTTCGATGAAGTGAAGGCCGATGTGAGAAACCGCTTCCTCGAAGAATACCGCGACAAAAAGTTCAACGCCCTGCTCGAAGAACTCAAAGCCACCGCCAAGGTCGAGGACACCAATCCAGAAGGAGAGAGCTGCGGGCATTGAGCGCGGACTGGATGAACTCCAGTTCCGTCCCGATCACGCCTTGGAGATCACCGACACCGGTGGGCGATAAACCGCCACCGGTTCCGGCAGCGAGTCCATGGGCGGCGGCCCGGGGAAATTGTCATCCACAAAGCGCCGCCAGGTGTCGCGTGTTTTCACCGAGATGAAGCCCTGCACGGTGTCGCCGCACTTGCCACAGATCATCACGCTGTGCAGCAGGGAGATTCCTTCGCACACGCCGGTGATCACAAAATCCTCCATGCCCGGTGCATCGCGCCGCGCACTGCACACCGCGCACGATTCCAAGCCGCGCTCCATCGTCACCTGCTCATCCTGAAACTGCGCCAGCCGCTTCTTCGACTCCTGGGAAAACTCCTCCATCATCTGCGAGCGGCAGTGATCGCACAGCGCATACTCCATCACGCATTCACCGCGCTTGTAGGCCTTGGAGATTTGAAAGCCACCGGGGAAGTCCGGCAGGGATTCGCCGCAGCGCGTGCAATTCTGAAACGGACGCTCCTCATACTCACACCGCAAGTCAGGTGGGATCGGCGGCGGCTGTTGGAGATCGTGATCAGACATCGGCTTGTTTGCAACAAAGCGCACACCATGGCAGTTTCACAGTCCAAACTCATGCGTGCCTCGCTTTTCCTCAGCCTCCTCCTCCCCGCCCTTCTGCATGCCCAAACGGCAGACTGGCCGGACTCCCGTGGCAACGCGGCCATGACGGGCACCTCCCCCGTCGAACTCAAGTTCCCGCTGGAGCTCGCCTGGCAGTTCAAGCTCATGGACAAGCCGAAGGGGCAGGCCGAAATGCTCGTCTCCAGCGCCGTCGTGCGCAACGGCAAGGTCTATCTGGGCAGCAAGGACGGCAAATTCTTCTGCCTCGACCTCGTCACCGGCAAAGAGATTTGGAAGGCCGAGGCCAAGGGGGCCTTTGACGGAGCCGCCGCCTTTGCGGGCGAACTCGTCGTCGTCGGCTGTCAGGATGGCTTCGTCTATGCCAGGAACGCCGACACCGGCAAGGAAGTCTGGAAGTTTGAAACGCAGGCCGAGATCCACGCTGCCGCCAATGCCTGGACGAATCCCGAAACCAAGGCGCAGAAAATCATCATCGGCAGCTACGACTATTCCATCTACTGCCTCGATGCCAAAACGGGCGTGAAGGAGTGGGCCGCTGAAACCGGTTACTACATCAACGGCGGCTCCGCTGTCGGAGACGGCAAAGTCGTCTTCGGCGGCTGCGACAGCGTGCTGCACGTGCATGACGTGAAGACCGGCAAGGAAGAGCGGCAGATTGAAGTGGGGGCCTACATCGGCAACAACGTCGCCATCGCCGACGGCGTCATCTACGTCAGCCATTACGGCAACCGCGTGGGAGCCTACCGCATCGCCGACGGCACCAAGGTCTGGGAATACGGCGAGCGCGACTTCGAGTACTACGCCGCACCCGCCATCTGGGAAAAGGGAGTCTTTGTCGGCGGCAGAGACAAACGCTTCCATGCCATCGACCGCGTCACCGGCGCACAGCTCTGGGAATTCCGCGCTCGTGACCGCATCGACAGCAGCGCCGTCATCTGCGCGGGCAAGGTAGCCCTCTTCGGCTGCGACGACGGCTACATCTACGCCCTCGACCTCAAGACCGGCAAAGAAGTCTGGCACAACGAAATCGGTGCCCCAGTGAAGACGTCAGCGGCAGTGGCCGGAAACTACGTGCTGTTTGGAGCGGATGACGGGGTGCTGTATGTGTTTAAGAATGGGAAGTGAGGGCGCGAAATCATTCAAATATTCATTTGCCTTTATCATGGATGTCGAGCCTATCGTTCTGATGAAGCGACCTCGCATCTCCGCAAAGAAAACGGAACTTCGCCCTTGGACACCTGAGCAGCACCGGCGCTACATCGAAACGCTGGGACCACACCTGCCAGCAATTCTCCGTTCACTGACTCGCCCACTTCTCGCAATAGGATGTGCCATTCACGGTCCAGATGCACTAATCTGGGTAACAAAACTCCTCCCTCTATGGCGATAGTTTCTCGCCTTTCGTCCCCATCTCGCTGCGCCATTACAGCCCCAACGCAAGCCGTGCTTCTTGTCGGATTGCTTTGGCATCCTTCTGGGCTGTTTTCATTTCCTGGGCGGTAGCTTCATATCCCGGATACCGAAACCTCACTGCATAACGCGTGAGCTGCTGCGCAGAGGAAACAAGGGAGGTCCACAGCGGTTCGACAGGGCTCAACAACTGGATCAGCATCTCCAAATCATGCGTCTTGGGAACATTCGCTCCCGCCTCCTCCAGCCTTGCTTTGAGGTATTTTTCAGACGCCTGCTGAAAGAGGAAGCAGGCTTGATCCCTTACGGGCGGCTTGCGCCGACGCATCAGTGACACGGCCAGTTGATAGTCCGACTCGGCCTATTTTATCCATTCACTCGTGGCTGCCTTCATACATGATCTTGCCTCGTTGAGTAACATCCAAAATGAAACTTTCCCGGTCAGCGACACGGCGCGCCAGTTTGTCATCCGGCTCCACCAGCACATCGACGGGAAAGCCCGCATGCACCTTGCGACGCACACGGGTGTCAAGGTCACGGCGGTAGCGCTGCTTTGGCATCACCACCATCACGTCCACATCCGACTCCTCTGTGGGTTTGCCATAGGCATAGGAACCGAAGAGGATGATGCGCTGCGGTTTGAATGCAGCAGCAATGCCGTCGCAGTAGCGCTGGATGTCGCCCATCGGAATCATGTGGGGAGAATAGACGGTTTGGCAGCCGGGTCAAATCGCTGTGTCCACCCGGCGGAAACCGCACACGGAGTGTGCGGACCGCTTCTCGCTGGAGACATCCATTCATTGCCCTGACAACGAAAGCCCTCACAGCCAAGGGATGCCGAAGGATCGGATGCGGCAGGAGAGGTTCTCCGCGCGCGCTCTCCGAAATCACGCCATGCTCAGTGTCTCCACGGCAGTCTCAAAATGGACCATGGCCCCGTAGCAGCCCAGTCCAGCTTTCGTCACGAGGCCTAAAAGATGACGCATTTTGCGCTTGAGGCGCCAGACGAAGGAACGGGGAATGGTGCGGTGAATGGCGAACTTCTTCACGTATTTGGGCACCGTCCACAGGGTGGTCATTCCATCCTGAAAAAGGGCGGTGTCACCGGCACGCAGGGTGTGGACCTTGCGGCCCGGGTTTTGTTCTTCGATCACCACCTCGCCTTCCAGAATCTGCACAATCTCATCCAGGCCAAACACCCACTTAAATTTGCCCGCCTGGCACTCCCAGACCGCACAGGAAAGTGTATTGTCCGCCGCGATCGCCAGGGTGGTGGCCCGTGCAATCGGGTTGCCTTCCAGAATCCAGTCGGGATTGATGGGTGCCAGCTGGAGGTCTTGCTGATGGATGGATCCCGTCTGAATCAGGGGGAAGGTGCTGGGCTTTCGGTTAGCGGGGTGAGCAGCGGTGCTGTCGTTGAACCCGAATGGTGAATGAAGAGCTTTTTCCATATTTTCCATCTTTAAAGATAATAGCCAAAATGCCTATTGTCGAGAAAACTCGTGTAGCGGAAGCCTGACACGGCTGACCAGCCATTCCTTTACTTAGGCTAAAGACGAGCCTGCAAGCAGCCAGACACACGACGATTCGACTGGCCGTGCCCTCAGGTGTTTTTCCATTGTCCATTCCTCCCGCTGCAGCCCTTTCTTGCATCCCTTCAGCCCACCGCTAAAGGAACTGGGTGCGTATCATTTCTGGCAGTGCAGGAGGGCTTGCTCTCGAAGTCCCCAAAACCGTCACCCGGCCCACGCAGGATCGGGTGCGACAGGCTGTGTTCTCGATGCTCGGGGAACTCGTCCCGGGGGCGCATGTGCTGGATCTGTTTGCCGGCACAGGAGCCATCGGCCTGGAGTGCCTGAGCCGGGGCGCGGCTTCCGCGATGTTTGTGGATGAGAACAAAGGAGCCTGCGAGGTGATCCGCCGGAACATCGCCAAGACCCGCCTCACGGGGGCCACGGTGCGCCACGGGGATGTGTTCACCATGTTGCCGCTGCTGCAACGCGACGGCAAACAGTTCGATCTCATCTTTGCCGATCCGCCGTACACGCACTGCGATGCGGACACGGATTTCGTCGCGCAACTGCTCGCTGAAGAATCTCTGCCTGCGCTGCTGCACGCGGAGAGCCACCTCATTCTGGAAAGTCACCACTTCAACCGCGAAACGAAAAGCTGGCCCGGCTGGGAGGTGCTGACTGATCGCAATTACGGCTCCACCCGCATCGTCTGGCTGCGCAAACTTCCGCATGGCATCGAAAGCGCTTAGCCTCACTCTCTACAATCTGGCGCTGCCTTTGGGGCTCGTGCTGATGCTGCCGGGAGCCATCCGCAAGATGCGCCGCCGCAATGGCCGCTGGCAGGATCTCGCCCAGCGCTTCGGCTTCTTTCCCCGTGAGACGCAGGCCGCCATCAATGCCCTGCCACAACGCGAACGCTTCTGGGTGCATGCCGTGAGCGTGGGTGAAGTGGGAGTGGCTAAAAAACTCATCAGCCGACTGCTCAAAACGAACGCCGATCTTGGCATCGTGCTCAGCACGACGACGCCCACGGGTCATGCGCTCGCTGAGGAACTGGCGGCGCAGCATGCAGGCCGCGTTGTTGCGATCTACAGTCCCATTGATCTGCCGGGTGTGGGCCGTCTCATGCTGGAGCGCATTCAGCCCACGCAGTTGGTGCTCGTCGAGGCGGAAGTGTGGCCCAACCTCACGGCCTCCGCCTCACGCCTCGGTATTCCCATTTCACTGGTCAATGCACGGCTCTCTCCGCGCAGCGAGCGCCGCTACCGCAAGTTCAGCTGGTTCATCGGGCCGATCTTTCGCATGCTGAAGCAGGTGCTGGTGCAGGAACCCGACGACGTCGCGCGCTGGCAAGGCTTTGGAGTCGATGCGGAGCGCATCCACCTCACCGGCAGCATCAAGTACGACCCTGAAGGCGCAGTGGTGCCTGCCATCAAGATCGAGGAACTGCATGCGGTGCGCGCTCTCGCCGGCATTGCCGAGGCGCAGCCCACGCTGCTGGCGGCCAGCACGCATGCGGGCGAAGAGATCGAACTCGCGCGCGTCTTCCTGCGTCTGCGAGAACAGGTGAGCAATCTCGCGCTGCTCATTGTGCCGCGCCATGTGGAGCGCCGTGCGGAAATCAGCGCTGAGTTGCAAAGCATCGGCATCTCCCCTGCCCTGCGCAGCGTGCCCAACTCAAGGGTGAATGCCAGTGCGCCCGTCTTGCTGATCGACACCACGGGCGAACTCGCCGCGTGGCAGCATCTCGCCACGCTGGTGGTGGTCGGGAAGAGCTTCCTCGCTGAAGGCGGCCAAAACCCCGCCGAGGCTGCGCTGGCGCAAAAGCCGGTGCTCTTTGGCCCGCACATGGAAAACTTCACGCCGCTGGTGGATCTGCTGCTGAAGCACCGAGGCGCGCAACAGGTCGCGGATTTTGCAGAGCTGGAATCCGCCTGCCGCACGCTGCTGCAGGATCAGGCCAAAGCAAAGCGCATGGCGCAGGCAGGCCATGATGCGCTCAAGATTCACGAAGGAGCGACGATGCGGAGCGTGGAGCGGTTGCTGCCAAACTAGGCGAGAGCTTCAGCCCCAGAGCGACTGCGGGTACTCACCCGCATCAATCAGCGCGCGGATGCTCGCGACGACTTCCGCCTTGTCTTCAGGATAGGTGACGCCGAACCACTTGCCGGTGGTTTCGAGGACACGCACATCGGCTTTGCCGGCGGCAATGAGGGCATCGACCTGAGCGGGTACGTAGCACTCGGATTTGAGCTCGGTGCCTCGCTCGGCAAGGAAGGCGGCGAAGGCGGCGCGCAGGTGCGCGAAGATGTCGGGGGTGAAGCCGAAGAAGTTCATGGACACAACTTCATTGCCGGTGAGCGGGACGTAAGCACCCTCCACCTCGCGGTTTTCCGCGCCGGTGTCGCATTTGAAAATCTTGGTCATTTCCAAGACGGTGCTCAGCATTCCATTGGCATCGCAGGTGCAGACGCCACGGGACACGCTGCCGTGATCGGAGAGGGTGTTCTTCAGGTAGAAGCCCACCATGGACCAGTGGCTTTTGCCATCCTGCGGACGAGGCTGGATGAGATCTGCGGCGATCTTTTTGAAGGCGTCCTGGCCGTAGAAGTCATCGGCATTGATCATGAGGAAGGGCTCATTCACCACCTTCTCGGCAGCGAGCAGCGCGTGCGCGGTGCCCCATGGCTTGGTGCGGCCTTCCGGCACGGTGAACCCGGCAGGAAGATCGTGCAGATCCTGAAACGCGTAATCCACGGCGATGCGGCCTGCATACTTGGAGCCGATCTGGGTGCGGAAGAGCTCCTCAAAGTCACGGCGGATGACGAAGACCACCTTGCCGAAGCCGGCGCGGATCGCATCAAAGACGGAGTAATCCAGCACCACCTCGCCCGCAGGTCCCATCGCATCGAGTTGTTTGAGGCCGCCGTAACGGCTGCCCATGCCGGCAGCGAGGATGAGGAGAGTGGGTTTCACGAGGGAATGGATTGAGGGAGTGAAGGAAATGGAAGGGGTGTACCTTTTCGCCGGGTAAGGGTCTGGTCAAGCAGTTCGAAGTTCGAGGTGGCCCTCTTCGCGGGGCAAGCGGCCAAAACCCGCACCGAACCCGACAATAGAGAGCTTGTGCTCCTTCGCCGTTTCGGCTTACATCCATGCACATGCTTCAAGACATCACGAAACTCATTCAGCTTCAGGAACGTGACCAGCGCATTCGTGCCCTGCAGAAAGACCTCAAGGACATCCCCACGATGCAAACCCGGGCCAAAATGCAGCTCGCGGGAGATCAGGCCGCCGTGGATGCCGCGAATCTGGCCATGAAGGAAGTCGAGGTGAAGATCAAAAACATTCAGCTCGATGTCCAGACGCGCCAGACCTCCATCAAGCGCCTGCAGGACCAGCAGTTCGAGACGCGCAAGAACGACGAATTCGCCGCCCTCGGTCATGAAATCAAACGCTACGAGGCCGATGTGACCAAGCTGGAAGACGGCGAACTGGAGCAAATGGAGGCCCTCGAAGCCGCCAAGGAGAAGCTGAAGGAGGCGCAAGCCAAGCTGGCTGCCACCCAGGTCCGCGTGAACGAGGAACTGAAAAATCTGGAAGAGCGGGGTGTGGGCGTGAAAAAGCGCCTCGACGATCTCAACGCCGAACGCGCCAAACTGGCCGAACCGATCGATCCTGATGCCCTGGATCTTTACACCCGCATCTTCACCAAAAAAGGCGATGCCGCCATCGTGCCGATGGAAAACGCCATGTGCGGCGGCTGCCACATGAAGGTGGTCGTCGGGGTCATCCAGTCCCTGAAGCAGTCGGAAAAGCTCACGCAGTGTGAAGCTTGTGGACGTATTTTGTATCTGGTGGAGTAAGCCGGAACGAGCAGTCTTTTTCACTCTCGCGGCGCTGGCCCTCAGCGCCGGATTCACTGCGCAACGGTGTCAGTCGATGGTAGCGGAGCGGCATGATCGCGGACAAACAGGAATGCGAAAACGATTCATCGATTTCGCCACCTCTTGACTCCTTGACCGCATGACCATTGAAAGGTCTTTTCCTTTCCATGACCTTCACCCTCGAGTCCTTCCACTTCCACGTGCTGCCCATGCACACGCGGTTCCCGTTCAAGTACGGCATCGCCAGCATGAACGCGCTGCCGCACCTCTTCGTGACGGCGAATCTGGTCGTGGATGGCAAAGCCGTGAGCGGACTCGCCAGCGAAGGCCTGCCGCCGAAGTGGTTCACCAAGAATCCGGACACGCCCTTCGAGCTCGATCTCGCGGAGATGATCGCCGTCATTCAGAATGCCTCACGCATCGCCCGGCTCGCCGCAGAAAAACCCACGGGCTTCTTCGCCTGGTGGCAGAACCTCTACGCCGAACAAAGCAACTGGGCCAAGGTCAAAGAGGTGCCCTCCCTGCTCGCCAATCTGGGCGTGAGCCTGATCGAACGCGCCGTGCTCGACAGCCTGTGCAAAGCCCTGGGCCAGCCCCTGCACGCCGTGCTGCGCTCCGATGTGCTCGGCATTGATCTCGGTGCCGTGCGCGAAGAACTGCGCGGCATGCGCGTGGAGGATGTCATCGCACCTGCACCTCTGACGCATCTGAATGCACGCCACACCGTCGGCCTCGGCGATCCTCTCAGCGCCGCCGATGGCACACTCGACGACGGCCTGCCTTACACGCTGGAGGAAAACATCCGCGCCTACGGCCTGCGCTATTTCAAAATCAAAGTCTGCGGCAAACCCGAGACCGACCTGCCACGCCTGCGCGAGATCACCCGCATCATCACCGCGAACTGCAGCTCCGGCTTCCACGCCACTCTCGATGGCAACGAGCAGTTCTACGACCTCGCCGCCTTCCGCGAATTCTACGCGACGCTCAGCGCCGATGCCGCACTGGCGCCGCTGTTCCAAAACTTGCTCCTCATCGAGCAGCCGCTGCATCGTTCACAAGCTCTGAACGATGATGTGGCTGCGACCCTGCAATCATGGACCGAAGGCCCCGGCATGATCATTGACGAAAGCGACGGCTCCCTCGCCGATCTCCCGCGCGCCCTTGATCTCGGCTATCGCGGCACCAGCCACAAGAACTGCAAAGGCATCGTCAAAGGTCTCGCCAATGCCGCGCTGCTCAAGAAGCGCACCCCGCACATTCTCGGCGGCCCCATCCTCAGCGGCGAAGACCTCGCCAACGTCGGCCCCGTGGCCCTGCTGCAGGACCTCAGCGTCATGGCCCTGCTGGGTGTCACCCATGTGGAGCGCAACGGCCACCACTACTTCCGCGGCCTCAGCATGCACTCCGCCGCCACGCAGGACGCCGCGCTCACCACCCATGCCGGATTGTACCACCGCCACGCCCAGGGCTTCGCGACTTTGATCATCGAAAATGGCAGGCTGGATCTTCAGAGCGTGAACACTGCTCCCTTCGGCTGCGGCATCACTCTCGACGTCTCCCAGTTCGAACCGCTCAACGCCTGGATCAAGCGTGGCGGGATGGGGGAGCTGTGAGGGAATGCAAATTGACGAAATCACGGAAATCAGCGAGATTCCTTGCATGACTTATTCTTCCACTCTGACTTCCAAAAATCAGACGACGCTGCCCAAGGCTATCGCAACTCTGCTGGGAGCCAAGCCCTCGTCGATTCTAGCTTATGAAGTCCTGGAGGACGGCAAGGTTCTCCTCACGACAAAGTCGGCAACCTTCAAAGATATCGCCGATACTTTTCCGAAGAAAAAACCGACCAATCCTGTCAGCATATCGGACATGAAAAATGCGGTGCTCCAAGGTGCGGCCAAAAGCTTCAAGAAATCGTCAAAATGACAGGGTTAGACACCAATGTGCTGGTGCGCTATCTCGCACAAGATGACGAAGCACAATTGCGGGCTGTGCTGACCCTGCTGCTGAAAAAGGGTGCGACCTTCTTCGTTCCAGATCTGGTGCTAATTGAGACCGACTGGGTGCTCAGCACAATCTACCAATGGAGCGCGCAAGAGATCGCCGAGGCATTTGGCCGGTTGCTAACTGTTCACAATTTGATCTTTGAGGATGAAAGCAGAATTCGTGGTGCCTTGCGTGCAATTCGCCAAGGCGCGGATTTGTCAGACGAACTCATCGTTGATCGTTGTCGCGAGATGGGGTGTAAAACCGTGGCAACTTTTGACAAAGGCATCACCAAACGACATCCGGGCTTTGCCGTGACTCCCAAGTAAGCGCCTCGGTAAATTTCTATGAAGAAGTTCCACGGTCATTGCAGCGTGGAAGCTTATCCTCCAAATTCGCACATTTCCCGTCCGGCTTCATTCGCCACAGGAAAATGATCCTTCAATTGGCGGCGGTCTGCCTCCATGAAAGCACTGCCTCCAATCATCTGTACCAAGCGCAGACGCACGGACTGCCACAAGGACATCGACCCAGGAAGAATGGGGAGACCCGTATTCCTGACAACGCACACGGCGCGGTCATCCCACAAGGCGAGCATTTTGTGATCTTTGCGATTGGTGATTTCCAGCTTCGACAGCCCGTGACGAGTACACCATTGATGAATTCGCTCCTCATCCTGAACGTTACCGGCACGAGCGGTGAAGATTTTGACGGTGCGGCCCGTTTCGATCCAATGCTTCACCCGCTTAAGCATGTGCGGCACGGGAACGCCAATGCAATGCGGCTCAGCGTCGGGGTCAGCCATGGCCAAGGTGCCATCGAGATCCACTCCGATCCAACCCCTCTTGTGATATTTTGGATGTTCGAGCAGCTCTTGGTCAATCCTTTGAATTTTCAGCATGGCTCGTACGATAACTTTCAAGTCACATCATGATGATGAAGCTTGCTTCATTTGGGCCTAGCCAAATTCAAAGGCACCTCAGTTACGCCTCCACCCATCAAGGCACAGCATCTGCAAGATGACTTGGAGGAGCCACCGCAAACACAAACCTGTGAATCCCCGCCAGATCTGCCGCTGTGCTGGCATTCAGATAGCCGAGCTCGGTGCAACGCGTCGCTACCGGCGCCCCCTGATCATGCCCCACTTCGAGCGCGATGAGCGCCCCTGAGTTGAGATGCGGCAGTGCATCATTCAGAAAGCGCTCCACGATTCGCAGGCCGTCAGGTCCGCCATCAAGAGCAAGGACGGGATCACGCTTCACCTCGATGCTGAGAGTGGGAATCTCGGCGCTGGGGATGTAGGGAAGATTGGCAACGATGACGTCGAAGCTGCCGGTGATCTTTTCGAAGAGGTCGCTGCGCAGAAGTTTGACGTTGGCACTGAGGCGCGAGGCATTGAGACGGGCGAGGTCGAGGGCGTCTTCGCTGATGTCTGCCAGGATGACTTCGCTGAGCGGCCAGGCTTTGGACAAGCTGAGCCCGATGCAGCCGGAACCGGTGGCCATGTCGAGCACGCGTGCAGGTGCGGTGGCGCATTTTTTGAGCACAAGTTCCACGAGCGTTTCCGTTTCCGGGCGCGGGATGAGGGCGCGGTGATCGCTCACAAATTCATGGCCGCAGAATTCGACGGTGCCGAGCAGATGCTGCAGCGGCTCCCCTTCCCCACGGCGGCGCAGCAACTCGCGCAGCGTCACGAGATCCTCCTCCGGCACGGGCTCGCTGAAGCGCAGGTAGAGATCCAGCCGACGACACCCCAGGACATGGGCCAGCAGATGCTCCATGTTCAGCCGGGCTTCGTCGATCTTGCGTTTCTCCAGATAGGCGGTGCCGGAGCTGACGATTTCGAGAATGAGCTTCATGAGAGGAGAAATGACGAATGCCGAATGGCTGGAATCAATGCCATCAACCACGGATGCTCACTAATCAGACGCAGCAGGCTGGATCAAGCCGGAATCAGTGATGATTTGATGGATGTGCTGATCGTGAAACTCGACGGTGATGTGATCCACAATCTGGACATCGAAGGCCACGGCGATGCGTTCGGCGCGGCATTGGGGATGAGCCAGCAGGCGGTCGTAATAGCCACCACCGCGCCCAAGTCGTTTCCCACCATGGGTGAAGGCGAGACCGGGAACGAGGATGATATCGAGCTCAGCGATGTCGATGTGCGGACATTGCGGATTCGGCTCCCAGACGTTCATCTGGCCGCGATGCAGGTCCTCCATGGAGCGCACCTGCCGTGGCTGAAGCGCCTGATGTTCGATTTGGAAGAAGCAGGTGCGGACTCCTTGTGCGTGCAAGGCAGGCAGCAGATGCGTCACGAGATCAGGCTCATTTTTCAAACCACCAAAGAGGGCAACGGTAACACCGGCAGGCCAGGTGGAGGCCAGGTGCTTGAGGTGGGCAGCGATGTGCACACTCGCCTCACTGCGCGTGGCCTCATCCATGGCACGCAGTCGTTCCCGCATGACCTGGCGCAGCGTGGGTTTGTCGTGCATGGCGTTCGCGGTTGGGATGAATGGAACGCTTGGCAGCTGGCGGGGGGCGCTGGCCGACAGACAGGAGTGTCTGTCGTACCTCAGAGCAGTTCGGGTTTCTGCAGCAGTTCGGCCACACGTTTGAGCAGGCGGCCGGCGCCCCCACCATCAAGCACGCGGTGGTCAAAGCTCAACGTCAGCTCGGCTTCGGTGACGGGGATGAACATGTTCACTTCCTCACTCCAGTGCGGCACTTTGCTGCCGGCCCCAAGGCCAAGGACGAGATTCTGCTCGGGCAGCGGGATGGGAGTGGCCCACACAATGCCGAAGGTGCCAAAATTGGTCACGGTGGCGATGCCGGGACGCTTCACATCATTTGGCAGGCGGCGTGCACGGGCCTGCTCGACGAGCTTGTTGTACGTGGGCACCAGTTTCACGAGCGGGGTCTTTTCCACTTCACGCAGGGTGGGCACCATGACGCCGTCATCCACTTCCACGGCGAAGCCGATGTCGATGGCGAGCGGATGTACGATGCGATTGCCCACCAAGCGTCCTGCGAACGCGGTGTTTTCAGCCAGCGCCAAAGCGAGGGCACGAATGACGTAGAGCGCGGGGCCGGGCTTGGGATCGGTCTTTTTGCGATGCGCGAGCATGGCATCCAGCATGATGGGGCTTCCCACAGTGGCGAGCGGGCGCGTCCAGCTGCGGCGCATGGAATCCGCCACGGCGATGCGCATGGGCGAGGCCGGCGTCATGCGGTGCTGCTCCAGCGCACGCAGGAAGGCTTCAAAATCTTCGACGGTCACACGGCCGCCTGCACCCGTGCCGGGCACGCCGGCGAGGTCGGAGGCGTTCAGACCCAGCTCCAGCATGCGGGCACGCATGCGTGGGGAAATGTAGCTCGCACCCGTGGCGCCGGCAGGAACCGGCAGGCCTCCCACAACAGGCTCGACGGTAGGCTGGCGCGTGGAGATGACGTCGTTGTCGCTGATCTTGAAGTGGAGGTTCTCCACTTCTTCTGAGCCAGCGCGGGAAGAGCTCTGCGTTGAGGCCGCAGGCTTGGGCTCATCCGTCAGACCCAGCGACTGGGCATTTTCCAAGGTGATCTCAAAAGCGGCGAGCGTGGAGCCGACGGCGTAGCTGGTCTGCGCAGTGGCCACGATCTGGCCAATGGTGCCGGCGCATGGCGCGGTGACGGCCATGGTGGCCTTGTTCGTCTCGACTTCAAAGAGATCACAGCCCGCCTCAACCACACGACCGGGCTCGACCAAAATACGAATGATGGTGGCTTCGGCGATGGACTCGCCAAGCTGAGGCATCAAGATGGGAATGGTGCGCATGACGGAATGCTGAAAAAACGGGAGGCTGATTAATTGCGCAGCAAACGCCGAAGAGCGGCCGCGATGGTGGAGGTGGTGGGACGATGCGACTTCCAGAGATTCGGATGATACGGGATCGGCGTGTCCTTGGAGTTCAGACGCATGGGTGGTGCATCCAGCAGATGGAAGCCATCTGTGGTGACGCGGGCGATGATTTCCGCCGTGACGCCGCCCCAAGGGAAGGCCTCGCCGAGGGCGAGCAGACGCCCGGTACGGGCGACGGAGGCCAGGATAGTGTCCGTGTCCATGGGCTTCACGGAGCGGAGATCGACGACTTCGATTTGATAACCATCGAGCTGCAGTTCCTCTGCGGCACGCAGGGCTTCATGCACCATGGCGCTGTACGTCACGATGGTAGCGTGGCGGCCCGGACGTGCGATGCGCGCCTTGCCGATGGGCAGCTCGCGGTCGCCGATCTGGTCGGCCTTGAGATGGTAGTAGAGGAACTTGTGCTCGCAGAAGATGACGGGGTCGTTCAGCTTCACGCTGTCCAGCAGCATCCAGTAAGCATCCTCCACCGTGGCAGGCGTGACGATCACGAGGCCGGGATAGTGCGCGTAAAGGGCCTCCATGGACTGGCTGTGAAACGGGCCGCTGCCAGCCGTGCCGCCGGAAGGCAGACGGATGGTGATGGGGCACGGCACGTTTGTGCGCCAGTAGAGCGTGGCCGCCTGATTGACGATCTGATTGAAGCCGATGGAGGAGAAATCGGCGAACTGCATCTCAATGATGGGCCGGGCACCCTCCACCGCCGCGCCTATGGCCATGCCGACCATCGCGTCTTCGCTGATGGGTGCATCAAAAACGCGGTTCGGAAATTCCTTGCTGAGGTTCTTCGTGGCTTTGAACGCGCCGCCGAAGGTGGCGATGTCCTGCCCATAGAGAAACACCGATGGATCGTCGCGCAGGGCCTCATACTGGGCCTCTCGAATGGCTTCGAGGTAAGTGATGCTCATGCTTCGTGCTGTCCCTCCACAAGCTCAGCGCAGGACAGGGCCTGCCAGTTTTCTTTGAAGGGATCAGGAGCTGGTTCTTTGGAAACTTTGGAAACGGTTTGGTCGACGTTGCGGCGCACCTCTTCATTGAGCTCGCGCAGATCGGCAGAGGACATCCAGCCGCGATCACGGGCGAAATCTTCGGCCACCTGCAGGCAGTCTCGCGCGGAGGGGCCCTGCCGCTTGGTATCAGGAATGTAGGAGGCGTCATCGTGCTCGCCATGCCCGGCCAGGCGTAGCAACGTGCCCACGATCATCTGCGGGCCGCCACCCGCGCGTGCCCTGTCGACCGCAGCCCGGAAGGCTTTCAAACAGGAGGCGAGATCCGTAGCGTCCACCGTCACGCCTTCGATGCCGTAACCCGCCGCACGATCCACCAGATTCTCACAGGCATACTGACGTGTGTTAGGCGTGGAATAGGCGTACTGATTGTTCGCAATGCTCACAATGATGGGCAGCTTTTCCACCGCCGCCATGTTCAGACCTTCATGGAAGGCACCGGTGGATGTGCCGCCATCGCCAATACTGGTCGCCCCAATACTGTCGGCCAAAGTTCCGGCCATACGCCGGGCGAAGAGCCCGCCCGCCACGACTGAAAGCAGGCTGCCCAGATGGCTGATCATGGCCAGGTGCCCTTCTTTCGGGCGTCCACGGTGAATGTTGCCATCCCGGCCGCGCATGGGGCCGGTGACCGCCCCCAGATAGGTGCGGACGCAGTCGATGATTGGCTCCCCAAAGGCAATGCGACCGGCTTGGTCACGGATCAGAGGGCCGTAGATGTCCCTGCCCTTCCGCAGTTGCACGCCCAATGCGGCACTGAAAGCTTCCTGGCCTTTGCCCAGATAGACCCCGCCGACGATACGACCGCCCGCCCGATAGAGCGAACCAAGCTTTTCTTCCAACACCCGGGACAGCAACATGTGCTGGTAGGTGAGGAGAAATTGATCGCGAAAATCGGCTGTCAGGTCGGTTTCGACGCAGTTAATCGGTGAAGCTAGTGCCACGAGGTATATTTGGTATCAAGCGCAGCAGTTTCGTCAATAGCGTCGCGGTAAGGAATCCGCTACTTTGGCAGAAATTTTAACGCATGTGGCATCCGTCCAGCTTCGCTTGTGACAGTTAGTTTTTAAGATTTTGAGTGACAAAAGTAAGGCATTTGAATAAAATACATTGAAATTTCAATAACTGAGTGCATTTTTAATAAACTAATCCTAATTTTTTAGAATTCCATGGAATCGCTCATCGCCACTGCTGCTGCTGATCCCGCATTCTCAGGCTTCCAGCTTCAAAGCTATGGAAGCCTGCTATTGCCGGATCATCCCATCCGCTTTGGATTTCAGGTGGATATCGTCCCTGACAACTGCCCCACGAGCATTCTGTTCGGCCTCGTCAGCCGGGATCCCGTCAATGGTGGCCATGCCGCCAAGACTACAGGTTTTGCCGTGCGTGTGGATCTGGAAATGCGCGAAGTTTGGGATGCTCTGAATAACAGTGGTCTCGTCGGCTGGGTGGAGCACCCCAAGGGACTCGCCGGTTTCACGGACGAAGAGCCCCTTCTTCTAGGATGGGAAATCGAATATCATGGCAATGCCTTGATTCCCAAGCTCGTGGTGGCGGATCAGCAGTGGCTGTACCCTGCCATCCAGTGCCCGCATCCCATGGTCATGGAAACTGTGATCGGCTGGGAAGGCGAATGGGAGCGTGACCCGCGGGCCACTTTCCTGCATCCGGCCCTCTGGCGCGAGCAGCTCCCCATGCACTCCGCTCAGCAGCCCGAGGCCATGGCGGCTTAGGCCGTTCATTTTCAAAGGGAACTTTCGGAGAACCAGGCAAACTCAAGCTCCGGCTTGAATCTCGGCGTTTTTCCCGTTACCAGACGGGCTCATGAAAAATACGGAAAGTCGCATCCTCATCACCGGCGGAGCCGGATTCATCGGCAGCGCCCTGGTCTGGGAGCTCAACCGCCGGGGCTGCGAAAACATCGTCGTCTGCGACCGCTTGAGCACCGACGAGAAGTGGAAGAACCTCGTCCCGCTCAAATTTGCCGACTACATCGACGGCAACGACCTCCTGCAGGCCGTGCTGCACAGCCCCGGCAAGCTCGGCCACTTTGACCACGTCCTCCACCTCGGCGCCTGCTCCGCCACCACGGAACGCGACGCCGACTACCTGATGAGGAACAATTACGAGTTCACCAAGCAGCTCTGCCAGTGGTCGCTCGCCAATCAGACGCGCTTTGTCTATGCCTCCTCCGCCGCCACCTACGGGGACGGCGCCCATGGCATGGACGACCAGATGCCCGACATCCACGCCCTGCGCCCGCTGAACATGTACGGCTACTCGAAGCACCTCTTCGACCTCCACGCCCGGCGCGAAGGCTGGCTGCCGAACATCGTCGGCCTCAAGTACTTCAACGTCTATGGCCCCAACGAAGACCACAAGGCCGACATGCGCAGCCTCGTGCACAAGGCCTGCGGCCAGATCCTCGCCACCGGCAAAGTCCAGCTCTTCAAATCCCACCGCCCCGACTACAAGGACGGCGAGCAGATGCGTGACTTCCTCTACGTGAAGGACGCCATCCGCATGACCCTCCACCTCGCCGAAACCCCAAGCGCCGGCGGCCTCTTCAACCTCGGCTCCGGCAAAGCCCACACCTGGGTCGAACTCGCCACCGCCATCTTCACCGCCCTGGGCAAAGAGCCGAACATCGAGTTCATCGACATGCCCGAGCACCTGCAGTCGAAGTACCAATACTACACCTGCGCCGACATCACCAAACTGCGCGGCTCAGGGTTCAGCACCGAGATCACCCCGCTGGCCGAGGCGGTGCGGGATTACGTGCAGGGCTACCTCGTGCCTGACAAGCGGTTGGGGGATGAGGTGGTGGTTGGGTGAGGTGTGTCTAAGGAGCCCAAGCTCAGCGACTCGACTCGCCGGACGAACGGAGTGCAACAGTAGCCCAATGGCTGGGGTCGCTACAGCGCATGGTTAAATGTTTCTTGCGTTCGCATTAGGTGTCGAAGAATGAGAAAGCCGGTGGTTGTGAATATCAGCGAGAATGGGACAGCCACAATGAATGGCCACCACGCAAAGTCGCGGTCAATGACGGCAAAGTATGGATGCTGTGGGTCGATGAACACGCGGATGGGCGCGCCGGAACGAAAAGAGGAGGACAACCGTTCGTAGAAATCGCGAGTCTTCTTGAAAATAGCGATTCGCGATCCTGTGAACGATTCCCCTCCGACTTGATAATCGTAACGCACGATGGTCGAAGTTGTACCTCCACTCAATGTCCGGGACTCAACTGAGCGCAAGTGCGCAACCGCTGTAACCTCGGCGCGTGTGCGCCAATATCCGTAAAGATCATCAGTTATGATGTCAACGAACAACAAGAGGCCAAATGCAAAACAAGCACCGCCGAATAACCAAACCACGATGCGTTGTCCTCGGGATAAGTTCTGCGAGTGGTCTTTCATGATATGCGAGTGACAACCAACACCCGGATTAGACGACGGCGAGCGGGAAGCGTCAATGTCCCGACATATCCCATACGATCCCTAGCCTGCATCCGTTTTGTTCGGCCTTGGATGGGTTGGCATTCGTGGGCCGGCATCTGGGGTGTACGCCCCATTGTTATGCCCGCCATTCGCCCGTCATTGAGATCCTATGTCAGACAAAATCAAAAAGCGCTTCGGAATTTGGATGGACACTCATCACGCGACCATGATCGGCTACGACCCCGCCGCCGCCGTGTTCACCGTCCTTGGTCATGCCAAGAATCCAGGTCCGGGCTCCAACTCGAGCGAGAATGCGGCAAACCATCTCGAAATCACCCTGATTCACAAGTTCTTCAAAGAGATCGACCACCATCTGGTGAACGCGGACGAGATCCACATCACCGGCAGCGGCACGATCCAGGAGCAATTTGTTCATCACCTCGCCGAAACACCCCAGTTTAAAAAGACTGTCGTTACCCAAAGCACCTCCAATCCGATGAGCGATGAGAAGCTGGTGGAGTTCATCACCAGCCATTTCAAGAACTAGGTTCCTCTGAGCGATTGGAGTGCTGGACAGCAAACGCGTCACATCAGCCCGGAGGGTCGAGTGGCGCTATTTGCTTGGCGGCACTCATCTTGGTCCAGAGCCCATGGAAGGCTCGAAGTCGTAGGCGCACTCCGGACAGTGCCGGATGCCGTACATCAAGCGCAGGGGCAGAACCTTTCCAAAGATGAGGTAAGCAAGCCAGGTCAATGCTCCGATCAAAAGAGCCACCAGCCACAATCACCTCCCAAATCGCACGGCCCAGACCTCCCACATTCCAGGTCATGAGGCTGATGGGAAAGTTCGCCGCCCAGTGTGCCGCCATGGCTCCGCCAAGCCCCAACAACCAGCCCCGGCGCAGACGCGAGAGCGTGATGGCCACAAAGGCGCTGTGAAACACACACGTCATCAGCCGCTCGCTTACGTATCCGCCAAACTGATAAAACGGCAGCTTCGCCAAAGCTGGCTGGTGGGAGATACGCTCCGCGATGAACCACATCTCCCCCAGCGCAAAGGCGAGCCCGATGCCGAGGGCATAGCGGGTGAAGTTCTCAGGCCGTATGTCACGCAAGATCGCTGGAATCAGCAGCACCAGCAGCTTCGCAGACTCCTCCGTCAGCGGCGCATACAGTGACGCCATGAACTGATAGGCAAAAGATGTCCTCGCCAGATGTCCGGCAATCCAATGATCCAACGGCAGGCGCACCCAGTAAAAGGCCAGCGGCTTCAGCGGCAGGCAGATCATGATCGCCCCCAGCAGCAGCCAGCCATTGGCAGGTTTGGGCAGCTTGTAGATGAGCGCGCCAAAACCCGCGATGGCAACAAGACTGGTCAGGAGAGCGGCGATGTAGATTCCGGGCATTCGAGAATGACACGGATCAATGCCCCATTATCCTCACTCTGATTCCAGCTTGCATACGACCAAATATGCCGACCGTTCAAGACATTGACCGATAGAAAGATCAGAAGCATATGTCTCTTTGGCCACCTGCTCGGTTAAGCCTTCGACACTTCGAAGCAGAGGCATGAGATAATCAACCTTGATGGCATAATTGACATTTTGTGGCAGGGAACCAGTGGCGAGCGCCACAGAAGTGTCATTGAGACGGGCATTGACCACCCCCACCACAGACTGGCTCATGCTTAACAGCGGACCGCCTGAATTACCCGGTTGAATGGCCGCATCGATTTGATAATGCCGAATATCATCCTGCATGCCTTTCATCCCGCTGATCACCCCACGTGTCAGCTTGATGCTCGTCCCCTGAATTTCAGGATTCGGGAAGCCCCCGACAGCGATATCGTCCCCCAGTTTTACAGAATCACCCGCACCGATTTTGATCGGAATCGTTGCTGCATCCACCTTGAGAACAGCGAGGTCATTTTGGTGATCGATGGCAACAAGCTTGGCAGCAACAAACACATCCCCCACGCGCACAGAGATTTTTTGAGCCCCGTCAACAACGTGAGCATTGGTCACAACGTGCCCGTTGCTCGTAACGGCAAATGCAGTGCCGCTCGATGAAAGACTCTCCTTGGTGAGCTTTGGCGTGCGTCTTTTCCCCGAGTTTTCGTCAGAAGGAGACAACCGGTATTCCCAAATGGCGACTGCCTCGTCTAAAGTGGGTGCAAAACTGCGTATCGTTCGCTCATATCCTTTTCCATCCTTGTAAGTGTATGATCCAGCCCAGTAAATGTCTCCATTGTATGTTTCATTGTCAGCGATGTCATTTTTGAAATCCCCCCAGATCATCATGAATTCGTTTGTGTAATAGGGGTTTTGAGCTGGCTGCTCATTGACAAGCATGCCGTAATCCAAAACTTGAAGCACCTTGAACGGGATGTTCGGATACGAGTTGCTTAGAACTCGATTCGCAAGGTAACAATACCGTTTGTCCTGCTTGCTGAGCAGCCTTTCATTAAACTTCATGCGAGTTCCATCTTTCAAACTCACCGTGACATCCGGCGGGCTGTATGAAATGAGCTGCCCGTGAAAAGTCTTTGTTCCATCGGCACTTTTCCACTCGCGAGCATTCAGGCTGTTAACAACTACCGTGAGAAAAAGTGTGACTAAAATCCAACGCTTGGCTGCTGTAATCATATTTCTCTAGTCTCTGAAGATTCAAGACCTGAAGTTCATAGTCAGCGCATTCATCGCGCACAGGGAATAATGAAATTTCTTAACCACTATTCAAGTAACAGCACATTTTTTACATGTCAATTTTTCCAACTCCGGGCACTGCCACCTATCCAGCTCTCAACTCGGACCGACTGCATTCCGACATTCGACAACACCGGAATTGCATGCTAAACACCACGCCCCATGTCAGCCCCCACCAACCGTCTCGACGCCCGTTTTGCCCAGCTTCGCACTCAGAAGAAGAAGGCATTCGTTGCCTATGTCTGCGCCGGGGATCCCACGCTGGATGCCACGATTGACATCGTTTTGGCCCTGGAGCGTGCGGGCGCGGATGTCGTTGAACTTGGCGTACCCTTCTCCGACCCGCTGGCGGATGGCGTGGTGAACCAGATGGCGGCGGACCGTGCGCTGAAGGCTGGAGCGTCCACGCCCAAGGTGCTGGAGATGATCAAAAAGTTGCGCACGCAGTCCCAGGTGCCGCTGGTGCTCTTCACTTACCTCAATCCCGTCTACACCTACGGCTATGAGCGATTCCACATCGACGCGGCTGCCGCCGGAGCCGACGGCGTGCTGGTGCTGGACCTGCCGCCGGATGAGGTCGCGCAGAATGCGGAGCTCAAGCCCACGCCGGAACTGCGCCACATCCAGCTCATCGCCCCGACATCCTCGACCGAACGCATCACCAGCATTGCGAAAAGCGCAGAAGGCTTCGTCTATTATGTAAGCCGCCTCGGCGTCACGGGCGCGCAGGTGGAGATCGCCTCGGGCATCGCCGAGCAGGTGGCCATCATCCAAGCGGCCACGGACGTGCCGGTCTGCGTGGGCTTCGGCGTGTCTAATCCCGCCCAAGCCGCCGAGATCGCCAGTAAAGCCGATGGCGTCGTGGTCGGCAGCGCCATCGTAAAGTTGATTGAACAAAACGGTTCGTCCCCGGATTGCGCCGCGAAGGTGGAAGCCTTCGTGAAGCCCCTCGTGGACGCCGTCAAAGCCCTCTGATTTTCCTCCTATGACTCTCTCATTCACCAAAATGAACGGCGCCGGCAATGACTTCGTCATGCTGGACAATCGCGACCTTTCCATCGCGCTGACCAAAGAGCAGATCGAAAAGCTCTGCGACCGCCATCGCGGCATCGGGGCCGATGGCCTCCTCTGCGTGGAGCCCGCCACGGCGGACGGCGACTTCAAGATGCGCTACTACAACGCCGACGGCGGCGAGGCCGAGATGTGCGGCAATGGTGCGCGCTGCTTTGGCCGCTTCGTGAATCATCTTCACGGCGATACGCTCACCAAGATCCGCTTTGAGACGCTGGCCGGCATCATCTCTGCCGAGTTCGAAGGCGGTCACGTGCGCATCAACATGAGCGCCCCGCACAACCTCAAGCTGTCCAACCACCTCGAAGTGTCTGGTGCCGGGCTGACCGTGCACAGCGTGAACACCGGCGTGCCGCACGCCGTGGTGATGGTGGACGATCTGGAAGCCGTGCCCGTTCGCGAGTGGGGGGCATCCCTGCGCTACCACGAAGCCTTCAAGCCCAAAGGCACCAATGCGAACTTCGCCAAGGTCGTCGCCCCCGGCAGCATCGCCATCCGCACCTATGAGCGCGGCGTGGAAGACGAAACCCTCGCCTGCGGCACCGGCATGGTCGCCTGCGCCCTGATTTATCACGAACTCACCGGCGAGCCCAGCCCCATCAGCGTCCTCGTCAAAGGCGGCGACACCCTCAAAGTCGGCTTCGAAGAACCCGACAAGAGCGAGTACACCAATGTGACTCTGTTTGGCCCGGCGGACTTTGTTTTCACGGGGAGCGTCACCATCTGACCAGACAAACACCCGGAGCCCCAGGGATTGAGAGCTGAAAGCGCCTCCGCTCAGGTCGCCGCCGTCCCCTAAATTTCCAATTTTCAGTTTTCAATTCTCAGTTTTCAGTCCGAAACACTGTATTCTTCCCATCCCCTTATGTTCGCAGGAACCCACACCGCTATCGTCACCCCCTTTCGCAACGGCCAAGTCGATGAAGCCGCCCTCAAATCGATCATCGACTTCCAGTTCGACAACGGTGTGACAGGCGTTGTGCCTTGCGGCACCACCGGGGAGTCCCCCACGCTGGATCACGAAGAGCACACCCGCGTGGTGAAGCTGACCGTCGAGTTTTCCAAGGGACGTGGCGTGGTGATGGCAGGCACAGGATCTAATTCCACCCGTGAGGCCATCGAGCTCACGCAGGAAGCCGAAGCAGCAGGTGCCACCGCATCCCTGCAGGTCGCGCCTTATTATAACAAGCCGACCCCGGAAGGCCTGTACCAGCATTTCAAAGCCATCGCCGACAATACCAAGCTCCCGCTCATGCTTTACAGCATCCCCGGACGCTGCGGCATTGAGATCGGCCTGGATGTGCTCGTCCGTCTCGCGGAAAACTGCCCGAACATCCGGTCCATCAAGGAAGCCGGCGGCAATCCCGAGCGCGTCAGCCAGATGAAGCAGATCCTTCCGGCGGACTTTGAGATCATGTCCGGCGACGACGGCCTCACCCTGCCCTTCATGTCCGTGGGCGGCGTGGGCATTGTCAGCGTGGCGGGGAACATCATTCCAAAGCAGATCAGCGAGATGGTACAGCTGGCCCTCAAGGGCGACTACGTCTCCGCTCTGAAGATCCACACGAAGTACTACCCTCTCTTCGCCGCCTTCCTGAAGCTCTCCACCAACCCCATCCCGATCAAGACGGCGATGGCGCTGGCCGGTTACTGCACCGATGAGCTGCGGCTGCCGATGACCGGCATGGAGCCCGAGAAGGTCGCGGAGCTGAGCGCCACGCTGACGAAGCTGGGCATCATCTAAAAACCAGCGCCATGAACGCAGCCTGCCCTCCGCCATTCTTTGCGCGGGGGCTGTGTTTGCTGGTGTGCTCACTGCTTGCCACTTCGTGCGCCACCCGCTCGAAGCCGGATGCTGCTTGGAACAGCCTCAAGATATGGCACCAAGTCGCCAGCAATCCGCCGACCTATGTCCCGGCTGGCTATGGCGCCACACAACCGCGAACCGACCATGATGGAACCTGGTTTACGGACAAACGAGATGGCAAACGCGTCTTTGTTCCCAAACAACCTGTGCGCCATTGGGAACACGGCGTCCTCCTTGGCGAGGCGAAAAAAGTGACTGGTTTTGACGACAAGCCCCGCTTGTCTCCAGGTCAGAAAATTTGCTGGGGTATCCTCGCATTCTTTGCTGCCATGGGTGACACGAAGCTTCCGCTTCCCGACTGAGGTCGAAACCGGGCATGTTTGGGTAGCCGCTGGACAGCCAGCCGCCGATGCGGCATCAATAGGGCATGAAGTTTCTGCGCCACCTATGCCTTCTTTTGCTGCTGGGGCTGTCCAGTTGCAGCTATCTTGCCAAAAAGTTTGGATCCTCGAAGAAATCGCCCGAGGACAAGCGAGTTGGCGAGGCCAAGGTGATTGGCGTGATCGAGCTGGTGAACCCGGAGCAGAACTACGTGCTCATCAATTGCGAGCACCGGGTGGACATTCCGGCGGGTACCGAGATCATCTCCCAGGGCATCAACGGCACGGATGCGAAGCTCAAGGTGACACCGGAACGCAAAGGCAACTACATCACGGCGGACATCACGCAGGGCACCCCGCAGCTGCGCGATCTAGTGATCTATCAGATCAAGCGCGATGCACCGCCACCGCCCACCACGACCACCGCATCGGGTGCCATCGTGCCTTTGGCTCCGGTGATGAAGGCCGATGTGATCCCTCCGCTGGATGCTCCATTTCAGCCGATGGCACCAGTCCAGCCAACCTTCGTTCCATCTCCGGCTCCAGCACAGGCTGCGCCGCCGCCCCTGCGGCAGGCTCCGTTGGCCCCTGCCCCACCGCCCGAAAAAGAGCCTGAGGCGGATCTGAGCAAACTACCGCCTGTGATCCGATGATCTCCGAAAGCGAGGCACTCGCACGTGTGCTGGCGGCGGTGACGCCCCTGCCGGCCGAACAAGCGACATTAATGAATGCGCTGGATCGGTATGCCGCACAGGATATGACGGCCACAGTACCGATTCCGGCCTTTGATCAATCCGCGATGGATGGCTATGCCATTATCGCCGCCGAGAGCACGAGCGCCCAGCCACTGCGTGTGACGGGCGAACAGGCAGCCGGACTGGATGACGGACTACGACTCCAAAGCGGTTGCGCCATTCGCATTTTCACCGGTGCGCCAGTTCCCGCCGGAGCCGATGCCGTGATCATGCAGGAAGATGTGCGGCGTGAAGGAGATGCCATCATTTGCACCGATCCCGTCACCGCTGGAGAAAACATCCGGCGCGCTGGAGCAGATCTTTGCCAGGGCCAGTTCGTGCTGCGCGCGGGAGAGCAGATCACCCCCGGACGCATGGCATTGCTGGCCTCGCAGGGGCTCGATCAAATCTCCGTGCATGCGCTGCCGCGTGTGGCGGTGCTGAGCACGGGGGATGAACTGGTGACGCCCGGCGCCGGCCCGCTGCAGGCCGGGCAGATTTACAACACCAACGGCCTCATGCTGCGTGGTATGCTGGCTCAGCTGGGCATTCGCACCAGCACCCAGGCCCACTGCCGGGATGATCTGAAAAGCACCACCGAGACCCTGCGTGAACTGATACAGGCCCATGATGTCGTATTGATCAGCGGCGGTGTTTCCGTCGGTGATCATGATCAGATCAAGCCCGCTCTCAAAGCGCTCGGCATCGAGCCCGGCCTCTGGCGCGTGAAGGTGAAGCCGGGCAAGCCGTTTCTCTTTGCCCAAGACGCACAAACCTATGTCTTCGGCCTGCCGGGAAATCCGGTGTCTTCCTTCGTGACCTACCTGCTGTTTGTACGTCCGGCTCTGCTAAAAATGATGGGCGCGGCGCAATCCCATCTCAAGCCACGCCTGATCCCCGCCACCACCGGGACTGCGCTCTCGAATCCGGGTGACCGGCCCCACTATCTGCGTGGCACGCTCACCCAAGGTCAGTTCATGCCCTTCGGCCTGCAGCAGAGCCATGCCCTGCTGTCCCTGAGCCGTTCGAATGCACTGCTGCGGCTGGAAGCCGGGCAAAATATGCAGGCGGGGGATGCCGCCGATGTGTGGTTGCTGGATTGATTGGTTGCGCACCCCGCACCGCCATCCATTCTGCCGGTCTTCACATGGAACACGTTCTCGTCATCACCCGTCAGCTCTTCGATCAACTCGGCAGTTTTCAAGGCTTTCAAGCCGATGCCACGCGCTACTTGCACGCGATGCTGGCCCCGGGAGCCAATCACTTCATGGAGCGCCCTGCGGCTGAAAAAGACCCCTCCCACAAGCAGCTCATCCCCTATGCCATCTTTCATCACGAAGGCCGCTATCTGAGCTACACACGCGGCGGCAGTTCGGGAGAGAAGCGCCTCGTGGCGAAGCGCTCCATTGGCATCGGCGGACACATCAATCCGGTGGACACGGCACAGGATGGCCTCGGAGAAACGATGTACTACAACGGCGTCGAACGTGAGATGGCCGAGGAGCTGGTGATCGGCGGCACGCACACGCAGAAGGTCATCGGCCTGATCAACGACGACGCGACGGAAGTCGGCAGCGTGCACCTCGGAGTGGTGCATTTCTTTGACCTCAGCAGCGACGATGTGAAGTCCAATGAAGACGCCATCCAGGACCTGCGCTTTCACACTCTGGCGGAGCTGCATGCCATGCGCGACCAGCTTGAAACGTGGTCGCAGATTTGTGTCGATCACCTGTGGAGCGTTCAAAAATAATTGATATTTATGCGTCCATAAGAAATGCTTGTCTCTTGAGTCAACGAGTGTTTCTCTTACTTTAATGGAAGAATCATCACTCAGCGCCGCAGCGACCCCCATCGCTTCGCTGAACCCGCCCGCGCCCAACAGCAGTTCTGCTGAGGATCGCATCCTGGTGGACAAAGCTCAGGCGGGTGACACGCGTGCCTTTGATGACCTCGTCCGGAAGTACACACCCAAGCTCTATGGTTTGATTTATAACATGACCTCGAACCGCGAGGACACCGCCGACTTGCTGCAGGATGTGTTTGCCAAAGCTTACCGCTCCATCAAGCGCTTCATGGGCAAGTCTTCATTTTACACATGGATCTATTCCATCGCGGTGAACATGACTTTGAACTTTCTTAAGAAGCGCGGAAGGCATCATAAAGTCAGTCTTGACGATGTAGATACGGGCATCGAGAACGATCCCGAATTCATTCGCGTCACCACGGCCAACTCGGGCACGCTGCGCGAAGTAAACATCCATGAACTGCAAAAAAGGTTGAACGCAGCCATGATGAAGCTGTCGGAAGACCATCGTACGGTGGTGACTTTGTACGATGTCCAAGGTCTCCAGCATGCCGAAATCAGCAAGATACTTGGAGTCTCGGAAGGGACTGTCAGATCACGTTTGTTTTATGCACATCGCCTGCTGCAAACTTATCTTGAAGACTTCGTTAAGTGATAACGCCTCTCATCAACGAAAAGAAACAACAATCCACAGCACGCCATGAGTGAGTTTGAAGACATCCAGCGGTTGATTCGATTGAAGCGGTTCGAACAACCTGAGGAAGGGTTCACCGAAAAGTTTCTTCAGCAGTTTCATCAGAGGCAGCGCGCTGAAATGCTGCAGCAGTCGTCCTTGGAATTGTTCTGGGAGCGGGCCACCACCTGGTGGAGCAATCTTTTGGTGCCCAAATGGGGCATGGTGGCGGCAGCGGCTTCCGTTTGCGCCATGAGCCTCTGGCTGCTTTCGCATCCTGCTGGCAAGACCGGCGTAGAAGTCACTGCGGCCCCCGTCGTTCCTGAGAAGCCTTTTATTCCCAAACTGGACCTGAGTGACATCCCTCTGGCACGCATGGCTGAACATGACGATGCCACCATGGCCGACATGCTGATCCGCAGACATCTTGAGGTGCGCCCTGCCCTCGAAGGCAAGGTATTGCCCGCAAATGGCTGGGAGCAGCCCTCACTGCGCAACGCCAAGCCTGCCATCCAGTCAGGTCTTGAGGGCATGCTGGGCAAATAAGCCCCACTCCCGCACATGCAGGCTTCAGGCGGGCCAATGGCCCCTGGCAGGTGAAAACTTCCCTTTGCCAGCAGGGTTCCCCCGGCGTAAAACTCGCGCTGCTCATGGGAAACCGCCCTGAAATTCGCCCAACCACCCGAATTAGTTTCGGACTCATCCGCGCCTGACGCCGCCGGGAGAGTCCGTTTTCATGCATGCCTGCGCTTAAAGCGCCCCCGGCATTCGGCGTTCCGGACCTCATGGCAACCGCCACCCCGGCCAGTTTTCTCGTTGCACCCACCTTCCATCTCTTCATTTCCCCTCCCCACATGTCTCCAGTTACCATCTATGACACCACCTTGCGTGACGGCACGCAGGGCACCGGCATCTCCTTCAGCACGCTCGACAAGATCCGCGTCGCGGAAAAGCTCGACGAATTCGGCGTGCACTACATCGAAGGCGGCTGGCCCGGCTCCAACCCCAAAGACGCCGCCTTTTTCGAAGAGGCCTCCAAGCGCCACTGGAAGACCGCGAAGATCACCGCCTTTGGCATGACCCGCCGTGGCAAAATGAAGGTCGAGGACGATCCACAGGTCAAAATGCTGCTCGATGCCAAAACACCTGCCGTGACAATCGTCGGCAAGACTTGGGCGCTGCACGTCACTGAAGTTTTCCAAGTCAGCCTGGAAGAGAACCTTGCCATGATCTCTGACACGGTGGCCTACTTGAAAAAGCATGGCCGCGAAGTGCTCTATGATGCGGAGCATTTCTTCGACAGCTTCAAGGAGGACCCGGAATACTCGCTCAAAACCATCAAGGCCGCCCAGGATGCCGGAGCAGATCTCATCGTGCTCTGCGAAACCAACGGCGGCGCGCTGCCTGAGTTCGTTGAGGACACGACCCGCAAAGTCATCGCTCATCTGGGGCGCCCTGTGGGCATCCACACACACAACGACGGCGGTGTCGGTGTGGCCAACGCCCTCGCAGCCGTGCGCGCCGGTGCCTGCCAGGTGCAGGGCACCATCAATGGCTATGGTGAGCGCGTGGGGAATTGCAACCTCACCACCATCATGCCCAATCTGCAGATCAAGATGGGCATCCCGCTCGGCATCGACCTCACCCGTTTGCGCGAGCTCGCCAACTTCGTGGATGAACTCGCCAATGTGCCGCATGACATCCGCGCCCCCTATGTGGGCGTGGCTGCGTTCACACACAAAGGCGGCCTTCATGTACACGCGGTGCAGAAACTGGCCCGCACCTACGAGCACGTGGATCCCACACTCGTCGGCAACCAGCGCATCATCACCATCTCAGACATGTCCGGCCAGTCCAACGTGCTGGTGAAAGCCGAAGGCATGGGCTTCAAGTTCGCCAAGGGCGACACCCGGGTGCAGACCATCCTCACTGAAGTGAAGCGCCTCGAAAGCGAAGGCTACGAATTCGAAGCTGCAGAGGCTTCCTTCGAGATGCTCATCCGCAAGCAACTCGGCCAGCATCAGCCGGTGTTCAACCTGATCGAGTATCACTCCACGCACCGCTTTCACGGCGGCGAGCATGGTTTTGAAACCTGCGAAGCCACCATCAAACTCGAAGTGGGTGAGAGCCGTGTTTACACCGTGGATGAAGGCGACGGCCCGGTGAATGCGCTGGACAATGCCCTGCGCAAGGCTCTTCTGCCCTTCTTCCCGGCGCTCAAGGACATGCGCCTGGCAGACTACAAGGTGCGCATTATCGACGGCGGCACCGGCACGGCGGCGAAGACGCGTGTGCTCATCACCAGCACGGATGGCAACGCCACCTGGGGCACCGTCGGAGTGAGCTGCAACATCATCGACGCGAGCTGGAAGGCACTCGTCGATGGCATCGAGTACTTCCTGCTCAAGCGCGCCTAAACCGCCTTCATGCCCGCTGCCTCCAGAACCGCCAGCAGATCTGGCGGCAGCGGTGCTTTGACGGTGAGCTGCTGCCCCGATGCGGGATGCTTCAGGCTCAGTTCATGAGCATGCAGGAAGAGCCGTTTGGCCAGAATGGTTTTGCGCAGTTTGCGGTTCAGATCAAAGGAGCCGTACACATCATCCCCCACCAGCGGAAGCTGCCGTGAAGCCGCCTGCACGCGGATCTGATGTGTCTTGCCGGTGATCAGCTCGACTTCGAGCAGGACCACGCGATTGAGCGCATTCGCCTCCAGCACCCGGTATTTCGCCTCCGCATTCGGACGCGCCCCATGGCGCACCGTCGTGCGCACCTGATGTTTGGCGTGAGCTGTGATGAGATGATCCAGCCACACGCCCTCAGGCTTGGCAGCACTGCCGCTGCATAGGGCGAGGTATTTTTTTCGCACCAGCTCCGCTTCAAAAGCCGCACGACATGCAGCGGCTGTTTTTTCATCCTTGGCCCCCAGCAAGACACCCGAGGTGTCCTGATCAAGACGATGCAGCAGCCACACCATTCCAGCCGCTGTTTTGAAGCAGCGCCGGTCATGATCATAGCTGCCTTCAAACGCCGCCATCTGCGGTTTGCCCGCCTTCGGGTTCGGGTGCGAGAGCACGCCATGTGGCTTGTTCACCACAATGAGGAAACGATCCTCATGAAGGATGTCGCAGCGGGTCATGGCGGAGGCGGGAGTCATTGGGGCTGATACTTCTGCACCAAATACTCTTCCAGCGCATCGAACCAGTTGCGAATCTCACCGCCCTGCAGGCTTTGCAATTTCGCATTGCTCATCACGGTCATGAGGGGGCGTGGTGCCTTGAGCTGCGTCAGGCTGGCCAGTTCGATGGGCTTCACGATTGTCGTTTTGACCGGCACCTCCAGCCGGGCGGCAATGGTGAGCGCGGCCTCAGCCCAGGAATGCCATGAAGCGACGCCGCTGTTGCACAGATGCAGCACGCCGCTGGTTGTCGGATGCCGGACTATCAATTGTTCGATCCAGCCACAGATGTCAGCGTTGCTCGTCGGCACCGAAATTTTATCTGCCACGGCACTCAGGTCGTCAGTCTGCAGCGCACGCTGAATGATGCTGTCAGGATGGCTGGGTTTGTGCGGACCAAACAGCCACGAAACACGTGCCACGAGAGCGCCGGGAGATGCCTTCAGCACCGCCTGCTCTCCGGCAAGCTTGGTGCGGCCGTAAATGTTTGCCGGGACCGTCTCATCTGCCTCAAACCACAAGTCACGCTCCTTCCCGCTGAACACATAGTCGGTGCTGAAATGGATCATGCGTGCTCCACGCAGCTCACAGCATTCAGCAAGAATCTGCGGTGCCACCGCATTGGCCAGGAATGCGCGCTCCGGTTCGCCTTCACAAACATCCGGGCTGGTCATGCCAGCGGCATTGAGCAGCACATCGAATTTCTGTGATGCGAGAGCAGCAGTGATGGTGTCTGGCCGCTCAAAATTCAGCTCAGCACGTCCCAATGACAGAGTTTCAAAACGGGCGGCAAAGTGGCGGTGCAAGGCGCGGCCCAAGCCACCGGTGGAGCCGAGAATGAGGATGCGGGGGGCTGGCATGCCCCATGCTTGCCATGCCTCCCGTGCTTGCAAAGCCAAAAGGTATGTCCAAGGTGAGAGCAGGACTGATTAAGGATGAATGAGTGAAGCACAGCCCAAAATAGTAATCATCGGCGCCGGCCTTGCGGGGCTGGCATGTGCCCGTGTGCTGGCGGCGGCAGGTCGCCCCTTCACCATTTTGGAGGCCTCCAACGCCGTTGGCGGCCGGGTGCGCACGGATGTGGTGGATGGCTTCCAGCTCGACCGCGGCTTCCAGATCTTCCTGCCGGCCTATCCTGAGGCCAGGCGAGTGCTGGACTATGAGGCTCTCGACCTGCGACCGATCTACCGTGGGGCGGATGTCTTCGTCAAGAATCGTTTCCACCGCCTGGCGGACCCTCTGGCTCATCCGCTCACAGCTCTGAAAAACTTCAACGAATCCATTGTCTCCCTGCGTGACAAATGGACCACGCTGCTGCTGCGCAAAGAGGTTTTCGGCCTGCGCGCCCCCCCGGCCGAGCTCCCAGAAATGGAAACAGAGGATTACCTGCGCGACTTTGGATTCTCTGAAAACATGATCGACCGCTTCTTCCGCCCGTTTTTTGGCGGGGTCTTTCTGGAAAAGGATCTGCGCACCAGCGCACGCATGATGCTGTTTTTATTTGCCATGTTTGACCGGGCGGGCAGCGCGGTGCCAGCACGTGGTATGCAGGCGATCCCGAATCAGCTTGCCCTGGCTCTGCCACCGGGAAGCCTGCGCCTGAATGCTCCGGTGGCCGCCGTGCGGGCTGGTGAGGTCACCTTGGACACCGGAGAAGTGCTGCATGCAGACCATGTGATTGTCGCGGTCAGTGAAGAGGTGGCTCATCGGCTGTTGCCTCCTGTGGAAAACACCACCCTCCTTCCCAGCCGCTCCACCACCTGCATGTATTTTGCCACGGATGACCTGCCGCCAGGGGATGCCATCCTGCATCTGGATGGGGATGGCCGCGGTCCGGTCAACAGTGTTCTCGCACTCTCGCGCGTCTCTCCACACTATGCGCCGCCGGGACAGCATCTCATCTCCGCTTCCATCATTGGCGCTCCATCCAGCACCGAATTGGAGCAGGTCGTGCGCGAACAAATGCGCAGATGGTTCGGAGAGGCCGTCGTCTCCAAATGGCGGCACCTGCGCACCTACCAGATTCGTCATGCGCAGCCGGAGAGCAGGCAGCTGCGTCTCGGTGAAGGCCCTCTTGCCAGTGTGATCCAGCCGGGCCTCTACCGCTGCGGCGACTGGTGTGAGCAGGTCTCCATCAACGGCGCGCTTCTCAGCGGCCGTCGATGCGGAACGGCGGTAATGAAAGCGTTGGGAGAACCGAGCTCGGATTAGGCGTGGCCGGAGCGGACTCCGTGGGCAGCGTAAACGGGTTGATCGTGGCCGGGGCGCTGTTGAGCCTCACCTCCACCTTCGTCACGCCAAACTTCTCGGGCTTCTTCTCTGCAATGGCACGCAATTCCTGCGCCACACTCTCGATATCCGCCCGGTTATTGAGATCTCGAATGGTCACGGTGGTGAAGCCCGGGCCCGCCTGCACTTCGATCTTGCTCGCGGGCACCCCCATGTCCACGTGAATGAGCTTCTCCCAGGCACTGGCGTGCTGCAGGTCTGGCAGCGTGATAAGTCCGACCTTGTGATAACGCGCCTGCTCCGCTGAGTTCGATTCAGGTGTAGCAGCGGCCTGCTTGTGCTGGCAGGCGACGAGACAGGTGAAGACGGAGAGGAGGAGAAATCGGAGGATCACAGTTTGATAAAGGCCTTCTGTTTATACAGCCACCAGCAGATCAGCCAAAGCACAAAAAGCACTCCGCAACGCTCAATGACCGGTGTCCAGTACGCCGGGAAAGCCGTCTCCGGCAGGTGCTTGTGCAGATTCTCGTTGATCCACCCCGCACACAGGCTGTGCAGCAGATAAATCACAATGCTGTTCATGCCCACGACCACCAGCGGGAAAACCAGCCGCCTCATGCCGAGGATCTCCACCAGCCAATAAAAGATCGAAAGCAGGATGAGCACCCAGCCACCGCTCAGTATAGCCCAGGAGGGTGTCCAGATGCGCTTCACCACTGGCAGCAGCGTGTATTGATCGAGCTGCGCACCCACCACGGGCAGGATTTTGAAATCAAGCGCCGTGCCTGCCACCACCAGCAGAATGCCTGTGATCAGCAGTGTGGCGCACCTGCCTTTGTCCGTTTTCCGGCTGTTCATCAGGAAGCCACCCGTGAGAGCGCCACCGAGCATCGTGGCAAGCGCAGGGATGAAGTTGAGCGTTTGATAGCCCCCATTGGTATACTGATAAGGCTGAGCCTGCGGCAGGAGATTGAGCCACCAGCGGTCAAAGGCGGCAGCGGCATTGGTGTGGATGTTCCAATGCCCGGCAAAACCTGGCAGGATCCCATGCGCCGAGTCCTTCATGCCCGCGATGGCGGCGAGTTCCTGCGGCGTCGGCAGTGGATGATTGACGAAGAACCAGGTATACCCCGCCAGAATCAGAATGATGCCGGACAAGATGTATTCCCACCCCATGCGTGACAGGAGAAACAGCACGAAATAGCCGAGGCCGATCTGCGCCAGCACATTGGTAAAGAGAAACACCGTATGCTTGTCTCCCGACCGCGTGGCCAGCATCACCCCCAGCGCCACCAGCAGGATGGAGCGTGAGAGCGCATGCCAGGCCATGCCAAAAAACGACTGCCCGTGCTCACGCCTCTTCGCATACGAAAACGGTACCGCCATGCCCACCATGAACATGAAGCTCGGCTGGATCAGATCCCACAAGGAGCAGCCCTGCCAGTCCTGATGCGCGAACTGCGGTTTGATGAACTCCCAGACAGAGCCTGGATGCGCCGCCGCCATCTGCGCTATGCCCAAGCCCCCGGAGGCCATCAGCAGCATGATGAACCCTCGAAAAGCATCGAGGGACAGAAGCCGTGGGTTGGAAGTGGTTGGGTTCATGGAGCAACCACAAACGCCACTCATGCAGGCCTGCTATCGAAAGCGGTGAAGGTTATGCTCAGGCAGCCTTGAGAACCTCGTGCGTATGGATGGCAGGGTTGACAATGTCACGCACGAACTGAGCCGGCTCCGCACCTTCTCCAAAGACATAAATGCGGGTCCGCAGGGTGAGCTTCTTGATCTCAAAACCCGGATTCTGGATGCTGCGGTAATAGTTGAGGATCATCTCTTTTTCCAGATCCAGCGCCGCGCCTTTCATTCCGTATTCGAGCACAAAGGCGGCTTTTTCAAATGCCGGCTGGCCGCCGATGCGGGCCTCCTGGCTGATGGAATCGATCAAAACCTTGTCCACAAAAGCCTTCAGCGCCGCCTCATCCCCTTCGAACTCGATCTTGTACACCCGACCTTCGCGATATTTCAGCGGCAGCGGGTGGGGAGCGTAGAGCAGCTTGTGGCAGTCGCTTTCAGTGTCGAATTTACCGAGGATTTCAAAAATTTGGGTCACGAGGGTGGCGGGGATGGTTGCCAGCCTTCCTAGCAAGAACGCCCGCCCGCGCAAGCTCGCAGCGACCCGCCGTGAATCCCTCTTGCCACCCCAGCCCCGGCCTGCTAGAACTGCACTGTTATGCCACGTATTCAATTCACCACTCCTGACGGTGCCTCTGGCGCCCTCGAACTCGACGCCGAACGCATGTCCGTGGGACGTGCTGATGACAACCAGCTCATCATCGCTGACGATTCTGTGTCCAGTCATCATGGTGAGTTCACCTTCGACGGCAGCAGCTGGACGCTCACCGACCTTGGTTCCACCAATGGCACCAAAATCGGCGGTTCCCGCGTCGAAACCGTCAATCTCACCTCAGGAGGTGCGTTTCAGCTTGGCAATGTGAACTGCGTTTTCCTGGGCGATGGTGAAGAAGAAGCCTATTCCGCCCCGACCGCCACAGTTTCCACTCCCTCCAGCGGGTATGGCAGCCTCCCCTACAATGGTCGTCTGCGCACCGGCTTTGGCCCGAAGGTGAAGCAAAAAAATCCCGGCGGAGCTCTGGTGACCCTGCTCGGAGTAGCTGGCATACTGGCCTGCGGTGCCGCCATTTATTTCGCCAATCAAATGGGAGCCTGAGACTGCCAAAATAGCACGCGCTTGCGAACCTGGCTCCCGTACGGAGCACTCCAGCGGTCCTTCCGGCTGCCATGGTACGGTCTGCGCGTCATGAAAAACAACCCCTTTGCGGCTTCCCCATGCCGCCATCCCAAGAAAAGAATCCATGTCTAATACAATCATTGTCGGTGCCCAGTGGGGCGACGAAGGAAAAGGTAAAATCGTTGATTACCTCACTGAGAACACGGACGTCGTCGTCCGCGCCGCCGGTGGCAACAACGCCGGCCACACCGTCATCAGCAACGGCACCAAGTACATTCTGCACCTGATCCCTTCCGGCATTCTCTGGAAAGATAAGATCTGCGTCATCGGCAACGGCGTCGTCATGGACCCCACCGGTCTGCTCGCCGAAATGGCCAAACTGCGCGGCCAGGGTGTCACCATCACCCCGGAAAATCTCCTCATCAGCGAAACCGCCCACCTGGTGATGCCCTACCACCGCGGCCTCGACAAGGCACGTGAAGCCAAGCGTGGCGACAAAAAGATCGGCACCACCGGTCGCGGCATCGGCCCTGCCTATGCTGACAAAGTCGAGCGCGACGGCCTGCGCACCATCTTGATGACGCAGCCGGAGATCTTCGAAGAGGAACTCCGCGACCGCCTTGCCCGTCACAATGCCACCTTCGCGGAACTCGGAGTCGAACTCGTCCCCGTCGAAGAAACCGTGAAGGAAATGCTCGAAGCCGCCAAAACGCTGGCTCCGCACATCACCAACACCACGGTGTATCTCCACGAGGCGATCAAAGCAGGCAAGAATCTGCTCTTTGAAGGAGCCCAGGGCACCTACCTCGACATCGACCACGGCACCTATCCCTTCGTCACTTCGTCCAACACCACCTCCGGCGGTGCCTGCACCGGTTCCGGCGTTCCTCCACGCATGATCGACAAGGTCGTGGCCGTGGGCAAAGCCTACACCACCCGCGTCGGCAGCGGCCCCTTCGTCACTGAAAATGACGCCATCGGCGACATGCTGCATAACATGGGCCGTGAATTCGGCGCCACCACCGGCCGCGCCCGCCGCTGCGGCTGGCTGGACTCCGTCCTCGTGCGCTACGCCGTCATGATCAACGGTGCGGATGAACTCGCCATCACCAACCTCGACGGCCTGGATGGTCTGGACACCATCCAGATCTGCACCGCCTACACCCTGCGCGGCAAGACCATTCACTACCCGCCGAGCACCGCCGCCGATCTGGCCGCCTGCGTTCCTGTCTATGAAACCCACCAGGGCTGGAAGCAGGACCTCAGCGGCATCCGGAACTTCGCCGACCTCCCTCCGCTGGCCAAAGCCTACCTCAAACGCCTCGAAGAACTGACCGGCGCTCGCGTCAGCCTCGTCGGCATCGGCCCGGACCGCGAGCAGACTCTCGTCGCTTGAGGTCACATTCCATTTGACGCCCGCCATCATTCCCCTACTTTCCCTGCCCTTTTCCCAAACCACCCAGACCCGTTTATGACCGAAATTCAGATCCGTAAAGGCGAGCCCGTTGACCGCGCTCTCAAACGTCTCAAGACCCGCCTCGAAATGGACGGCATCCTCGAAGAAGTCCGCCGCCTGCGTGCGCATGAGACTCCCAAAGAACGCACCAAGCGCAAAGCCCGTGCTTCTGCCAAGCGTGGCAAGATCCGTTATCGCTTCACCCTGCCAAAGGCCCCCGGCGCTCCCGAGGCTCCTGTCACCGCCGCGTAATTCGGCTCAGGGAAAAGACCAATTTAAAAGGGCGGGTTCATCCCCGCCCTTTTTTTGTGCCCGCATTGCTCGGACATCCTGAAGAGGGCACGGCGGCTGCGGTCAAACCGGAGGCAATATCGCAAAGACGGCATGCTCATTGCCCCAACCGCTCAGTTCCTTCTGTTCATCGGGTGGCATTGCTGTTAATTCCTGCCATCTACTTTTCTGACCTCATGAAACTCAAACTCGACCTCGATGATTTCCGCGTGCCCGATGGCAAACCGTTTCGCATCAAGAAGGCGAAGACGAAGGTGAAGGATCTGTACAAGGACGATGCGCACTATGAGTCTCTCATCGCCGAGTTCCGCACGGAGATCGACGACCTGCAGCAGAAGATGTATGCACAGGACCGGCAGGCGCTGCTGCTCGTGTTTCAGGCGATGGACGCCGCCGGCAAGGACAGCACGATCAAGCACGTGATGAGCGGTGTGAACACGCAGGGCGTGGAGGTGCATGCCTTTAAGCGCCCCACATCGGCCGAACTGGACCATGACTTCATGTGGCGCACCACCCGTGTGATGCCGCCACGCGGACGTATCGGCATTTTCAACCGCAGCTACTATGAGGAGGTTCTCGTCTGCCGGGTGCATCCCGAGATCGTGACCAAGGTGCAGCGCCTGCCCGCGCAAACGACGAAGAACATTGACAAGCTTTTCGCGGACCGGCTCAAAGACATCCGCAACTACGAGGCCTACTGCCACCGCAACGGCATCTTGATCCTCAAATTCTTCCTCAACGTGTCCAAGGACGAGCAGAAGAAGCGCTTTCTCGACCGCATCAACACTCCCAGCAAGAACTGGAAATTTGAAGAAGGCGATGTGGGCGAGCGCGGCCACTGGAAGGAATACATGGAGGCCTATGAAGATGCCATCCGCGTCACCGCCACTGAAGACTGCCCCTGGTATGTCATCCCTGCGGATGACAAGAAGAACATGCGTCTCATCGTCAGCGCCGCGATCCTGGCCGAGATGAAGAGCATGAAACTGAAGTATCCCGAACTGCCGCCGGAACAAAAGAAGCACCTGCAGGCAGCGAAGCAGATGCTGCTGGCGGAGTAGTGTGATTACTTCAGGCTTCGCAGCCAGGCGACGAGGTCGAGGAGATCGACTTCGGGCATGGTTTGATCGAGGCCCTGCGGCATGAGGCTGGTGATCAGGGTGGTGTCTCCCGCGATGGTCTGGTGCGCGATGGTCTTTTCCTGGCCGGCAATGTCGATGACGAGCAGGCCTTCGGCGGTGTGGGATTTGATCACGCCTAAAGTCTGCTGACCATCGCTCGTCTCAATGACGTGCGCTTCGTAATCGCGGGCGAGCGTGTTGCTGGGAAAGAGAATGCTTTCGAGCAGATCACGCTCGGTGCGGATGGCGCCGATGTGGGAGAGATCAGGACCGATGGGGCGACCGGCCGAGCCGATCTTGTGGCAGGCGATGCAAGTCCCCTTCCCCATCTCGAAGTTCTTTTTTCCATTCGCGGCATTGCCGCTGGCGATGACCTTCTCTGCCAACGGGCCGAGCTGGCGCTTCTTGGCTTCGGAGGCGGCTACGGCGGCGTTGCACGCTGGCAGGATGACGGTTTCAAAAATCTCCGGCGGCAGATCGCTAAACGCGGTGCGGTAAGCGCTTTCCTGCTGGCTGGCGATGACAGGATTTTTCGCAATTTCACGTGCGAAAGTGCTGCCGACTTCGGAGTCTTTCGTTTTGCGGACGATGCCGAGCAGCGATTTGAGCTCGACGGGGCCCAAGGTGGCAAAGAGCGGTGCGAGCTCGATAAGCTGTGGTTTTGCCAGAGGCGCGCTGGCGATCATGCTTGCGGCCTGAATCTTGGCGGCGGAAGAAGAGGCGGCATCCGCGAGCACACCCTTGACCATCGTGAACGTTTCGCCAGTGAGCTTGACGGACTTGGCGGAGTCGAGGGCCTTGAGACGAATGGCAAGCGGACGCTTGGTGTCGTTGGCGATGGTTTGGAGCGCGGCGTCGAAGTGCGGGGTCTTCAGTCTCTTGATGGCGTCGAAAACGAGTGGTGTGGGAGATTCGGCAAGGAGCTTGTCGAGAGGGGGAAGCCAGGCCTCGTTGGTAATGCCCGAGGTTTGGGCGGCGAGGATGCTCAAAGCCGCCATGCGGACATCCACCAAGCCATGTCCGAGCATGGCTGTCATGAGCGACTGCGCGGATGGCTTCGCGAGGTGTCCGGAAATGACCTGTTTGATGAATGCCACTCTTCCTTGTGTGATGTCGGATGCTTTGAGCCATTCCGTGAAAGCCGCAGCTGCTATTTGGTCGCCATCTGGCATCACTTCGAGCGATCTCCGGATTGCATCAGCCAGAGGGGGGGACATTTCAGGAACAAGACGAGAAAGCGAGTTTTCGACAATGCTGGCAAAGCTCTTTTCGGAACCGTGACGGGCTAATTCAACCAACAGCCAACGGCTCATATATCGGTCCGAGGCAGGACCACTGTGAAAGGGGGGCTTCATTTGACGAAGCGCGTAAATTAAAAGGTGCTCTGATGCTGGATCGAGCTCCTGATCCAGCAACTGTCCCAGCACGCTCATGACCTCACCTTCCTGCGGCAGATTTTTCGCTGTCCATTCCAAGGCCTGACGCCGTGCGTGCTCATCATTCGACTTCAACGCTACGATTTGCGATTGGAGATCACTTTTGTGGAAGGACTCATTCGTGCTCTGAATGGCGAGCTGCGGCTTCTTCGGCTTGATCCGATACACAGCCCCCAGCAGATCTGACTTGGCCATGAGGCTGGCGGGGCAGCCGATGCGGAACCAGCCGCCTGTGTCAAAGAGAAGGAGGGATCCGTCGCGCGGGTCTTCCATGACATCGGTGAGGTGGATGTCGGGATTGTGGAGGCGAAGGAACTCGTTTTCGACGGCCTTGTACGTGCTGCCGCTGGGGGTGAGCTCCATGCGGACGAGGCGCTGGGTGTTGAAGTGGGTGACCATGAACTGCTGAGCGCTTTGGTTACTGGCCTGATAGTTTTTCCAGAAGCAGCAACCGCTGACGGCGACGTGGCCAAAGTTGTACATGACGGGCATGGTTTCGAGGGTGCGCGGCAGATGGGCGATGGCTTTGAGCTGATCGCTGCGTTCATAGATGCCGCCGTAGAGCCAGTGGATGATGGTGTCGCCACGGGGCTGGCTGTAGTAGAGGTTCTGCACGCCAATGATGTCGCCATCACGAGTGAAATCGACTTCAACGGGATTGTCACCGCAGCCGAGGGAATGCCAGGCGACGTCACTGCCGTCGGGTTTGCAGCTCCAGATGCCGCAGGCGAGTGATTCATCCACCATCGTGCCGTCCTTCTGCGCGACCTTGTGACCTTTGCGACCATGGCACCAGTAGAGGCGGCCATTGGGATGAAGGAAAGGGCCATGGATGTCGGCGGCGTTGCCGGTGTAGTCGAAACCACCGACGATCATTTCACGCTGGTCGGCGACGCCATCATTGTCAGTGTCGGTCAGCTTCCAGATGCCTGGTGGTGAGCCGACGTAAAGGCTGCCGTTCAACCAGCAGGCGCCTTGCGGAAAGGTCATCTTGTCGGCAAAGACGGTGCTCTTGTCGAAGGTGCCGTCCTTGTCGGTGTCTTCGAGCAGGAGGACGCGGTTTGGCGGATTCGCTTCGAGCTGCGCCTTGTTCCAGTTCACACCAACAGCATCGCCCACAAAGAGACGTCCCTTGTCATCGAGGCAGCCCATGATGGGATGGGTGACGAGCGGGGAGGCGGCGGCGACTTCGAGGGTGTAGCCGTCAGGAAGATCGTGCTTCGGCAAAGGGAGGGACGCCTTGCCAGTGATGACGCCGGGGCGTTTGCCACTTTCGGGGATGATACTGCCTTTATCCGGAGGGAGATCTGCGGCGAAAACGGGGATGGCAAGGAGGAGAAGCAACTGGCGCATGATGGGAGTCATACGTTACCAATGAGGCGTCTCATTGCAGACAGACTGGCATAAAACGAAATTACCCGCCTACAGCCGCCGAACTTCCTGAACTTCGAGGCCGGTGAGCTTCCATTCATCCTTCACCGGGATGATGGTGATGCGTGCGTTGTAAATATTGACGCGTGGATGGCTGTGGCCCCAGTGGCCGACGATGCCACGGGCCATCCAGTTGCAATCCGCAATGAAGCCTGCGCCCTTGGGATTGGCTTCCACTTTGTCCACCGTGGCGGAGAATTCGGCAATGGTGACACGGGTGCCTTCACGACCGTCCAATGTAAGGGCCTGGATGGTTTCGAGATAAAGTTTGCGCAGAAGCTCGCCATCCACACTGCGGGCCAAAACGTCATAAACGTCTGACTCGGCGTGATGATCGAAAGCACGATAGACATTCCGCAGCAGCGGAGAGACGATCTTCTGCGCCTGAGCAACCTGGGTAATGGCCTGAGCGGCAGGTCCGGTATAAATGGGCAGCACGAGCAGCTGGCTCATGAGCACCCCACCCAGCAGCCAGACGAAAAAGTACGGCAGACTGCCCCCCGGAAGCTTGTGATCTTTGACCTTGAGGTAGATGTAAAAGGCGAGGCCGGCAACGAGCCAGAGGATGCCGCCCAGTGGCAGGCGAAATGGCTGCGGTAATGGAATCTGTGGCACAGCCACAAGCGGGGCCGGGCGCGGCATGCGGCCCTGATTGCGCCAGCGGAATGTTTTGATCGTTGAGTGTATTTCCCCGGTCTCGCTCAAGGGGCCAAAGAAGACACGCACCGGCAGCTTGGTGGTGCCTTTGATCCAGCCTTTCCAAGTGACATTCATTTCATCCGGCCCCGGAGGTGTGGCAAACTCCCACATGAATCCGACGAGCGCCTGATTCAGGGCCACTTCTTCCCCCTCTTTCAAGGGCAGAGTATTCCCGGGCAAGCCCTTGATCACCGCCACCAAGGGCATCGGCACTTGCAGCGCCTGATCGCCGACGCTTAACGAGCACCAGTCCGAGGCACGCGATGCCATGGTGTCGACAATTTGCTTCTGCTGGTCGGCCGGGAGCGCCGCCGGCAGTGCAGCCTCAGGTGCCAGCCAGGCCAGCACGGTGGCCGCATCAAAGAGCACTTCAAAGCGCGTCTGGTAGGGCTCGATGTAGAGATACGCCTGGGCAATCGGCGCTGTGATGGTGACTGTGCTGCTGGTGGGCAATGGCGGCGGCGCGGCGGCAGACGGGACTGCAGGCGGTGTAATCTCGGGTGAAGTGGCTGCCGGAGCTGCTGCCGGAACTCCTGCCTGAGGGGCAGGCTGGGGCAGCGGGCCTTTCATCTGCGGCGCGACCGGAGCTGCCGGCCCCAGAGAGGGCAGTGTCTGCAAGGGCTGGAGCGGGCCGATCTTGATCGTATCCTGCGCCCGCATTCCAATGGGAGCGACGCTCCCAAGTACCACGAAGATCGTCAGGAGGAGGACGCTGCACCAGTGCGATGTCAGGGAATGTTTTGGCATGCGATGGTGTTAGAAGACGCTGAATCAAAGCACCCACGGCTTGCGCCATTCCTTGGACAGCAGACTGGAAGCAGCGGCATTGTCTGCAATGGTCTCCGTTTTCGGATCCCACTTCAAGCCGGTGCTGCCGCTGCGCAGGGCAATGTTTGCGAGGTGCGCGATGGTGATGCTGCGGTGCGAGACTTCGATGGGAGTCGCCGTCGGTTTGCCATCGTAGATGCAGGAGAGGAAGTTGTCTGTGTGGTCCTTGCTCTCGTAGAGATGAATTTCCTCAGGTCGGGTCTTCTCGCGCAGAATGTCAGGGCTGCTGGCGGTGATCTTGCCGCGGTTGACGTAGATCCATTTGCCATCATCGCCTTCAAACAGAACCCCCACATGGTCGAAGGGCTTTTTCGCATTCGGCGTGGCCAGCGCGGCCTCCACTTCAGGCATGATCTTATGCGTCGGACTGGCCACCTGCATGACCAGGCCGTTTTCATACACGCACTCAAAGGCAAACTCGGAGGCCGTGTTGTAGAGCGCCGCCTTGTCCATCGTGCCGGAGACATTGCGCAACTCGACGGGGCCGCTGAGCTGAGTGCCCATGCCCCACTGGGCGATGTCGATGTGATGTGCGCCGAAGTCTGTGATCATGCCTCCGGAGAAATTGAAGTTGTGACGCCAGTTGAGCGGCAGCAAGGCTGGGCGGTAGTCCATGTGTTCGGCAGGGCCGAGCCACATCTCGTAATCGAAGTCGGGCGGCAGCGGTGCTGGATTGATCTGGTCTGCCATGCCATTCCAGTTGGAGTGGCCTCCGGGCAGGCCGACGCGCACGCGCTTGAGTTTGCCGATGCGGCCATTCTGCGTCATCTCGCAGGCAAGACGGAAGTATTGATCACTGCGCTGCTGGCTGCCCGTCTGCCAGGTGACGCCAGCCTTGGCGACTTCATCGCTCATGCGGCGGCCTTCGGCGATGTTGAGCGCCAGGGGCTTCTGGCCGTAGATATGTTTGCCTTTGCGCGCGGCATAGATGGCCAGGTAGGCATGCCAGTGGTCTGGAGTGGAAACCTGCACGGCATCGAGGTCTTCCTTCTCCATCATTTCGCGAAAGTCCGAATAGGCGGCACAGGCCTTGACCGGTTTGTTTGCCGACTGGGAGTAATGCGCGTCGATGATCTTTTTGCCGGCTTCACGCCCACCGGTCCTTTTGCCATCGTAGCCGTAGTGGCCGTACTCCTTCATGGGATCAGCCACGGCGATGACCTGGCACTTGGCGTTGTTGAGGAAGGAGGGCGTCCAGTCACCTGCAATCGTCCCCCAGCCAATGGCACCGACGGTGATGCGCTCCGAAGGCGCAGGACGGCCACCTTTGCCGAGAGCCGTGGCGGGAATGATGGTGGGAAAACCAAGCGCGGCGGCGCTGGCAGTCAGAAAATGACGACGCGAGACGATTGGAATATCTTTAGCCATACATTCAGCTTAGCGGAGGCTCTCGCCGTGGCCAGAAAAGAAATGAAAACTCTGGTGCAAGCAAAAGTGGACATGATGCGTCTGGTTGTTGCATTCTGACAGGATGAAAGAACTCATGGCATTGCTGCAACGCTTCCTGCCCCTTCTGCTGGCCATTCTGCTGCTTGCGGCCGCATTTCGCCCGCATCACGAGAAAAAAAGCCGCCTTCGGATCGTCCCTGGCGTGTGGCCGGCTGCCGAGCCACTGCTGGTGGCGGGCGACCTGCAAATCCTGCCACCGAACCGCTTTCAAATCATTGAAATCACCTGGTCATCCGCCGTGGTCCGGGCATTTGGCAGTGGTGCCGCAGATGTGGCGGTGGTGACCTTGGACAGCGCACTGCGAATGCGGGAGGCGGGGCAAAAGCTGAAGGTGCTCAAGGTGCTGAGCCAGTCTGCAGGAGCGGATGCGGTTCTGGCGCGCCCTCAGATCCAACGGCTGCAGGACCTCAAGGGCAAGCGAGTAGGAGTAGAGCGCAGCGCCGGCTCCTACCTTCTGGCGAATGCGCTGGAAAGCGTGGGCATGACGATGACAGAAGTCGAAATGGTGCCCATGTTTCAGTCGGAGATGGAACCAGCCATGCAGGCCGGGCAGGTGGAGGCTGTGGTAGTCACGGATCCGTGGCTGACCAAGCTGACTCACAACGGCACTCACAGCCTTTATGACTCAACCCAGCTCAAGGTGCCTATCATATATCTGCTGGTGGCGTCTGAGCGGGCCTGCAGCTCCTCCCGTGAAGAGCTGGTGTCTTTGCTTCAAGTTCAGGAAAAAATGGCGGAGACGATATGGGCAGGCAAACCCTTCCTGGGAATGGATGCCGTCCTGCGACGTGAGAATCTGGACGCTGCCGAGCTTTCATCATGCCTCGGGCGTCTGCGACGGCTGAACAAAACTGAAAACGTGGAAAAGCTGAAACAACTCCCGCAACTGGCGCTGCAAATGGAGGAGCAGATGATCCGCGCCGGCATCATCTTGTCCAAGCCGGCGGGCGGTGCATGGATC
>NZ_JBAQCR010000212.1:0-115668 GCF_049294395.1 Prosthecobacter sp.
AAACGCCAGCCAACTGCAGGACCGGCTCATGGAAGCCCTGCGCTCCATGATCGACCAGCCCTCCGTTCTTCAGTCCCAATGCCGTCCAAAGATGAGTTTATGACAGGCTTTCTAAGAACCGGTCTAGATCACGCGCGGCGCATCGTAGTTGGGCGAGCGCCCAGGATCAGCGACCCGGGCCACGATGGCGCAAGATTGCAATGGGAACGCAATGGCCGGGTTCGCTGCATTGCATGGTCAGGCGTTATTGTCGAGTGATGAAGTGCCATATCCGCTTCCAAAACGGTTCGCGTGCTATTCGCACTTTGTCGGGGTTCTCAAGCACCCACAGAAAGCGGCGCATCTGCTCTGGGTCACGTTCCTTGGTTGGTTCTTGCGTGTATGTGGCTCCCAGAGTCGCGCAGAAAGAATGGATAACAGTCTCGGGAAGCCGCCCCGAAACTCGGAGTTGTCCGTCGAAGGCGTCATGGTATGTGAAAACTAGCGCCGAGTCGTGGTAAGCCTTGATGTGGTCGAAAAGCTCTGGGGTGGCGCGCTCGCCTGCTAACTCGCACAATCCGTCGATAACTGTCGGCGAAAAGGAGACGTGAAAAATGTCGGGCACTGGACTGATACAATCGCGCACAACAGGAACCGTGTCGGTGGCTGCGTGACGTTCATAGAAACCGGCAACGTATGGTGCGATGGCTGTGCCTTCGAAATACAAAACGCCACCAGCAGGAAGCAGAGTGGTCAACGCGCGAAAGAACGGAACTGGCTCGCGGACTGACTCGATAACCCACTGAGTCGGCGAGTCGATGTCAATTCCTGCTCCCTCGCCACGTAGCATACCGCGCAGACCGTCCATCAACTGTTCGCGTTCGCTGGCTGGCATATTAGAGGCGCGTTCGATAACGCCTAACAGAAGAATCGGCAACAAAATCGTTGGGCATTGTTCGGCTCTTCTGCGGGAACTGGAGATCGCGGCACCATCGACGTTAAGAAGCGGGATCGAACCCGAACACTCGTAGCTCTTGAGGGCAGCGGCAGGCCTTCGCGATGCGCGCGGCCCACGCGACGGCTTCATCGCGAGAGGGTAGTTCGAGGACCAGTAAGCCGCCATTGAGCGGAGGTGCCCACGAGTATCCGCCTGCGGAGAACGTGCCATCGGCCGAGACGAGGACTGGCGGGACCGATTCGTCGATACCGCCGCCGAAGACATAGACGCCGGCGGTTTTTGCTTCGTCGATAACCGCGTGTGAGTCGCGACAAATCGCCTCCAGTTCGCCATCGGGTATGACCATCGCCGCGCTTGGGAATGAGATGAGGTATTTGGCCATAGAACTCTTTCTTTAGGAATGGAAGACCTTCGGACGTGAAGTTCTTTGCGGAACAGGAGGATGAGGCGACGGTGAGCGGGAAGCGTCGATGATACGACAGATGCCATGCGAGCCGTTGCCTGCATCCATTTTGTTCGCCCTTGTTCCCGAGGTGGTCGTGATCATGGCTTCTGAGTTGGGGGGGCGGACGCCGGCTCAACCGTGAGCCAAAGAAAACACCGAAAGGTCTCCGTCTGGTCCTTCTTGTGCAACTCCAGCTTCTCAAATGAGGGACGAACGATCTTCATTCGGTGCTTTCCAAGCGCTTGATTCAGCACTGTCGCCGTCGGCGTGGCCATGACGGCCTGCGAAAAGCATGTGTGGAGAGCGGTCATCTTGGGGTTATGCATGTTTCCCGCTGAGAGCCGTGCAGCCTTCAGCTTTTCTGGTGCGATGCGCTCCATCTACTCGAAGACCTCTCTCTGGAAGGTCGCATCCTCAACCAACCGGTGAATGGTGAGCATCTGAAGTGAACTCAGATGACCAGCATTCGAAAGGGTTTCGATGGAGTCTGCAATGGACTTGGTGTCTTGATCAGCATCCGACTGGTAAATCATCACATACCTGTCCCCGACAACGCCTTTGAGCTTTGGGACAACGTTAGTCTCCCATCCCGCAGAGGCGAGTCGGCCACAAACTACCATTGCAAACAGAGCCGTGCCAAAAGTGTTCATGGCGAGGGGTGCTATTGGTTGGGCGAACGCTTCGGATCAGGCGATGGCGAGAGGGAAGCGTCGATGTCACGACAGATGTCATGCGAGCCGTTGCCTGCATCCGTTTTGTTAGGCGACGTTGAACTTGCGAGATGCGTTGCAAAGCAACTCATAAACCTTCGGACCGTCGTCCCTCTTTCGGTCTTTTGCTCGATCGAGTGCGCAGAGCTGCATCCAGCCGCGAACGGTGGGATCAGCACCTGCGGCCAGGAGCGCCTGGGCCACGGCAAGCGAACAGTTGCCAGCGATGTCTCCGAGGGGCGTATTGCCAAAGCGTGGTTCGTCGTGTGCGTTGACGTCTGCGCCAGCTTCGAGAAGCAATCGAATGATATGCAAGTGCCCCTCCCTGGCAGCATAATGAAGGGGCGTGAAGGAAAGGTCATCGAATGCGTTCGGATCGTGACCCGCTGCAAGGAATGCTTTAACAGCCGAAATGTCGCCACGCTCGGCTGCCCAGTGGAGATCATCGCAGGAGTTTTCCATTCGAGTGCATGAAGTGGCCTAACAGGAGGATCAGCAACAAAATTGTCAGGCTTGTCCCAACGCCTTTATGGCTGACGGTTTCGTTGTTCTATTGCGCAAAGCTAGCAAAAGTATCGATCAGCCCGCAAGACCTTTGTTTTTCTGCACCCTTTCGTCTGATAACGTGATCGAGAGCGCTATGCCGGCATGGAGGAGCAGCTGCGCAGGGCCATGGTCTCGTGGACGGATGCGCGGCGGAGCTCATTGCAGACGCTGCTGGTGGCCGTGGAGTGTGGCGAGGTGATGGGTTTGCTTTCCGGAGGGGTGGCCTGGGTACCAGGGTAGCCTCGCCGAGGCTCGGCAACCCTTCGCTATGTTACGTGACCCCGTTGGGGTCGGAGGGCGGCGGAGTGAAGAGACAGAAGATGGCGGCAGCCTGCGAAGGAGGTCGTGGGAGACTGGAGGGTGGGCTGAAGAAGAAGGACGGGCTTCAGCCCGCGAAAGCGGTGTCGGCGATGAAGGCTTGCGCCTTGCATCTTTGCCACCGCAGTCCAAGCGGAGGGACACAGAGTTTTGCGAGGAATCTTTTCTTCCGGGGTGTGCTGTCCGTGAACGCTGGGTGGCTGAAAGCTTCTCGCATACCTCTGGCATGCGAACTTGAATGCTGAGATCAGCATCGGCTGGTCCGGTGGTTCTCGCTCGGCAAGCCTCGCTTCACCACCGGCTCATTTCTTTGCTCCTTCCAGGAGCGAAAGCAGTGGTGGTGTTAAGTGAGGTTGAGACTTTTCGATGGTCTGGGGGAATTGGAGAGCGCTGATCGACAGACAGGAGTGTCTGTCGTAGTTTGGGGGTCAGTTTTTTGCGATGGGCTTGGGTTTGAGGAAGAGGACTTCGGCGCGTTCGATCCAGCCTTTGCGGAGGTCCATGCGGAACCAGCCGTCGGTGTTCTTTTTGTTGATGCGGCAGCCGCTGCGGGGGCCGAATTCCTTGAGGTCGTACTGGGCCCAGGTTTTGCCCATGTCGGGGGACCAGATGATACCACACTTATAAGTGGAGGCGGGGGCGCAGTGGGTGGCGAGGAAGACGCCGTCCTGCACGAGCATGTTGGCGGATTCGAACATGGGATTGAAGAGGAGGGTGTGCTTGGAGGTGTCGGTGATGTCCGAGGGGGCGCAGGTGAAGATTCCGCGGTCGTGGCGGTTGGCGATGGCAGGGCCGTTGGCGTCGGCGATCCAGTAGAGTTTGTCGCCGATGAAGTTGATGCCGCCGCATTTGTAGCGGGAGTTTGAGTTGACGGAGATGAGGACTTTCCAGTCCCAGGTGTCGGCGGCGGCATTGTAGGTACCGCGCAGCCAGTGGCATTCGTTGCCGTGGCCGCGGTCGATGTCGCCAGAGCAGGCGTAGAAGGCGTTTTCGGCGGGATTGTAGGTGACGTTGTGAACGTGTCGGGCGATGATGGTGTTATTCGGATCGCCAAGCAGAGGGGCGGTGGGTGGTGCGTCTTTTTGCTGGAACTTGGGGTTCTGGCCGAAGGAGTAGGCGAGCTTCACGGTCTGGCCGCTGTCGGTGGAGTAGTAGATGTTCACGGGGACGGGGCCGCCGAGGACGTTGCAGTAATTTCCCCAGACGAGCATTTCTTTGCCGTTCACATCGAAGCAGTGTTCGCCATCGAGGGAGTGGAAGTACCAGCCGGGCTGATCGGGTTTGACGGGGGTGTGAGGGAGATAGTCGGTGCCGTCGGGTTTTTTGACGATGATCTCGCGATGGGTTTTGAGGTTGTCGGTGCTGAGGAAGAGGTGCTCGCGTGTGGCGAAGAGGATGCTGCCGTTTTTGAGGATGGTGCTGAAGGTGATGTTTTCGGCTTCAGGGAATTCGGCGGTGTGGGGCCAGGTGGTGCCGTTGTCTTCGGAGAGCATGATGCGGGTGCCTTTGAAGGCGAAGGCTTTGTTGTCCCGCTGGGTGTCGATGTAAGGGGCCTCGGGGGAGGGCATGCGGTAGAGGAAGTGCTCGGTCTCGCCGGTGATGGCGGGGGTGGATTCAGCGTGGAGAGGGTGGAGTGCCGGGAGGAGGAGGGTGAGCGCGGCGGCGGTGGTGAGGAAGGTGCGGCGGGTGTGCATGGCGGGAGTGGTGAGGTGTGTGTGTCGCAGAGCCTGGGAGTGGAGGTGGAGGCGTGGGTGGTTGTGAGGGAAGAGTACGTGGGGGCGGTGGGCTTTCTTCGCGCTGCGCTGCGTGAGGATTATCTGAGGCATTGCATCCTGCTGCAGGCTGAGGAGATGAGTGGCCTTTGGGTTTGGCGGTTCGTAAAACGCAGTTCCGGCGTGGCGAGCTCAAGGACGTTCGGTTTGCCGCAGAGGGGCAAAGAGGCAGAGGGAGCAGAGGTGCCAGAGTTGGTAATTCATTCTCTAAGCGGAGTCTCTTTGGAGTGCTGATGCGTGAAGAAGAGGCGCAAAAGTGAAGCGGGTTGGTGGTCAGTGAATCAGTGGGGCAAAGCCAGAGCCGATTAAAAATCGGCGCTCCCAGTACAGACTTTCCGGAGGCTCAAGAGCCAGCAACCCGTGTTCCCCGCTCTTAACTGAGCGTCATTCCTGCCCGGCTGACTCGCACCATCTTGTTCTGCGTTTTCGACAGAGATCGTGGGAGTCGATTCAGTGTGTTCATGAGATGATATGCGGAGCTGCGAGGTCAGGCGGGGGCGGCGAATTCATCATCATCATCGTCGTCGAAGACGTAGCAGGCTTTTGAATTTTCCTGGCCGCGGAGGCGGGTGTCGCCGTGGCGCATGGTGAGTTCCTGGACGCGGACTTTGCAGAGGGTGGCGAGGATGGTGGCGAGAGTTTTTGAGTGGGAGATGATGAGGATCTGGGAGCGCTCGGAGGCTTTTAGGATGAGCTCTGCGAGGGCGGGGAAAACGGATTCGTTGAGGCTGGTTTCGGGTTCGTTGAGGACGAGGAGGGGTGGTGGGCGGGGACTGCAGAGGACGGCGGCGAGGCAGATGAACTGGAGGGTGCCGTCTGAGAGTTCGTGACCGGCGAGGGTGCGGGGGAGATCGTGGGCCTGCCAGGCGAGACGGAACCAGTCGCCGCACTCTATGTGCAAACGAGAGCCGGGGAAGGCCTGCTGCAGGGCGGTGTGAAAGGCGGTGGCTTCGTTGGATTCGTTGATGGTCTGGATGACGGCGGGGAGATTGGAGGCGTCTTCTGCCAGGACGGGAGACCAGCAGCCGCGCACGGGGCGGCGTGCGGGGGCATCCGGATCTGTGCGCATGGAGTGATAGAAGCGCCAGCGTTCGAGGCTGAGGCGTGCATCGAGAAGGAGGGGGTAGTTTTGCAGATCGCGAATGAGCGCGAGCATGGACTCTGAGGAGCCGACGGGCTCGGTGAGGGTATGCATGACGCCTTTGGCATCGGCGAGACGGACCTGGCAGCTGGTGCGTTTGGCGAGGAGCTTTTTGCCGTAACGCAGGGCCTCTAGCTTGATGTCGGGGTCGAGTTTGAAGGCGGAGCGGCTGAGGGGCATGAGGCCGCATTCGAACTCGTAGCCGAAGGTTTCGGAGAGGACTTCGGCGGAGAAGGTGGTGAGGCGGGCGTGCTCATTGTTGCCGGCCCAGAGGAGGCTGCGCATGCCGCCTTCGGCTGCGACGGCTTCGGCGAAGCCGCCACGGGCGAGTGCGGAGAGGAGGCTTAGGGCGCGATAGACGTTGGTCTTGCCGACGCCATTGGCACCGCGAATGACGGTGACGCGGCCGAGGCGCAGACGGAGATCGCGCAGGGAGCGGTAGCCGGAGAGGCGGACGGAGTGGAGCATGAAGGGGACATCCAAGCGGGGGTGGGTGGGGATGTCCAGCGCGGCGGCTTGTGGACGAGGCGGAGTTCTGGGTGACTCGTCCGGAACCTGCTAAAGCAGGTACTACAATACGTATGGTGTGGTCTGCGACAGCGAATGGGGCGTACCATGCGCTGAGGGCTGATGGAGGGGAGGACTGAGGGCTGGCGCGGAAAGGAGGCTGAAGGATCTGTGGAGGTTTTTAGCGTGGGCGAGGGCTCAGAAAACCGCAGCACTCGGAGAGTGCGGACCAGTTCACACTGGGATTCATTTTGCCCTATGGGAGCGTCACGCCTTGGAAGCCAGTCATGCGCTTGATTCAGCCGAATTTTTGCCGTGACTTGATGCCTGCTCCAGAGTCGGGCGGTTTGGCGGGGGAGGCTTTAGGTGCTGGTGTCAACGCAGCGCGCGAAACACACCCAACCTGCGACCAGAGCTGCACGGCTGTTCGAGAAACATTCGTTCTCGAACAGCCATTAGAAGCGATGGGTGGGATTTCGCCGAGGTGGCGGGTGAATCACATGCGGCAGATGAGGAGCTCGCGTTCGTAGATGAGCTCTTTGGGGAGATGGGTCTTGAGATCGATGAAGAGTTCTTCGTGGGAGAGGATCTCGGTGCGCCAGGCATCGCGGTCGAAGCGCTGGAGTTCTTCGAATTTTTCTTTGGGGAAGTCGAGACCTTTCCAGTCGATGTCGGCGTAGCTGGGCACCCAGCCGATGGGGGTTTCCTTGGACTTGCCGTGGCCGTTGGCGCGATCGACGATCCATTTGAGGACGCGCATGTTTTCGCTGAAGCCGGGCCAGAGGAATTTTCCTTCTGCGTCTTTGCGGAACCAGTTCACGTGGAAGATGCGCGGGGTCTCGCTGAGGGTGCGCTGCATGGAGATCCAGTGGCGGAAGTAGTCGCCCATGTTGTAGCCGCAGAAGGGGAGCATGGCCATGGGATCGCGGCGGACTTTGCCGATGGTGCCAGCGGCGGCGGCGGTCATTTCGCTGCCCATGGTGGCGCCGGTGTAAACACCGCCGCTCCAATTGAAGGCCTGATAGACGAGGGGCATGGTGGTGGCGCGGCGGCCGCCGAAGATGATGGCGCTGATGGGGACGCCCTCGGGTTTTTCCCAATCGGGATCAATGGTGGGGCACTGTGAGGCGGGCGCGGTGAAGCGTGAATTGGCGTGTGCGGCCTTGGTGCCTTTTTCTTTGGCGATGTCTGGCGTCCAGAGATTGCCCTGCCAGTCGGTGCATTGAGCGGGGGGGGTATCGGTCATGCCTTCCCACCAGACGCCGCCATCGGGTGTGAGGGCGACGTTGGTGAAGATGGTGTTCTTGCGCAGCGAGGCCATGGCGTTGGGATTGGTCTTGTCGCTGGTGCCGGGAGCGACGCCGAAGAAGCCTGCCTCAGGATTGATGGCGTGAAGACGGCCATCCGCGCCGGGTTTGATCCAGGCGATGTCGTCACCCACGGTCCAGACCTTCCAGCCTTTTTGAGCGAAGTGCTGGGGAGGGATGAGCATGGCGAAATTGGTCTTGCCGCAGGCGCTGGGGAAGGCGGCGGCGACGTAGGTCTTTTTGCCTTTGGGATCTTCGACGCCGAGGATGAGCATGTGCTCGGCCATCCAGCCTTCATCGCGGGCCATAGCGGAGGCGATGCGGAGGGCGAAGCATTTTTTGCCGAGGAGGGCATTGCCGCCGTAGCCGGAGCCGTAGCTCCAGATTTCACGAGATTCAGGGAAGTGGACGATGTACTTCTCCTTGTTGCAGGGCCAAGGGACGTCCTTCTGTCCTTTCTTGAGCGGCATGCCCACGGTGTGCATGCAGGGGACGACGCGCTTCTTTGACTGATCGATCTTCTCGAAGACCTTTTTGCCGATGCGGGCCATGATGCGCATGTTCACCACGACGTAGGGGGAATCGGTGAGCTGCACGCCGATTTGTGACATGGGGGAATCGATGGGGCCCATGCTGTAAGCGAGGACGTACATGGTGCGGCCGCGCATGCAGCCATTGAAAAGCTTGCGCAGTTTTTCCTTCATTTCGAAGGGGTTCATCCAGTTGTTGGTGGGGCCGGCGCCGTCTTTGGAATTGCTGCAGATGAAGGTGCGCTCCTCGACGCGGGCGACATCGCTGGGGTCCGACTTGGCATAGAAGCAGCCGGGCCACGTTTTCTGATTCAATCGTGTGAAGGTACCGGCATCGACCATTTCATTGCACAGGCGGTCGTATTCGGTCTTGGAGCCGTCGACCCAGTAAATGCGGTCGGGCTTGCAGAGAGCGGCCATTTTACCGACCCAGCGCTGAAGATGGATGTTTTTACTGAGGGGTTTCGAGGAGGGAATCGGGGTCATGGGGTGGGGGTTTTGTGGATAGCAACAACATGCCGAAAGCATGCCAAGTGTCACGGTGGTTCATGCCGCCAATCTTGGCGAAGCCAGCGCAGCACTCAGCCCCCACGGAGCCCCTGCTGGATGTTTCCCGGCTTGCTCTCATCCTGCGCAGACACAGGAGCGCCCCCCAAGCGGCAGAGGCAAAGACCGCAGGGGATGGAATGTCTTTGTGACCTGAGGTGATTTACTTCAGCTGTGCTTCAATCGACTTCGCCACCTGCTGGCCCATGAGTTCGTAGCCTTTAGCGTTGAAGTGGACGTCCTGGGGATTGGCGATGCCGGCGAGCTGTGGAGCGAGGAAGGAGTAAAGATCATCGATGGCGATGCCGTGCTTTTTCATGACGCGGAGAGCTATCTCGTTTTTCTCGGCGATCTGGGCGACGATTTCGGGGCCGTCCTTGGTGTCCGGCGGAACGGGGGTGGTGGTGGCGAAGATGATCTTTGCGCCGGTTTGCTGCATGCGGGCGATGAGGGTTTCGAGGCGCTGCTCGTAGTCTGCGGCGGGCGTTTTGCGATCGTGGATGCCGAAGTTGAAGTGGATGACGTCCCATTTGCCGTCGCCGAGCCAGATGTCGATTTTCTTCACGCCGTTTGCGGTGGGTCCGCAGTTTTCGGGAGCGCGATGCACGTTGGCCTTGCCGGCCATGGCCTTGCGCACATCCTGGGTGTAGCCGCGTGAGATGGAGTCGCCGATGAGGAGGACGCGGGGGAGCTTGGGATCATCCTGCACGAAGTCCCAGGCATTGGAGCGACCGGCGATCTTGTCCTTCTTGTGCAGCGGGAGGTAGAAGCCATTGCCGAGGTTTTGCTCGAGCACGGTTTCCCATGCCTGCTGATCGGGCGGGAGCGTGGCTTTCAGGGCCTGATATTTTTCATCCACCGCCTTGTCTTCGGCGGCTTTTTTGGCTGCGGCTTCGGCGGCATTGGTGGGTTCGTTCTGGGTTTTGACCTGGGCGTGGGAGAAGGTGGCGAGGGCGAGGAGGAAGAGGAGGGTGTGTTTCATGCTCATTTCTTTGGCAGGTTTTCGGCGATCACGGAAGCGACTTTTTCGGCGAGGTAGTGATAGCCTGAGGGAGAGTAGTGGACGTTGGCGGGGAGTTGCACGTCCTTGAGCTTGGCGGTGGCGTGGGCGCAGAGATCGTCGGTGGGGATGCCTGCGGCGGTCATGACGCGGGCGGCGGCTTCGTTGTATTTCTTTTCATCGCCTTCGACGCGGCCATCGGAACCGGCGGGCACGGGGGTGGTGTTGCACCAGATGAGCTTGGCGCCGGTGGCCTGCATGATCTTCACGAGTTCGGCGAGGTTCTTTTCATAATCGGCGAGTGGCACCTGGAGATGGGAGCCGGGGGCTTTGGGGTCGGCGCGCTTGGAGGGATCTTCGGCGATGTATTTGAGATCGTGCAGGCCCCAGTTGAAGTGGATGACGTCCCACTTGGAGTCGCCGAGCCAGGCCTTGATGTTTTTGAGGCCGTTCGTGGTTGGGCCGCCGTTGGTGGGGATGCGATGGACGTTGGCCTTGCCTTTGAGGATTTCGCGCACGTCGAGGGTGTAGCCCATGGAGATGGAGTCGCCGATGAGCAGGACACGAGGGAGGCCGGCGACGTCTTCGACTTTGGCGAGTGAGGGATGCGGGGCGCGTTTTTTGGGCGCTTGCTTGGGGGCATCTGCGGCGAGGGCCGTGCTGGCGAGGAGAGCGAGGAGCAGAATGGATTTCATGTGGCGGATTTAAACGCTGGGCTGGTGGTGGAATATCAGGTTGTTGGAGCGATTTCGGATACTCTTTGAGGAGCGGAGATTTGTGTCACCACTACGTGGTTCTACCGACTGATAATGCCGGTTTGTCGGCAGACCGTGGGCTGGCATCCACGGCTACGGTTATGTCAGTGCTACGCGCTTGCGGGGGTTATTCGGGAGGCGTGACTCTGGGGACGTTCGTCCGGAGCCGCCTGAAGGCGGGACTACAAAACGTGAGATGGGTTTGCGATGTTGTGGAGCAAAGAGGAGGAAGGGCTTTCGGGAACTTGGTTTTGGCAATGGCCGTGAAAAAGATGCTGGCAAGTCCGTGCTCACGACGTTTGATGTCGCCAGTCTTCCCCACCAACCCCTATGCGCACGCTGCTTTCCTTTCTCGCCATCGCTACATTCGCCACTGCCGCCGAGCCGGTCTTTCTGACGCTGGCTGATTTCACCGACACCAAGGATGCGGCGCCTTCGGGTGGTTGGACGACGGAGGGTGACAACACGATTCATCTCGTCGGCAAAGGCGGTGGAAACCTCATTTCGAAGAATGAATATTCGAACTTCGAGCTGGAATGGGAGTGGAAGGTGAACCCGAAAGGCAACAACGGGATCAAGTACTGGGTGACCAAGATCGGCGGCAAGGAATGGCTGGGGATTGAGTACCAGATGATCGATGACAGCGGGCATCCGGATGGACTCAAGGGTGGATCACATACGACAGCTTCGATTTATGACATCAAGGAACCCGTGGCAGGCAAGGCGGTGAAGCCGGCGGGCGAATGGAACACGAGCAAGATCGTGGTGCAGGACGGGAAGATTCAGCATTGGCTGAATGGCGCGCTGGCCTGTGAGGCGGATACGACGACGCCGGAGTGGAAGGAGCGCGTGGCGAAGAGCAAGTTTAAGAGCAAGGAGGGCTTTGCGCCGGGCAAGGGCAAGATCATGCTGACGGAGCACGGGGATGAGACGTGGTTTCGGAACATCAAGCTGACGGCGAAGTAGGTCTGGATGCTGGATGGCTGGATTCTAGATGCTGGATGAAATTCTGAGGTGGAGTGGAGCTTTGTGAAGAAGCGGAGCGGCGCACAGAAGATTGTTTTCGCTCGCTTCGGGGGTGCGAACCCTTTTGCTGACGCATTCGAGGTGTCCAACGAGGAGCCTCACTTTGGGAATAATCAGCTATTTAGACCGGCCCAAAACAAGGCGAGTAAGCGGAGCAGGTGGTGTGGCGGAGTGCTGCGGACTGAAGTCCGCGCTCCGGCAGAGTTTTGCGCCTTCGGCTATTTTTCTTCGGCGCGTGCGATTTCCCAGGCTTGATCGTTGTCGGTGGGTAATTCGGCGAGGTCCTTTTCGAACAACTGGGTGAGCTCGACGCGGCGCTCACGCACGATGCTGGCGTAGGCGTCTTCGTCTTCATGCACGGGTATGAGGAGATGAAAGGTCTCGTCATCGTAACGCCGCCAGCGGCGGGCGGCACGCTCGGTGGCGTAGGCGGGCTGGCCCAGAGCACGCAGGGCGCGCACGGCGAGTTCCTGGGCGCTGCCCATCTGCTCGTGCACGGTGTCTTCGGCGGTCAGACCGAGGTTGATGAGTTCAACGCGGTGATCGTAATCGTGGGCACGAGCGAGGATGCGGAGCTTTGGGAATCTTTCGCGTACATCTGCGATGAGCTGTGCAACTTTGGCCTGATCTGCGAGGGCGATGATGAGCATGCATGCCTGCTCAATGCCGGCGGCGTGAAGGAGATCGAGGCGGGTGGCGTCGCCGTAGAAGACCTTGAAGCCGAATTTGCGCAGCATGTCCACGTGATCGGGGTCGCTCTCCAGGACGGTGACTTTGACGCCCTGGGACATCATGATGCGGCCGACGAAATTGCCGAAGCGGCCGAAGCCGGCGAGGATCACGGGGGCGTGTTCGTCGATGCGATCGGGTGAGCGGGTTTCTTTGCTCACGGCGGTGTAGCGGGGCGCGATCAAGCGATCGTAAATGATGAAGAGGAGCGGGGCGATGGCCATGGAGAGGGCGACCACGGCCACGAGGAGCTTGGAGGTTTCGGCATCGAGGATCTCCTGCTGGATGGCCATGGAGAGGAGTGCGAATGCGAATTCACCGCCTTGTGCGAGGGCGAGTGAGAGAAGCCAGCGGTGGCTGCCGCGAATCTTGAGCAGGGTGGCAATGACAAACATGACCGCGGCTTTCAGAGCGATCAATGCAACCACCAGCGCGGCGATCAGCAGCGGCTTTCCGGCGATGACGCTGAAGTCGAGCGAGGCACCGACGGCGAGAAAGAAGAGGCCGAGGAGGAGGCCTTTGAAGGGCTCAAGGTTGCTCTCCAGTTCATGGCGATAATGACTGCCAGCGAGGACGACGCCTGCGACGAAGGCACCTAGCGCAGGGGAGAGGCCGACCTGCGTCATCAGCAGGGCGACACCGACGATGAGGAGGAGCGCTGCGGCGGTGAGGAGTTCGCGCAGGCCGGTCTTTGCCAAAATGTTAAAGCCGCGTGGGACGATGAAACGGCCGCCGATGACAATGACCGCAACGGCACCCAGAGTGATGAGAGGCTGGACCCAGTGGGGGAGCTCCTGCAACCAGCCATGGTGCTCCACCTTGGCCACGCTGGCGGCGAGCAAAGGAAACACCGCGAGCATGGGGATGACGGAGATGTCCTGGAAGAGGAGGACGGCGAAGGAATCAGCGCCGCCATCGGTGCGCATGAGGGCTTTTTCCTGCAGAGTCTGAATGACGATGGCGGTGGAGGAGAGGGCCAGAATCATGCCGGTGGCGATGGCGGGCTTGGTCCCCAGGCCGCAGGCGATCGCAATGCCCATGACGGCCAGTGCGGTGAACACCACCTGCATGCCGCCGAGGCCGAAAATGGGACCGCGCATGCGCCAGAGCCGCGCGGGCTCCAGTTCAAGGCCGATCATGAAGAGCATGATGACGACGCCGAATTCTGCGAAGTGCATGGCCTCTTCCCCCTGTGCACCACCGACCCAACCGAGAACGAAAGGGCCGATCAAAGCGCCGCCGATGAGGTAGCCAAGCACGCTGCCAAGACCGAGGCGATGCGCGATGGGCACCAGCAGGACGGCGGCACCCAGGTAGATGAAAGCGGAGATGAAAAAGTGAGATGCGTGCATGAGCTATGCAGGAATGAGGTCGTTGATCTTTTCCGCCGAGGCCGCCAGTTCCAGAGGCAGTGTTTCATCCCGCAGGGCTGCGAGGAGGCGTGCGTAGCTCTGTGCCAGGGGCCGGATGCTTGCGGCGTCCGCCAGTTGATTGGCACTGTAAACGATGTGCGGGGCCAGATAGCGCATGCCGCAAAGGAAGGCGGTCTGATCAAAGGGCGCGAGGAGCTGGCGGATGGTGAAGCGATTGCGCCCCTGCGAGCAGTAAACTTCTTCGGAACCGCCGGCGCTGATGGCCTGCAGCATGAGCTTGCCCTGCAAAGCGGCGCCCCCTTCCCCGTAGGCCCAGCCGTAGGTGAGCACGAGATCGAGATATTCCTTCACCAGCGAGGGGGCGCTGTACCAGTAAAAGGGGTGCTGAAAGACGATGACGTCGTGCTGCTGGAGCAGCTTTTGCTCCTCCTCCACATCGATCAAGAAATCGGGATAGATCTCGTAGAGATCGCGGAAGGTCACGCCTTTCACCTCACGCGCAGCGGCTGCCAGCCTGCGATTGATGCGTGACTTATGAGGGGCGGGATGAGCGTAGAGAACGAGAACCGAAGCCATGATGAATGCGCGGCAGCATGGCCGCTGAGAATGGCGCGGCAATCGTTTTCAGGGAACAGTGAGCTCAATGCACAATTTATCCTCAACGCGGCCTTTGAATTTCCACACGCCGTCGATGCGAAGGGCGTCGTCCAGTTCGATGCGGAGTTTGGTGCCGTCTGAGGCGAGGAGATGGATGTCCACTTCGTCAAAGGCGGCCTCGGGGTCGGCGGCATCGTCATCGGGATCGACTTCGAGCTCGACGAATTTGAGGGCGGAGATGTCGCCAAAGTGTTTGGTGATGAGGGCGCGGATTTCGTCGATGCGCTGCTTGTTGCGGAGCATGTCTTTCTCGCGGCGTTTCAGTTCCTTCTCGCGTTCCTTGTCCACATTGATCTCGGTGGGAGAGGTGCCGGAGGCGGCGAGGGCCTCGTCTGCCTTGAGTTTTGCCATGACTTCGGGTGAGTGCCAGCAGGTGGCGAGAGCCGCGTCGTCTTTTGACTTGATGGTGTTTACCAGGGTCTCCGCGAGGGCCTTGAGTTCCGGGGGCGATGGAGTTTTGGGATCCTCGGCATGGAGAACCGGAACGAGACAGGAGGCGACGATGAAGCAGAGGAGGAGTCTCATGACGGAGCGAGGTAGAGCAGCATGGCCGGAATTCAACTCACGGAAGTGACACGGAGGGGGGATGGCGATTCGAGAGAGATGATGAAACACCTCAAGAGTTTAGCAGGCCGCAGAGATGAGTTTTGAACCTGGAACTGCTCGTTTTTTTCGAGGGCAGAGGGAGTTTGGGTACGCTGCTTTTTGGCAAGGGAATGGAGAGCAAAGGAATGGGGATTTCAGCGAGGCATTTCGGCGAATGTGGGGCGCGGGGGTGATGCGGAGTGAAAGGATCGAGGACGAGTTCGAGTAGGAGGACGAGGACGATGCAGCCGAGACGGAGCGGAAGAGTGACGCGGCGGGCTTTGTGCTGCCATCTTGATGGGTTAGCGGGCGCGAGCGAGCCAGACGCCGAGGACGGCGACGGCCATGCCGATGAGGGAGAGGCCGGTGAGGGTCTCGCCGAAGATGGCCCAGGCCATGAGGGCGGTGACGGCTGGGACGGTGTAAAAGAGGCTGGCGACGTTTACTGCGGTGCCGCTGCGGATGAGGTGATTGAGGAGGCTGATGGCGCCGATGGAGAGGACCAGCGCGACCCACAGGAGTGCGAAGACGAACTGGCCGCTCCACTGGATCTGCATGGTCTCGGTGGTGAAGGCGAGCACGGCGGTGATGAGAAGACTGGCGGCGTATTGCACGACGGTGCTGGTGCGGAGATCGAAGGCGGGGCAGTGGCGCTTCTGCCACATGGTGCCGACGGTGATGCCGACCAACGCGGCAATGGCGGGCAGTGTCATGAGGAAGGTGAGGCCGCTGCCGGTTTTGTGCGCGACGACAAGTGCGGTACCGATGAAGCCGAGTGCGAGACCTGACCATTGGCGAGGTAGAACGCGCTCGCCCAAGGCAACACCAGCAAAGGCGGCGGTGAAGAGGGGCTGAAGGGAGACGATCAAACTCAGGATGCCTGCCGGAAGGCCGAGGCGGAGCGACCAGACGCAGCCGCTGAGATAGAGGGCGTGGATCATGAGGCCGGCGAAGGCGACGTGGGCGAGCTGTGATTTTCCTTTGGGCCAGGGTGCGCGAGTGAGGAGGGCGATGGGGATCAGGATCGCGAGCACGATGCAGTAGCGGAGGGTCAGAAAGGTGAAGGGCTCGGCATAGGGGACGCCGAGCTTGGAGCCGATGAAGCCGCTGCTCCAGAGGAGGACGAAGAGCCATGGGATGATGGCGGTCCAGCGGGATGTGCGAGGTGTGTATGACACTCGGTTAGCGAAGTTGAGCGTGAGGCTTGGATCTGAGGCGTTGTCCGAGCGCGGCTTCCGTGCGGCGAGGCTCATTGCAGACGCTGCTGGTGTGCATGGGGTGCGGAGGAGCGCTGGGTTTGCTTCCCGATGACTGGCTTATGTACCAGGGTAGCCTCGCTGAGGCTCGGCAACCCTTCGCTATGATACGCAGCCCCTTTGGGGCTGAGTACTGAGGAGCGGAGTGGCGAAAGGTATCATTCAGCCGAGGCAACCCCTTTGAGGCTGAGGTACTGCGGAGCAGAGTGGCGAAAGATATCATTCAGCCAAGGAGATGCAGGGTGCGGGACATGAAAAACAGGCAGGTGAAACACTCAAGAACATCACACCTTAACCAAGTGCCATTCATGTCTGGTGTTTTATTCGTCAAGCTGTTGAATTCTAGCCAGGTGGCGGCCCCCTTCGAAGGGGGTGGTGAGGAAGATGTCCACGATCTGGAGGGCGGTGGGGAGGTCCATCATGCGTTCGCCGAGAGAGAGGACGTTGGCGTCGTTGTGGAGACGGGTGAGGCGGGCGGATTCGAGATTCCAGCAGAGGCCGCAGCGGATGCCGCGCACGCGATTGGCGGTGATGGCTTCGCCATTGCCGGAGCCGCCGAGGACGATGCCGCGCTCAAACCGGCCCGCAGCGACGGCTTCAGCGACGGGGCGAATGAAGCGGGGGTAATCGACGGGAGCTTCGGAATGGGTGCCGAAGTCTTCGACTTCATGACCGGCCTCCTGCAGGTGCTGGAGGATGGCCTGCTTGTAGAGGTAGCCGGCGTGATCGGAGCCGATGGCGATTTTCATGGTGGGGTGAAACTCGCGCAACAGGCAGGTGCTCACAAGTGTTGATGCGACAGAGTGACATGCGGAGTGGCTGAATCGTCGGACGTTACGCTGACGCGAGGCGGGGCGTTTGGGGGGACGCTGCTGGTGAGGTTTGGGTGCGGCGAGGTGCTGGGTTTGCTTCCAGGCGGGTGGTGGAGACCCAAGGTTGCCTCGCTGAGGCTCGGCGAACCCTGGGCTTAATTACGGAAGGTCTTTGGCCTTCAAGACCTTATTTGCAGTGAGGCTTGGAGTGAAGGAGAAGCTGATATGGAAGGCTGTTGATCGTTTAAAAATGGAGTCCGCAGGACCTGAAGATCGCTGGGGTACATATGGCAAACAGGGACGCGACGCAGCTTTTCCGGCTGGACGCTGGGCTGGGAATGAAGGGAGTCCTTTACCCGGCGAAAGCGGTAGCTGCGATGCAGGCTTGCGCCGTGCATCTCCGCGACCGCACTCCAAAAACGCTGTCGTGCTACTCTTTCATCCATCATGCAAAACACACGATGTGTCCTCTTAGCCTTATGTCAGCCTCAATTGAAGCGGTCGCGGATGACGACTTCGTCGTAGGAGAGCTGTCCGCCTTTGGGCCATGGGGGCTGGGTGCCTTTGCCGACGGCGATCATGAAGGAGATGACGTGGTCTTCGGGGAGATTGATGATTTTGCCGACGGCATCGAAGTCGAAGCCGTCCATGGGGGAGGTGTCGTAGCCCATGGCTTTGGCGGCGAGCATGATGGTCATGCCAGCGAGACCGCAGGAGCGCATGCATTCGTCGCGCTGAACCTGGTCGCGGCCGGAATAGTACTGACCGATGGCGGGGACGAGGAAGTCCTGCACGGGCTGGGCTGCGTTTTTCCAGTACCGGCCGGGTTCTTTTTTCCATGCGTCTTTGTCAGCGCACATGACGATGAGGAGTGAGGCATCCGTGACCTGAGCCTGATCCCAGGCGGCAGCGCGGATTTGTTTCCGGACTTCGGGATCAAGCACGGTGACGAAGCGCCAGTTTTGGATGTTGAAGGCGGTGGGGGACTGCATGGCGGCTTCGAGAAGCTGATGGATTTCAGCTTCGGTCATGCGGTGGGCGGGATCGTAGTGCTTGATGGCGCGGCGGGAGGCGATGGCTTCGAGGGTGTTCATGGGGAGTGGGGAGAAGTTGAGATGTTGGGGGGCTGCGGGGCGCGGTGGAACGCTGCTGGTGGGCGTGGGGTGTGACGGGGTGCTGGGTTTGCTTTCCGGAATTGATGGCGGGTTGCCAGGGCAGCCTCGCTGAGGCTCGGCAACCCTTCGCTATGATGCGAAGCCCCTTTGGGGCTTGAGGGAGGTCGGAGTGGTGTTTGAGAGGAGATTAAGGATTGCGGGTGGCGTGGAGTTTGATGTGGAGGTGGACGTGATCGTTGACGACGTGTTTGCCGAGGAAGGCGAAGAGTCTGCCGGAGCCGTAGTGGCTGCCGAACTGGGTGCGGTCTAGCTCGAACTGTGCCTGACCGGTGAGATTGTCAGCGTCTGCGGCGGCGATGACGGCGGGGAAGCTGAGCGGCTTTGTGACGCCGCGCAGGGTCATGGTGCCGTGCAGGGTGTAGTTTGGTGTGCCGGGGGTGCAGGATGGGAGAGGGGCTGCGTGATCGCAGATGAACTCGGCGGTGGGAAAGCGGTCGACGGCGAAGAAGTCGTCATCGCGCAGGTGGCGGATGAGCATGGCATTGTAGGCTGTGTCGACGAGGTCTTCACAGGCGATGCTGTTCATGTCGAGGGTGAAGCGTGCGGTTTGGAGGATGCCGTTTTGTACTTCGATGTGGCCGCTGGCGAGCTTGAGGGTGCCATGGTGATGATTGAAGAGACTCCGCCCCGTCCAACGGACGACGCTGGTTGCGGTGTCGAGATTGTATTGGCCGTTGGGAGTTGCGGTGCCGGACTCGGAGTGGGTTCCTTCGAGTGGGAGATTGTTTTGTTTCCACTCGGCGATGCCTCCGGTGAAGGCAGCCACGTTGGTGTAGCCGGACTTGGTGAGTTTTTCGGCGGCGGTGGTGGCGTCCAAGGAGTCGCCGCCTGCGCCGTAAACGATCAGTGGCGCGTTTTTGTCGGGGATGAGTTCGGCCACCTTGGAGGGGAAGATGGTTTCATAGACGCAGGCATTGATGGCGCCTGGCAGGTGAGCGCAGGCGAAGTGCTCCTCCGGCAGGACGTGGATGAGGGTGGCGGTGTTTTTCTGCGCCTGGAGTTCGGTGATGGAGAGGGTTTTCATGGCTGTGGATTTTCTGCCAAGAGTGCGTCGAGATCGAGATGTTCGGTGGTCATGGTGAGCTCGCCTTTGGAGTCGCGCGGCCACAGTGAGGGATCGCGATCGACGTAGAGCTCGATGCCATTGCCATCGGGATCGTGGAGGTAGAGGGCTTCGCTGACGCCGTGGTCGGAGGCGCCGTCGAGGTGGATTTTGTTTTTGATGAGGCGGCGCAGGGCGTCGGCCAGAGAGGCGCGGTCAGGGTAGAGAATGGCGACGTGATAGAGGCCGGTGGTGCCGCGAGGCGGGGCTTTGCCGCCGCGGCTTTCCCAGGTGTTGAGGCCGATGTGATGATGGTAACCGCCGGCCGAGACGAAGGCGGCCTGGGTACCGTAGCGCTGGGTGAGCTCGAAACCGAGGACGCCGCAGTAGAAGGCGAGGGCGCGCTCCAGGTCCGCCACCTTGAGATGGACGTGGCCGATGCGGACGGCGGGATGGATGGGCGTGCTCATGAGGCTGACGGTGGTTTACGATTGTTGACGGTGGTTGACCGTTGTTTTCCAGAGGGGATCGAAGAAGCGGGCCGGACACATTGATGAATCCGGCCCGCGTGGGGGTGCGTTATTTCGCCGAGAAAAGGGTGCTGAGGTAGTCTTTGCGACCGGAGAGGGCGACGAGGGAGAGGACTCCGAGGACTACTGGCATTTCATAACCACCTTTGACGAGGAAGAAGTGGTAGAGGGCGATGTTTACCACGACAGGGCCGAGGAGAGTGAGGGCGAGGTTGGTGAAGCGGCCGCTGAGGAGCAGGAGGCCGCCGGTGACTTCCAAGACCTTCACCACGGTGAGGTAGCCGCTGCCGTAGATGGCGAACATGAAGTTGGCGGCAGGGCCTTCTGGTGGGGGAGGAATCGGGATGAAGTGGAGCCACATGTTGGCACCGAAGACGGTGAAGATGAGGCCAAGGAGGAGGCGAGCGATGGTGGGGATGTGTTTCATATATATGGGGAGGTTGACGGTTGTTTACTGTTGTTGGGTTGGGATTAGGCGAGGTCGAAGAGGAGGGCTTCAGTGTCTTGGGTGGCCGTGAGGGTGAGGGTGCCGGTGTCGTCGGTACTAACGGCGTCGCCAGGATTGATGGGGGTACCATTGACGGTGAGGGTGCCTTTGATGAGCTGGATCCAGGCGCCGCGACCGGGGGCGACTTCATGGGTGGTGGATTTGCCGGCTTCAAGGCGCACGCGGTAGATGTCGGCGTCTTGATGGATGGTGGCGGAGCCTTCGCGGCCATCGGAGGAGATCACGAGGACTTTCTCGGCGGTCTCATGCTCGGGCTTGGGATGCCATTCGGTGTAGCTGGGTTTGAGGCCGTTTTGACGCGGACGAATCCAGATCTGGAGGAGACTGCCGGGTTCAGTCTTGGAGGGATTGAACTCGCTATGGGTGACGCCGCTGCCGGCGCTCATGAGCTGGATCTGGCCGGGGAGAAGGGTGCGACCGTTGCCCATGCTGTCCTTGTGCGCGAGAGCGCCGTAGAGGACGTAGCTGAAGATTTCCATGTCGCGATGCGGATGGGTGGGGAAACCTGCGCCGCCGGTGATGACGTCCTGATTGATGACACGAAGGCTGCGGAAGCCCATGTGCGCGGGATCGTAGTAGTCAGCGAAGCTGAAGGTGTGGTAGCTGTCGAGCCAGCCGTGGTTGGCATGGCCGCGTTCATTGGAGAGGCGAAGATTGAGTTTCATAACGACGCTGCATTCGCGCAGAAGCCGTCAGTCCTCCAATGCCACTTGCTTCACAAGTTCATGCCGTGAGGTAATGATTTTTGGGTATGGGGCACTGCATGATCGCGGAGCCAATGCGCCGCAGGCTGGTGCCCGAATGACTATCGCGAAGCGCTGGGTTTGCTTTCCAGAGTTGCATTCCGTACCCAGGGACGCCTCGCTGAGGCTTCCTCCTTAGCTATGCGAGCTTTGAATGATGCGAGAGCGCTGGACGTTGCGGGAGCGTGAGGGATCGGGACGATCCCTCTCCTCCAAGCGCTCCATGCGCAGATCTTTCCGGCCTAGTTTATCAACAGGCTGCCAGGGCCGGAGTGTGGCGGCGCGAGGTGGCGAAGAGAGTGGCATCTTATCAAGCAGGTTCATGGTCGAGGGCAGGATGAGCCGATCTGGCAAGAGGCTTGAACATTGCCTGGGTGTGATTGGAAAGCTCCATGACATGCCGCGCGCAACAGCCTCTTTGGGCGCGGAGTTATGCATGCTTGCGGAGTGCTGCGGAATAAATTCCGCGCTCCCTGCCCCGAATTCGCAGGCGATTTGCGCTTACTCGCGGCCTTTGACGACCTTCACCAGAGGACGATAGCCGTACTCGTTGAGGAGGGTGATGGCGCCGCGATCGCTGGAGTCGCGGGCGACGTCGGACCAGGAGTTGAGGGCGTTGTAGATGCTGTCCATGGCGGCTTCGAGGGATTCGGCGCGGGTGGCGGCGGCGTGGGATTTGTAGAGGGACTCGATGGCGCTGATGTAGTGGAAGGTGAATTCGAGGCGCTTGGCGTTGTAGAGTGTGAACGTGCGCGAGCCTTCGCGGGCGCGGGTGTTGGCACGGTACATTTCGTTCATGGCGGTGGCGTAGAACGCTTTGGCTTCGGTGAGCCAGTCGGGCAGGGTTTTCTTGGAGTTCAGATGGCGCAGCAGCATGTCGGGTGCGGGGATGCCGAGATTGGGATCATTTTTGGAGATGAGCTGCGAGGCTTTGTCGATGGCCTGGAAGCCAAGCCACATGCGCTCGGCAACGCCTTCACCGCAGATGGGAGTGACGAGCTCGCTGAGGGCTTTTTCGCTGGTGAAGTCGTTTTTGGGCAGGACGGAAACGGCCACGGGTTCTGCGGCCACGATTTCAAAACCGAGTTTGGTGGCGTGCTCGCGAAAGCGAGTAGTGATGGCGGCGACATCGGGATTGCCGAAAGTGGACGCACCGTGGAAGGCTTTGCGACCGCCGGTGTCGCCATCGACGCGGATGGGTTTGAATGGGACGATTTTTGCGGGGATGGCGATGGTGGTGTACTTCAATGTTTGGAGGCGCTTGAGGAGTTGTTCGAGTTCCTCCTGGGTCCATGACTCCTGCCCCATGGCGTTGCCGGTGTAGCCATTCCAGACACGTGAGCCATGCGGAGGCTGCGCGGTGATGATCTCGATGGTGTCCGAAGTGGAAGCTGACTTGGTGGTCTCCGCCAAAGCGGGTGCGGAGGCAGTGGAGGAAACACACAGAAGGCTTTCGCGGGTGCGGACGAAGAGGCGGCCGTCAGCGATGGCGGGTGTGGCGATGATTTCTTCGCCCATGTCGTGCTTGGCGAGGACCTTGAGCTGCGGCGCGTCCTCGAGTTCGACGATGAAGCCGTTTTTGGCGGCGATGTACACTTTGCCAGCAGCGGCGATGGGTGAGGCGAAGTAGTCGCCGAAGTTGCCGAGGCGGCTGCGATCCCACAGTGTTTTGCCGTTCTTGGCGTCGTAGCAGCTGGACATGCCGCCGCTTTTGACGACGTAGAGGCGGTCGTTGAAGAAGAGGGGTGAGGAGAGGTTTGAGGGGGTCTTGGGATCGATGTTCCAGAGGACGTGGGTCTTGGTGACATCGCCACTGCCGCCGCCTTTGATGGCCTGAATGATGTTGCCGCCAGCGGCCATGTTGTCAGGGGACTGGAAGGCGGTGTCGATCTCCTCGGGGCCGATGACTTTGTCGTGGTTTTTATCGGAGGCGTCGAAGCGCTCGTGGAACTCTTTGGGAGTTTCCTCACGGGAGAGGATTTTGTCCTGGTTGGTGTCGAGCCATTCGAGCAGGGCGTGCTTCAAAGTGCGTGTGGAATCGCCGTAGCTTTGAACGGCGACGTAGATGACGCCGTCATGCACGACGGGCGAGGTCATGATGGTGCGAAGGAGGGTGTTGCAGGTCCAGAGTTCCTTGCCGGTGGCGGGATCGTAGCCTTTCAATTTGCCGCTGCCGGCGATGACGAGATCGGTGCGGCCATTGGCTTCACAGAGGACAGGCAGCGAATAACCGGCGAGCATTTCTTTGCGCCGGGTCTTCCATTTTTCTTTGCCGGTTTTCGCATCGACGGCGACGACGAAGGGGGCGAGGTCGTCGTCCTGGCAGAAGATGACGGTGTCGTTGTAAACGATGGGCGATGAAGCGGCGCCCCAGTCCATCAAGTAGGCGGGTTGCGTCATAGTATGACGCCAGACTTCCTGGCCGGTGGTGAAGTCGAAGGCGAGGAGGCCGATGGTGCTGAAGTAGACGTAAACACGCTCGCCATCGGTGGCGGGAGTGGAGGAGGCGTGGCTGTTTGGCGGGGTGATGCGCGGGAGGGTGCCGGTGTCGAAATCGCTGCGCCAGAGCTGTTTGCCGTTGATGACGTCGAAGCTGAAGAGGCCGAGCTTTTGATCTCCGAGCATGGCGGTGGTGAGGACGCGGCCGTTCTTCACGATGGGCGACCCGATGCCGTCGCCAATCTTGGCTTTCCACGCGATGTTTTTTTCGGCGGAGAATTCCTGGGGGAGATTTTTGGAGGGGGAGATGCCGGTGCCATTGGAGCCGCGGAACTGGGGCCAGTCTTCGGCGTGGAGGGTGACGGAGAGAAGCAGGGCGGTGAGGAGGATGCGATGCATGAAGGGCATTAGGTTAAAGGTTTTTAGCGAGGCTGGTGATGGTGTGCATGCCACGATGCGCAGGCGTGTGGCGGAGGGAAATGCAGACGCTGCTAGTGGCCGGGAGGGTGTGGCGAAGTGCTGGGTTTGCTTTCCGATATGCTTGAGGCAACCCAGGGTCGCCTCGCTGAGGCTCGGCTGACCCTGGGCTATATTCCGCAGCCCCTTTGGGGCTGGTGCGAGAATGAGTGCGGTCTCTATAAAGAGTGCCGTTCATGCGATGCATACGCAGGGCGGTCAGCCGAAGAGTTCGGTGAGGGGTTTGCCTTCGTCGAGGAGGTTGTAGGCGCGGCCGAGCTTGTCTTTGGCTTCGAGGTCCTGGATGCCCATGGCGTAATAGACGGTCTTGGTGATGTCTTCAGGATAGATGGGGCGGTCTTTGGGGAGTTCGGCGCGGGCGTCGGTTTCGCCGACGACCTGGCCGCCGCGAATACCAGCACCTGCCATGAGGACGCTCATGCAGGAGGTCCAGTGATCGCGGCCGGCACCGAGGGTGCCGCCGGAGCGGCGGTCGCCGACTTTGGGCATGCGGCCCATTTCGCTGGTGACGAGGACGAGTGTTTCATCGAGCAGGCCCCGGCCTGAGAGGTCTTCCATGAAGGCGGAAAAGGCCTGATCAAACTGCGGGAGGAGGTACTTGCGAAGGCAGTTAAAGTTGTCGCCGTGGGTGTCCCAGCCGCCGGCGCTCTTGCATTGTTTGGCGGTGCTTTCGTCTTCCTTCCAGAAGACGGTGACAAAGGGGACACCGGCCTCGACGAGGCGGCGTGCCATAAGGAGGCTGGTGCCGTTGATGGTGTTGCCGTAGCGGGCGCGCAGTTTGTCGGGCTCGGACTTGATATCGAAGGCGTTTGAGGTACCGCTGGATGACAGGAGGTCAAAGGCACGCTCCTGCTGCTTCACGTAGTTTTGGACTGCGGCTTCGTGATCAAGTTCGCGCCGGGCCTGATTCATGTCGTTCAGCAGGGCGTGACGGTCCTGCATGCGGGCAGCGGTCATGCTGCCGGACATGGAGATGGTGGGGGCGCTGAAATTCAGGGGTTCATCGAAGCTGCCGGTGAGATAGAAGGGATCGTGCTCCATGCCGATGCGGCCGGCGAACTGGCCGGGGCGGGTGAAGGGCAGTTTGCTGGGCTTGTGCGGGAGGGAGATGATCTGCGGGAGCGTGGGATGCACTGGCCGCTTCATGCCGACCACACTGCCCATGTAGGGCCAGTCTTCGGGATAGGGGCGGCGGTCATTGCCCTGCTGCTTGAAGGTGGGATCGGGGGCGTGGCCGGTGAGGTTGTAATAATAACCGGCGTGGTGATCGCCCGTGGCGCGACCGCCATCGGTGACGCCGTGGACGAGGGCGAAGTTGTGAGCTTGTTTGGCGAGAAGCGGGAGGTGCTCACAGAGGCGGATGTCTGCGCCGGTGGTGCGGATGGGTTTGAACTCGCCGCGAAATTCCAGAGGGGCTTCGGGCTTCATGTCCCACATGTCGATGTGGGAGGCACCGCCGCAGAGGAAGAAGAGCACGGTGGATTTCGCCGGCTTTGCGAGCGTGGAGGCGGGAACTCCGGGGCCGGTGGAAGCTTTCAAGGCAGGGCCGAAACGCAGCGATGCGAGTCCCAGCGTCGAGGCCGTGAGAAAGGCCCGGCGGTCCATTGAGGGACGAAAAAGCGGTGAGTCCATAAGATGCGCGCAAGCCACCTACGTTCGCCAAATGGCCGCCTTACGGATGAGCGGACGATTTGCGCATAGAGCCGGAGTGTGGTCTGATCCGGCGTGGAATTTCACCAGCTTCGTTACTTCATCGCCGCCGCCGAGGATTTGAGCATTTCAGCTGCGGCGAAACGCCTGCATGTGACGCAACCTGCGCTGAGTCGGCAGATCGGCGTGCTGGAGGCGGAGCTGGGGGTGGCGTTGTTTGACCGCATTCGGAAGCGAATCTATCTCACGGAGGCGGGTCGTTTTTTTCTGCCGAAGGCGAGGCAGATCGTGTGTGATGCGGAGACGAGTGCGCAGCAGCTGCGCGAGCAGTATGGCAAGGCACGGCGGACGCTGCGCCTGGGATTTCTGGCGCCGTTTCTGGATGATCTGGTGGTGCCTGCGGTGCGTGAGTTCCGGCAGCGGCATCCGAAGGCGCAGGTGAGCTTGTTTGAGCTGCCGCCGAGGGCGCAGCTGGACCGGCTGCGGAACCATGAGCTGGATGCGGCGATCCTCGGGAACATCTCGGAGAGTGATCGCACCTTTTTCAACACGCGGACGTTGTCACGCCATAAAATGGCGGCGCTGCTGCCCGAGGATCATGCGCTGGCGAAGAAGAAGACGATCAAGCTCGCGGAACTGAAGAACGAACGGTGGGTGTCGCTTTCTGACACGTCTTTCCCGGGGCGGCGGGAGTTTTTGCGCTCGATTTGTCAGCAGGCGGGGTTTGATCCGCAAATTGTGAGCGAGGTGGATTCGCTTTCGATGATGCTGGGGACGGTGACGACGCTGGGCGGGGTGGCGTTGATTCCCGGGCATGCGAGCAAGATGCCGCACGGGGGATGTGTGTTTGTGCCGCTGGCAGCGCCTGTGCCGACGACGGAGCTGCTGCTGGTGCTGCCGAAGCAAGAGGCGAGCAAGGAGCTGACGACGCTGACGAGTTTGATCGCGGAGCTGGCGGCGCAGTTGGCGAAGGGGTAGGCGGTATTGGAGTGGTGTGTGATCACGGCGCGACTGCGCGGCGGGGCTGGTGGCAAACGCTGCTGGTGAGCGTGGTGTGCAGCGGAGCGCTGGGTTTGCTTTCCGGTGACTGGCCTGGGTACCAGGGTAGCCTCGCCGAGGCTCGGCAACCCTTCGCTATGTTGCATGACCCCGTTGGGGTCGGAGTGCGGCGGAACGGAGTGGCGAGAAGATTGTGGCTGATCACCACGGAGGTTCAGCGAAGGAGATGATGGGCCGAGGTGTATAGCGTTTTGCGAAACTGATTTCCGGAAAGTGAGCGTGGAGCCGCTCGGCGGCCTCTTGAGGACAAGCCGCCCTACCTCGCGCTGGACATTCGAATGCCCCTCGCGGGTAGGGCTGGTTGTCCTCAACCAGCCGCCGTCGAAGCCCAAGATTTTCGAGCAAGAAGCAGCCTGCTAAACGGAAATGAGTTTTGCGAACCGCTATAGCGGCGAAACGAAACATCCACTTACTGAGCCGTGCACAAGGGGGATAGCATTCATTGCCTGCGCAGGAGGTTTGAAGCTTCGCCAAGCAACGCCTTGATTGCCCGAGATTCGTCAATCTTTCTGGCATTTGAGCGTGCAGGCCAGGCGCGATTGACGATTGTTGAACAAGGATTGTTGATTTTTGAAGTGTCGAGCCAGCTCAACTTATTGAGTGAGCCATGCACAAGGGGGACAGCATTCATTGCATGAATGCGCTGAAGGTTTGGAGCTTCGCCAAATTCCGCACGCCTTGATTGCCCGAGATTCGTCAATCTTTCCGGCTTTTGAGCGTGCAGGCCAGGCGCGATTGACGATTGATGAACAAGGATTGCTGATTTTTGAAGTGACGAGCCAGCGACAACAAGGTGACGTTATGAGAGGCTCGATCGCTGAGCGCCATCGTAGCTAGCGAGGAGTCTTACTCGTGCAGGCTGGCGGTGGAGGCGCGGAACTGGGGGAGGTCGGCGAGGATGTTCTGGCTGCGCATGAGGGTTTCGCCGATGAGGAGGGAGTCGGCGCCGGCTTCGGCGAGGCGGAGGGCGTCGGCGGGGGTTTTGATGCCGCTTTCGGAGACGAGGACGATGTCGTCGGGGATTTCCTCGGCGAGTTCCTCGGTGGTGGCGAGATCGACGGTGAAGGACTTCAGGTTGCGGTTGTTCACGCCGATGATGCGGGCGTCTGTGGCGAGGGCGCGTTCGAGCTCGGGGAGGTTGTGAACTTCGACGAGGGCATCGAGCTGGAAGGTGTGAGCGACTTCGAGGAGATGCTCGAGGGTGGGCTGGTCGAGAGCGGCGACGATGAGGAGGATGGCATCGGCCCCGGCGACGACGGCTTCAAAGATCTGAGCCTCGTGAATGATGAAGTCTTTGCGCAGGCAGGGGATGTCGAGCTGCTCGCGGATGAGCGAGAGGTATTCGAGGCGGCCCTGGAAGTATTTTTCATCCGTGAGGACGGAGATGGCACTGGCACCGGCTTTCTCATAGCCCCGCGCGATGGTCAGGGGATCGAAGTCTGCCGCGATGGTGCCGACGGAGGGTGAGGCGCGTTTGACCTCGGCGATGATGCTGAGGCGCGTGGGGTCTGCGCGGAGGGCATCGTAAAAGGAGCGGACGTCATTGCGCAGGGCGGCGGCGGCGCGGAGCTTTTCAGCGCGCGGCAGCAGGCGTTGCAGTTCGGTGTGCTTGTGGGCGATGATTTCGTCCAGCTTGTTCATAGGGGGGCGCACGGTGGCGGAGGGATGGCGTTGTGCAACCCTCTACTGAAGGCAAATACGCATGCAGGGGCTTCTTGACGTCGTGCGTGAAGCAGGCTCTCTCTGCAAGAAATGCCCGAAGTGCCCATCAGTCCCGCCGCCGTGATCGAACTGCTCACCACCGAACACATCCTGGAACCGCAGGAGCCCCTCACCCCTGACACGGACCTGTTTTCCATGGGACTGGATTCCATGGCGATGATGCAGCTGCTGCTGCTCATTGAGGAACGATTCCGGCTGACGATCAATCCGGCGGAAATGACGCGGGAGCGTTTTGCCACGGCCAGTGCGCTGGCGGGCTTTCTGGGAGAAAAACGCCGCCTAGCCGCCTGATGCCGATCCTGCCCGCCACCACGGTCGATTTTTTCCTCGCGGGGCTTGAGGCGTTCATGCGCCGAAGCGGGCAAGGAACGCATTGGGGGGTGACCGTGCTGCAGCTGGAGGGGAAACCGGACGCGCAGACTTTGACGCGGGCATGGGAACAGATCCACGCCCAGCATCCGATGCTGGGGGCGCGGCTGAAGCGGCAGTGGCGCGGCTGGCGGTGGGTCTGGGAGACACATGGCACAATTACTGCACCGCCCATCTGCTGGCATGGGGTGCAATCGCTGCCCCCTGGCGAAGAGGTTATTCAAGAACGGCTGCAGGGCAGAAGCAGCAGCGGAGCACTGACCACTCCTTTATGGATGGAGGTTTTTCCGTGGGGGACGGACGGCGGACATGTGATTCTCCTGACCTGGCGGCATGCGCTGCTGGACGGGACGGGGATCAATCTGCTGCTGGAAAAGCTGGCGGCGGGAGCGTGTGCAGCGGGGCCTCCGCCCCAGACCCTGCCGCCGCGTGAAAGCATGGCCCGCGTGTATAAGAGAGCCAAACCGCTGACAGACAGGCTGCATGAGATGACCTCTGCCGGATGCCTTTCCGCATGGAAGAAGGGGATGCCCACCGGCGGACGGCCGGAATACCGGCTGATCGAACTTTCCAAGGAGGAGTCTGCAAAGGCCATGGCGCGACTACGCGGGCTGTGCGGCGACTTTTTGCAGATGCCGTTTTATGCGGCGATGGCCGCACGTGCTTTGCGGCTGCTGCATGAACGGCGTGACTGGCACAGTCCGGAGATCCACCTGCACCTGCCAATGCAGCTGCGGGGCAGAAGCCGTGAGCTGATTTTCGGCAACCACATGGGAGCCATGCCGCTGTTTCTGGATGCCGGGGCGCTGGGCACGGTGGATCAGGCGGTAGCGCATGTGCTGGAAAAGTACCGTGAGGCGATGAAGCAGGAGAGGGCGCAGGCATCCGAAGCGCTGACGACGCTGGCGGCTCAATTACCACTGAGTACATTCATCCCCATGGTTCGCTGGACGAACATGGGGCAGATTTGCAGCCTGTTTCACTCACATACCGGTTCTTTTCTGCCGGGACGCAAAGAATTTGCGAGAGCCGCAGTGCAAAACATTTACACCATCCCCAGTGTCAGCACGCCGCCGGGACTGGGCATTTTTGTCTCTGATTATGCCGGACTCATCACGGTGACGCTGGCATGGAGGGGAGACGGAGTGTCTCACGCAGAGATCGAAGCACTGGATCGGCGCATTCGGACGGATTTGACCGGCATTGCGGAAGAGTGACCGCAATGAAATTGATTAAAGTGCCAGGGAACCGCGACATGGACAGGCAGGCTGCCGTTGCTTCCGTCAGGACCTGGCGGGGTTCGCAAGCTGAACATCCGCGGCCCCTGACACTGGTGTTGTAACTGCTGGGCTCATCGGGCACAAGCAAGATTGCAGCCTAAAGACAAAATGGGTGAAAATTGGTGTTGTCGAAACCCGGTGGTTCCGGTAAAAATTAGACTTTAAATTCTCAAATTACGCTTTCGTATGGTCTGGAAAATTCTATCCGCTCTCTCTGCCGTCTGTCTGGGCACCGCCTGCTATTTTGCCTGGGCAAACCAAAAACTGCTCGTGGAGGAGCGTAAACGCGAGGGTTTTGCCAATGAGAATCTGGCAGCCATGACGGCCCACATCGCCAAGGCAGAAGAGGCGAAAAAGAGCCGTGAAACGCAGCGCGACATGGCGAATCAGGAGCTCGAAACCACCAAAACGTCCGTGGCAGACTTTGCCGCCAAGGTGCAGACCGCCGAGCAGGAACTGGCTGCGGTGAAGACCAATCTGGAGCAGACCGCGAAGGTGGTGAGTCAGAATCAAAAGGTGATTGACGAAGCTGGCGACATCAAAAAGCTGCTGGCTCAGATCGATGCCATCAAAAAAGAACGCGCCGAAGCCGAATCGGCACTGGCCAACCAAATTCAACATCTGGCCGCCGCGCAGGAAAGAATCACCAGCCTGACCAATGCAGCCAAAGAGGCCGAGGAACGCGAAGCCCGTGGCCGGCGCGGCATTGTGGATGACGATTTCACCGCCAAAGTTGCCTATTCTTATACCGACTGGGGCTTTGTGGTGCTCAACAAGGGCAACGGTGGTGGTGTTTTTGCCAATGCGGATCTTGAAGTGAAACGCGGCAAGGACGTGGTCGCCAAGCTGAAAGTGCGTGATGTGGAGCAAAATTCCTCCGTGGCCGACTTGGTCAAAGGCAGCCTTGCAGAAGGCGAGCATATTCGCTCGGGTGATCTTGTGGTGGCTGCTGCTGAGCAGAGCGCCAAGACCGCCGCAACCAAGACGCCTGATGGAGCCGCTGCTCCTGCAACGGGAGCCGCAGGCGCTGCCCCAGCCGCCACACCTCCTGCAGCAGGTGCCGCGATGGGTTCTGATCCTTTTGGTGCTCCGGCCCCAGCTCCTGCGGCTCCTGCCATGGGTGCCGATCCGTTTGGAGCTCCTGCGACCCCGGCAGCGCCTGCCGCCCCTGCCATGGGCGCTGATCCGTTTGGCACCGCTCCTCCTGCGACACCTCCAGCCGGAGGCGCCGCGCCAGCTCCAAGTACTGCGGACCCCTTTGGCACAGCGCCACCGGCCGCCAAGTGATCGCAGACATCCGTTAGTCGCCTGACACCTTTCCCAGCTCCCCTTTTCCCATGACCAAAGTTCTTTTCATCCTTAGCGCAGTGGTGATCCTTGTAGCCAGCTTCTTCGCCTACCAAAATGGGCGTGAGTTTGCCGACGTTCGCACCAAGGTGGCGGGGATTAACGCAAGCATCACGAGTCAAAAGAGCGCCCAAGAAAAGCTGCTGCGCCCAGGCTCGGGTGAAGTGCCCAAGCTGGTGGCAGACATCGCCCGCGTGCAGGGTGATCTGGACGTCGAAGCAGAGAAGCTCAAGGCGCAGAAGAACAAGCTGGCTCAAACCCAGGAAGAAATCACGCGCGCCCAGGAAGAGTTTGCGGTGAAGGAGAAAAAGAAGCAGGAACAGGACGCTCTCCTCAAAGATCTTCCGCAGGGCATGAAGCCAGAGACCATGGTCGAAGGCATCCAGAAGCTGAAGAAGGAAAAGCTCGACTTTGAGGCGCAGGCTGAAATCAAAAAGAAAGAAGTGGCCGCTGAGGAAGACAAGGTGGCTGGCATCCAGAAGCGTTTGGATGAAGTGGTGCACAAAATTGAGGACCGCCGTAAAAACTTTGAGCGCAACAGCCTGAGCTCCCGCGTCATCGCCGTGAACTATGACTGGGGCTTTGTGATCATTGACGCAGGCAAGATGACGGGCCTCACCGAGCAGACCAAATTGATCGTCACCCGTGGCGCGCAGACTGTCGGCAAAATCAGCATCATGACGGTTGATGGGAAAAATTCCATGGCCGCCATTGTGCCGGATGCAGTCGTCAATGGTCAGGTGATCATGCCAGGAGATCGTGTGATCCTCGAAAACTTGGTGCAAAACTGATTTGTCTCGTGCATAGGGAGGACCTCATGAAGACACGACTGCTCAGCTTTCTGCTTTTGGCAATCACCGCCGCATGCTCCCTTTCCTCCTGTGCCTCGGATGAACCGAAGCGCAAGAAAGTGGTGGGACCGGATGGCAGTCAGTACAGCAACCTCCCGTGGAACCGTCCGCGGTCCTGGGAAGGCAACGCCAAATACGGTGGCATGGTTCCTGGCAGCCGCTAAGGTGCTGACGCGCCAACGGTTTGGTGGACAATCTCGTTGGTGAGGGTTCGCGAGAGCCTTGGAGCTCGGTATGCTAAAAGGAGGTCATCCTTGCTTGGCCCCTATTATTTGGAAGGGATGGACGAAGCGGAGTTCGGAGGGATCAAATTGATCCCTTTCCTTTGTTACCAACGCCGCAAAAGACTCCAAATATGGTTTTCGACAGGGTGCTGTAGCGAATTCGGAAACTGGTTTTCGAACAGGGTGCTTGGGGACGTTCGGCGGCGGTTGGAGGACCAACCGCCCTACCTTCGCGCCATGAGCGCTTGAACGCCAAGCACGAGACAGGGTTGGCTGGTCCCAAGTGGATGCCGTCGAAGGCAGTCATCCCCTAACAGGAGCCAGCCGGCCATTCTGAAATGAGTTTCCAGAATCGCTATGGGGATGCTGGTGTCTGAGAAGATCGCTTATTCCGCAGCTTCGAGAAGTGCTTCGCCGTCTGCTGTTTTGACGATGCGATAGAAGCAGGTGGGACGCTTGGTGTGGCAGCAGCCGCCGCCGTGCTGTTTGACACGCAGAACCAAGGCATCCTGGTCACAGTCGGTGCGGATGTCGATGATCTCCTGAAATTCACCGCTGGTGGCCCCTTTGTGCCAGAGCTGGTTGCGGCTGCGGCTCCAATAAACTGCCTGACCAAGTTCCAGGGTCATTTTGAGGGACTGCTCGTTCATGTAGGCGAGCATCAGAGGCGCACCGGTCTCGGCATCAACCGCCATCGCGGGCATGAGGCCATGCTCATCGAATTTGGGGGCAAACAGCATGCCTTCTTCAATGGCATGCTTCGACTCACGGGGGGCGAAGGAGATGGGAGGGGAGGCGGACATGGAAAGGATCTATGCTAGCGGCACATCCCTGCCGTGCAACCACCTCATTTTCCAGGAAAGATGGGGAGCACACTTTTGAGGAGGTCGGTTCCGGCGTTTACGCCGTTTTCGATGACGCCGCTGGCCCCATTGATGACTTTGCCGGGTAATTTGGCTGCGCCCTCACCCAGCACTGGTTTGAGCAGGGTTTCAGCCCCCTGGCCGACGATGGCGCCGGGGGTGTCAAGGAAGAGGGACATGCCGGCAGCACCGATGAGGCGGCTGCTGAGGTCCTCCATGGGGGCATCGAGCGTACCGACGATGCGCACCCGCGTCCATTGCAGGCCGGGAGGCGCGCCCGGGTTGTTTTCCACAAAGACGCGGTTGTTGGCGCCGGGGATGCCGCTCAAGGTTTCTGGCGTAACGCCGAGAAGGAAATCACCCTCCAGCGCGCGGCCGCGAATGGTCAGGGCGCCTTCGATGCGGAGGAGGCCGTTGGACTGCACGATGATTTTTTCAATGCGGAGGGCGTCGCCTTGTGGCCGGATGGAGGCGCTGCAGATGTCGAGCACGAGGCGTTTGAACCTGTGGGTGTTCGTGTAGGTCACGAGCTTGTCGAGAATGGGCAGACCGGTGAGCGCGCCGTCCTTGAGCGAGAGATCGGCCTTCCATGCTGGCGGTGCATTGCGTGCGCCGGCCATTTCGAGATCGCCTTCGATCTTGCCAGAGAGGCGCTGCTTCCACCACTCATCGAGAAATTCATCCATGGGGACGGCTTTGACATGGGTGAAGATCTGCCATGCGCCGGTTTCATACTTCACTGAACCCCGCAGGGTGGCCTCAGAAGCCTGCTTCCAACGCAAGGCGGCGTCACTGATCTGAAACTGGGTGTCTGCCACACGCAGCGTGGCCCTGGTGAGATCAAACTGGAGAGGCTCTTTTTGTTGGGGAGCCAGGATGGGGGTGTGCAATTTACCCCCGTTCAATTTGGCGGACACGGACACCTCACCTGTGTGCCAGTCGCCAAGGCGCAGCTGTGAGTCTGCGATCTTCCATCCTTCCTGTTCAAACATGAAACGATGAGCCTCGAAACCGCTGATGCGCGTCTGGGTGGGGATGTAGCGGCGCAGAAAGGCGGGGATGCCATCGTTACTGGCGTCGAATTTAGCGGCGTTTGGAGCGGGCGGACTGCTTGCAGCTGCGGTGTGGCGCAGGGTGAGGTCGTCTGCTCCGGCATTCTGGATGCTCCACTTCCCCTGCCGGATGGCACCGAAATCGAGGGCAGCACGCAGGCCCCCTGCCTCCACGCTCCAGCCAGGATTGGAAAAGGACAGTTCGGTGACGCTGGCGGTGTCATCGTTCCAAGTGATCGGAGCGATGTGCGCGCTGCCGTCCATGCGTGCGGCAATCAGATCCTCGGCCTTTTGGCGAAAATCATCCTTCTGAACATAGGCACGGATATAACTGGTGACGAGGGTGGGAGCCAGCAGCATGAGAATGACCCCGCTGACGAGGATCAAACCCGCCAGCCACCACAGCCAGCCAAAAGAAGAAGAGGAGGGACGCTGGCCCGGTCTGTTGCGGCGTTGCATTTTGGTGGTGGATTGAATTTTTTCGTCGCCAGAGCAGGACTCCCCGGCCTAGTGTCAGAAACCTATTTAACCTGTATGCTCAAAGCTCTCAACGTTTGTCTTGAAGTCGAAGGTCCGAAAGACTCGGAGAACAGCACGCTGCACCTGCTCCGAGAAGTGAGCTTCAATGTTCCCCCCGGGCATCTGGTGGCGATCGTGGGGCCATCGGGCTGTGGCAAGACGACCTTGCTGAAAGTGATCACCGGCATTCAGCAGCAGACGTCTGGGGAACTGCTGTGGGACGGCAGGAATTTGAGCGATGAAGAGGATCTGCATCCTGGAGATCTTGGCTACGTGCCGCAGTTCAGCGTGGCCTATGATCTGCTGACGGTGGAGGAGAGCATCGCCAGCGCGATGGTGCTGCGGACGCAGCTGTCGCAGACGGAAGATTTCATCCCGGCGCTGGACCACATTCTGGAGGTGACGGGTTTGACGCATCTCTCCGACCGACAGGTGAAGGTGCTTTCCGGAGGGCAGAAGCGCCGCCTGGGTCTGGCGCTGGAACTGGTGACCGACCCCTGCCTGCTGCTGTGCGATGAGGTCACCAGCGGACTGGACCCGAAATCCGAAAACGAGATCACCAATCTGCTGCGCGTGCTTTCGCGCGGGCATCCGAAGCGTGTGGTGGTCAATGTCACGCACAGCCTTGCGAGTCTGGACGCCTATGACAGCGTGATGGTGATGTATCAGGGAGTGCTGACCTATCACGGCCCGCCGAATGCGATGATGCATTACTTTGCGGCCGAGCACCCCGAAGAGGTCTATCTCAAGCTCACGGAGCGCAAGGCCGGGGACTGGCATGAGTCATGGGAGAAGCACCGTGACACCTATTACAAGCGCCATGGATTCGACGGCAGGCGTGTGCTGCCTGAAGAGGAGGAGAAGAAGGAGGCCAAGAAAAGCAGCGGCCCCTCCAAGACCACCGTGCGTGAGGAGCGTGCGGTGGCAAAAATAGAGCACGTTGAAGCGTTTGAGCATCTGGACCTGCCCCCGGTCGAAATGCCATCCATGACGACGCAGTTGTTTGAGCTGCTGCGCCGGCGGTGGACGATTTTCCGCCGTGACAAGGCGCAGGTGTGGCTGCACCTGGCGATGCTGCTGGGCTTTCCGCTGCTTGTCGTGATTTTCGCGCTGGACGGCATCAAGCCGCTGCGGGCGCTTTCGACCCATCAGGATGACAACTTTGCGCAGGAGATCATCCAGGTGTCGAAATATAAAGAGGAGCAGCTCAAGGCCGGAGGGCTGGTCTCCGGACTGATCATGCTGCAGGTGGTGCTGGTGACCCTGATGGCGAGCAACAACGCGGCGCGTGAAATCGCCTCTGAACGACTGATTTTGGAGCGCGAGAAACTGGGAGGACTGCACCCGTTTGCCTACATCGGCAGCAAGGTGATCTTTCTGGGCATGTTCGTGCTGGCGCAGAGTTTATGGATGGGGTTCTTCGTGGACATGGTGACCGGAGGGCTGCCTGGAGATCTGGTGACCAAGCTGGTGCTGCTAGTGCTGGCCTCGGCGGCGATGACCAGCGTGTGTCTGGGCATCTCGGCCATGAGCAAGACACCGGAAAAGGCCACAATCCTGTGCATCTACCTGGTCGGCTTTCAGCTTCCGCTCTCGGGTGCGGTGCTCACGCTGCCTGACTGGCTGGAGAACTGGGTGCAGCCGCTTGTGGTCGCCTTCTGGAGCTGGAGCGGCAGCCTGAGCAGCATGCGCAGCACCGCCTTTTATGATGCGGTGAAGCAGGTGACCTCCACGGATCTGATCGGGCCCGGGATCGCTGGATTCGTGCTGTTTGTGCATGTACTGGTCGGCCTTGGCATGACCTTCATCGGCGTGCAGCGGAGCCAGTGGGACACTTGAAGAGGGTTACGGTTGTTGAGCGTGATTTTTCTGAGCCGCTGATCTGGGCGTTAGAATTTGTCGGCCATTTTTATGCCGAGCCAGAAGGCGGCTGGGATGATGGCGGCGAAGAAGGTCCAGTGACGCTGCGGCGGAGGAGCGGGGCGAGGGTAGGCGGGGATGAGGCCGGCGGATGTCATGCGATCGTAGAGATCGGGGTGTGACAATCGTTTCGTCATCACTGCGGGCATCTGGTTGGCCTGGTAGAGCTTCTCAAGAGCACGGGCGTAGACCGGACCTTCGGCTTCATTCGTGACGGACATGGAGTCGGCGCGGTTTTCCATGCGCTTGGCGGTGTTCGCGGCCAATTTTCGAAGCAGCAACACACCGAGAAAAAGCCAGAACACGCCACCGATTTGGAAGTGGTGCACGACGGGACGGGTGAATGCGAAACCCAGCCAGCTCAGGCCGCCCAGCATTCTCGAACAGAGCACGGAGCGAGATTCGCTCAGATGCGCCATTTCATGCTGCACGAGGGTGCGCAGTTCGGCATCATCCAGCTCTTTCATGGCCGGCGTGGTCACGATGATGCTGCGGATATACATCAAGGCGAAAGCATTGGCCATGATGGCATCCATCACCCATGCACGGACGGGAGGCACGCCGGATGCAGCGGTGACTTCGTCGACGATCTGCCGCAGACGGGAGGTGTGCGGATTTGCACTGAGGCCAGGCAGGGCACGCAACCAGACGCCGGAGTAAATCAGGACCAGCAACACGGCAGCCACACCCAACCTGAGCCAATCTCTGGATTCAAGACTTTCGGAGGTGGAGATGGTCGCCCAGACAATGACGCCAAGCCAGGCGGAAGTGAGGAGCAGCATCCACAACGTCTGCCGCAACCAGAGACGCAGGGTGAATCCAGGCCAGACAAGGCGGTCGATGAAAAACTGTGCCGTGAAAAAACCGCCCAGTGTACCGAAGAGCACCATGCTGACAGCAGGCACATCAGCGGCGAGTTCATGGCGCAGAATAAAACCAAGACCGATGACACTCATGGCAACGGCGGTGCGTGTCTTGCGCGCCAGCCACAGCCAGCGTGCACGTTCCGTCCAGTGCTGATCCCGGACCCGCATCCAAGGGCGCAGGGACAGCCGCATCAGCGTGTAGCTGTAGAGACCACTGGCGAGAAACAGCAGGCTGAGAAAGAGTGCGGGAGAAAGCATGATCAGTGAGGCAGGCCGAAAAGATAATAAGCGGTGCAGAGCAAGGCGAGCACGATGATGCCGGCGTTCAGTTCGCGTGCGCGGCCTGAGGCCAGTTTTAGAACTGGATGCACGACCAGACCGGCGGTGAGGCCGTTGGCGATGTTGTAAGTGAAGAGCATCATCACGATGGTGACGAAGGCCGGGACCCACTCGGTGAGATCATCGAAGTCGATGCGGCGGACGGAGCCGGTCATGAGAACTCCGACGGCGATCAAGGCGGGGCCGTAGGCAAAGCGGAGCTGCTGCAGGGGCTCGATCAAGGGGATGAAAAACAGCGAGAGGGCAAACAATGCGGCTGTGACGAGCGCGGCGAGGCCGGTGCGTGCGCCAGCGCTGATGCCGGTGGCGGATTCAATGTAGGCACCGCTGGTGGAAGTGCCGACGAGACCGCTGAACATGCAGGTGAGCGCATCGACGAGCATGGGCTTCTCCACCTGGGGAAAGTTTCCTTTTTCATCGAGCAAGTTCGCTGCGGCACCGAGTCCGGTGAGTGTGCCGAGGGTGTCGAGAAAACTCATCAGGAAGAGGGTGAGCAGCACGGGAAGGAAGCTGAGCTGGAGAACGCTGGTGATGTCCAGCTTGAAGGCGATGCGGCTCAGGTCATACTCGCCGGTGAAGGGCAGCGCAGCGATGGCCTTGGGCATGTGGCCGAAGCCGAGCGCGCCGCCGATCAGTGCTGTGACAATGATGCCGATTAGGAGTGCGCCGCGCACTTTGCGAATCATGAGCACGGTCATGAGCAGGAAGCCGCCGAGTGCGAGCAGGACCTGAGGATCGCGCAAATTGCCGATTTTGACGGGGACTGCAGGGGAGAGGAACAGGCCGTGCGCATCGGTGGGCAATGCTGTCGTTGGCATGCCGGTCACGAAGCTGGTGACGATGCCGGTTTCATACAAACCGATGAAGGCCAGGAACAGACCGATGCCGACGGCGAAACTGTGTTTCAATCCGGCAGGCACGGAATTCGCCAGCCAGCCGCGAATGCCGAGCAGTGTGATGATGAGAAACAAAACACCGCTGACGAAAACAGCGCCGAGACGCTGCACCCAGCCAATGCCGAGTGCGGCGAGACCAAAGGCGATGAAGGCATTTTCCCCCATGTAGGGCGCGACTGCGATGGGTCGATTGGCGATCAGGGCCATCAGCAGACAGCCCACTGCCGCCGTCAAAATGGTGGCCACGGTGCCGGGACCCACGGGAATGCCGGCGAAAGAGAGGATCGCCGGATTCACCACCATGATGTAGGCCATGGTGACGAAGGTGGTCACGCCGCCGATGATTTCGGCGCGGACTGACGAGCCATGCTGATGCAGTTTGAAGAAGGCAATCATGCTGCGGTGGAGAGGAGCGTGGAAGAACCGAGCTGCAATTTGAATCCGCGTTCCAATGCGGCGTGTTTTATGCGCAATTCCAGGCTGGCGGCGGTCGTTCACAGCGGGCCATGAAGTCCCTGCTGCTGCTTTCATCCTTTGTCCTCCTCCACTCATCTCTATGGGCCCAACCCAATGTGGTGCTCTTTCTGGCGGATGACATGGGCTGGATGGACAGCGGGGTGTATGGCTCGAAGTACTATGAAACGCCCAACATCGACAAGTTCGCGACGCGTGCGATGCGGTTTACGAATGCGTATTCGCAACCGCTGTGCTCGCCAACCCGAGGGAGCATCCTGAGCGGGCAGTACACGGCCCGGCATGGCATCACGACGGCGAGCGGGCACCAGCCGCCGCAACCGGCGGGGCATGTGTTTCTAGCGGAAACAGGCCCGGCGAATGCGCCGATGCTGATGCCGGAGAGCAAGAACTACCTGGAGCCTGCGCAGATCACACTGGCGGAGACTTTGAAGGGGGCGGGCTATCGCACAGCGCACATCGGCAAATGGCACCTCGGGCTTACGCAACCCTTCTGGCCGGAGCAGCAGGGTTTTGATGTGGCGTTTCACTGCCATCCGGATCCCGGTCCTCCGGGAGAGTATTTTTCGCCTTATGGGGTGCTGCTTGATGGCAAGCCCGGCGGCAAGACGAAGGTGGGAACGATCACTGACGGGCCGCAGGGGGAGTACATTGTGGACCGGCAGGCAACGGAGGCGGTGAAGTTCATTGAAGCGAGCAAGGGCGGTCCGTTTTTTCTCAACCTGTGGTGCTACGGCGTGCATGGACCGTGGGGGCACAAGGTGGAATACACGAAGTACTTTGCGGCGAAGAAAGATCCGAGCGGAAGGCAGGGGAATCCGATCATGGCGTCGATGTTGAAGAGCGTGGACGAGTGTTTTGGGCGCATCCTGTCGGAGCTGGAGCAGCAGGGCATCGCTGACAACACGATCATCATTTTCACTTCCGACAACGGTGGCAATGCGCACAGCAATGTACCCGGCACCGGGAAAACGGAAGCGGCGGAGAAGAACAAGAGTGAGTTCCTGGCTGACTGGCGCAAGTGGGCCGGTGATCAACCGCCGACGATGAACACCCCGCTGCGCGATGGCAAAGGCACGCTGTATGAAGGCGGCACGCGTGTGCCGATGATGTGGGCCTGGGCGGGCAAGATCAAGCCTGCCAGCATGAGCGAGGCCGTGGTAGGACCGATTGATATTTACCCGACGGTGATCGATCTCCTCGGCATCGCGAAACCGGAGCAGCAGGTTTTTGATGGAGTGAGTTATGCGAAGGTCTTGAAGGGTGAAGGCGAGCTGAAGCGCGAGGCCTACTTCAACTACCATCCGCACGGCGGCGCGAACCGTGCCGGTGGTGTGTGGGTGCGCCGTGGAGATTTCAAGCTGCTGCGCTGGTTTGGCAATCCCAACACGCACGAGCTTTACAACCTGCGCGAAGACCTCAGCGAAGCGCATGACCTTGCCACGACGATGCCGGACAAGGTGAAGGAACTTGATTCGCTGATTGATGGTTTTCTCAAGGACACTGGCGCGACTTATCCAAGGCCCAATCCAGCGTACAAACCCGTGGCTGCCAAAGTGCCTGCAACAAAGACTGATCCGCTGGATGCGTGGAAGGAGCGCCAATGCAAGGCCACGGTGAACGCGAGCATTCTGACGATGAAGAGCACCGGAAAAGCGGGCACGGGATTCCTTGGCCATGGGATGGCCAAGATGAATGGACCTGCCACGGTGAAACTGCGCGTGCGGAGTGATGCGGGCGGCGCAGGCAAGATTGACTCGCTGCCCCATGGTGCGGCAGATCCCAGTATGGTGCATTCCGCCGCGCTTGAGGTGAAAGCGGGTGACTGGCAGGAGCTGAAGATTGAGCTGGGTGACAAGGGGCCGCTGGGCACGCTGCGTGTCTACCTGCCCGATGGTGAGATTGACTTCATTGAAGTTGCGCCAGCCAATGGGAAAGTGCAGCGGTGGGATTTTTGAATTCAACTCCCCTTCCCTTATGATCCGCCATACTGTCGCCTTCCGTCTCAAGCATGCCCCTGGCTCCGCCGCCGAGCGGGATTTTTTACTGGCAGCCTGCGAGCTGGCGAAGATCGAAGGCGTGCAGAAGTTTGAGTGCCTGCGTCAGACCAGCGTGAAGAACAGCTTCACCTTTGGTCTCTCGATGGAGTTTGCGGACGCAGCCGCGTATGCCTTTTACAGCGAGCATCCGGAACACACGGCCTTTGTGCAGCAACGGTGGATTCCTGAAGTGGTGGAGTTCATGGAGCTGGACTACGTGAGGTATGTGCTGTGAGGTTTGGGCACACAGTCAGCAGCTATGGTGCGTTGAAACGCTGCTGGTGGGCGCGGCGTGCGAAGAAGGCGGTGGGTTTGCTTCCCAGTCGTGTGCTGCCATACCCAGGGTCGCCTCGCTTAGGCTCGGCTGACCCTGGGCTCAATTACGCAGCACCGTTGGTGCTGATGTGGGCGCGGGGCAGAGAGGTCGAAGAGAATGGTATTCCAGCAAAAAAGTGCTGAGCGCGTTGCGTCACGGATCGACGACAACCTGCATCAACTGGGCGGCCTTCATGCATGGCAGTTACCGGTGACAGCCTGCACTAACCGAGGACCATTCATGACTGTTAGTTACTGCCGAGAGTGAACAAGAGAGTTGGACTCTTCTTGGCGGGGAGGGCTGAGTCAATGCAGTGCTGGGTTCAAGATGATGGGCAAAAAAAGCGCCGCGCCAGGTGTGAACCGGACGCGGCGTGAGGAATTCAGGATTGAATCAGGCGCTGATGTGATTGGAGACCAGCTTGGTCATCTCAAACATCGTCACTGTCTTCTTGCCGCCGAACACCGCCTTCAATGCGTCATCGGCATTGATGTTGCGCTTGTTCTTTGCGTCCTGGAGACCATTCTTTTTGATGTAGTCCCAAAGCTTCTTCGTGATCTGGCCACGAGGAGCAGGCTTGTTGCCGACGACGGCCCCGAGGATCGCGTCAGGCTGCACTGGCTTCATGAGCGCAGGATTGGGTTTCCGCTTTGCTTTGGCAGCCTTCTTGGCTGCCGGTGCTTTGGCAGCCTTCTTGGCTGCTGGTTTTGCTTTGGTTGCTTTCTTGGCCATAGTGTTGTTGGCGGCTGTTGCCGTAGGAGCAGGTTATGAGAGCGCCCTGCTGAGCGTCAACGCAAATTTAATCAATATTTGAGGTTGTTTCCCTGCGTACAGGCACTCGGCTCCCTGCGCAAATGCACTTCGGCAGACGCCGACAACAGCCTCTTCTTCGTCGCTGCATTTGGGCATCATCGCGACTGCGTACCGGCATCAATCAATGAACGGCAACGGAGCCACACCTGAGTGAGCACCCATTCCCATGAGGATGATTTCAAACCGAAAACGAAGCTACACTTTCGCGCGGCTTTCAACCCATTGCACTGCGTAGCGAACCAGAGAGGCGCCGTCAGTCATGCCGAGTTTTTCTTTGATGTGAGCGCGGTGGGCTTCGACGGTGCGGGCGCTGATGCTGAGCTGAGCGGCGATGTTTTTGGTGGGGACGCCACTGCCGATGAGCGAAAGGATTTCGAGTTCGCGATCTGTGAGCGCGTCCATGCCGGTGGCTTTGGAACGTGAAGCGCCAGTGACCTGCTCAAGCATGCGTGCGTTGAGAGATTCACTGACGTAGAGACCGCCGCTGATGACTTTGTGAATGGCGGTGACGAGGTGATCTGCGGCCTCCTCCTTCATCACATACCCACGAGCACCGGCACGCAGCGAGCGCTCACCATAGAGGGTCTCATCGTGCATGGAGAGCACGATGCACTGGGTGGAAGGATGCAGGGCACGGATGTCTTTGACGAGTTCGAGGCCGTTCTTGTCCGGCAGGGTGAGATCAATGACGGCGAGATCGGGCTTGAGTTTGCCAACGACTTCGAGCCCATCACGAGCGCTGCCGGCCTCACCGATGACGTCAAGCCCCTCCTCGGCACGGATCAACTGTGCGAGGCCATGGCGCATGATGGGGTGATCGTCGATGAGGACGAGGCGCTTTACAGATTTTTCGCTGGTGCGGGAACGCTGCATATGACCTGGGTGCCGCCGCCGGTGCGCGGCTCGATTTTGAGTGTGCCGCCTATCATTTGAGCGCGATGGCTCATGGTCAAGAGGCCCATGCCAGTTCCTTTGGCCGGCGAATCGGGAATGCCGATGCCATTGTCGCGGACGTGGAGGACGATATTGCCACTCTGACGGGCGAGATGAATGTCCACCCGGCTGGCCTGGCCATGCTTGACCGCATTGGAGACAGCCTCCTGGGCGATGCGAAAGAGCTGCACGGAGAGCTTGTTGTCGGCCAGCTGCACGGGATTGTCGTAACGAAAATCACATGCGATCTCAAACGCCCGGGCGGTGCTCTGGGCGAGCTCCTCGAGCGCTTTCATGAGACCGCCGGAGTCGATCACCACGGGCATGAGGCCGCGGGAGGTTTCACGCGCACGTGTGTTGGCCTTGCTGATGAGATCGACGATTTCCGCCAAGCTCTGGGCTTCGGCGCTGCCGGCCTTGGTGAGTTTTTTTTGCGCCACCTTGGCGAGGCAACCGATGGCAGCGAGCTGCTGGCAGAGATCATCGTGGATGTCCTGGCCGATGCGCGCCTGCTCCTCCTCGCTGATGTGGAGGATCTTGTCCTCCAGAGCCTTGCGATCGGTGATGTCGCGAATGATGCCGGTGAAAATGCGACGCCCACTGGGCAGCACAGCTTCACCGACGGAGAGGTCGATGGGGAAGACGGTGCCGTCTTTGCGCTGGCCCACGACTTCACGCCCGATGCCGATGATGCGCTTCACGCCGGAGTTCAGGTAGTTCTGAATGTAGCCGTCGTGCCGGCCGCGATAGGGCTGCGGCATGAGGAGGCTGATGTTTTTGCCGATGATCTCTGCACGCTGGTAGCCAAAGAGACGAACCGTGGCGGTGTTGGCGGTTTCGATGATGCCGTTGGCATCGATCGTCACGATGGCATTGACCGCTGTTTCGACGATGGCGCTGGAGATTTGCTCGCTGGCCTGCAATGCCGCCTGCAACTGGGCAATGCTGGGATCATCGGGCGCTGGTCGCTGCATCGGCATACAGGATCTCAATCTGGAGCGATGACAAAGCCGTCCGGCTTCACGGCAAGGATCGAGCAAGGAGCATGCTGCACGATTTTCTCCGCCGTGGTGCCGATGAGCATCTCGCGCAAGCCCGTTTTGCCATTGGTGCCGAGCACGACGAGGGTGGCGTGCACTTCGTTGACATGATCCAGAATGGCTTCACGGATGTTCACGCGCTCCGTGACGTGCTGAGCGACCGTGACGTTTTCTGCATCACGTGTGAGGGGCTCAAGGAAGGCAGCGAGATCTTTGCGCCAGGTCGCCACAGCCTCAGGATCGTAGGTGGCAGGGAGCGAGGGAGCGAAGCCGCCGTAATCGAGCGACATGGCGAGGGCGCTTTGATACACATGAAGACAGTCGAGCGAGCCACCGTCCTGCTGCGCGACATGGAGCGCGCATTGCACCGCCTTGGCAGAGTTTTCAGAAAAATCGACGCAGGCGACGATCTGCTTGAAGGGCCCCTGGGCATCTTCGCGCACGACGAGGACATCGACGGGCGCTTTGCGCACGCACTTGGCGGTGATGACGCCGATGCGGTGCGGTTCATTGCGCGATCCCTTGGCCCCCATGACGAGGAGATCGGCGCTGTGGGCGCGGCAGGCTTCGACAAGTTCGGAGAAGGGATTGCCGATGCGTACTTCGGCATTCACGCCTGCACCCACTTCGGCATCATCCACAAACTTTTTGAGCCGCTCCACCCATTCCGCACGAATGGTGGCCTGATCGGCGGAAAGCGCGCTTTTGAGTTCATGCACGAGGAACTCATCCATGACATGCACAGCGGTGATGGCGGCGCCGTCAAGTGAGGCGCGGTGCACCGCCTCCCGCAGCGCGATGCGGCAGGAAGAGGTGAAGTCGATGGCGGCGATGACGTGGTGGAGCTTTTTCATGGTGTGTTTGAATTAAAGTCATTTCACCATAGCCGTCGGAAAAAGGCAATGCCGCGCCGGGGTTGCGGCGTAGTGGGCAGAGCTTGTGCTCAAAGCCCGGCTTCTTCCTGCGCCTGCTCGACGGCGGCTTCAAGAGTCCACAGGGTGCGATCAAAGCTCTTCTGGCGTGCACGAAACTGGGCTTCGTCGGTGATGGCGGTGAGCGTTTCCAGCTCCTTGACCGCAAAGGCGTGATGCTGCTCCAGAGCGGCGATGCGTGTTTTGAAGTAATCGCGGCCGCCCTGATCCTTGAGCACATCGATGTCCGCCTTCCAGCGGGTGAGGGCAGTGCCGGCCTGCTGGAGGTATTCTGTGCGGCTGGTGGTCACATGGTCCTTGGCTTTTTTGTACCACTCGCGGCCTTTGATTTCGCCCTGCTCCTTCACTTTGGAGAATTCGTTTTTCAGCTTTTCGGCAGCACGGCGGAGCTGGTCATTGAGGCTGTCTTCAGCGTGGAGTGAATGAGCGCAAAGGCTGAGGGCGAGGCAGGTGATAATGGCTTTTTTCATGGTCTACGATGGATACGGGTGGATGCCGCCAACCATGCACGCTCTTTTCCTTGGCGAAAGATTTTCCCACCAGCACCGTCAACTTCACGCCCATGATCCGCACGACCGCCCTCACCGCCCTGTCCATTTCCCTGCTGAGTGTTCTTTCGAGCGCCCAGCCCGCCACGAAGCCTGTATTCTGGCCCGGGAAGGGAGGCCCGACGCAAGACAGCATCGTCCCGGCGGCCGATGTGGCGCGCATTCCCCTGGAGTGGGACAGCGCCTCCGGCAAAAACATTGCCTGGCGTACGCCGCTGGAAGGCCTGGGGCATTCCTCGCCGGTGATCGGCGGTGACATGATCTGGTTCACCTCCGCCACGGCGGACGGTACCAAGCAGTTCATCTATGGCATCGACCGTCACAACGGGAAGATCGTGAATCATGACGTGGTGTTTGAGAACGTGGCTCCTGAAGATCTGGGCAACCCCATCAACAATTATGCAGCCCCTTCTCCTGTGCTGGAAGAGGATGCGCTGTATGTACACTTCGGCACCTATGGCACGGCGCGCATTGATCCTGCGACGGGCAAGAAAGTGTGGGAGCGCCGCGACATCAACGTGCGCCACTTCCGTGGGCCGGGCTCATCGCCAATCATCTACGGCGACCTGATCATTCTGACCTTTGACGGCATTGACCAGCAGTTCGTCACGGCGCTGGACAAGAAGACGGGCAAGAGCGTGTGGAAAACTGCACGCACCACGGACTACGGCGACCTGGACAAAGAAGGCAAGCCGACCCGGGATGGCGACATGCGCAAAGCCTACCATACGCCAGGCGTGTTTAAAATGGGGGGCAAGGATGTGCTCGTCTCCATTGGATCCAGAGCCGCCTTTGGCTATGAGGTGTCCACAGGCAAGGAACTCTGGACGATTCGCCACGGGGGATTCAATGCCGCGATTCCGCCACTGCGTTACGAGGACATGCTGATCCTGAACACGGGCGCGGAAAGGGCCCACACGCTCTGCGTGCGCATTGACGACAAAATGAGCGGGGACATCACTGACAGCCATGTCCTGTGGGACCGGGAGAAGCGGAATGCGAGCGAGGCGGCCCCGGTGCTGGTGAATGGCATCCTGTATCAGACCACGCGTGGCGGCATCGTGAGTGCGGTGGAGGTCAAATCGGGCAGGGATCTCTGGGATGACCGGCTGGCGGGCAAGCACGTCCCTGCCCCGCTGGTGCTGGGGGACAAACTGCTGTTCGCCAATGACCGTGGGGAATGCTTTCTGGTCCGGGCCTCACCGGAAAAGTTTGAGGTCGTCGGGCAAAATCAGCTGGGCGAGCAGATCACGGCCTCTCCGGCGGTGGCAGACGGGGCGCTGTTTATTCGCAGCAGCGGAGCGCTTTACAAGATTGCGACCAAGTAGCCGGAAAAGGCAGATTCCCGGGTGAAGGCTGCTTAAGCCACTGAAAATTGGCCATCCAAAGTAAATACAGAAACGGAACTCCAGCCTGATAAAACGTTAGTCAAGGGGATCTTCTTTCACTGCGCATGTGGCGTAGGGGAAAAATCCGCCCGCAATCACAAAACCGTCGCAAAGAGACCAAGGATGTGCTAGGTTTAAAGTCCATATGCCTACCACCACACCGACACGTAAGACACGCTTCTCCCGCCGAGTCCCTGATCATGTCACTGACGAGCTAGTCAATGTTCTCTCAAAGCCGGAGACCTATGAATTCAACACTCTGTTTGGATTGGTGTATGACAATCTCAAGCTGAAAAATGCTGTGAGCGGTGGCGAAGAAATGTTACGCCTGCGTTCCTATGAAAAGCTGCAGAATCTCGTGAGCCGCGGCCTTTGCGCCAAGGTTGGCAAGACCTACCGCGGCCTTGATGGCCTGCGTGCCGCCCACAATGCCGCGATCGCCGCCCGCAGCGCTGCTGTTGTGGCCCGCACCACGGCTGCTGCCGCTGCCCGGGGCTGATGCTTCCTTCGATTTGGGCCGCTCTGCCTCCGCGCAGGGCGGCCCTTTTTGTTTCCGGGTTTGACGCTGCGCCGCCTCTCGCTAACCATTCGGCATCATTCACCCCCATGTTTGAGAATTACATCCCAGTCCTGCTCCAGATTGTCATCGCCGGTGGTTTCGCCGTGGTGACCCTCATCGCGTCAGCGCTGCTCGGCAAATCCGCCAAGCGCAACACGATCAAAGACTCCGCCTATGAGTGCGGCATGCTTCCCGTGGGAGACAGCCAGCCGCGTTTCAGCGTGAAGTTTTACATCGTGGCGATGCTCTTCGTGCTGTTCGACATCGAAGTCGTCTTTCTTTATCCCTGGGCCATCATTTACAAGGACTACCTCGCTGCCGTAGGCGGAGGCGCCTCGATTCTTGCTGTCGCCGCCGGCTTCGCTTCCATCCTGCTTGTTGCTTTCGGCTATGCCTGGAAGAAGGGCGTGCTGGACTGGAAATCCTAGTCTTTCTGCAAGCTGCCACGGGACTTTCCTTCTGCCTTCATGATCGCCTACCTCAGCCTGTTTCAGCTCAAGCCCCAGGTCACGGAGGAGAAGCTGGAGCAGATGATGTCCCAGACGCGAGTGATGCTGCTTCGGGTTCCGGAGGTGTTGACGGTGAAGACGGGCAAGCGCGTCAATCCGTCTGATCCCTACCCGTGGTTTGTGTATCTGGAGGTCGAGACGATGGACAAGCTGGCCATCTGCCAGGATGACCCGCACTACTTCAAGTTCCGTGAGGAAGTGCTGAAGCCGAACATCTCTGAGCAGGAGAGCACGGCCTTTGAGATGGAGCCGCGCAAGGACGTGAAGTACTCCTGAGTGGCGTGGTCCCGGGCTGTCACTTTGCCTTGGGCGCCAGATGTCCGGTGAGATCGCCGGCATAACCTGCCAGCTCCAAGAAAGAGCGGCCTGTGATCTGCCCGCGTGAATCGATCACATCGCAGGCACCTTCCCAGTAGGGCAGCTGTGTGATGCCGCCGTCTTGCTCCTGATCTGGGGCCAGCGGCTTGAGTTCCAAAGATTCGCCCTCGAAGCTGAGTCGAATATGAGTGGGATACTCCGCCGCATTGCGCGGGCTTTTCCATGTGCCCAAGACTTCCCAGGTGAAGGCATCGCTGGAGAAATGGCGGACTTTTCCGTTGAGATCAATCAAAGCGAGGGTGGAGGCGGGGTCTGAAGAACCGTCCTTCCTGCGCATGCGGTAGACCATGATCTCTCGGCCGTCCTTGAGCTGAAGGGCGGCCCAATCCCAGCCCACCTGCCCCGCCTCCAACTGGCTGCTGCTGAACTCGTGATCCATCCATGCCTCGCCGGTGACTGCATGCTCTGTCGCGCCGATTTTGATCGTGCCGCTGGTCTTCAAGCGTGGCCAGGTGAGGTAGTGGCTGGCTGCTGTGTCGGAAGCGCCTTTGCGGGAGACCCCGTCTTTGCCGAAGATGACCAGGGGCTTCACGGCTTCGAGTTTGAGTTGCAGCAGGGCTTCGTTGTTCACTGTCGCTGCGATGTGCAGGTGCTGGGTTGTTTCATCGAGCTTGAGCGACCAGTTGCCATTTCGCACGGCGAGCGTCGTCTCGGATGAGGCTGCGTCCCAGCCTGCGCGGTTGAGGCGTTCTTGATGCAGAAAGCGGCCTGTTTTTGCATCCAGCAGCGCGGCGTGGGCGAGGTGGAGCTGCAGAGTCTTGCCGTCTTCACGACGGGCCTGGCGGAAGAAGGTGACCTGAAAGCCGAAGCGATGGCCGTCTTTGGAGTCGAGATGGCCAGTAACATACCACCACTCGGTACGGAATTCAGGATGGCTGCCGTGATCGCGTGGGAAGGCAAAGACTTTCCCTGGCTGGGGCAGTGCAAAGCCATCCGTGGTGGTCTGCGCATGCAGCCATTGAGTGAGCAAGAGGAAGAAAAAGATGGTGTGCTTCATGTCATTCCTCGGTGTGTTCTGCAGGCAGCATGGCGGCCCAGCGTCCGACCAAAGCGGCGACGAGCATGCCGGTGGCGATCACCGCTGCGCCGAGCACGACGAGATGCCACCACACGGCGTGAAACTGCAGGGTCCAGCCGAAGCATTGTTTGTTGATGCGATAGACGAGCAGCCAGCCCAGCCACAGGCCTGCGGCGATGCCGGTGAACGCGCCTGCGCATGCGACGCCGAGGCCTTCCAGTGCGGCCGACTTGGCGATCTCTCTGCGCGACATGCCGAGGGAATGCAGCGTGGCCAGCACGGCGCGGCGTTCGAGCAGGAGGCTTGTGAGCGCGAGGCCGAGACCGACGACGGCGACGATGACGCCAATGACCTCCAGGGCATGAGTCACGGAGAAGGTCTGGCGGAAAATGCGCAGGGCTTCGCGACGGAGGTGTGCGTTGGTGAACACGCTGAGTCCGGGCTGCTGAGCTTCGATGTGGCTGCGCACGGTTTCGGCATCCACGCCGGGTTTTAACATGAGGGCCACGCGCCAGGCTTCGTCGGTGTCGAACCAGGAGCGGAACATGGCGGATGGCAGTGTGAGTGATCCTCGCTCATTGCCGTATTCTGCGTTCATTGCCACGACGCGCACTTTGTGACCTGAGAGGTCGATGACATCGCCGACATGCGTGGCGAAGCGTTCGCTCCAGCTTTCGCTGATGATTGCGGGGGTGATGTCATCGTCAGTCTTCCACCACTCTTTGTGCTGCGGGGCCTGCACCCAGGCATAGAGATCATGCTTGTCTGCAAAGACGGGATTGGTGCCGAGGATCAAGACTTCGCCGCCATGCCACATCAGTGTCTTTGCCTGCACGAAGGCCAGTTCGTCAACTCCCGGTTCCTGACCAAGCTCTGCCACTGTCTTTGGTGTGATGGCGTGGGTGGAGGATGCGCTCTGCGCCCCTGCACTGCTGATGTAAATGTCTGCCTTCATGGTGCGATCGATCCAGCCGCGCATGGTGTGATCAAAGCTCGCGACCATGACTGCCATGCCGGTGGTCATGGCCACGGCGCTGGCCAAGGCTGCAACGGCGAAGCGATGCCGCACGGTGGGGCGGCGGAGGTGTGACAGAGCAATGCGCCAGACGGCGGAAAGGGCTTTTTTGCGAGCGACGAAGCGCAAGATCGTGCTCGCCGCCAATCCGGCACCTACGAGCCAGAGCAAGGCGGCGGTGTAGCCAGCAAGGGGGAGGCGCGTGCCGTTTTCAAAGCGAAGCACGGGGAGTTGGGCGAGCATAAGTGCTGTGAGCAACATTGCCCAGCCGATCCATTCGACGCGCCATACGGTGCCGCCTTCAAAGGGCGTCGCATGATGTCCAATCATGTGCGCTGGAGGGGTGCGTGCGGCCATGCGAGCGGGCCACCATGCTGCGATGAGACTTGCGAGGATGGAGATGGACAGGGCGAGCAATGCCTCCGACACACTCAGCGAGGCCTGCTGTTCGCTGGTGGCGCCATAGAGCGCGTTCATGGTCTTGGTGACGCCGCCCACGGCAGCCTGAGCGCCAAGCCAGCCGAGCAGCACGCCCAGACCACCACCGCAGAGGCCGAGCAAACCGGATTCAAGGAGGAAGGCGATTTGGATGGCGCGATCTGTGACGCCGAGTGATTTCAAAATGCCGATCTCATTGCGGCGCCTGAGCACGACGCCATCCAGCGCCTGGAAGATGAGATAGCCACCGACCAGCAGGGCGAGCAGCGAGAGGATGGTGAGATTGAGACGGAAGGCCTGAGTCATGGTGCCTGCGAGTTGGCGACGGTCCGAACCGCCGCGGACCTGCCAGTGAGCCTTGAGCAGATCGCCGGTTTCTGCGCGCAGATTGGGGAACAGGGGGCTGTCTTGTGACAGGACCTCGACTCGGTCGATGCGATCAACGCGCTGCAAGATTTTCTGTGCTTCAGGCAGATCCATCAGGAGGAGGTGAGCAGGGAGACTCGGGACTCCGGGCACCTCTGGCACGATGCCGGCGACCTTCAGAGTGATCACGCGATCATCGACGATGAGACGCAGTTCCTCGCCGGCTTTCGCGCCGAGCTTGGGGCTGACGTAGACTCCTTCATGCATTGACTGCATGTTTGAAGCGCCGAGTCCTGCGGGGGCTTCGCCACGAAGATTGAGAAGGGCGATGAAATCCACGCCGAGGAGACGCCATGTGGCACGCGAACCGATTTCTCCGTTTCCTTTGTCGAGGGCAGGCGTCACAGTTTCCTCCACCACGGGAAGCAGGCTCACGGGACGTGGGCCCAGAGCCTCGCGTATCATGCGCAGATCGGCTTCATGGAGGGAGCCGGTGAGAGCCTGCACCGTCCAGTCTGGCTGGCGGGTGACGCCATCGGTGAAGGTCTCGAAGCCAGAAAGAGCGGCGTTACTGGCGAGGCGCACCGCGAGATACACGCTGGAACCGAGTGCCAGGATGAGCATGAGGGCGAGCTGCTGTTTGAAAGCGAGCCGCCAGTGGCGCAAGGCACAGCGACGCAGGATGAGAAGCACGGTGCTCATGCGCCTTCGACGATCTGGCCGTCCTGCATGCGAAGCACACGCTGGCAGTGTTTCACGGCGTCCGGGCTATGAGTAACGAGAAGGAGGGCGGCCTGGGTTTCCTGCACGATTTCCGCCAGAAGATCGAGGACCTGTGCGCCGGTGATGGTGTCGAGACTGCCGGTGGGTTCATCGGCCAAAATCAGGGTGGGGCGATGAACCACGGCACGGGCAATGGCCACGCGCTGCATTTCGCCGCCGGACAACTGGCCGGGCAATGCGGCAGCACGGTGAGCGATGCCCACGCGCTCCAGAAGCTGCCGGACGCGTGTTTCGCGCTCGGAGGTGGGAATGCCTAGAAGCTGCAAAGGGAGCTCGATGTTTTCTGCGGCGCTCAGTGTGGGCAGCAGATGATAAAACTGAAAGACGGTGCCGATGTGGCTGCGGCGAAGCTGGGCGAGGCCATCTGCGTTTAAGCCTGCCAGCAAATGGCCTGCGATTGAGACGCTGCCGGTGTCTGCGCGATCCACGCCGCCGACGCAGTTTAGCACGGTGGTTTTGCCGCTGCCGGAGGGGCCGAGCAGCGCGACACGCTCGCCCTGGCTGAGATTGAATGAAACGCCGCGCAGGATGGGGCGATCGGCGTAGCTTTTGGTGAGTGAGTGGACTTCGAGGACCGGCATTGGAATGGTAACGGCCTGCCTGGACTCGTGGATGCTCACTTCATGGCGCGCATGAGCTCGCGCACGTATTTGCCGAGCATATCGAACTCCACATTGAGGCGGTCGCCGGGCTTTTTGGTGTGCAGATTGGTGAGCTGGAAGGTGTGGGGGATGATCCAGCAGACGACGGTGGTGTCTGTCACTTCAGCGGCTGTCAGGGAAATGCCGTCGAGACAGATGGAGCCCTTCGGAATGATGAGGCCGCGGTGCTCGGAGGGAATCTCGACTTCCAGGCGGTGGTCCTGGCCGTGCTCGCTCCAATCGAGCACCTTCACCGTGGCATCCACGTGGCCTTGGACGAAGTGCCCGCCAAAGCGTGCGCCGATGGACATGGCGCGTTCGAGATTGACGAGGGAGCCGGGTTGCAGATCTCCGAGGCTGGTGACCTTCAGGGTTTGCATGAGGAGATCGAAGCAGGCGGTTTGTGCGGTAGAGTCCTTGGTGGTGACGGTGAGGCAGCAACCGTTGACGGCCACGCTTTCGCCGTCCGCCAGTTCGGACGCCATGCCGCCGACGTGCAGGGTGAGCCGAGCGCTATCGCCGCGAGGTTCCAAGGAGATGACTTTGCCGGTGGTTTCAACGAGGCCTGTAAACATGTTCCGAAATAAACGGGCAAAGCGCGGCTGTCGAATGGAAGGAGACCTCTTTCTCGGAGCGTAGTACGAGCATCATGCTTCGTGTCCTTGTCCAGCTTGGTGTTCTAATGGTCTCCGCCGGTGTTTTCGCTGCGGAGCATTGGGCGTTTCAGCCGCTGCGGCCTGAGACGAGCGGGAGCATTGATGAGTTTGTGCGGCGGAAGCTGGCGGAGCAGGGGCTGAAGCCTTCGCCTCGGGCGGATGAGCGCACGCTGATCCGCCGGGCCAGCTTTGACCTGACGGGGCTGCCGCCTGCGGGTGAGCAGGAGGGGACTTTTTCGCAGGTCGTGGACAGGCTGCTGGCTTCGCCACAGTATGGGGAGCAGTGGGCCCGACACTGGCTGGATGTGGCGCGGTATTCGGACATGAAGGGGTATGTTTATGCCCGTGAGGAAAAACGCTGGGTGCATGCCACGGCGTATCGAGACTGGGTGGTGCGGTCATTGAACCATGACATGCCGTATGACCGCTTTTTGCTGCTGCAGATGGCGGCGGACCAGGTGGTGCCGCCGAAGTCACCGGACCTGGCGGCGATGGGATTTCTCACGCTGGGGCGGCGTTTTCTTGGAGTGTCGCATGACATCATTGATGACCGCATTGATGTGGTGACGCGTGGCACGCTGGGGCTCACCGTGGCGTGTGCGCGCTGCCATGATCATAAGTTTGATCCCATTCCCACGCGTGATTACTATGCGCTGTATGGCGTGTTTCAAAGCTGCGCGGAGGCGGTGGTGCCGTGTGCGACGGGGGAAGATCCGAAGCTGGTGGAACTGGTGAAGAAGAATCATGACCTCATGACGAAGCGTCGTGAGGAGCAGATGGCGCGCACGCGGGCGCGGATGAAGGACTATCAGAAGGCGCTGACGGAGCTGGACAAGTATCCTGAGCAGGGTTTTGACCAGATCATCGATGAGAAGGACCTCAATCCTTTCATCGTGCATCGCTGGAAGGCGTGGGTGGAAACGCATCCTGGAGTCGAGCTGACGGAAGAAGTGCTCAAGAAGCCAGATTCACCGGCTTATGTGCCGGACGAACACATCACGAACAATGAGATGTATTTTCCCTCGGGGGTCATCACGGAGCTGTGGAAGTCGCAGGGTGAGGTGGATCGTTATCTACTCAACAACAGAACTGCGCCGGAGCAGGCGACCGTGCTGGTTGACCGCGCGCTGCCGAGCACACCACGGGTGCTGCTGCGCGGGAATCCGCTGACGAAGGGGGATGCGGTGCCGAGGCAGTTTCTGAGTTTGTTTGGTGCGCAGCAGCCTTTCACGAAGGGGAGCGGGAGGCTGGAGCTTGCCAAGGCCATCATTGATCCGCGCAATCCGCTGACGGCGCGGGTGATGGTGAACCGCATCTGGCAGCACCACTTTGGACGTGGTCTGGTGAGCACGCCGAGTGATTTTGGCAAGCAGGGCACGGCGCCGAGCCATCCGGAATTGCTGGACTGGCTGGCGCGGCGTTTCATTGACTCGGGGTGGAGCATCAAGGCGATGCACCGGCTGATCATGATGTCGGAGACGTATCAGCAGAGCAGCGGCGGCGGGGCGGTGGATCCGGCACATCCTGATCCGGACAACCGGCTGCTGTGGAGGATGAACCCGCACCGGCTCAGTTTTGAGGAGGCTCGTGATGCTTGGCTGATGGCTGCTGGAAGGCTGAACCTGGACGTGGGTGGCACTCCCCTGCCCTTGTTTGCGGCGGATAATCAACGCCGCACGCTCTACACGCTGGTGGACCGTGAAAATGTGCCCGCTGTGATGCGCACTTTTGACTTTGCCAATCCGGATCTCTCCATTCCGCAGCGCACGGAGACCACTGTGCCGCAGCAGGCGCTGTTTGGGATGAACCACCCGTTTGTGGTGCAGCAGGCGAAGGCACTGCTGGGGCGTGCGGATGTCAAAGGGGCTGATGCAGCTGGGCGTGTGAGGCTCATTTATAGGCATCTGTTTCAACGGGGGCCGAGGGCGGATGAAATGGAGCAGGCGCTGCGCTTTGTGCAGGAGGATGAGCCACAAGTCGTGGCGCAGGTGGATCACTCGAAGTCGTGGCAGTATGGCGTGGGAGAGTGGGATGAGAGCACGGGCAGGGTGAAGGACTTCAAGCCGCTGCCGCACTTCACGGGCAGTGCGTGGCAGGGAGATGAGGCGTGGCCGAATGCGAAGCTGGGCTGGGCGCAGCTCACGGCGACAGGCGGGCATCCAGGGAATGACCGGAAGCATGCGGTGGTGCGGCGATGGATCGCGCCTGCAGACGGCACGTATGCGGTGAAGTCCACTCTACTGCATGAGCCAGCTCCGGGGGACGGCATCCGCTCTTTCATCAGTCACAGCCAGCAGGGACGCCTGCATGCGGGGAGGCTGCATCAAGGGAGTGCGGACCTGAACTTTGACACGCTGGCTTTCAAAGCGGGCGAGACACTCGACTTCGTGGTGGACATCGGTGAGGCGCTGAACAGCGACCAGTTTCTGTGGTCGATGCGGATTCATCAGACTGGCAGCGTCGGTGCGGGTGGTGATGACGTGCCCACGCAGACCTGGGATGCTGAAAAAGATTTCGCCGCGCAGCCGCGCTCTCAGCTCAATGGCTGGGAGCAGTTCGTTCAGGTGCTGATGCTGGCCAACGAGTTTATGTTTGTGGATTGAATCTTATCTTATGACACCCATCCTTACCCGCCGTGATTTTCTGCGCCGCTCCGGCATGGGGATGGGCATGCTGGGGCTGGCGGACCTGCATGCGGCCGCGAGTGCTAGGAGCAGTGCGCACTTTGCGCCGAAGGCGAAGCGCGTGATCCATTTCTTTCTCAATGGCGGGCCGTCGCATGTGGACACGTTTGACTATAAGCCGGCGCTGGCGCGGTATGAGGGCAAGGCGGTGCCGAGCCATCGGCTGACGGAGCGGAAGACGGGCGCGGCGTTTCCTTCGCCGTTCAAGTTTCAGCGCTATGGGCAGAGCGGGATTGAGGTGAGCGAGCTGTTTGCGAAAACGGCGGCACACATTGATGACATCGCGGTGATCCGATCCATGCAGGCGCAGGTGCCGAACCATGAGCCGTCGCTGATGCTCATGAACTGCGGTGACTCAGTGCAGCCGAGGCCGAGCCTGGGATCGTGGCTGACGTATGGGCTGGGCAGTGCGAATGAGAACCTGCCGGGCTTCATCGCCATGTGCCCTGGCGGCATGCCGATCAAGGGAGCGGAGAACTGGCAGTCGGCGTTTTTGCCGGGGGCGTTTCAGGGCACGTATGTGGACTCGAAGCACCAGCAGGTGGATCGTTTGATTGAAAACATCCGCAGCCCGCATGCTGATGCGCGAGTGCAGATGCGACAACTGGAGCTGATGCGGAGCATCAATGAGGCGCACCGGCAGGATCGTGGCGACCCACGGCTGGAGGCACGTATTCAGAGCTTTGAGCTGGCGTTTCGCATGCAGATGGAAGCGGCGGATGCGTTTGATGTGACGCAGGAGCCAGCGCACATCCGTGCGATGTATGGCGAAGGTGTGCATGGGCGGCAGACGCTCATTGCCCGGCGGCTGCTGGAGCGCGGCGTGCGCATGGTGCAGCTCTGGCATGGCGCGGGCCAGCCGTGGGACAACCATGACAACATTGAGACGAACCACCGCAGGCTCGCGGGGGAGATCGACCAGCCCATCGCGGCGCTGCTGCATGATTTGAAACAGCGCGGTATGCTGGAGGACACGCTGATCATCTGGGGTGGGGAGTTTGGCCGTACGCCGACGGTGGAGCTGAGTGGTGGAAAGTCCAAGCTGGGGCGCGATCACAATCACTATGGGTTTAGCGTGTGGATGGCGGGTGGGGGCATCAAGGGAGGAACTGTGTATGGCAGCACGGATGAGCTGGGCTTTGCGGCGGAGCAGGACCCTGTGAGCGTGCATGATCTGCACGCCACGATTCTGCATCTGCTGGGGGTGAACCACGAGGAGCTGACGTACCGCTATGCGGGCCGGGATTTCCGGCTGACGGATGTGCACGGGGAGGTGCTGCGGCGGGTACTGGCTTGATTTGTCTGTCGTCCGCGAATGCATGGCTGGGTGCGTCTGCTTTGGCATCGCCGCACTGGCTACTAAGTACACGATCAGGCTGCGTAAGATGGCTGCTTGATTCGACTTTGGGAGGCTGCGAATCTTGGGCATTGCCTTACGCTGGTGGACGGGCGGGCTGTCGCCACGCCCATCCTACGTCCGCGCATGCCGCGCCAATTGTGGAACTCGTTTGTTCGGGAACATGTCTACTGCTTCAAGTACGCGATCAAGTCTGCCATCTGCTGGGGGGTGATGGCGGCTTCGAGGCCTTCGGGCATGAGGGAGATGCCGGGGCTGGTGAGGGATTTGATTTCGCTGCGGAGGACGGTGTCGGTGCCGCCGTCGGCGCATTTGAGGGTGAGGTTGCCGGCGGTCTCGCTGGTGATGAGGCCGGAGAGGGCGCGGCCGTCGTTGGTTTCGACGATGTAGAGCGCGAAGTTGGGCGAGACTTCGCGGTTGGGGTCGAGGACGTTGGTGAGGATCTGTTCTGCGGTCCAGGCTTTGATGGTGCCGAGGTTGGGGCCGACGTCGTTGCCGCGATCAAGATGGCGGTGGCAGACCATACAGAGGGTTTCGTAGATTTTGGCGCCGTGGGCGGGGTCTCCAGTCATGGAGAGCACAGGCTCATACTTGGTGATGACTTCCTTGCGATTTGAGGAGCCGCCATCGCCGATGAGTTTGGCGATGCGGTCGGCGAGGGCGGGAGCTTTTTGGCGGCCGAGCGTGGCTTTTGTGGCGGCACTGAGCTGCGAGGGGAGGATTTTTTTGGCTTCGATGGCGTCCAGCAGCTTTGCGATGCGGTCGGTGCGGGAGAGGAGGATTGAGGCGGCTTTGTCGCGCAATGCTGGCGTAAGTTTCGGCCATGCGTCAATGAGCATGTCTGCGACGGCGGGTTCGCGATAACTGCCAAGGGCTTCAAGGGCGGCGAGTTGGAGCTCTGGAAGCTCGTCTGGTTTGATCAGCGACATGAGTGTCGAGATAGCCTTATCAGGAGGAACCATTGCCAGAAGGGGGATCTGCCGATTTCGCTCATCCATGGACTCTGCTCGATTGCTGAGCTTGGACACTGCCATTGACGCCCTCGCGGCCATCCAAGCTAAAACTCGTTCCGAGGGATTCAATGATTGCAGCTTTGCACCCTTGGATCCCAAACCCACGCTTAGTCCGACAAGAATGTGTTCGATGATCGCGTCAGGGACAAAAGCATGCCCTTCGACAGGCTGGCGGTCGGCACACACGTGGTCGAGGAACTCAAGTACAGATTTGCAGTCCTTTGGCGACCGAGCGATTTGGGCAGCCGAATTTCGGATGATTCTGTAGTATGCAAGTGGCGCGCCGGTAGCTGGTCCAAAGGCGAACAAGCCAAGGACTTGGGCAGGACTCATCGAAGCAGCAGAGAGTTCTGCTGCAATTCCAAGCCACGGATCACCTCTGCCGTTGCGAATGAGATAGATAAGCCGCTCTGGATAGTAGTCACTTGCAAAGCCAGCTTCACCGAGAGCGAAGGCAGCCCACATGAGTGCTTGAGTTCCCGGTTCGATCCTTGAGGTTCGCATGACGAGAACTTCATCGTTGAACCTTTGGTAGGCTGGAGGTGTCTTGGCGACAAATTCAGCTTTGAGATTCCAAGCGCTCGACGCAAGGTGCTCATTTGTATCCTCTGCATTCAATACTTCATCAAGCAGGAACTGAGGGAGTTGCCCAAGCTGCGCTTTCTTGCGATCTATGCCTTGTGGATCACTCCCTTCCGGAGGCAGAGGTATTGTCCATTGCTGAGATGCTCCATGGTCAAGCCCGTGAAGCCCCCAAAGTGCATGCTCTTTGCCCTGTGGCGTCTTCCCTACTTTCACCATCGCCCGCAAAGGCTCCACCGCCGCTTTGTCCTGCTTCTCAAACAATAAGCGCTGGGCGGTTTCGCGATGCCAGGCGTTGGGATGATCGAGAAGGGCGACGAGGGCTGGGGTGGTGGCGGTGCTGAGTTTAGGGGTGGGGCGGGGTTGGAACGTCTTTGGGGCGAGGCGGAAGAGGCGGCCTTGGTCGCGGCCGCGGAGGAGGTCGACGGCGGCGTGGATGTCGTCGGGGATGCTCCAGGGGTGCTCTATAATTTCGCGGTACATGTCGCAGACGTGGAGGCAGCCGTCGGGGGCGTTGACGAAGTTGACGGGGCGGCACCAGAGGTCGTCGCTGGTGCAGAAGTTTTTGTTTCCATCCACCTGCACGGCTTTGAAGGTGACGCCGTCGGGGACGAGTTTCATGCGGTAGAAGAGATTGCCGGCGACGTCGGCGACGAAGACGAAGTCGTGATACTCGGGTGGATAAGCATCGCCACGATAGACGGTGATGCCGGCGGAGGAGGTGACGACGCCGGCGCCGACGAGTTCGCTCTTGGGCAGGGTGCTGCCTTCCTGCACCCAGCGTTTGGCGCGGAACTCGCGCCAGGGCTCGGGGGGGCTGGTGCGATAGACGGGGAGCTGATCGCCGGCCTCGGCGCAGTCATTGAGGGCGCTGGGGACGACGAGGTAGGGATTGCGCGCGAGATAGCGGTAGGGCAGGACGACGTGCTGGCAGGGGTTGCGGATGTTGCAGAGGAAGCGGTTGCCCCAGTCGTCGAAGGTGTTGCCGAAGCGTGCGCCGCCGCTTTCGAGGCGGACGTCTCCGGTGCTGGGATCGAAGCTGAAGTCGTTGCGCTTGATGGACAGGGGTTTGAAGTCTGCGGGAAGCGGCATGACGGACTCGCTGCCGGGGGCACGCTGGATTTCGCCGCCGTTGCTGCCGCCTGCCACATAGATGCGGTGGTCGAGGCCCCAGATGGGATTGTTCATCACGGCCTGGACGTTGAGCTTTTTGAAGCCGGTGAAGACTTTTTGCCGCACATCGGCCACGCCGTCGCCATTGGTGTCCTTGAGGTACCAGACGTCGGGGGTGGCGGTGACGAAGATGCCGCCTTTCCAGCAGGCGGCGCCGGTGGGCCAGGAGAGGCCCTCGGCGAAGACGGTGGCTTTGTCGAAGACGCCGTCGCCATCGGTGTCGGTGAGGAGGCGGACTTTGCCGATGGACTGATCGGTGGGGTTTTCCTGCGCGTGCTTGTGATGCTCCTTGTCGGTGTAGGGGTAGTCGTTCATCTCGCACACGTAGGCGCGGCCATCTTCATCGTAGGTGATGGCGACGGGATCGGTGACGAGAGGCTCGGCGGCGATGAGCTGCATCTGGAAGCCGTCGAGGACATGGAAGGTCTTCGCGGCGTTTTGCGGCTCGGTCGGCGGCGTGGTGGGGAATTTTAATTCATCCGCAGCCTGGCAGATGAAAGAGGCACACGATGTCAAAGCCAGCCACGCGATCAGTCTTCTTTGCATGCAGAATGGACGGCACAAAGGTCCGCTTTCTTGCCTGACGGAACCGCCTGCGATACAGAAGAGGCGTTATTCGGCCTCGCCCGAGACATCCATGACGCACTGCACCCAGGTGAAGACGGGGGTCTTGGGCGCATAGAGATGCTGCAACTGCGCGAAGCTTTTATTCCCTGGAAGGCTGTAGGGGCCGGTCTCGCTCATGGTCAGGTCTTCGCCGGGGCAGTGCTGCAGGCCCAGCACGTGGCCGATCTCATGAGGGAGCCATTTGGTGATGGGATCGCCGATCAGAGCTACTGATTTGGTGCTCCACCATTCGGAGGGGTCGAGGTAGATGTGGCCGCGGTCGCGGCTCCATGGGAAGGACGCATGGCCCATGCTGCCGAGCTGGCCATCCCAAGCTCTGCCGGGAGGGGTGCCAAAGCTGATCTTGATGTCAGCGGTTTCCCCGGCCTTGGCCTGAGCAAAGGTGAAGACACCGGCGGCCTCCCAGCTTTTGAAGCTTTCGTCGATCTCGCGCTGGAGCTCTTCCGCAGACAGACGGGTGGGGATGGGGGTGGTGGTATCGAGCTGCCAAGTGAGGTGCCGTTTGTTCCAGAGCTGAGGCTTGGTGTAGCTGACCGGCTTGCCGGTGCCGAGAGGATGGGAAGACGGGCTGATCTCATTCTTCTGCCAGGCGACCTCATGATAAGCACAGTTGCTAATCAGGCAGGCGGCCCATAAGGAAAGACTTAGAGAGAATGCATTTTTCTTCATGGCAGATTGAGATTCGACAATTTTGAATCTCAACCTTGATATGCTTTCTCATATGTAAGAATTGTAAATGATTATTCAGGGCGATGTCACAGGTTCGACACTGTTTCGACGCTCTTGCATCCCAGCCACGACTCGCCACACTGCCCGCCCTTTTCCCCGCCATGGCCTACATCAACGAAAACTACAACAAGCTCAAAGCCGGTTACCTCTTCCCTGAAATCGCCCGTCGCGTGAAGGTGTTCACGGAGGCCAACACGGAAGCGGCCAAGCGCCTGATCCGCTGCGGCATCGGTGATGTGACCGAAGCGCTGCCAGAGGCCGTGCGCACGGCGATGCACAAGGCCGTGGATGAAATGGGCGACCGCGCCACCTTCCGCGGCTACGGCCCGGAGCAAGGCTATGATTTCCTGCGCAACGCCATCGCCGAGAACGATTTCAAGGCCCGCGGCATCCAGGTGGAAGCCGATGAGATTTTCATCTCCGACGGCAGCAAGTGCGACACTGGCAACATCCTCGACATCTTTGGTGCTGGGAACAAGATCGCCATCACCGACCCGGTGTACCCTGTGTATGTGGACACCAACGTTATGGCTGGCAATACGGGCGATGCCGACGAAAGCGGCGCCTACGCGGGCCTGCACTACCTGAAATGCACGCCTGCCAACGGCTTTGTGCCTGAGATCCCCAATGAGCCGGTGGATCTGGCGTACCTGTGCTATCCGAACAATCCGACGGGAGCGGTGGCCACACGTGCTCAGCTTGAAGCCTGGGTGAAATACGCCCTGGCCAATGGCACCACGATCCTCTACGACGCGGCCTACGAGGCCTTCATCCGCGATCCTGAGCTGCCGCGCTCGATCTATGAGATCGAGGGTGCGCGTGACTGCGCCATCGAATTCCGCAGCTTCTCCAAGAACGGTGGCTTTACCGGCGTGCGCTGCGGCATCGTCATCATTCCGAAGGGCCTCATGGGCAAGACCAAGGCCGGAGGCAAGCAGGCGATCCATCCGCTGTGGAGCCGCCGCCACAGCACTAAGTTCAACGGCACCAGCTACATCGTCCAACGCGGTGCGGAGGCGATCTACTCAGCCGAAGGCAAGGCGCAGGTGAAGGCGCTCATCGAGCACTACATGGGCAATGCGGCGCTGCTTGTCGAGGCCTGCAAAAAGGCCGGTCTGCAGGTGTTCGGGGGTGTCAATGCACCCTACGTGTGGGTGGGCTGCCCAAACGGCCTGACGAGCTGGCAGATGTTCGACAAGATGCTGAATGAAGCGAATGTGGTGATCACCCCTGGCAGCGGTTTTGGCAGTGCTGGTGAAGGCTACTTCCGCATCAGCGCGTTCAACAGCCGCGCGAATGTGGAGGAAGTGTGCCGCCGGATTGCGAAGCTGTGATTTGAGGCCTCATTCAATCCACCATGTCGGTTCTTGAAGCCATCGAGAATGACATCAAGCAACTCCCGCGTGATGCAGCGCTGGAGCTGCGTGACTGGCTGGCGGATTATCTTGATGATCAGGAGGAGCTTTCTCCTGAGTTTGTGGAGTCAATTAAGCGTGGAAAAAGTGATCTTGAAGAAGATCACGTGCGTGTGTTTCGTTCCAGCAACTCTTGCACTCAGTAAGTGTACTGATCGTGTTCTGTGGAAATACCGGGTGCGCTCAAATCCTGGGCAGGTGCGCGGCGTAGCTGGTTGCAGACGCTGCTGGTAAGCGGTGTGTGCGGCGGTGCGATGGGTTTGCTTCCCGGATTGAACTGCCAGTACCCAGGGTCGCCTCGCTGAGGCTCGCCTGACCCTGGGCTGTATTACGCAGCTCCGTTGGAGCTGGTGTGCAGCGGTGCGGACTGACGGAAGATTGCTTCATCCTGTTTACAAGTCAGACCCAATGCCGGAAGCGAACCCGAATCATCTATAATTTAGGTCTTTGGAACATGTGAGCTATCTGATGGCGATGAGACACCATCGTGAAGCTTACATATGACCTCTCTCACACAAAATCCGTGATGGAGCCGAAGTCTGCGTCGAAGAGGCGGCGGTAGGTGCGGAAGGCGAAGTGGTCGGTCATGTTGGCGATCCAGTCGCAAACGAGACGGGCACGGGCGGGTGCATCGGCTGCGGCTTGGATGTCTTTTTCGATGGCGGCAGGCATCAGGTGGAGGCCTTTGGGCTGCACGGTGTCGATGTAGCGTTCCTTGAGCACGCCAAAGACGCGGGTGAGGATGAAGTCGGCCTTGTGATCGAGCTGCTGGAGCTGGGGGCTGAGGAAGACGAGCTCGAGGGCGATCTTTTTGTGGAGGTCCGCACGGCGGCGCAATGCGGGGTCGATTTCCAAGGCAAACTGATGTCTGCGGGTGCTCTGGCCGAGGAAGTTTGCGGCGGGCACCAGTTTCGTGGCGCGGATGCACTCACCAATGAGGCGGTTCAAGCGGCCTTCGACGCGGTTTTCACGGACAGCTTTGCAGAGGAACTCCAAGTCGGCCTGATCGGCCGCTGAAAGCTCCTGATCCCCTGCCCAACGCTCCATCCGCTGCACGTTGATGAATCCAGCGTGGATGCCGTCCGCAATGTCATTGAGGGAGTAGGCGGTGTCATCCGCCCAGTCCATGATCTGGCATTCGATGCTGCGGAAGCCGTTGCGCACTTTGCCGGGGGTGAGTTCCAGCGGGAAGGCCTGGCCGCCGAGGGTGAAATCGAGCCAGCGTTCCTGTTCGTCGTAGAGGTAGTGGTGTTTTGCCTGCGGGGTCTCGGTTTGCAGGGTTTTGTATTTCAGCACGCCGTCCAGCAGCGCACGGGTGGGGTTCATGCCGCTGCGGCCTTCGCTGAAGAGGGTCTGTGTCAGGATACGAAGGGTCTGCGCATTGCCTTCAAAGCCGCCGTAGGGGGCCATGAGGTGGTGGAGGGTGCGCTCCCCGGCATGGCCGAAGGGAGGGTGGCCGAGGTCATGGCTGAGGCAGGCGCTTTCGACGAGATCGGAGTCGATGAAGCACTCATCATCCAGATACTGGCTCTGCTGGGTGAGCCAGCCGCAGATGCTGCGCCCGATCTGCGCCACCTCGATGCTGTGGGTCAGGCGGGTGCGGTAGAAATCGTACTCGCCGGACAAGAAGACCTGGGTCTTGTTTTGCAGGCGGCGAAAGGCGCTGCTGTGGATGATGCGGTCGCGGTCGATCTGGAACGGGCTGCGATACTCACCGGGGTGAGCAGGGCGTGAATCGAGCGTTTCGAGATCGAAGGAATTGTAAAAGCGGTTCGCGGGCATGCGGTGGGTACCGCGATGCTAGCAGGTCGTGGCGGGCGGGCAAGGCTGCTGCTTCAGCGAGGTCTGCGGAAGGCGAACTGCTCAGGAGGCACCTGGTTCTCGTCGGTTGCATCTCTTTGGCGACGTTTGCCCTCCACGAAGGCCGGCTTGAAGGGCAGGTGCTGGACCTTTTCGATCTCTTCGTCGGTCACGCCTTTGGCACGCAGACGGCTGCGTTCGTAGAGGCGGAATTTTTGGATCTCTAACATGGGGGTTGTTGACTTAGACTCCCAAGCGAGGAGCCGCGTTCAAAACTGCCCCGTGTTTAGCAGCACCAAGGTGCAGGCTTCCTCGCAGGCAACTCCGGCTTTTTGCAAAGCGTCTGCCAGCGAGGCATTTTCTGCGCCAGGATTGAAGATGATCCGACGCGGCTTGAGCGCGATCAGCTTGTCCTGCAATCCGGATGAGATGGCTGCGCCAACATACATCGTCACGGTATCCACCGGACCTGAGATCAAGCCCAGATCGGCCACCACGGGGATGCCCTCGATCTCAGCGAGTTTGGGATGAACCGGCACGACTTCATGCCCGTGCTTCCGCAGCAGGAGCAGAGCGCGATGGCTGTAGCGCTCAGGGTTGTTGCTGGCACCTATGATGACGACTGTTTCTTTGTTCATGATTTTTCGTCCTCCTCATCGAGATGAAAATGATGCAGGGCACGATGCGCCGCCGGCGCGAGCACGATGCCCATGACGGAAATGAACACGAGCCCGCTGAAGAGGGCGTAGAAGGAGGCAAAGACTTTGGCAGCATCCGATGGCAGGTCTCCCATGGGGCCCATGCCGCCCAGGATCATCGAGGCGTTTAAAAGACTGTCGATCCAACTGAATTTGGCGATGTAATGATAGCCCAGGATGCCGATGCCCAGCGCCACACCGATCACGATCAGCGCGATAGCGGCATACTTGATCACCCGCTGGATGAAAACCAAACGCGGGGCGAGAGGATCGGCGCGTGATTCAAACATGGCGGTTTACCATCCCGGCGAAGCCACGAATTGCAAGACCGGCTCCGCCTTTCCGAGTTCGTTGATGCGCACCGTGCCATCGTGGCAGCCGGTGATGATGCGTGTGAGTTTGTCGATGCGTTGCAACAGCAGCACATTCACGCGGTCTCCATACAGCGTGATCTTGTCCTTCGTTTTGCGGGCTTTTGCATCCATCGAAACCACCGAACCGCTGCCCATGGCGGCGAGAGGCGTCCCGGCATCCAGAAAGCCCAGCGCCAGCATTTCGGTGCGGCCGCCCGGCCTCAGAGCGCCGTCTTTTTTAGCATCGCCGTTGTGATCCCAACGGCGGATATTACCTTCGACATCGCCGCTGAGGGTTTCCTTGCTATCAGGGGAGAAGACCACGCTGAGCACCGCAGAGTCATGGCCGGTGAAGGTGGCCTCGATTTCTCCTTTGGCAGCGTCAATGCGCTTGGCGGTGCGATCACGGCTGGCGGTGGCGATGTGCAGGCTGTCTGGAGAGAAGGCCATGCCCATGATCCAGTCTGCGTGCGGCTCTGTCTGCCATTTCAGTTTGCCGGAGGGAAGTTCGAAACAGCGCACTTGATTGTCGGCACCGCCACAGGCGAGCAGTTTGCCATCCGGACTGGCCACCATGGCGAGCACGCAGTCGCGCGCACTCATCAGACGCCTGTGCTCCTGCGGCTGCGAAGGATTGATCAACCATACCTCGCCTGAGCGCCCGGGGACGCCGCCAGCTACGGCGAGCTGCACCTCGGAGATCCAGGCCAGCGCGAGGATGCGTTCGGGCATGCCGTCAAGGCGCGCAGTGAGTTTGCCTGATGCCACATCCCAGAGGGTTGTTTCAAAATAACCGCTGCAGGCGAGCGTGCTCCCGGCGGGATTCAGGGCGAGAGCGGTGACTGGGAGAGGCCGTGGGTACTTCGCAGGTGCGTGAGTTTTTTCTTGTTCGGGAACGATGGTCCGAAGAGCCGCCTTTTTGTCGGCGACGTCCAGTTTGGCACCGCTGGCGATCCAATCGCGGATCAGCTTTGTTTCCTTTTCGGGGAGGGCATCGGCCTTCTTGGGCATGCGATCGTCTTCCTCATGGGTGGCGATCAATCGGTAGAGCTCGCTTTCGTCCGGCTTGCCCGCCACGACGGGCGCAGCATCGCTGTCGCCCGCCTTGAGCATGAGTTCGAGGGTGTCCAGACGGTAGCTGCCCTTGGCCTTGCCGGCGCGATGACACTCCACGCATTGATCGATCAAAATCGGCGCGATTTGCCTGGAGAATGAAATTTCGGCAGCGGAGGCAAAGGCTGTCAGGGTGAGAAAAAGCAGCGTGCGAAGCATGGGGCGGAGAGAAACGTTCCTTGTGGCCGAGTTTGTCGGACGTTGCATCCATCGTTTGCCTCTTTTACATGCCCCCCATGAGCCCGAGACCTTGGATCATTGCCGAAACGAACTGGAAAAACGTGAAAGCCACGCGCTATGAAGCCGCCGTGCTCCCATGGGGCGCCACGGAGGCGCACAACTGGCACCTGCCCTACGCGACGGATTCGCTGCAAAACGACGCCATCGTCGCCGAGGCGGGCCGCATCGCGTGGGAGGCGGGAGCCAAGGTGGCCATTCTGCCGAACATGCCTTTCGGGGTGCAGACGGGACAGCTTGACGTCCCCTTCTGCATCAACATGAATCCGACCACGCAGATGATGGTGCTCGAAGACGTCATCAGCAGCCTCGAAGGCGTGGGTGTGATGAAATTCGTGATCCTCAACGGGCATGGAGGCAATGACTTCCGCCAGATGCTGCGTGAGCTGCAGGCGAAGCACCCGAAGATGTTTCTCTCCACGGTTTCCTGGTTCAATGCGGTGAAAGGCGATGACATTTTCAACATCGTGGGCGACCACGCTGACGAACGCGAAACCAGCCTCATGCTGCATTTTCATCCTCATCTGGTGCTGCCGAAAGAGGAATGGGGTCCGGGCACTGACAACCGGTGGAAGCTGAAGGCCATCAACGAAAAGTGGGCCTGGGCGCAACGTGCCTGGAGCAAAGCGACGAACGACACCGGCTCGGGTGATCCGCAGCACAGCACGGCGGAAAAGGGCCGGCGCTACTTTGAAGCGCTTGGGGCCAAGATCGCGACTTATCTGATCGAACTCGCCGCCGCTGACATCAGCGATCTTTACGAGAAAGCGAAATGATCCGCTTCATTGTCAGCCGCATCGTGCAGGGAATCATCGTGATCTTCGCGGTGATCACCATCACGTTTGGGCTGCTCAAGCTTTCGCCGACCGGACCGTTTCAATCTGAGCGCGCTTCTTCACCGGAAGCACTGCAGGCAAAGATCAGCTACTATGGCCTGGACAAGCCGGTCTATGTTCAGCTCTGGCGGTACTACACTCATTACGCGACGTTCACTTTTCGGGAGTCCAAAACCTTTCAGGGAAGAGGTGTGGATGAGATCATCGCCTCCGGCTTTCCGGTGTCTGCAACGGTGGGTGGGGCCGCTCTGCTCATCGCGCTGAGCATCGGGGTGCCGCTGGGTGCTTTCGCGGCTCTGCGGCCCAACACGTTGGAAGACCGCAGCAGCACTCTTGCAGCCACACTGGGCATCTGCACTCCCAGCATGGTGCTGGGACCGCTGCTGGCGATGCTGTTTGGACTGAAGCTGCGCTGGTTCAACGCGTCCGGCTGGTTTGATTCTTCGGACTGGGTGCTGCCCGCGCTGACGCTGGGGATCATCTACAGCGCCTACATTGCGCGGCTGACGCGAGGGAGCCTGCGCGAGACACTTGCGCAGGAGTTTATCCGCACAGCACGTGCGAAAGGAGCGAGTGAAAGCTCGGTGGTCTTTTTTCATGCGATGAAACTGGCGAGCCTGCCGGTGCTCAATTTCCTCGGCCCTGCCGCAGCGGGATTGCTCACGGGTTCGTTCATCGTTGAAACGGTGTTCCAACTGCCGGGGCTTGGTCAATTTTTCATCGCGGCGTCTTTCAATCATGATGATGAGCTGGCGATAGCGATTTCGGCTTTCTACGCCGCACTCATCGTCAGCTTCAATCTGCTGGTGGACATCATTCAGGCAGCGCTCAACCCACGTATCCGACTCCACGCATGAGCAGCGGAACGAACCAGAGCCTTTCACCGATGCGTGCGGCGTGGCGGCGTCTCATGAGGAACCGCCTGAACGCATGGGCGTTGGGGTTCCTGGCCGTGCTGGTGGTTTTGTGTGGCATTGGCCCGGAGCTGTCGCCTTACGATCAGTCACTGCAGAATCTCGAACTCAAAGCCACGAATCCCAGCCTGGCACACTGGCTGGGCACGGATCCGCTAGGACGGGACATGCTCACGCGCATCCTGCATGGGGGGCGTGTGTCCCTGGAGGTGGGATTGCTGGCCACAGCTGTCGCTGCGATCATTGGTGTGTTTTATGGCATGGTCTCCGGCCTTGCCGGTGGACGCACGGACGCGGCGATGATGCGCATCGTGGACATCCTGTATGCGTTTCCCTTCATCAATTTCGTCATCCTGCTCATGGCCATAGTGGGGCGTGAGTTCTGGCTGATCTTTGTGGCCATCGGCGCGGTGGAATGGCTCACGATGGCCCGTGTTGTTCGTGGGCAGGTGCTGGCGCTGAAGAATCTTGAGTTCATCATTGCGGCGCGAGCCAGTGGTGCGGGCTTCTGGCACATCGTCTGGCGGCACCTGCTGCCGAATGTGGTGGGGCCGATCATCATCTACGCCAGCCTCACCGTGCCGGGAGTCATGCTGCTGGAGGCCGCGCTGAGCTTCCTGGGACTCGGCATTCAGCCACCGGATGCGAGCTGGGGTGTGCTGATCCAGGAGGGCGCCAGATCGATGGAGAGCTATCCGTGGCTGCTACTCTATCCGGGCATCTTTTTTTCCACCACGCTGCTAGCGCTCAATTTGCTGGGCGATGGTCTGCGTGATGCGTTTGATCCCAAATCGATGTCGCAGCAGTAAGTGAAAAAATATTTCAAGCGGGCTGAATAGTCTTGAAGCAGCCACGTCAGAGAGTGCGGACACCAATTCCACACACTCATGAAAACACTCTTCTCAGTCATCGCTGCAGCCGCAGTTTTTGGTTTTGCAGCTCCCTCCAATGCCAAAGCTGAATGCCAGGGCCAGACCCGGGTCGTAGGCTACACCTCCTGCGGCACCCCCATCGTGGCCGTTTACCAGATCGTCGGCTATGACGGCTACGGCCGCCCCATCGGTCAGTGGGTGACTCAGGGTGCGCAGGGTGGCTACGGCTATGGTGCTGTGCCGCGCCCCATCATTGTGCGGCCCAGCATCAGCTTTGGCTTTGGTGGCTTCAACCCCGGGTGCAATACCGGCCATGGCTACCACCACGGTTCCAGCCATCATCATGGTTTCCGCAGGTAGTAGCGTGGAAACCTGATTGATTGCTGCATCACGCGGCCCCGCCAGTGCACGGCGGGGCCGTTTTTTTGATGCCTCGTTGCACGAATGAGGTGCCTCGTGTCATGTTTGGGCATGCGCTGGATATATCGTGCTCTCATTCTCATCGCCTTCATCGGGGGCGTTGCGTGGTTTCATCACATCCGCACGCACCGGCCCACACGTGTCGAGGTAGCCAATCGCGCTGGCATTCTCCTGGCTGGTAATGGCAGCGAGCCTGCGACGCTTGACCCCCACCTCGCCAGCGGTCAGCCGGAGCATATGATTTTTCATTCGCTCTTTGAAGGTCTCATCGCCCCGGCACCTGACAATCCTGACGGCGATGCCCCTGGAGCCGCCGCTTCATGGAGCGCTGAAAACTTTACGGTTTGGACGTTCAAGCTCCAGCCTCAGGGCATGTGGAGCGATGGTGCACCGCTCACCGCTGCTGATTTTCTGTACTCGTACCAGCGCATCCTCACCGCGAAGCTGGGTGCTGATTATGCGAACATGCTCTACCCCATTCTAAACGCCGAGGAATACCACAAGGGCAAGATCAAGGATTTTTCACAGGTGGGAGTGAAGGCGCTCGATCCGCTCACGCTGCAAATCACGCTGAAAGGACCAGCGCCCTATCTGCTCAGCATGATCAAACATTACGCGTGGTTCCCACTGCCGAAGCATGCCATCGAAAAATTTGGCAAGATGACCGACCGCAACACACGCTGGACACGGCCAGTGAACATGGTCTGCAACGGCCCCTTCAAACTCAAAAGCTGGGAGGTCAATCAAGCTCTCGAAGTCGAGCGCAACCCGCATTACTGGGACGCCGCCACGGTCAAACTCAACGGCATTGTATTTCTGCCCATCTCCAGCGACACGACTGAGGAGCGGGCCTTCAACGACGGGCAGCTTCACGTGACGCTGACGATGCCGCTGTCCAAGATCCCTGCGTATCGCGAGAGCAAGTCACCGTACTATCACAACGATCCGCTGCTCAGCGTTTACATGTACCGCTGCAACACCACGAAGAAGCCCTTCGACAATCCGCTGGTGCGGCGTGCGCTCGCCATGGCCATCGACCGTGAAAGCATCACACGGAACATTCTTCGTGCGGGACAGCAGCCGGCCACAGGCCTGACTCCTCCCGGCTGCAACCCTGACTACCATGTGCCCAACATCATGCGCTTTGACCCCGCCGAAGCACGACGGCTGCTTGCCGAGGCAGGCTTTCCAGAGGGAAAAGGCTTTCCTGCGTTCGACATCCTCATCAACACGAGCGAGTCACATCGCGCGCTGGCCGAAGCGGTACAGGCCATGTGGAAGGAGCATCTCCATATTCCTGCCGGTGTGTTGAATCAGGACTGGGGTGTGTACATCGAATCGCAACGCAAGCTGGACTATCAAATCGCCCGCTTTGGCTGGGTGGGTGATTATCTCGACCCTTCGACATTCCTCGCCATCTGGCAGACCGGGGATGGCAACAACAACACCGGCTGGGGCAGCAAGCGCTACGATGAACTCATCCATCAAAGCTTTCAGGAAGGTGATGTCGCCAAGCGTCTGCAAATTCTCAGTGAGGCCGAAACCCTCATGCTTAATGAGGCTCCGATGCTGCCGATCTATTGGTATACACTTTCGTATTTGATGCGCCCTGAGGTCAAAGGACTGAAGCCATCGTTGCTCCAACACCGCTGCTACAAGGCGGTGGAATTAAAGCCGTGAGGGGAAAACAAAAAGGCGCGGGATACGATCCCGCGCCTTGAGTTTGTTTGTTAAATGGAGGCAGCCGTCAGTCCGACTTGCGCCAGATTGTCGTCAGCGTGCCGCGAAAGGTGATCTTTACCGCCTGGGTCGTCATGAGTTCACGAAAGTGCGGCGAAGCCTCACGCTCCACGATCTCCCATTGTTCAATGGCATCGCCGTTCAGTGTCGCATGCACCGGAATGGATTCCGCGTGATGGCAGACGAAGCCGTTCTTGCGTTCATGCTCGATGCGCCAGCCGGGTGCAAGCTGCCACGTCACCACATGCGAGGCTGCAATGCCGACATCGTCGCAGATTTCTACATAATCCTGAGTGACATGGACAGCACGCTTTGTGCGATGAGCATCACAGGCAATGCTCATCACGCAAATGTCGCCGCTGATTTCGAGTCCCGGCTTCACGTGATGTCTGGCCCATAAGAACGGCCCCATGCGCCGGGGAGAGGAGCGGCCAGCGACCGGCACGGGTCCATTGTGTGCGTCCCATGACGCCAGTTTCGTCCGCAGTGCCGGGTTGCTGTAATAAGCGCCCGTTCCTGGATCAATGATGAGTGCGTGCTGCTCAAACCAAAGCGACACATGCAGTGCATCGAGATGGCCATGAGCCGCCATGCTGCCCAGACCGAGGGGGGAAGCATCTGCCCGGACAGTCCAGCGTGCATCACGCCAGATGGCCTGCCCGCTTTGCTCATGGGTGAGCCACTTGCTGCGCATGGCTGCTTTAATGCCTTTGGGCGGCTCGCCCAGCCAGAAACGAAGCACTGCGCCGTCTGCTCTATTGAGCAGCCAGCCGCGAAACTCTGCGGCTGCATTGGCACGTTTTAGCGGCAATGGTAGCACCTGCGCATCATCGGAGTCGCCAAAATCCCAGCACTCGGGTGATTCGACAACATCAACGAAGTATTGCGCCGCCAGAGTCAGACGCTGCTGCACTTCCGGCCTGAACCCACCAGCCGCCATGCCTGCATGCCAGCACATTTCCCAGGCAAACAAGTGGTAATGCAAGGCCTGCTCTTTGTTGCCGCCATCGGTGGCGAACTGCTGCAAAATTTCGTGCTCCAGCAGATTCACCACGTGCTGTATGGGACGGATCATGCGGGCCAATGCGGGCCAGCGCGCAAGTGCCAGCACAAGCGCACTCAGTTCACCGATGAGATGATTGTTTGCTGAGGAGCCGAACGAACGACGGCGCCAGATCCACCACGCGTGCGTGGGAACGATGCGGGCGGTCAGCTCCTCCTGCCTGCGGGCCAGTTCGGGATCATTGCAGCCGCGAACCAGAGCATCGAACCAGCAGAAGTTCATCAGCCGCAGCCCCGCTTCCAAAGGGCTGGTCCAGTTGATGCCAAGTCCCGGAGGGTTGCGATCACACCAGTCCTCCAGCCAGAGCTGGGAAATTCGGATCGCATGTACATCACCATTCAGAGCGCTTTGCATGGCCATGCGCGTCATTTCACTCCAGCGATTGATCTCCCAGATGGCGCGAGCATCCGCATCATGCTCGAGGTGGCGATGGTCCAGCTTTCGTGAGGGAATGTCTGGATCAATCACAACGCCCAGAGTTGCATCGCGGTGCCAGCAAGGTGGTGCCCCTACCTCGACGAGCTTCCAGCCAAACAGCTCCCACTCGCCACGCATCAGCTTCTCAGCATCGAAGGCCAGCCGTTTGCGCAGTTCGGGAGGAACGCGGTCGCGCCAGGGTAGTTTGGGAACATCGGTGAATGTGCCGTCCCATGGTTTGCGCGAGATGCGCCGGAGGCTCGCAATCTCGCTTCGCCGTCCCAGGCGCTCAGCCACGCGACGAGCGATCTCGCTCACACTCATCGCGCGCAAGCGCTGCATGTACCAGCCCAGGCTCATCACAATGCGATGCTTCGCCCTTCGCGAATGGACTCCAGCACTGCGAATGTCAGGCGCATGCTCTGCCGCGCTTGTTCATAGGGCAGCGGATGTGGTGCTCCGTCCTTCAAGAAGGCCAGCCATGCCGCCATTTCTTCGGCGTGTCCCTTTGAGGCGAATTTCTTCACGGTCTCTTTGCGCTGTTTGAAGATCGACAGCTTCATGAAGTTCTCGCACTCACATACTAAGCCACTCGCGAACACACGAAACGTTTCCTTGGGATATGCCAAGTCACCTTCGGCGGAGTAAATCACCTGCGCCGACGATCCGTCTGCAAATTCGATCTGTGCCGTGACTGAATCTGGTACCTTGGGCCGGCCTATCGTCTGCGCGGTGACTTTCACCGGCTTGCCGAGGACGTGGCAGGCAAAGTCAAAAAAGTGACAGGCCTCACCAAGGACGCGTCCGCCGCTTTCGGCGACATTCGCATACCAGTGATCCGGCGCGAGCACGCCTGCGTTGACTTGAAATGAGAGTGTCTTTGGGCCAGAGACCGTTCTCAGGACTTCCATCAATGCCACTGTGGCTGGGGCGAAGCGCCGGTTGAAACCCACCATCACGCCGCCCTTTGATTCGAGCATGGCTGTGTCGATCTGGGTTAGTTCCTCACATGTCAGACAGAGCGGTTTTTCGACAAACGCCTGCTTCCCGGCTTGCAGGGCTTTCAGCACCAGCGGTGCATGCAGATGATGGCGGGTGCCGATCATCACTGCGGCGGCTTCGTGATCGAAGACTTTCGACGAATCTGTCTCCGCATGAGCGAAGCCAAACTTTTCCATCACATGGCGTGCTGAGAGACCCGTGGCATTCACGATTGTGCCGAGGGCGATTTTCCCTTTCACATGAGGGAGCAGCATCGTGCGCGCGAAATTGCCTGCACCGATGACATCGAGGGTTTCGACGGTAGATTGCAGAGTTGTCGTTGGGAGATTGGGAAACTCCGATGCTGCTTTGGGTTCCCCGTTTCCCGACCGGCTAAAGCCGGGACTACAATACTCGATCACCACTCCGAGCTCGCTTTCCAGCTTATCGTATATTTCCAAAACATTGCCAAAGACTACCCTGCGCGTGGTGACTGGATTCAAATTCAACTGCCCGGTGCGCATCAGCTCCAGGCAGGCTTCGAAGTTTCGGTTCTCGGTCCAGCGCACGTGGCCGATGGGATAATCCTGCCCGCCCCATTCATACTGCGGATCGTAACGACCCGGGCCATAGCTGCGCGAGTAGCGCACCTGAATGTCCTTCATGTAGGCGGTCTTCCATGACAACTCTGCATCGTAGATGCCCACAATCACCATCACACCTCGATCACGGAGGCAGGAAATCGCGGTGTTCGCTGCGTCGCGGCCTTTGCCGCCGACACAAAGCAAGACTGCGTCAACGCCGTGGCCATCTGTCCATGCGCGCACTTCGTCTTCGAGCTTTGATTGTGATGGATTCACAATGCGCTCTGCCCCCATGGCGAGGGAAGTTTGCAGACGATCTGCGACAAAGTCCGCGCTCATCACGCGTGCACCGGAAGCCTTCAGCAGACCCGTTGCCAGCAGACCGACGAGCCCCTGCCCCAGCACGAGCACACGCTCACCAAGTCGGGCGCCGCTTTGGCGCACGGCTTCCATGGAGATCGAAGTCAATGTCGTATAGGCTGCCTGCCAGTCTTCGACGCCGGTGGGAATGGGTGAGGCGAGCAGATCTGGCACCGCGATCATCTCCGCATGAAACGCACACTCCGCTCCGCCGCAGGCCACGCGATCGCCCACATGGAAACGTGAGTTCAGTTCATCCACCGCCACCACGATTCCCGCGGCGGAGTAGCCCAGAGGGGTTGGTGATTCGAGACGGTTGCGCACCTTTTGCAGGGCGGCTTTCCAGCCCAGGGTCTTCGCTGTATCGATCACTTTCTTGACCTGATCCGGCCGCGCCTTGGCCTTTTGCAGAAGCGACATCCGGGCCTGCTCCACCTTCATGCGTTCCGTGCCGGGCGAAATCACCGAGCACGTCGTCTGCACCAAGATGCCTCCCGGCGGTGGCACAGGTGCAGGAACGTCCTGCAGTTCGAGGCGTCCGTCTTGGTATTGGGCGAGTTGTTTCATCAATGAGCTTTTCAATTCACGATCTTAAATGGGTCACCAGCCACTTGTGCTTGCCAGCGCTGGTCTTCTCCACTTCCGACACCTGCTGCAAGGTGAGCGTGAAGTCGTCACCCAGCTTTTGTAACAAACCTGTCTTTATCGCTTCCAGGTTACTTTGCCATTGCGGGCCGGGTTGAAAGCGGCATTCCACAGCACCTGCGTGTTCTTGGAAGAACTGGACGGCGAGCAGGCCATCGAAGATGCGGTCATGCATGTTGATCGCGGTGAGAGAGATGCGGCGGCCGGTGGAGCTGACGAGGAACTCGTAATCGCGGCCGACGATTTCAGAAGCCACGCCGTCCGTGATTTTTGCATAATCTCCAGTGCGATACCTGATGAACGGCATGACATGATTATGAAAAGAGGTGCCGATGATTTCGCGATTTCCTTCGTCATCTGGATCGCCGAACTCCACGAAGCCGTACGTGGGCCAGAAATGGAGATGATTGGAGGTGCGGGTCTGCGCGGCGAGGACGACGCGCTCGCTGTGGCCGTACCAGTGAAACACGGATGCTTTGAAAAAGTGCTCCAGATATTGCTGGGATTCTGCGGTGAGCTTTTCCGAGCCGCAAAGAAGGGAGGTCAGCTTGAAGTCAAGTTTCAGGCCTGTCTGCTCGAGTCCGCGTGCAAGCATCAGTGCAGCGCTGGGATAGGCATGCAGGTGCTGCGGACGGAAGCGGTTCAATGCGGCCACATACTCGGGCAGGCGCTCAAGCGTGAGATGATAGGAGGAGAGAATGAGCCAGTTTCGTGTGGCATCGTAATAACTGATGGCACCACCGGCTTTGCTGGAGGTGACGCTCCCGCGAATGACGGCCACGCGGTCTCCGGTGCGATAACCACGCCGCGACCACTGAGCCTCCAAATAGGCTTGCTCCTTCGGACGACTCACGCCTTTGTGCAGATAAAATCCGACCGGCACGCCGCTTGATCCGCCTGTGGTGATGTAGAGGCGGTGCTTTGCATCGAACTCTGGATTGACCATCTGCTCACGCTGCAAAATCACATCCTGCTTTGTGAGCAGCGGATAATCGGCGAGCTGCTCCAGTGTTTCGAACTTGGCCGGATCGACGCCACTTGCTGCAAAGCGTTCGGCATAAAATGGGGCCTTAGCTGCCGCCATCAGAGACTCGCGCAATGCTTTGATCTGATAGCGTTGAATAGTCTCTGCATCCCATGTCTCAACCTCATGTGCTTCGTTTTGGAATCGTGTGTAGGCATGGCCGTAGCGCAGGGACTGGGGAAGTGCCCGATACATGCGGCCTGCCAGTGACTTCACGGGCTGCGGTGCTGCCTCGTAGAGCTTGAGCAGCGGGTAAAGGGCGTCTTCGAGAGACATTTCAGTTGGCGGGCAGGCCTGCCCGCAAGCACTAGATGACAGCCACGTCCCGATGCTGCAGGTAGAGATTGCCGTCAAAGGGCGCGACTTCGACATAACCAGCATCCATGAGAAGTTGGCGGAGCTCGGCGAGGCTTGAACCAAACTCCGCGAGCTGGTTGTCATATCCTTCGATGCAAAGAGCGGGGCGGTGCTTGGCAAGCAATTCAGGCATTCCCTTCAATGCGAGCACTTCCGCACCTTCGACGTCCATCTTGATGCATCCCACAGGGCTGGCAAGCGGGTGTGCCTTCACCCATTCATCAAAGATGACGGCATCCACCTGGATGAGGTCCGCGCCCGTTTCTCCAGTGGCGATGCGGGAGTGGCCTGAGTTGATCGTGTCGACTGAAAAAGACACTGCCCCGACCTTGTTTGACACGGCCTTGCGCACCACCTTCATGCGGGCGCCCAATCCGTTTTTCTGTACAGACTCGCTGAGGCAGAGTTCGACAGGCGGATTCGGCTCGAAGGCAACCACATGAGCCTGCGGCACTTTGGAAGCAACGAGCAAGGCGAAGTAGCCAACGTTGGACCCGATGTCGAGAAAGGTCTCGCCAGCCTTCATGTTGTTGAGAATGAAGCGGCCGGTCTTTGGCTCGAGATTGCCAAACAGGCGGAGCATGAAGGAAGTGTAGTCAAACTCCGGGCCGACCTTCATCTCGAAGCCTTCCCGAGTCCTAACCCATTCTAGCCGAGCCAGCAGCCTTTGCCGGATGCGTGGATTGGAAATAGAGATTCGCATGAACCGGTCGCGTCCGCGAATGAAAGGCCAGCGGCGACACAAGCCCACCCATGCCTTGAATGCGATGCTATCGTGATTCATTCTGTTGAACGGAGCTTGAGAATGCGGAGCGCAGCCACGGCGGCACCGAATCCATTGTCTATATTCACCACGGTGAGTCCGCTGGCACAGGAGTTGAGCATGCCTAGCAAGGCGGCAATGCCGTTCAGATTTGCACCATAGCCCACACTGGTTGGAACTGCGATCACCGGCGCAGCGACAAGTCCGCCGAGAACACTGGGCATCGCGCCCTCCATGCCAGCAATGGCGATGACCACACTGGCGCTGCGCAAATCATCGAGGCGTGCCAGCAGGCGATGGAGCCCGGCCACGCCGACATCGGTGATGCGGTTCACTCGTGCGCCGGCGAATTCGAGGGTCTGAGCGGCTTCCTCGGCAACCGGTAAATCGGAGGTGCCGGCGCACACCACTGCCACAGGCGAGGATTGGAATGAATCATTCATCCGCCCGATGCAATAGAGGCGCGAAATGTCGTCGTAGCTGCCCGTGGGAAAACGCTGCGACAGCGAAGAGGCGACTTCAATGCTCACACGGGTCGCTAGCGCGCAGCCATGGGCAGCGACAAGGGCAGTGAGGGCATCCGTGGTTTGGGCGAGCGTTTTCCCTTCGGCATACACGGCTTCAGGAAAGCCCTGACGGATCATGCGATGTGTGTCGGCCAGCACCTGGCCTGATTCAGCGAAAGGAAGGGTGCGAAGGCGTTCCAGCGCCTGGTCAGGAGGCAATGTACCTGCGCTGACTTGAGCGAGAAGGTCGGCCAGTATTGATTCATTCATACGGAGCGGGCCTTGAGCACTTCGTTCATGCTGCCGGAGCGCAGCCCGGCGAGATCAAGGGTGATGTAGGTGTACCCAGTGGCACGCAGAGCTGAGGTGATGGCCTCGCGCTGCTGCAAAGCGCGCAGCAGATCGGCCTCGGGTACTTCAAGGCGAGCGACATCGCCATGATGACGCACGCGCAGCTCACGGAAGCCGAGGTCAAAGAGTGCGGCCTCGGCCTGCTCGATCTGCGAGAGCAGTTTCGGTGTGACGCTTGTGCCATATGGCACACGGGAGGCGAGGCAGGCAGCGGCGGGTTTGTCCCAGTTCGGCAAACCGAGGGCCTTGGCGAAGTGACGCACGTCTTGTTTGCTGAAACCGAGGTCGTGCAACGGGCTGAGGATATGCAGTTCACGAGCGGCAGCGCGGCCGGGGCGAACGTCGAGCGTGTCCTCAGCATTCATGCCATCAAGCACGTGGTCGATGCTGTTCTGCTCTGCGAACTGACGCAGGGCGCGATAGACATGGTCCTTGCAGAAGTAGCAGCGATTGGGCGCGTTCGCCTGATAGGCGGGATCGCTGACTTCTGTGGTCGGCAGGAGCTCAAGCCGGGCACCGAGCTGTTGAGCAAGTGCGACTGCTTCGTGCTTTTCGCTTTGCGGCAGGCTGGGTGAGACGGCGAGGAGAGCGATGACATTTTCCCTGCCAAGGGCATCCAAGGAGGCCTTCAGCACGAGCGTGCTGTCCACACCGCCTGAGTAGGCGACTGCGACGCGACCCAAAGGCTGCAGATGATCTTTGAGTTTTTGAATCATAAGGATTGCATCAGTGTTTTCTGGAACTTCGGAGCGAGGCTGTGAATGAGGGAGAGAATCATTTTTACCGTTTCCTCATCATCTCGACGACGTTCCCCCCATTGCTGTGGTGTGAGATTGTCCGTGACGAATGCCATAACGGAGGGGTAGGCCCAGCGGTGGTTCACGTTGCGCAGCACGCTGTCTCTAAAGCTGAGCAGCTGACGCTCCAGATTGCTGGGCGTGCTGATGTCGCTGCCCACGAACCAGTAAATGTAATGCGCATGCAACAGCAGCTTGGACCGGTCTGGTCTGAGCTCTTCACGCTGGATGGCCAAGTCGCGCACGCGCAGAACAGCGCCTGAGATCATCTTTACCTCGCGCACGGTTGAACTCGTGATGGTCCAGCCCTGACCATCGAGGCAGACTTCGGGGCGATGGATGCTGCGGGTGTCATTGCCAGCGATGACGAGCGAAGCATGCGCGATATCGCGAGTTTCAATGGATCTGCCGGGCGTGTGATATTTGCGTTTTTTGATGATCGTGTCTGCAGGGAGAAGATCGCGCTCCCTGGCACTGGGATCTTCACTTTCGCCGACAAAACCGCCCGCCACCATGGGCAACTCCTCCAGCACGCCTGCTGCTTCCCCGCCTTTGGGCTGAGGAGAAAACTGGCAGAGCAACAACGTCATGCCGCAGAGCAGCAGAAGAATGAAAGCACGAGCAATCATATGACAGGGGCAACCACCTGACGTGAGACAGTGCGCGAGTTTTTGAAGCCCGGACCGCCGCACGAACGATCCAGCAGCCAGGAGGCGAACTGCAAAAGAAGCAGCGCCACCAGGAAGACCACGATGCCGGTGAATTCGTGGAAGGCGGACACTTCCTTCTCGGCATCGCCAATGGCCCATTGCTGCCCGAAGACCATGGCCGTGAATATCAGGACCAGAATGCGCGCCATGTTTGCGACGATGGCGATGGGCAGAATCATGCTGAACAGTGCAAACCTGCGCCACATGAAACGCTGGCGGAAATAGCTGAACAACGCGCCGACGACGAGCAGCGCAAACAGTGAACGCATGCCAGAGCATGGCGCGGCGATGCCCACGCTGAACAAGTCGCCCGCCTTGCGGCCCAAGTCGATGTTGGGCATGGACTGCAGAGCGGTGCCGGAGACGAGGGAATCGACGCCCACGGCATTGAGGACAAAGCCTGTCGACTTCACCATGAGAAGCCGCATCTGGTAGCCGATGCTTTCCTCCAAAAAGGGCAGCGGCCACATGAGCCCGAGCATCAGCCAGGCGAACAACCTTGCGCGGCTGCGCTGAGCGCCTTCCAGCCACAGCGATGCGCCTGCAATCAAAGTCATGATGCCCAAGTAGCCGCAGTAGAAGTTGTTGGCGCGAAATCCTGCGAAGTAGAGGAACAAAGCGAAGAGGATCAGCGCCAACCCCGAGCGATTCGATGAGACTGGAAGCTGTGCGACCTCATTTTGACGCCGCCAGAGCAGAAAGCCGACAATGAGCGGCAGCAATGCGCCGTGCTGCCAGGTCGGGTCCTTCCACTGCATGAGGAGTTCGGAGAGAATCGTCCGGCGGAAGTGACCGTAACCGGCCGCATAAGGCTGAATGGCAATGAGGAGCAAGCCACAGGCCGCCAACAACGCCAGCACGAGCCATGATGAACTGCGTAAACGACTCATGATGATTGCTTGAGAAATGAGCCGTGAAAAGAATCGTCAACGCCCGGCATGGTCAGCGGTTTCTTTAACTGCTCCTTCCATTCTTGAATTTCATTGAAGGTAAAAGTCAGCGGTGCGATGGTAGAAGTCTCGTAGATGCTATGATGGGCCATGAGGTCGCATCCAAGCCAGTCAGGCTGAATCATTGGGATAGGATTCAAATCGAAACGGATTCCAGGACAAGCCTGTCAAAACATTCAATGCTCAAGACACTGCTCATTTCCAAAGTAAACCAACTCGGCGACAACGTCGTGTACCTGCCCGTCGTGCAGTCGCTTGTGGAGGCGTATCCGGACTGGCGCATAGTGGTGCTGACGAGTCCGACAGCGGCTAGATTGTATGAAGTCTGCTGCCCTGAAGTGGAAGTCCATACTTACGCAACGGCCGAGTTTAATGGTGCCTGGCGGCATCCCGCGCGCCTTTGGCATTTTTGGCGGGATATTCGAAGCATCAAGCCGGACGCATGCCTGCTCGGCAGTGATCAGGGAAGTGTGGCGCACTTCCTCGCAAGGTTCAGCGGCGCCCGTTTCGTAGTCGGGCCGCTGTCCGAGCGGGTGAAGCTGAATGCACTCCTGAATCTCCGTCTGCCCTCGAAAGGTGATGAACATGTGGCGATCCATAACTGGCGCATCGCCCAGGCACTGATACGCCATTTGAAGCTGCCGGCTTTGCCAGAAAACATGCCGCCTCCGGACTTGAGCGCCTTTGGCCGTGAAGAACATGGGTCGGTGGTGATGCATGCGGGGGCGAGCCGTGCCTACAAGCGCTGGCCGCTGGAACGCGGCATAGAGCTGGTGAACCGGCTGTCTGCCCAGCATGCAGTGACGTGGTTCGAACAGGGTGAAGCCGGTGAGACAATGCTGAAGCCGCAGGTGCGGAGAGTAAAACCGGGGTCCTTGGATGAACTGGTACGCGTGATGGCAGGTGCGAAGTACTTCATCGGCAACAATTCGGGACCGATGAACATCTCCTCGGCTCTTGGCGTTCCGGGCACGATCTTCAACGGTCCTTCGACCTCCAACTGGGATCCGCCCTGGCATACGGACGGTTTTGACATTCTGCGTGATCCCAAGCTGGCCTGCCAGCCGTGTGACCTGCTTTCGCACCCGGTGAATGCCTGCCAGAACAAGGAGCGGCCTATGGCCTGCATGGACCGCTGGAGCGTGGACGAGGTGCATCGGAGGATCGAAACGCGGCTAGCTGCGGCTTGAGTCCGTCCACTGCCGATTGACGAACAGATGAACGTCATCGCAGGCGGTTGAGGTTTTGATGCGTTCAAAACCGTGGCTCGCAATTTTTCTGCAGAGGGCGTCCTGCTTCGCCGGCTCTGCAGGGTGAATTTCGATGATGAGGTAGTGAACACGGCGAAGACTATCGGCGGAGTCACCCAGCAAGACTTCGTACTCAGCGCCTTCGACGTCCATTTTGCAAAGATCCACGGCTCCGTCGCCAAAGCCGCGATGTATGATTTCGTCCAGCGTAAGCACCTCGATAAGAGCATCCTCATTCGCGGTGCCATCCGCCGCGCCATAGATGGAAAAGCCGGTGCCACCTGATGGAAATGAAAGCGTGAGTTCACGCGGATGACCGCCAATGGCGACATTCAGGAGCTTTGGTCGAAGCCCGATGTTTTGCCTGATGTTGAGAGCGAGCCGGGAATGAGTGAAGGGATTGACCTCTACACACGTGAGGGCGGAGAACTCGAAGCCGAGGTCGAGGCAGAGCAGCGGGAAACCGCCGCCATTGGCACCGAGGTCCAGCAACCGTAACTGACGCGGCAACTGCATTTCCTTGAACAGCTCCCGATACATCGGGCCCGTAATGCAATCACGAGTACCGTTTTGATCTCCCGCCAGATGGTCGATGAGGAACTTTAGCCCGCCCTTCGAATAGATCGTCCAGCCCAGCCGACGGCCCAGCAGTCGCTGGCATAGCGTGAAAAACACCCGATCGAACCGGGTGATAGCGCGCAGGCCAGAAAGGGCATTGGAGAACTTTTGAAGCATGAAATCAGGCTTTCGAAACTTCGCCGCAGCGATCTGTCCTGACCGACGCAGGGGTGAAGAAACGTTTTGAGCAGATGACGCGACCACTGCTCATGCGGCGAGCTGGTGCTGAATGAATGCGGCCCATTGAGCAGCGACGGCGTCATTGGTGTAGAGCCTGCGAGTGCGTTCGAGCTGGCTCTGAGCGATGGTGGAACCATTCATCACACCGCGAATTCGCTCAGCAAGCGCCCCAGCATTTCCATGAGGAAAAACGGCTTCTTCATGACCGATGACTTCGGGGATGGCGCCGCTGTCGGAGCCAAGAGTGGCAACACCGCAGGCCATGGCTTCAATGAGGACATGGCCGAACTGTTCTTCCCAGCAGAGCTGCATGGTGTGCACCGGCTTGCTGGCGAGTACGAAGACATCAAGGCAGCGCAGGAAGGCAGGAATTTCGAAATGCGGACGGGAAGGCAGCAGATGCAGCCACGTCCGTGTTTGCTGCTGCTCTTTAAGCCAGGGGTCGAGACTGCCGGAGCCGACCATGGCAAGATGAACGTTCTGCAAAGACTCACATGCCTGAAGCAGTTCGGGGAGGCCTTTTTCTTCGGTCATGCGACCGCAGTAACCGATGATGAAAGCGTCTGCGGGCAACCCGCAGTCCTGGCGCAATGCGGCGCGCTCGGCAGATGAAGCCGGCAGATGATTGTCCAGATCCACCCCGAGTTGCGGAGCCACGAGTACTTTGTCTTCACGCGCGCCACGCCGCTGCACGAGCTTTGATGCGGCTTGATTGCCCGCGATGATAAAATCGGTCGTGGCAGTCATGGCCCGATAGATGGGAGCGAGAAGAAGTCCCTTCCAGCTGGGACGCTCGACGTTTTCCCAAGTGAACTCCCCGAACAAAGCATGCGATTGAAGGAGGGATTTCCAAAACCGAGCCTGCCAGCAGACACGGGCCCAGGGTTCATTTTCGACGAGCACCACATCAAAACGTCGCGAACGCATGACGGCGGCGAGGCCTGAGTAGTGAAAGGTGGTACTAGATCGACCCGAGCGCGGCAGGCGGATGAGCTGGTAGTTGCGCGTGGAGGCGTCGGAGTCGTTGTCGTAGTCGGACGAGGGGCGCCCAAGTACCAGATGCTGCTCACGGGTGGAGGTGACGCAGACGAGATCGAAATGTGCGGCGAGCGCCTGCAACTTCTTGCGATTCTCGAGCGCGGCATAGGTGTGGCTGATGAGCAGGAGGCCGGGTCTCATGCAGGGGATGAGGCTGCGCCGAAGGCTGCTTCTGAGATGGCAGAATCAGCGGTAGATGCCTCGGCAAAAATTTGCTCCCAGTCTTCACCCGCAGGCAGGATGCTGTGGCGTTTGAGGAGCAGCTGGCGTGAGTTATCCAGAGCGGCAAGGAAGTCGGGGGAGTCGCGCTGGTCTTCGATTTGATGACAGGCCTGCGCCCAGGCATCGGGATCGAGATTGTGGAGCATCGGCACGGGATAGTGGCACTCTGAAAAGAGTTCGGTGAGGCCCATGCTGTGATTGGCGAGCACTGGCACGCCGGCGGAGATGGCTTCCATCGCAGCGGTGAGTCCCGCAGGGTTATCACAGGGCACAATGGGGAGCAGCACCATGGGGGCCGCATGCAAATGCTCCAGGTACTCACGATGCGAGGCGTTCATGACGAGCTCAAAGCGCGGATTGGCAATCTCGTCGGCAAAGCGGGGGAGCAAAGACGGAATACGAGCCATGCGGGTGATGGAAAGACCGCCATGCAGCAGCGGGGCAACCATGGATTCGTCACGACTGATGTTGCCAGGGAGCAAGATGCGGGTTTTTGGCACATCGTCTGGAGGCTGAAACCAGCCGGTGTCGATTTTCCACGGACGTAGAATCACCCGGCGGGCACCTAATTGCTGCGCTGTGGTGGCGAACTGCTCGGATGTGATGCAGTCGAGCTGAAAGGCGGGCGAGGCATTTTGCAGGCTGGAGACGAGTCTTTGAAGCGCGGTGTCGTGGTAGGCGACACGACGAATGATTTTTCCTTCGGTAGAAAACAGGCCGCAGCGGGACAGAAGGAGCAGGACCGTGTAGTGCATGCCATTGAGGCAATAGATCATGCGCGCCCGGCGGAGGGTGCCATAGTGCTTCCAGACAAGGCGGAAAGCAGCGCCGAGGCGGCGGAGCGCACCGCCTTGTTTGCGGCTGTAATCGCATTCGAGCTGCTCATCATTCTGAAACCATGCGCCGACAATGGCCCGGCCATGGGACGGCATGGGCACTGCATCCAAGAAACGGCGAGGCCTGCCGCTGTAATCATACAGTGCATGAGGAGCCAGGACGACCAGTTGTGACGAATCAGCCATTGGGTAGATTTCGGTTGAACGGTGACGTGGCTGCATGCGCGAAGCAAGGGTGACGCATGTGGGGTGGAGGTTGTTCCGGCAGCTGCTTTTTCACCCGCAGTCCTTCCTGATGAATGATGCAGGCATTCAGCCCCCCGGCGATGAACCAGCAGAAGAAATTCACCGGAAAAGTCGAGGTGACATTGCCGGCAAAGATGTTGTGGACAAGGAGACCGAACAAGATGCCAACCATCCACAGGCAGATGCTGAAGACGGGCGTGCCACGCAATCCGAGCACGCTGCGGTGAAACGAATGCAGGGCCAAAGCCGCAATGATGAGGAGGATGCCGAGCGGCAGCCAGCCGATTTCCAGCAGAAGATTGGAGATGAGGTCATGGCTGGCAACGAGGTGTGCCTCATGCAAATCTGCCGCGCCTTTGGTGCCGTAGCCAAACATGGTCCACATGAGAGGGTTGTGCGCAATGTCATGCATGCCGTCGAGGCGGTCACAGATGGTCCAGAAGCGCGAGAACTGCACGCCGATGGCGGTGCCGCCAAAGTTTTCGAGCGCCCAGAGGGTGAGCCTGGTGACGGCATTGATCAGTTCCTGAGCAAAAATACAGGCGGTGACAAACATGGTGGCCACGGTGGCGTAAAGAGTCGCGGTGCCACGTGCGCTGCGCAGCACCGGCAGCAGCAGGATAGGCAGCATCCAGTTGAGGTTGGCGATACGCGCCATGCTGGCGATGCAGGCAACGACGAAGAGGGCGAAAAGCACGAAACTCATGCCGCCCCAGGCCCGGGTGCCGGTGTCGCGATGATGGCGACGGACCATGAGTGCCAGGCAGGCGCAGACTGCGCAAGTGGTGCCAAAGGGCGAGCTGTCCACCAATGTGGAGAATGGGCGTGGACGGACGTCATCGAGATGCTTGGAGAGCACGGTGAGACCGGACTGAAGGTATTCGATTTCGAAGTCGCTCAGGCCGAAGATCTGCTGCTTAATGCCATACAGAGCGACAGGGATGAAGACGATGAGGCAGTATTTGATGAAGGCGATGATCTGCGCCGGAGTGCGAAAGATGCAGGGAACCACAAAGAGCAGGAACATGTAGGCCGCGCCGTCCGCGAGCTGCGTGGCGGCCGCATTGAAGCCACTGCCACTGCGCAATGCGGAGACACCGGAAACGATGAAGCCGAGGAAGCAGACGAGCAGTGAAACGAGCTTGCGCCGGTGATGCAGGCTGCCGTCATGGAGTGAACGAACCAAGGTCCCGATGCAGATGCCAGCCAGCGTCAGCGGGCAAAGCGCGCGCACCCACAGGATGTCGTTCATGGTGACATGGCCGTCGAAGACCATCATGCGCTTGAGCAGGTCGCTGTAACCGGCATAGAGCACCATGAGATAAAGAGCCAGGCGCGGCTGGAGAACCGCGAGGATGAAGGAGCCGATGGACAGAAACTGGGCCAGCGCGCCGATGGTGTTGCCACCACCGAGCAGCACGGACAGCATGACATAGACGGCGCCGAGGCCGCCGAGGAAGATGATGAAAGCCCTGCCTTGCATAAAAAATCAGGAGTGCAGCAGCGAACGCATGCGCAGCCATGTGAAGCGTGGCAGCCCCAAGAACGCACGAGTCATGAGGCCTGAGACGTTCAGACGGAGCCAAGGTGAGAGATAGGTCCACACCACCCAGGCCAGCGTGTAGGAAACCAGCGTGGCCCATGCCGCGCCGACACCGCCATGAGCGGGAATCCAGAGCATGTTCAGCGAGGCGTTCACGGCGACGGCAACGACGACGGAAGGGAGGTTTGCGGCCAGCTTGTCCTCCACTGTCAGAACCTGTGTGCGGGCGATGCCGATGGCGTACGGAATGAAAGCCCAGGCATGCACGCGCAGCATTTCAGAACTGCGGGCGAAGCCTTCGCCAAATGCCAACGACATCCAGGGGGATAGCAGCAGCAGTCCGGCGGCCACGGAGCAAGCGAGCACTGCGGAGGCGGAAAAGTAATCGACCACGGTTTTTTCAAAGCGCGGAGTTCTGTGCTGGCGATCCTGCAACAGGCGCGGCAGGAACAGCGTGGCAAGAATGCCCGGCATGAAATAGGCCATTTCAGAAACGCGCACTGCAGCGCCATAGATGCCTGCCTCTTCAGCCCCCCGCAGCCATTCTATCATCATGGTATCAAGACGGAACAGCAGGATCAGCGCAGCTTGGGAGGCAAGCTCCGGCCAGGAACGGGTGACAAGTGCGAACGCGCGTGAAAACTGAAAGGCACGCCATTTGACGCTGCCGCCGCAAAGATGGAACACAAATGCGCAGAGCGAGATGAAGATCCAGCCTTCCAGCGCATAAGTCAGGGCAAAAAACCACAGCGGCGCCCGATACCAGATGCCCGCTGCAATGCAGGCGGCGCTGACGATGAAGCCGGTAAACTGGGCAATGACGGACTGCGACACACGCCCGTGAGCCTCCAGCCAGGAGAGGATTTCAGTGGCGGGATTGGTAAGCAGCTGCAAGCCGTAAACGACGAGCAGCAGCGTTCCTTCCGGTTTGCGCCAGCCGATCCATGCGATTAGACCGGCGAAGAGAGATGCGGAAACGATGAACCGGGCCGTGATCGTGATGCCGAGCACGGCGGACTGGTCTGCGCCCTTCTTCATGAGTTCGCGGACGGTATAGCGGGCGAAGCCGAGCTCGCCAATGCTCGAGAGCACCGACACGGCGGCCATGGCGACGGCGATTTGGCCGAAGCCACTGCCGCCGAGATAACGCGCAAGCGCGCAGGTGAGCGCGAAGCTCAGCGCAAGGCGGACCACGCGCAGCGTCGTCGCAAGCGAGAAGGTTTTGAGGATGTGACTGCCAGCGGCCATGAAGGACGCGAAACGCGGGCTTAAGCCGCCGCGAAGCTTTGCTCCGCCACATCGCAGAGGAGATGCCCGATGAGGAGGTGGCATTCCTGAACGCGTGCGGTGATAGCGGAGGGGGCTTTGAAGCTCAGTGTGGCTTCAGCCGCGCAATCCGCACCTTTTTCACCGGTGAAGGCGATGGTGACACAGCCGCGTTTGTTCGCAGCCTGAAGGCCGAGAAGAACGTTTTTGCTGGTGCCTGAAGTGGAGATGCCGAGCACGACATCACCTGGCTGAGCGAGTGCCTCGATCTGGCGCGAGAAGACGGTGTCGTAGCCGAAATCGTTGCTGTGAGCCGTAAGGATCGAGGTGTCGGTGGTCAAGGCGAGACCTGCGAGAGCCGGGCGGTTGATGCGGTAACGCACAACGAGCTCGGCGGCGAGATGCTGTGCATCGGCGGCGCTGCCACCGTTGCCGAAGAAAATGATTTTCTTCCCGTCCTTCAACGCGGCAAGCCAGGCGGCGGCCAGCGGAGCGATCTGATCGCTCATCGCATTCAGTTTGGCGATAGCATCCTGATGCTCGCTGAGATGTGTTTTGAAAAGAGAGGCGAATTCGGTGCTCATTTGGATGAGAAGGCTGCCAGCAGCTCGGCTGGTGTCAATGTGGCGGTGCCGAGCTTGCCAACGACGATGCCGCTGGCGTGGTTCGAGATTTCGGCGGCTTCGCGCAGGCTGTGCCCGCTGGCGAGAGCGAGTGTAAGCAGGGCGATGGCGGTGTCTCCAGCGCCTGAGACATCGAAGACTTCACGTGCACGAGTCGGGATGTGGTGCGGAGGCTGGCCGCGCTCAAACAACATCATGCCCTGCTCCCCGAGGGTAACGAGGACACTGGCGACGTTCCATTTGGCGAGCAGCACGCGGCCCACCTCGAGGAGCTCGTTGTTTTCGAGTGGGGCTTCGGTCAGCAGGTGGTCTTCGAGACCTGCTGCAGCAAAGGCTTCGAAGCGGTTTGGCTTCACCAGCGAGACGCCGGCCCAGGGCAATGGATTGCGAGGGGAGGGATCGACGGTGACGATGAGCTTGTGCTCGGCAGCGATTTTCGCGACCACCTGCATGAGCTTTTCAGTCATGAAGCCCTTGCCGTAGTCTTCGAGGATGATGGCGTCGAGATCAGGCGCGAGGTCACGCAGGCGCTGCTCCACTTCGATGAGCTCGTCATCGGTTAGCGGCAGCAGTTTTTCGCGATCGACACGAACGATCTGCTGCTGGCGTGCGGAGACGCGTGCTTTCGAGATCGTGGGCAACGTGGGATGGACGAGAAGCGGAGCGGGATCAACCTTGTCTTCGATCAGGAGCGCGCGGAGCTTGTCTGCGGCCATGTCCTTGCCGACGCGGCCCATGAGATGGGTGTTTGGTGAGAAGGGCGAGATGTTGCGGGCGACATTGGCAGCACCACCGGGATAGAATTCCTCGCGGGTGACTTCGACGATGGGGACGGGCGCCTCCGGCGAAATGCGGCGAACATGCCCCCAGATGAAGTGATCGAGCATGACATCTCCCACCACGAGGATACGGCCTTGCGCGAGGCGTTGGAGATGATCGCGGGTGAAGGTCATTTGCGGCGGCGTGCGCGGACGGCGGCGGCGAGTTCGTCGAGCATGTCTGCCGTGGTCTCCCAGGAGACGCAGGCATCGGTAATGCTCTGGCCGTAGGTGAGGGGCTGGCCGGGCTTGGTGTCCTGGCGGCCTTCCACGAGATGGCTCTCAATCATCACGCCGGTGATGGCGGTGCTGCCTGCGGCGATTTGTTCGGCAAGTGAAGCGGAAGCGATGGGCTGCTTGCGGTAGTCCTTGAGGCTGTTGCCGTGGCTGCAATCCACCATGACACTGGCGGGCAGGCCACGGGCGGTGAGTTGATCAGCGACGGTCTTGATGGAGGCCGCATCGAAATTCGTACCCGCTTTGCCACCACGCAGGATGACGTGGCAGGCGTTGTTGCCTTTGGTGTTCACGATGGCGGCGACGCCGTCTTTGGTCACGGAGAGGAAGCAGTGCTGGCCTTTGGCGGCCTCGATGGCATCCAGCGCGACCTGAATGCCGCCGTCGGTGCCGTTTTTGAATCCCACGGGCATGGACAGGCCGGAGGCGAGCTGGCGGTGCACCTGGCTTTCTGTGGTGCGTGCCCCGATGGCGCCCCAGGCGACCACATCGGCGATGTACTGCGGGGTGATCACATCCAAGAACTCTGTGCCGGCAGGGACGCCGCGTTTGGTGAGTTTGATGAGGAGATCGCGTGCGCCACGGAGGCCTGCGTTGATGTCGAAGGTACCGTCAAGATGTGGATCGTTGATGAAGCCCTTCCAGCCGACGGTGGTGCGCGGCTTTTCAAAATAGACGCGCATCACGATCTCGAGATCAGCGGCGTATTTCTCGCGTGCCTGAATGATGTGCTGAGCGTATTCGAGCGCCGACTTGGTGTCGTGGATTGAACAGGGGCCGACGACGACAAGCAGGCGGTCATCCTTCAAGGTCAGGATGGCTTCGGCGCGTTTGCGCGAGTCTTCGATGAAGGCGGATTCCAACTCACCCAGACGGAACTCATGCATGAGCAGGGCTGGCTGAATGAGGGGAAGGATTTCGGCGACGCGAAGGTCGTCAGTGGGATGGGTGCGGCTCACGGCAAAAAAGGGGGGCAAAAAGCGGGCGCGCAGAATGGAGGAAACTGGCGGCGGTGGAAACCGAAAGTTCAGAGAAGATGCGAAATCTCAGTCATGCGGCAAGCTGCCGCCCGTGGTGCCCATCACAAAGGCACCATCGCAGGTCGATGGGATTGGAGTGCGCACAGGACGCAGGCATGTGAGGCCAATTGTGGGTGTCCACTCATAGCAAATATGCCAATTACGGAAATTTGCATGGTTTGGGTATTTTAGCAAAGCTAAATATCCGGCAATCCTTCACGAAACACCTGTGCGAGGCTCTCGGATTTGCTGCGTGAACAAGAAAAAAGGCGGTCGTTGCCGACCGCCTTTCGTGAGTTGTTGAAGGAGCCGAGCTCTTAGAGGTCTTCACCCACGGCGTAACGCACGAAGCGGCGCACGACGAGGTTTTCGCCCAGTTCGGTGATCTTGCCTTTGATCAGATTCGCGATGGTGATTTCGGGATCTTTGATGAAGGCTTGTTCGAGCAGGCAGTTGTCGGCATAGAATTTCTCCATTTTGCCGTCCACGATTTTGTCCACGATGTTCGCGGGCTTGCCTTTGACCAGTTCGGCGCCGATCTCACGCTCCTTGGCGACGAGGTCCGCAGGGACGTCTTCGCGCTGGAGGTAGCGAGGGTTCGAGGCGGCGATGTGAAGGGAGATGTCCTTCACCATGGCCTGGAAGTTGTCATTGCGGGCGACGAAGTCGGTTTCGCAGTTCACTTCGATGAGCACGCCAATGCGGCCTGCCATGTGGATGTAGGAGGCGATGATGCCTTCCTTCGTCTGGCGGTCGGCCTTTTTCTCGGCCTTGATGGTGCCGCTTTTGCGGAGGATGGTTTCAGCCTTCTCAAGGTCGCCGGCGGCTTCCGTGAGAGCTTTTTTGCATTCCATCATGCCTGCGTTGGTCTTTTCGCGCAGGGTCATGACGAGTTTAGCGGAGATTTCAGCCATGTGTCGGTTGGGGGGTGAAATGGATTACTTCTTGGCTTCAGCGGTGGCGACGATGACGGGGTCGATCAGCTTCTGCAGGATGATGCGGATGGAGCGGATGGCGTCGTCGTTGGCGGCGATCGGGTAGTCGATGATGTTCGGGTCGGCGTTCGTGTCGACGAGGGCGACGATCGGGATCTTCAGACGGCGGGACTCATGAACGGCGATGTGCTCGCGGGCGGAGTCAACGATGACGACAGCGTCAGGGATCTTGCCCATGTGACGGATGCCGCGAAGATTGCGCTCAAGCTTGATACGCTCACGGTTGAGGCCGGCGAGCTCCTTCTTGGACATGAGCTTGAACTCAGGCTTGCTCTCAATCTCTTCGAGGTAATTGAGACGGGCGATGCTCTTCTTGATCGTCTCCATGTTGGTGAGCGTGCCGCCCAGCCAGCGATGATTGACGTAGTACTGGCCGCAAGCTTCGGAGGCCTGCTTGACGGCTTCCTGAGCCTGGCGTTTGCAGCCGACGAAAAGGATTTTTTTGCCGCGGCGAGCGAGGTCGGCCAGGAATTCAGCGGCCGTGTCGATCTGCTTGACGGTTTCCTCGATGTTGAGGATGTGAATCTGGTTTTTGGTGCCCATGATGAAATTCTTCATCTTGGGGTTCCAGCGCTTGGTTTGATGTCCGAAATGGACTCCGGCTTCGACGAGCTCGGCGAGGATCTGTGTTGACATGTATTTGGTATCTAAAGGGCCTGTCTTCCGCACGTTTTGGGGGCAAAACGCTCAGCCACAAGGGCTGATCCGGTCGAACGGGCTTAGGTTTGAATCCTTTGGCCTGACCAACATGGCCCGGCAAAAGGGGCGCGATGTTACCGGCATCCCCAGCTACGGCAAGCAGTTTTTCTCCTGCGGAATCGTCACACAAGGGCGATTCTCCACGGGTCAGCACTGAAAACGCAGCCGCCTAGGCCCGCCTGCGGTGCATCCATAGTGGCAGGATGCCCAGCAGCAGGAGCAAAGCACGGGCGGGTTCAGGAACGACGACCAGGGTCAGCGATCCACTGCCGCTGAAGTCGAGGATCTGCCAGGTGAGGCCATAGGTGCTGAGATCAGGCAGGTCCAGATTGCCCTCGTTGCCGATGTTGGCCCCCGTGCGGTTGTTGGTGCCGGTGCTGAAAACGGAGGTGGTGCCTGTGTCGAGCACCGTGTTCCAGTCCAGCAGCACGAAGGTGTCGCCGAGAGTGGGATTGTAGGTGTCACCATTCACCACGATATTGCTGTTACCGTTCAGGGTGAGCGCGCCGCCAATGAGAATTTTGTCTGAGGCGAGGGTGGACGTTCCGCTGGAACCCGTGATCTGGAGCTCGATCACGGTGGTGGCAGTGACCGGGGTGAAGATGAGTTCGCTGGTGGTCAGTGTCCCGACTGCGGTGCCGCCGGCGTCACCGGGACGGACGGTGCCTTGAGTGACAGTGGTGGTGCCTTGAACCTGGCCTGTGCCCGAAAGCACCGCATCGGCACCATTGAGAATGATCTGGCCGGTGCCTGTCTGGCCGCTGCTGGAGACACCCACTTGAAGATTGCCTGCGGTGACGCTGGTGGTGCCAGTTTGTGTGCTGGTGCCGCTGAGCACCAAGGTGCCTGCACCTGTCTTGTTCAAAGCACCCTCTCCGCTGAGGGAGCCGCTGACGGTCAGGGTCTGGCCCGAGGCGACATCGAGGGTGCCACCGTTGCTGCCGAGAGTGATGTTGCGCTTGGCGCTGCCGCCGTTGTCGAGCGTCACCGAGGCGGTGGCGGAGAGGGTGCCGCCATTGAGGTTGACTGAAGCACCCGTGGCGACGGCCCCGAGATTGGCATTGCTGCTGATGCTGGTGGTGCCGCCATTGAGATAGGTGGCACCGGTGTAGTCATTGGTGCCGGAGAGGATCAACTGGCCGCCACCGCTTTTGGTGAGGCCGACAGCACCCGTCAGGGTGGCATCCACCGTGAGGGCGCCGCCAGCGGTCGTGTTGTTCTGGATGATGATGATGTCCTGGCCGTTTCCAGAAGTGATGGAGCCACCGGTGATGCGGGTGGCATTGCCAGCGACGGCCGGGGTGACGAGAATGCCTCCGCTGTCGATGGCGTGAGTACCGTTGAGGCTGAGTGTCGTTGGGGTCGTGCCGTTATTGAACCGGATGCTGCCGACGGTGACGTTGGCATTGAGGGTGACACTGGTGGTGAGGTCGAGATTGGTGGATGCGGTGGTGGCGGCGGTATTGGAGTAGGACCCAGAGGCCAAAGCGACGATTTTGCCGCCAATGAAGGTGGCCCAGTCTGTGGAATTGGTTAAGGTGCCGCCCCCATTGTCGAAATAGTAAGTGGCGTAGCCGCCGATGATGCCGGAGGCGGTGTTCGTCCCTGTGGCTGCAAAGCCCACACTGCCGCTGCCATTGGCGCTGAAGGCTACGGTGCCACCGGTTTCGCGCGTCACTGAGCCGAGGGTGAGCATCATTGCGCCTCCTCCCACCCGGATTAGATTCACCACGGACGATCCCGCGCGGACGATCACTCCGTTCAGAGTTTGAAAGTTTGGCCCCACCGTGCTCTGCTGCTGCAAAAATGTGCCGCCGCCGAGGATGAGCGTAGAGCCGGAGTCAATTATGTTGTTGGCTGGCCCACCACTGCCGAAGAGAATCTTCAAAGTGCCACCATTTACCGTCGTTGCCCCCGTGTAAGTCTGGGCGGCGCTGAATGTCTGAATTCCTGCGCCCACCTTGGTGAGGGCACCGGATCCGCTCAGGACACCGGAATAGGTTTGTGAAGTGCCGTTGTTTCCTATGATGAGTGTCACGGCACCGGAGGCATTGTCGGTGAGCGCAAGGTCAGTCGTGCCACTAAGGCCGCCAAAGGTGAAGGTGTGGCTGGCGACGGATGAATCGAATATGATACCGGTGCCACCGGTGGTGACGGTGCTGCCTTGCAAGGCGAGGCTGTGGGCGAGGACGAGACTGCCGGAGGTGACGGTGGTGGCTCCGGTGAAGGTGTTGGCTCCCGAGAGAGTGAGGACCGAGTCTGCCGCGCCATTGAGGGTGAGGGCCAGTGTGCCCGTACCGCCATTGCGCAAGGTGCCGGCATAGGTGTTGGTGATGCCGGTGCCGAGAGAGACGGTGAGAGTGCCGGCGGTGGTGGAGCCGTTTTCCACAGTGGCGGTGCCGGGTGTGGTGGCATCCGTGCTCAAGCCGGTGACGGTGAAGCTGTTGCCGTTGAGCTGGAACTTGGTGCCCGAGGTGGCGGCCGCGCCGAAGGCGAGTGCGCCATTGGCGGTGCCATAGGCCGTATTGGCAGCAGGCGTGCCGAGTGTCAGGATACCGCCAGCATTGATGGTGAGCGGTCCGCCAAAATTGATGGTGGAGGTGCCGGAGCTGCCGCCATTGGTCTGCGGAGAGAGGTAGGTGCGGGTGCCCGCAGAAACGGTGATCGCATTGGCCAAGGTGAGCGAACTGCCCCGGGCCACGCCAACCTGAAGAGTGCCGCCACTGGCCTGAATGGCGCTGTTTCCTGCGGAACCAGCATTGAGCAGCAGCACGGTGCCACCGCTGAGCGACAGGCCGTTGGTAATTGTGTTGACCGCAGAAAGCGTCAGCGTGCCGCTGGTGACGTTCAGATCGGTGAGAGTGATGGTGCTGGCCAAGGTCTGGATGGCTCCCGAGACAGTCAGCCTGCCACTGCCGGTGAAGGTGCCGCTGTAGGTCTGGGTGCCGGAGGAGAGGGTCAGCGTCTGGCCCGTGGCAAGATTCACCACACTGAACGTCGCGGAGCCGCCGCTGAGCGCACCGATGATTTCGCTGGTCTGAACATCGAGGGTGTTGGTGGATGATCCGGTGCTCATGGCGACGAGCCCTGTGTCCGCTATGGCAGAACCGCCCATGATCTGGAGGGTGGAAGCACTGATTGTCGTGGCTCCGGTGTAGGTGTTCGTTCCTGAAAACACCAGCGTTCCTGACCCGCCGATCGTCACGCCACCAGCGCCGGAAACATTGCCACTGATGTGAAAGCGGCTGCCGGCGACGGCTGTGCTGAGCATGGCGGTCTTGCCACTGGCGATGGTGATGTTTCCCAGCCAGGCGACGGACAGAGTGATGTTGGTGGCGATGTTGGTGCCGAGACTGCCCGAATTGACGAAGTTCAGCGTGGTGCCGGAGGCGTAGTTGTAGTTGGTTGACCCACCGGTGTTCTGCCGGATGTCGAGGCCGCTGCTGTTGATGTTGATGGTGGACAGGCCATTCAAGGCGCCGCTATTTTCCAGCAGAGTGGCGGCACCGGTGGTGTTGACGTTGAGAGTGCCGCCTCCAGCGAAGGATGAGTTGTTAAGCCAGATGCGTGTTCCCGTGAGGGTGACAGAGCCGGTGGCGATCAGCGCGGTGGAAATGGTGGGGATGACTCCGGTGACGTTGTTAATAATGGCACCGTTACTGAGCGTTATGGAAGTGCCACCGCTGAGGAAGACCGCACCCTCTTCAAAGTACAGTCCATTGGCAGACTGCGCGCCGCTGACGGTGATGGTCCCAGTGGTGCCATTGGTGCCGGCGGAAAAGTGCAGGTCGTTGGTGCCGTCGGTGGTGCTTTGAAAGGTGTTGTTCACGCCGGCTGGATCGGTGTTCCAAAAAAGACTGCTTCCCCAAGTGCCGGTGGCGGCACCTGAGCCGTCGACGGTGCCGTTGGTGTCCCAATAGAGGTCATTGGCAGCCTGAAGATCGACATTGAGACAGAGCATGACGCTCCAAGCGATAACCATGAAATTCCGCTTCAGGCACGGACACTGAACACGCAGCGATAACGCTGCAGTCTGAGGAGGAGTGACTGAAGATGAAAAACGGAGGGCGGCAGCTGGGGTAAAGGCGGCTTTCAAATCAACGAGGTTTTTTTTACCAGACATGTGTCCTGGCAGAGGTGGGGGGGAGACGAGTAGCATACGCTACAAGGCCAGTATTTTCGACAGCAAATGCCGCTCCAAGACCTGGAGCAAACACAGCACCGGATTAATCTCGTAGAGCACCCTGGCGGTGAGCGCTACACCAGCTTTGCAAGTGCGTCTGGCAGGGGCAAAACAAAGTCCATTTTTTCCTCTGTCGCGGGATGGATGAAATGGAGCTCGCTGGAGTGGAGACCAAGGCGTCTGGCGGGATCGGTGGTGGCACCGTAGGGCTTGTCTCCGACGATGGGATGGCCCATGTCGGAAAGGTGGACACGGATTTGATGGCGCCGTCCGGTTTCGAGCTTCAGCTCGACGAGCGTGGTGTGATGCGTGCGTTTGAGAACCTTAAAATGGGTGATGGCCTCGCGGGTGTCTTCATCCGGCGGGACGCTGCGGACGCGGAGGGAGAACTCTTCATTGAGATGGCAGCGCAAGGTACCGGAATCCCGTTTGATGACGCCTTCGGTGATGGCGAGGTAGGTTTTGTCAAAAAGGTGCCAGTTCTGCTGCAGGATGCGCTTGAAAGGCTCTGTCTTGGCAAAGACGATGAGGCCGGAGGTGTCGCGATCCAGGCGGTGGACGATCCAGACGCGGTTGCGGACATCGGTGCCGCGCACGTGGTCGGTGAGTGCGGCGTAGGCGGTGCGGCCACTGCCGGAATCTGTGGCCACGGTGAGCCAGCCTGCGCCTTTGTTCAGCACGATGAGGGCCTCGTCTTCATACACGATGCTGAGACCGGCAGGCAGGGGCTTGACGTTGGCACGCGGGGCGCGCTCCACCTTGATGGTGATCTTGTCGCCGGGCTTGAGCTTGTGGTCGTGGCGGGTCACGGCGTGGTCATTCACGCGGACGCTGCCGTATTTGAGCCACTGCTTGAGGCGCGTACGCTTCATGTCCGGCCAGTTTTCAAAAAGAAAAGGCAGGAGTTCGGTGGCTGCGGTGACGGTGCGTTGCTCAGGCATGGGGTCACATGCCACGGAAAAAAGATGCTGGCTAAGGAAAAGCGGGATGGCACGTTCCTGCTGAGCTCAAAAACGCGCCTTCCATGTCCCTGCTCCGCCCTTCCCTGATCGTTTCATTCCTAGCTGTCTCATCCGCCTTTGCGGCGGATTTCCAAAAGGACATCCAGCCCATTCTGGAGCGGAACTGCTATGAATGCCACAGTGAGAAAACCGGGAAAAAGAAGGGGGGCTTTGTCTTTGATGACCTGAAGACCTTCAAAATGGACATCGCCGACAATGACGTGGCGCAGATCCGCCCGGGAAAACCTTCGGAAAGCCATTTCCTGGAAGTCATCGTCAATGACGGCAAGAACCACATGCCGCCCAATGAAAACCTATCCGGCGCAGAGATCAAAAAGATCACGGAATGGATCAGCGAAGGGGCAAGCTTTGACAAGGATGCGCCGAAACTGACCCCGACAGTGGTCAAAAAATCACTGCCACCGATCATGAGTTGGACCAGCACCGAGGGCAAAACGATCAAGGCGGGCTTTGTGCGGCTGGAGGGCGAATACGTGGTGCTGCGCATGCCTGCCAACGGCAAGGAGGCATCCGTGGCGCTGACGAGGCTGTCCGAGGCCAGCCAGAAGCTGGCGCGTGATTGCGCAGCGCCTTGACCTTACATTTCCGCAAGTGCGTCACTCACGGCGGATTCCAAGGGGCGTGAGCCGCTGCCGCCGAGACGTTCGTCGAGAGCTTCAAGACGCTGGATGAGATCCGCCACGTGCTTGCGTGGATACATGCCCCCGGCCTCGGCACAAAAGTGGGTGCGGCAGCCAAAGGGGCGATTTTTGTAGATGGTGCAGCGGCCATCGCGACCCAGCAGGGGGCAGGCGCCGTCGGGATGAGGTTTGAGCGCCTTGCGTCCGCTGGCACGGACTCCCTGGGCTGCATATAGAGCCTCCCCCCGGGTGAGCATGGGGGTGTGACCTGCCAGCCGGAAGTGGCAGCAGCCGGTGCGCATTTCACACTGTCGGGGCAGCGGCCGACGCTCCAGCTCGGCGTAAATCGCCTCGATTTCATGGCGGTGGTCTGGCTTTGGTGGTTTCATGCGGGGGGAACATGCAGCATGGCTGCGCTAGCAGGGGTGGCACGCGATTTTTGCAAAGCGTCATTTTGAGATTTGAGATTTCCCATTCCGCCCCCATCGTACGTGCCCGTGATGCCTTTGCAGTCCAGTTTTCGCGCCACCCGGGGTCAACAACCACCTACTAGAGACACCTGAATCACGCATGAGTCTGCCTGAAATCGCCGGACATGAATTGCAGGACCTAGTCGGCAGCGGGCGGTGTGGTGCCGTGTATCGGGCGGTGTCCAGCAATGGCAAAGCCTGTGCCGTGAAGGTGTTTAGTTCGATGGCGATCAATCGCAAAGCGCTGGCGACGGCCTTCCGCGCCTTGCAGCAGATGCCGCACCATCGCGGTGTGCTGCCGGTGGAAAGCTACAGTTTTGACAGAACGCCCTACTTTTGTGTGATGCCGCTGGTCGGCGTGATGACGAAGGACAGCCATGGCCGCCGTCAGTGGCAGACACCGACGCTGGAATCCGCCTGCAACGGCCTGCCACCGGAGCAGGCCTGGCGCCACATCTATGAAGTCGCCGATGCCCTCTCCTGGCTGCACAAGCACGGCATCCCGCATGGCAACCTGCGCCCATCAAACATCCTGCTGGAGGATGATGCGGAGTCTTCGATCCGTCTGACCGACATCGCTCAGGGCTGGGTGGGGGGGATTCATCATCTCGAACTGACGGATCACTTTGTGCATCTCTGCCCCGAACAGGCGGAAAACCCGGATGGGGTGTTTGCAGGCTATGGGCCGTCGTGGGACGTGTACAGCTTTGGCGTGCTGGCGTACCGTCTGCTCAATGGCGTGCTGCCACGCGGTGCTGACATGTGGGCGAGCGAGGTGGAACGTGCCCAGAAGCAGGCGGCATCGGGGCTGGCGGTGCAAGTGAACAGCAATGCGCTGCTGGCCGCCGTCAAAGCGCAGCCGAAAATCTACTGGCCGCAGGAAGCACAGTCCAAATGGGAGGAGCGCCGCCGCAGCATCATCGAGCGGGCCTTGGATCTGAACCCGGCTGCACGCTGGGCGGACATGCGCGAGATCGTGCGTGAGTTTGAGGTGCTGGAAAGCGACTACCTGCTCGAAGAATCGCGTGAACAGACTGTACGCGAGCGTCAAAAACAGGCGAAGAAGCTGCTCACGTGGCAAACCGCAGCGACCTTACTGCTGATCATTTTCGTGCTCTGCTTTGTTTACGCCTTCAAGACCCAGCGACAGCTGAACAAGGCGGAGAACACCATCTCCAACATCCATGAGGTTAATAAGATTAAAAGTGATGAGCTCCAAAGCCGCATCGACCTGCTGACAAGTGAGCGCGACAACGAGCGCAGCGCCAAGGCGATGGCTGATCAAAATCTGCAGAACTCGCAGAACGCGGTGGACCAGTTTCTGACACAACTACTGCAGACCCCCACGGGCAATGAGATGGAGGCCAGCTTTCAGAAGGAGCAGCTCCATGACGCGCTGGCCTACTGCATGCGCGGGCTGCCTGCGTTGGAACAATCCCCCGCACTCGGCATCGAACGGCTGCGTGCCTATGGCAACATCGGCCAGCTGCACCTCAAGCTGCGCAACAGCGTGCAGGCGGTGGTTTACCTTACCAAGGCGCGTGATCAGGCCGCTGAATTGATCCGTAAAGCAACCGGAGAAGGAGCCCAGACAGCACTCTACCAGCAGTGGCTGGGCCGCTACAGCCTGCTGCTCTCCGACATCCGCGGACGCGAGGGCCGCCATGTGGAATCCCTCACCCTTCTCAAGGAAGCCACGGTCAATCTGGACAAGGGTCTGGCGGCTGATCCGAAAAACCGCCTCGCGCGCAATGAATGCGCCCGCGCATGGCTCGAATACGGCCTGCGCACGCTGCGCAATGGAGATGTGGCCGACTCCGAGCAGGCGCTGGCGCGCGTGCCGACGATTCTCGATGCCAAGATGATCGGTCACGACCTGATCAACGACGAAAAATTCATCCTCGCACGGGCCAAGTTTGCCAAAGGCATCAGCCAGCGTGATGCGGGCAAGGTCGAGGAGGCGCTCAACACGCTGATCGATTCCGTGAAGGACATGGGAGAACTGGTGCTCGGCAGCAGCCCGCGCAACCAGGACCAGGCGTTGCTGCTGGCGGAGGCCTACACCGAACTGGCAGAACTGATTGGCCGTCACTTCAGCGGTACGGATGCCAAAGAGGCGCATAACCAGGCCGTCCCGATCCTGCTGGAACTCAATCGTCTGCTTCCAGAGTGGGGCGAGGTGAAGTACCTGCTCGCCCGCAATTATGGTGCCCTGGCTTCACTATCACGCGATGCTGGCAACCCGGCTGAGGCAAGCAAGAAGAAGCAAGACGCCATCGAGCTGGTGAACGAAATCCTCGCGGACGACAAGGAGAATGTACGCTACGGCTTTCTGCTGGCCAAACTGCGCGGGGAATACGCCGAACTGCTCGCTGACACTGGCAAAACTTCCGCCTCACTTCCGATTGCAAAGCAGGCCGTGGAATCGCTCGAAGCACTCATCAAGGCGCAGCCTGCCAATGACAACCTCACCCCGGAGCGACGCATGTGGGCCAGCCAGCTGGCACAACTCTATGGCTCGCTGGGCCACACCAGCGAGAGCGCCGGCAAAAAGACCGAGGCAAAGGCTGCCTTTGCCAATGCCGTGGCGATCTGGGAAAAACTTGCCTCCGCCATCGCCAATGACGAGGCCATTCAGACGGGCCTCAACTGGAGCAGGGGCCGCCTCGCGAAGTTGAAATGAGCCTTGATGACAAACAGCAGTCGCTCATCGACGACCTGAACATCATTCACGACCCGCACGAACGTCTGAACGCGGTCGTCATGCGCGGGCATGCGATGAAGCTCGATGAGGCGCAAAAAACTGAAGCGAATCTTGTACCCGGCTGCGTCTCGCGCGTCTGGCTGCATGGTGAACTTGTGAATGGCCGCACACGCTTCCTCTGCGATGCCGAATCCCCCATGGTGAAAGGTCTCGCCGCGCTGCTCTGCGAATTGTACACCGATGCCGAACCTGCCGAAGCCGCTGTGGTCGAGCCTCGTGTGTGGGAAGCCTGCGGCTTCACGAAAATGCTTTCGCCCACGCGTTTGAACGGACTGGCCAACATGCGCCTCAGGATCCGCGACATGGCGAACCAGTTTATCACTTCCAACTCGTCCCTCTAAGCATGCTGCGCCTGCAAAACTTCCATGGTGCTGAACTGGCACCGCATCTCGATGCGCTGGGCGAACTGCGAATCGCGGTGTTTCATGAGTATCCCTACCTGTATGCCGGCACATTGAAGCATGAGCGCGAGTACCTGGGAACCTATGTGAAGTCCAGTGGCAGTCTGGTGGTGCTGGTGTTTGATGAGGAGCGGGTCGTGGGTGCCACTACCTGCCTGCCCATGGTTGATGAAGGGCCTGAATTTCAAGCGGCGTTCGTGCAGGCAGGGTATGATCTCTCCACCATCTGCTACTTCGGTGAATCGATCCTGCTACCCGCCTATCGCGGCCAGGGCATTGGCAAAGATTTCTTCGTGAGGCGAGAAGCTCACGCTCGAAAGCTGGGCATGAAACTCAGTACGTTCTGCGCTGTTGACCGCCCTGCCGAGCATCCTCTGCGCCCGCAGGGCTATCGACCGCTGGATGAGTTGTGGCGCAGCCAGGGCTATTCAAAGCATCCGGAGCTGCAGGCGACGTTTGTGTGGAAGGAGATCGGTGAAGAGACCGAATCTCCAAAGACATTGACGTTTTGGATGAAGGAGCTGGCGTGATGGCGTGAGCTAGGGCCTGGGCCAGTTCAACTGCTTGTGCAGGAAGTTGAAGGTCCCCTGCCCGTTGATGGTGTGGCCGCCATTGAAGAACTCAATCTCTGTTTTTTCCTCCATGCCAAACTGGGCGTAGAGCCAGCGGGTCTTGGCATATTCATAGGCGACCCAGGGGTCGATGGAGACGCCGTCGTGATGACCGCGCTCGACCATGAACGGCCGTGGAAACATGAGGTAGGTGAGCTCGGCGTAGCTGAAAGTGCCGCCCATGTTGAAGTAGGGCATCTCCCACTCGTCCGTGAACATGAAACTGTGCTTGTCCTCGGTGGTGGCGACCTTGCGTGTCCAGTCGTTGAAATCACCGGAGCAGATGGAGAGGCAGTAGCCATCGAGCAATGGCGGAATACGCACAGCGGACTCCCCGCCATAGCTTAGCCCGTAGAAGCCGATGCGTTTGGCGTCCACCTGAGGGAGATCAGCGAGCCATTTGAGCCATTGCTGGTGATGGCGAAGCATGACGGAAAACATGGAGGCTTTCACTGTGTTGCCTTTGCGTGAGAGGGTGCGGTACTGCTCCTCTTCCTTGTACAAATTGTGCGGGGCGAGCGTGATGAAACCGCGCTCAGCGAGATGGGCGGCAAAGTCGTGATACGCGGGCTTGTCGCCTTCGATCACGTCTGATGGAATGCCATGGCGTCCATGCTGACAGACGACGACGGGACGCTTCTCTCCGGGCTGCAAATCTTTGGGCAGAAGAAGAACTCCCCAGGCGAAACCTTCACCACCGACATCCAGCACGACTTCGTAGCCGGTCCATTTGGGTTTGTCGTAAATCTTGCGCGTGCGTGGCCTGGGCGTGGGCAGCGGCGTGTCAATCCTGCCTATCACTTCGTCCCAGAACGTCTTGCGGAAGCCTTTGGCCGCAGCAATGAACTTGTCGGGCTTTTTGTCGGCAAACTGCGCGTAGGTCCAGGCATCATTGCGGAACTCCGGCATGGCCTTGAAGAGGAAGAAATCATTTCTGACCTGATCCGATCCACGGATCAAGCGCTGCACATGAGCCTCGATTTCCTTCATCTGAGCAAACTGGCGCACGGCAGGAAGATAAGTTTGGCGCAGGTTCTGGGGCGGCTCTTTGGACAGCGCCATGTTTGCATCGTGCTTGAGCAGCTTTGCGAAGGCGTTAGCCGCAGCAGCATCGCCGCGCACGAGTGAACGACGCTGCAGGCTGGGCGGCACCAGTGAATCAATGCGCAGATACTCCTCCTCCACCTCGTCAAACTCGGGCGTGCTCAGCCTTCCGGGCGCAGCCTGGCTCTTTTTGCCCTTGGGCTCCGGCGGACCGTCCACACTGGGTTCTTCCGCATACTGAATGACGAGTCCTCGGGGGGCGATGAGGGAAGCGATTTCGGCGTCGCCAAATTCGGCGAGGAGGCCCCACACATTGCGATACAGCGGCTCGCGCCAGGTGCGCTGGCGTGATTTGAAGTAACCGCTCACCAGTGCAGCGTCGATGCGCGGATCCACAGCGGCTGCGTACATGGCGATGAGCCCGCCTTCGCCATAACCTGCGATGCCAATCTGCTCGTTGCGATGAATGTTGATCCAGTCCACCAGCGCCAGCACCTTCTGCACCTCGTAGCCGATGATGTGCCGGCCCATCATGTAGGCCTGCCGGTGAATCCATTCACGATGAGGCATGTTCGTCATGAGGATCTCCGGATTGCCTGAGCCTGCATCACTTCGATTGATCAAGACCGGCACGATGACGGCGAAGCCATTTTCCACGAAACGACGGGCGATCTGCGCCTCTGGTGCCACACCCGAAGTCAGACCGGCGATCTGCTCCGGTGTCTGATCCGCATCCGGCAGTGCGATGATGTAGCCGCGAGGCTTGCCTTTCGGTTCCAACAGCAGGCCTTCTCCAGAGACTTGCTCCAACACCGGCCAGCGGACCTGATAGATGCGGTAGGTTTTCGTCTTGCCCACCAGCGCCAGGTTGGTCTCATCCCCGTAACGTTCCAGGGCCACCGGCACACGCTTGTCCTTGAGGCCGATGATGTGCTTGAAGTGTTCACGATTCTCGTGGACCGACTCCGCATAGGCTTGCGGAGTCGATACGTTGCGGTGCCAGTGCTGCGCTCGCGTTTTAAGCGAGTTGGCAATCAGCCGGTCCATTTCCTCCAGAGCTGCAGCGTGCATCTGCTCGGAGATGTCACCTTCCTTGATCAGAGGCTGTGTCTCAGGCAGTGTTTCCGGCTGCTGGGCCATTGCACGTGCTCCCAGCAACAAGGCAGCAAGAACGAGCGAAAGTTTCATGGAAATTAATCAACGCTCATCATGCCAGTCTTGCAAAGATGGTGGAATGAGAACAGCCTGAATTAAAGGCGGCGTTTGCCCGATGGGAGGGAGTGACACACCCCGGAACCAATTCACGACCGTACCCAGTCATCCTCACAAGTGATGGATTTTATTACCTTGGCGGGGATACCTGCAGCAATGCTTCGTGCGGGAATGTGTCCACGCATGATCGCCCCTGCCGCGACAACTGAATGATCACCAATGGTGGATCCTGGAAGGACCATGACACGAGCTCCGAGCCACACGTTTTTCCCAATGGTGATGCACTCCGACCTGACAGGCTCCGAGGGCTCAACTGCGTGAAAATCCGTGTCGTACAGCACCACCCAGTCGGCGATTTTTGTATTCGGCCCGATGGTGATGCCAGTCGAGCAACAGATGTTTACTCCATCGTTGATAAAGCAGCCATCACCGATGCTTAACTTGGCGTCTTTAAAAACATCGATCCTTGTCTGGGTCCGAAACGATCGAAAGCAGACACCACTCCCCAGATGAAATGCCCCTTGGTTGCGTATCACAGGCCAGCGGCCATCCACGTAGCCTCGTCCAGGTGTGACCACCTTGTGCATTTGACAGTATCTGGTGAAAAGAAGATTTCGAACCTTGTTAAGATACCGTTTCATGGTCGGAAGACTGCCAAGGGGTCGGTTGAATTGAAAGGACAGATTCCTGTCCCGCTCTTCAACGACACGACACCCGGCTGTTTTTCCGGAACATGCCAAGTCTCTATTTATAGGACCTTCTTAGAAGGATCCCATCTCGGTCTTCTGATTCAAGTGCCGGTCCAGTTCATACTTCCCGAGCGCCAGCGCACCAAGAAGGCCTGAGCGAGCGCCCAAGCCAGGAGAGACGATGAAGTCATCGATGCTGCGGCCGAGCTCGGGGATGCGGAGGTAGCCGTTGTTGAGCCTGTGGAGCTGGCCGCGGATGAGCGGAAGGATGTGCTCCTGACTCATGACGCCACCACCGAGAATGATGCGTTTGGGCGAAATGCTGAGGGTGAGGTTCATCAGCGCATGAGCCATGACATCAGCCACTTCTTCCCATGCGGGATGGTCGGGAGGCAGTGCGTCGGCTTTGACACCCCAACGAGAGGCGAGAGCGGTGCCGCTGACGTAGCCTTCAACGCAGCTTTTGTGAAACGGGCAGTGACAGGCCTGCTGAATCGCGGAAGAGTTGTGCGGTGGTGGCACCAGGAGGTGGCCAATCTCGGGATGCAGGGCACCGTGCAGCAGCTGACCGTTGATCAGCACTCCACCACCAACCCCCGTACCGACGGTGATGTAAATGAGCGGATCCGTATCCTGCCCGGCACCCCAGAGGTATTCACCGAGCACGGCGGCGTTCACGTCAGTGTCCCAGGCGATGGGCACGTGATAGCGGTCATGCAGCTTGGAAACGATGTTGGTGAACTGCCAGCCGGGTTTTGGCGTGGTGGTGATGTAGCCGTAGGTTTCGCTTTTTTTATCGAGATCGATCGGACCGAAAGAGCCGATGCCGATGGCGGCGATGGAGCCGTACTTCGACTTGGCCATCGACAGAAAGCGGGTCACCCCGGCGAGCGTGTCTTCCGGCGTGGTGGTGTCAATGCGCGTGACGTCCCGGACATCGTGAGGGCCGGTACCGACAGCACAGACGAACTTGGTGCCGCCGGCCTCGATTGCGGCGATGAGGGGGGCTTCTTCGCTCATGAGTGTGGACGCACGGCGGCGGAGTCACGAATGCCGAGACTGGAGTAGATCTCGCGCGTGGCGTGGGATTTGTTCAGGGTATAGAAATGGATGCCGTCGACGCCGTGATCGAGCAGATCGTGGCACTGCTCGGTGGCGTAGTGAATGCCGACCTTCTGCACGGCGGCTTCGTCACCACCGCAGCGCTGGATGGCGCGGAGGAGCTTGGCGGGGTAGCGGGCACCGGCGGCGAGTTCCGCCATGCGGCGCATACCTGAGGCGCTGGTGATCGGCATGATGCCGGCGATGATCGGGATGTTGATCCCGGCCAGCTGGCAGCGCTCGCGGAAGTCAAAAAAGTCGTGATTGTCGAAGAACAGCTGCGTGCAGATGTAGTCCGCACCAGCATCGACCTTGGCCTTGAGATAATCCATCTCCAGCACGCGGTTCGGCGTGGTGGGATGACCTTCGGGGAATCCGGCGACACCGATGCCAAAGCCACGCTTGTCAGGATGTGCACCACTGTCGTTGAACTTCTTGATGAAGGCCACGAGGTCGGCGGCGTGCTGGAAGGCGTCCTTCGAGCGCTCGTAGTTGGCGAGATTCTTTGGAGGATCTCCGCCGAGTGCGAGGATGTTGCTCACACCTGCCTTCGCGTAGCGTTCGAGGATGGCTGCAATGTCCGCCTCGCTGTGACAGACACAGGTGAGGTGCGGCACTGCATCGAGACTCGTAGTGGTTTTGATGCGCACGACGAGATCATGCGTGAGCTCACGCGTGGAGCCGCCCGCGCCGTAGGTGACGCTGACAAAGGAAGGTTTGAAAGCCTCGAGTTCGCCGATGGCCTGATACAGAGCTTCAAACGCCTCGGCGCTCTTCGGCGGGAAGAACTCAAACGAGAGTGTGGGACGCTGGTCTTGGAGGATGTCGGCGATGTGCATGTCGATAGTGCGCAGTTCTCAGCTAATTCAGGCAATGTGCTCGCCTTTGAGGACGTCTTCGAGAGTCTGGCGCTCACGCACGACGGTAGCCTTTTCATCATCGACCATGATTTCAGCAGGCATGGGGCGTGTGTTGTAGTTCGAAGCCATGGTGAAACCATAAGCTCCGGCGCTGAGCACAGCGAGGTATTCACCCTCTTTGACGAGAGGGAGCTCGCGGTTCTGGGCGAGGAAGTCGCCGGATTCGCAAATTGGACCGACCACATCGACTTTCTCGACGGTGGCGTTCGCGGGCTGCTTGAGCGGCACGATCTGATGCCAGCCTTCGTAAAGCGTCGGGCGGATGAGGTCATTCATGCCGGCATCGACGATCTTGAAGACTTTGGCGGAGCCGCGCTTCTCATAGAGCACCTTGGTGAGCATGACGCCGGCGTTGCCGACCATGAAGCGGCCAGGTTCGCAAAGAATGCGCAGACCCAGCGGTTCGAGGTGTGGCACCACGGCTTCGGCGTAGGCCTGAATCGTGAGCGGATGGACTTCGGCATTTTCCTGCCACCATGCCGAGTCACCGGAGTCGAGGCTCTGCTTGTAGTTGATGCCGATGCCACCGCCGATGCTGAAGAACTCGATGCCGTAGCTCTTTTTCACCTGAGTCACGAGCGGGATGACCTTCTGCACGGCTTCCAGGAAAGGATCCACATTGGTGAGCTGTGATCCGATGTGCATCTGCAGGCCTTTGATGATCAGATTGGGGCAGTCGGCGGCCACGCGGGCATAGACGTCGATGATCTGGTCGAAATCGATGCCGAACTTGTTCTCGCTCTTGCCGGTGGTGATCTTGGCGTGCGTCTTCGCATCCACATTGGGGTTCACGCGGACGGCCACGGGGGCCTGCATGCCGAGCTCGCCGGCGACCTGATTGATGTAGTGCAGTTCCGCCTCGGATTCGGCGTTGAAGCAGTAGATGCCCTGCTTGAGGGCGTATTCGATTTCGTCGCGAGTTTTGCCGACGCCGGCAAAAGTGCATTTGGCGGGATCGCCACCGGCCTTGATGACACGGTAGAGTTCGCCAGCCGAGACGATGTCAAAGCCGCCGCCGAGTTTGGCGATGGTGTTGAGCACAGCGAGATTCGAGTTTGCCTTCACTGCAAAGCAGATCAGGTGATCCAGCTTTGCCAGAGCAGCGTCCAGACGGGTGTAATGTCCGGCGATGGTGCTCTTCGAATAGACATAGAGCGGCGTGCCGTATTTCTCGGCAAGGGACTGAAGGGGGACGTTTTCGGCAAATAACTGGCCTTGGTGGTAGCGGAAGCTGTGCATAAGCGGGCGGCGTAAATAGGCGGGATTCACGCCTGCGCAACCCCGCTAAGGTTCATCCTTGGTGCATTTCCACGAGTTTTCTCCCGGACGAAAGCATCTCCACGAGCCACAAACGCATGGCCTTGAAGCCTCGCAGGAGCGCCCCGTCCATGACTTCCTGGCAGCCGAAGTGCCGGGCGATCGTGTCTTCCAGCCTGCGATAACGAGGCAGCAGAATGAGAGTACTACGAACTGCAGCGGACTCTGAAGCAGGGCGATGAACCAGCGAGGGATGCAGCAGCCCTTTGCAGATGACCATGTTGGCGTCTGCCAGAGCAATGCGGCGCTCAGGCAATACCAGCCACGGATGATAAGTAAGAACGGGCTGACCTGCGGGGTCCTGCTTCATTCTGACCAAGGTGCGCACGGGCACTCCCTCGGTGCGGCGTGCGAGGAAGCCTTTTACGCCGGTTTCCACATCGGCGGTGGTGGCGCGCTTATTGAGCAGAAAATCACTGCCCATGAGGGTGCCGAAAAGGGTCAGGCGAAAGGACCAGCCGGCGAAGAGCAGGCCGATAAGAATCAGCAGGAGGGAGACAGCCGCACCAGCATAGGGATGCATAAGAGTGCTGCCTGCCACCAGGGCAATGAGGCCCAGTTTGACGATTTTGAGGCCGGCATCGACGATGCCAAAGGGAGAGAGCGCGATGAGGACATTGAGAGCGTGCGAGCTGAGCCAGACCACTCCGAAGGCCACGATGGCGACGGGGATGGAAATCCAGGGAGTGTGGACGCCAAAGTCGATCACGCTGGCCAGTGGCATCACGGCCAGTCCTGAGCCTGCCAACTCATGCATGGCCTGCGGTGGCTCCTTATTGAAGTGCGCCATGGCGAGGGCCACGAGAGGTACGAAACCGACGCTGGCGACGAGTGCGCTGAGTTTGTTTTCGAACAGCTCGAGAAAATCGAGCGGCTTTTTGACCAGAGGTGGAGCGGCGGTGCCGAGGAAGTCTTTGAGAAAGCAAATGAGGATCAGCGCCAATCCCGTCCCCCACACGCCGGGGTGGCAGTACCAAGGCAGGCGATGGCGCAAATGGGGCTCGGTCTTGTAGAAAGTCCATACGCCCATGGCGCTGACACCCAGCAGCGGGCTGATGGCGACGCCGGTGATTTCAGAAATTCCTTCCGACAAAGAAACGCCGGGCAGCAGCATGGATTCACGCAGCTGCTTATCCGGTGCAGTCTCGGCAGCTTTGAGCAGCGAAGGGCTTGCAAAGGCCATGAGCATCATGACCAGCAAGCAGCGGCGAAACAGGGTATTCATGACAGGTGTGGGTTGGGTCTGCCGCATGGCCGAATGCAGCCTGTCCATGATGCACTGAAATCCACCGCAGGCGCTGACAAAAAATCACGCGGTATGGAATGGGCAAACCACCCACCCAACTCACTTGGTCAGGGCCTTGCCGATCTCCTCAGCGACCTGTTTGGCTAGGTATTCGCTGCCAGCAAGAGTATAATGCACGTCTCGCGGATTCTGCATCGTGGCAAGTTGGGGAGTGATGTGGGCGTTCAGGTCGTCGATGGAGACGCCGTTTTCCGCCATCACCCGGGCAGCGATGTCGTTGTATTCCTTCACCTGTCCAAATTTGCGCGGCGGATTGAGCTCGCCTTCGGGGATGGGTGTTGTCGTAGCCCAGATGAGCTTGGCACCGGTCTTCTTCAAAGTGGCGACGAGGCTGCGGAGATTGGCCTCGTAGTCGGCGGGTTCGACCTGGCGTTTGCCATCGGACATGTATTTGAGGTCGTGGATGCCCCAGTTGAAGTGAATCACGTCCCATTTGCCTGTTCCAAGCCATTTGGCGATGTTGGCGACGCCGTTTTTGGTCGGACCGCCGTTCGTGGGGATGCGGTGTACGTTGGCCTTGCCCTCCAGCAGTTTCCGCACGGGCAGCGTGTAGCCGATGGAAATGGAATCGCCGATCAGCAAAACGCGCGGCAGGCCCGCGACATCCTGAATCGGGTCCATGGCCGGATTCGGGGCGCGTTTGGCCTTGGCGGCTGGTGCTGGCTGCTGAGCGGTGGCGCTGAGCAGGACGAAGAGGAATGCGAGGGAAGGAAGGAGGCGGTTCATAGAACTCCCCTTCACTGCCAAAAAAGCGGAATCTTTCAGACGATCTCCACGCTGACTTGGGCGCTGGTATCCATCTCACCGATGATTTTGGCGTCTTTGCCGCAGGTGAGAGCTTTGTCGGCATCTGCCGATGAGACGATGGCGACCCAGCCGAGGCCCATGTTGAAGGTATCGATGGCATCTTTCTGGTCAGCATGACGCAGGACTTTTTGCACTACATCGTTCTGCCAGAACGGAATACGGAGGTTTGCACCCAGGCCGCGCTTCAGGAACATGCGGCCGAGGTTTTCCGGCAGACCACCACCGGTGATGTGGGCCATCGCCTTCGGACGGATGCCAGCGGCTTTGAGAGCAGCCGTCTGCTCATGATAGAGAAGCGTAGGCAGCAGCAGAGTGCGCATCTCATCCTCGCTGAACTGGATGTTCTCCTTTTCGATGATGCGGCGGACGAGACTGAAGCCGTTCGCATGGAAACCCGCGCTGGGCCACCCGATGAGCACATCACCGGCAGCGATGGTGCCGGGATCAAGCATGTCTTCTTTCTCGCAGGCACCAATGGCGAAGCCGCTCAGCTCCACCATGCCCTCGGGCACCATGCCGGGCATCTCGGCAGTCTCGCCGCCGGCGAGGATGCAATTGCAAGCCTCCAGGTATTCGGTCATGCCGGCGATAATCCGGGTGATCTGCGTCTTCTGAATTTTCGGGATTCCCACGTAATCGAGGAACATGATGGGATCAGCCCCGGTCGTGAGCACGTCGTTCACATTCATGGCCACGAGGTCTTTGCCGGCGGCTTCCAGCTGATCGTGCTTGAGCAGCAGCTCGATCTTCGTGCCGACCCCGTCACAGCCTGTGAGAATCATCGGATGCTTGTAGCCGCTGAGGTCGTAGGCGGCGGCAAACAGACCAAAAGGATTTGCCAGCTTCCGCTTCTGCTGGGTGCGCTTCACCAGCACGCCGATGTCATCGACCAGCGATGCTGCTTCGTGAATATCGACGCCTGCTTGTTTGTACGTGTGTGCGGAGGGGCTGCTCATGGAAAATGGATGGCCGGTTGCCTAGCCCGAAAGCGGGGGCGGCTCAAACGGAAACTCACCATTGAGGCTCCGCAGGCAGTTTCCCCCCTCCCCCCCCTCGGCAGCGATTTGCCGGGACAAAGCAAGGTGAGCGGTCTCGCGACGTAGGTTCTTCAGCCTTCTGCCCTCCCATTTATGAAAACCACTGCCACTCCCTCACCGAGCATTTCGCAGGCTTTCAGCCCAGTGAGCGGCGATTTGCTGCGCATCGGCTCGACCCGTCGCGGCTTTTTGCAGACCGGGCTTGCAGGTCTGGCCGGTATTTCAGTCCCCTCCCTGTTTCAGCAGCAGGCCTTCGCCGCAGCGGCAGGACAGGCCACGCGAAAGACGAATGTGGTGCTTTTTTGGCTCTCGGGCGGTCCCAGCCACATCGACATGTGGGATCCCAAACCCGCTGCGCCGAGCGAGATTCGCGGCCCCTTTGGCCACATCCCGACCAAAGTGCCGGGCATCCATGTTTGTGAGCATCTGCCGCTGACCGCGAAGATCATGGACCGGCTCACGCTGGTTCGTTCGGTTGATTGCAGCGCCAGCGATCACACCCCCATCACCATGCAGGCCTGCAATCCGCTGGCGCGGCGCACGAACGATGGTCGTGATGGCGGCGGCTACCCGTCCATGGGTTCCATCGCCGCCAAGTTTCGGGGTGCCAATGCCCCGGGAATTCCTGGATATGTGGCGCTCGCAGATTCACTGCCCGCCGACATCTGGGGCGCAGGCCACATGGGCAATGCCTTCAATCCGGTCAGCGGCAAGGATTTGTCCGGCCGCCTCAAGCTCGTCGACGGTCTCAGTATCGAGAGGCTCGGCAGCCGCCGTGATCTGGCCGAGCAAATGGACCAGTGGAAGCGTGGCATCGGTGCGAATGAATCCATCGCCTCGGCGGATCACTTCACGCAGCAGGCCTATGAGGTGCTCATGACCGGCAGCGCGCAGCGTGCGCTCAATCTGGATGAAGAATCATCCGCCATGCGTGACAAATATGGTCGCGACAGCATCGGCGAGAAAGCCCTGCTGGCACGCCGGCTCATTGAGGCTGGCTCCACCTTTGTCACCGTCAGCGGTGCCTGGGGTTACTTTGATCATCATGGTGATGAAGTGAAGTGGGGCGGCATCAAAAAAGGTCTCACCCCGCTGCTGCCCAGCGTGGACCGCACCTTGCACGCCATCGTCACTGATCTTGAAGACCGTGGGCTGCTGGACAGCACGCTGATTCTCATGATGGGCGAGTTTGGCCGCAGTCCCGTGATCAATAAAAATGCTGGTCGCGATCATTGGCCGCGCGTGATGTCCATGGTCATGGCCGGCGGCGGTTTGCGCCATGGTCAGGTCATCGGCAGCACCGACAAGCATGGCGGAGAGATCGAGACCCGCCGAGTCGCGCCGGGAGATCTCGCGGCCACGGTGTTTCATCATCTCGGCATCGAACAGAACACGAACTGGATCGACCCTCAGGGCCGCCCACGGCCCATCGTGCACGAAGGAGGCAAGGTGATGGCCGAGCTGGTGTAGAGCTACTGAATTCCGATGCTGGAGGGCGAACGGGTCTCGATAGCGCTGACCATCTGGCGGATGTGGGGTTTGATCCCTACGCGCGGTTTCATGATCGCAAGGCTTTGATCAAAGGAGCCCCACTTGAGCACCTTGATGTTTACATTACGGGCCCCCCATTGGTTCATTGAAGCCTTGGAGGGGCGGTAGAGATCGATGGTCTTGGTGCCAACGAGCGCGGAGCCGTAATCGTCCACTTGATAGACATAGGGCTCGCCCTCGATCTTAAACTCTGTCCCGACCGGGTAAACGGACCAGTCGGTGGCGGCGCTGCGCACAGCGCCAAACTTGAGGGTGTTGCCAACGGCGCTCTTGGCACCATAGACAATGTGGTCGCTTTCACTCTGGGTGTAAGCGGTCGTCTTGACATTGCTGAGGGTGCTGCCGGAACGCAGACTCACCACCTTTCGAGGCGCGACTTTGGACACACTTTGGCAGGAAGCACAACCCGCGCACAGCGCGGCCAGCAGGAATAAACGGAGGTTGGTCATTATGGGATGGGCGCGTCTCTTTGCGTGCCCGGGGGTGGAGACTGAGACAGGCATCGGGGCTCCATGTTCGATCTTTTCGCCCGCGCCATCATGCGCCACATACCGCTTAGAGCGTCAACGCTTCCCATAGACATCATAATAATGTCTATTGTAAGCGGGCTGGCCCGATGAAGAAATCAAGTCGGCGTGCCGTTTGAGGTTCATGAGGTCGTTTTTGCTCTTCGTGTTGTTTTTTCATGTCAGCCGCTGTTTCGCGGAAGAATACGACCTCGTACTCAATAATGGCCGTTTAATGGACCCGGCGACAAATCTGGACGCTGTTCGTCATATTGGCGTTCGTGCGGGCAAGATCGCCGCGATCTCTGAAACACCGCTTGCCGGTAAAGAAACGCTGAATGTGAAGGGTCATGTCGTCGCGCCTGGTTTCATCGACCTCCATGCCCATGGGCAGACCACGAGTGATATGCAGATCAAAGCTTGTGATGGCGTCACCACAGCGCTCGATCTGGAAGCGGGAGTGTATCCGGTGGCGGCGTGGTACCGTTCGATGGAAGGCACGGCACCACTGAACTACGGAGCCACGGTGGGCCACATCGCCACACGCTTTGCCGCATTTCATCCTGGACTGGAGATCGGACACTGGGCGGTCAATCGTGCAAAGGTCGCGGGACTCGGCGCGAAACCTGCTGGAGCGAACAAGGGGGCGACGGACAAGGAATTGGAACTCATGGGCGAAGCGATAAACCGTGGACTCGATGAGGGTGCGCTGGGCATTGGCTTTGGCATCAACTACACGCCTGCCGCCGCACCGGGCGAGATCGAGGCCATGTTTTG
>NZ_JBAQCR010000213.1:0-1780 GCF_049294395.1 Prosthecobacter sp.
GAACGCATACGCAAACGCCTGACAAAGTCGGCTCAAGACTTGGAACGGAAAACCTCGACTAGCCGATCGGGCAAGATGGAAAAGATATTCAAGCGCTATATCCCCCAAATAATAGACAACTCTTCGCCAGAGATAGATGTCGCGATGAAGCAGATACTCAAGAGAGTTGGGGTGAGATAAAAAACCTAAACCTTCGCCGGCGGTAGATCCAGCTTGATGTGCGCTTCCTTGAGCTGCTTCTCACTGACCACCGAGGGGGCGTCCATGACCGAAGTGTGGCCAGAGGAATCCACCGGGAAAGCGATGACCTCGCGGATGTTCGGCTCGCCGGTCAGGATCATCATCAGGCGGTCCAGGCCCGGGGCGATGCCGGCGTGCGGCGGGGCTCCATATTCGTAGGCGCGGACCAGATGTCCGAAGCGCTCCTCGGATTCTTCCGGAGTCAGACCCATCAATTCGAAAACACGACGCTGAACCTTAGGGTCGGATATGCGCACGCCGCCGGAGGCCATCTCGTAGCCGTTGCAAACCAGGTCGTACTGTTGGGCGCGGAGGTTCGCCAAGTCCTCTCCTTTCATGATCTTCTCAACATGCTCCGCTTTCGGCGCGGAAAAAGGATTGTGCGCGAAAGTGAATCTCTTTTCTTCTTCGTCCCATTCAAAGACCGGGAAATCCACCACCCAAGCGAAAGCCAAGATATTTGGATCCTTCTTCTCTTCCTCACTGCGCATGTCAAACTTGTCGGCGCCGAATTTCTTCATGGCTTCCTCGTGAGTGAAAGTCGGGAAAGGCGTCTTCCATATCTTCTTCCCCAGAGCTTCCGCGATGTGGATCATCATGCCTTCCACCATATCCCGCACGTCCTGCTCGGTGGCGAAAGACATTTCCATATCTATCTGGGTGTGTTCCAGCTGGCGGTCACCGCGAAGATCTTCGTCGCGCATGGCGCGAGCGATCTGGAAATACCTCTCGATACCCGCGATCATCAACAACTGCTTGTATTGCTGAGGCGCCTGCGGCAGGGCGTAGAACTTGCCCGGTTGCATGCGGGAAGGCACTAGGAAGTCGCGCGCGCCTTCCGGTGAGCTCTTGGTCAGCATCGGGGTTTCCACTTCAACGAAATCGTTGCCATTCAGGTACTCGCGGACCAACTGAGTCACTTTATTTCGCAGGCGCAGGTTCTTGGCCAAGCGCGGGCGGCGAATGTCCAGATAGCGATACTTCATGCGCGCCTCCTCGTCTATGTCATAACCATCACCATCCACCGGGATTGGCAGAGCCTCCGCGCGGGAAAGTATTTCCAAAGACTTAGCCTCTATCTCGTACGCGCCGTTCGGCGTGTCGTTCACCATGTTCGGCGGACGCTTCTTGATAAGTCCGGTCATCTTCACCACATACTCCAAACGAAGCTCGCTGGCTTCGGCAGAAGCCATGGCCGGCAGGAAAACGACCTGAGCCAAACCGCTCCTGTCCCTCAAGTCTATGAATATGAGCTTGCCGTGATCGCGGCGCGCGTGAACGAAACCGGCCAACTCCACCTCCTCGCCTTCGTGCTCCTTAATGTCTCCGATTAATGTGCGCATTGTTTTATTGTTTCTTTTCTGATGATTCTAAAATTATCCTCTTCTCAAACCCTCCTTTCTCTTTCCGTTTCTGCTGTTGAGTCGACAGGACCGCGGTTTTGTCTATTTTCATTTCCCCCATCAACGTGTCGAGCACCTCATATATATCCGCGATCTCTTCCGAACTGCCGCTTGCGATAAATTCCTCCATTTCCTCC
>NZ_JBAQCR010000214.1:0-21620 GCF_049294395.1 Prosthecobacter sp.
CATTTACAAGACTCAGCCTGAAAACGTGGACAACCTCACCGAGATTGAAGGCATCTCACTGGTGCTCGCGCAGCGGCTTCACGATATCGGCATCTACACCCATGCGCAGATCGCCGCCTGGGATGAAGATCAAGTCAAAGAGTTCTCCGCCCGTCTCGCCTTCAAAGACCGCATCTACCGTGAGCGCTGGGTGGAGCAGGCCAGGAAGCTGGTGGCTGCGCCGGCCACTGTCTGAGCCGGCTCTGAATCCGCCGATGATGCGCATTCACGGCGCAACCGCCGCCGCATCGCTGGGTTGGATGCGCTCATGATCACGCGCCTTTTTTTGCTGGTACTGCTGTCTTCGTCTCTCGCCGCCAGCGCCGCCGACTGGCCGCGTTTTCGCGGTCCCAATGGCGGCGGCATCGCGCCGGATGACAAGCCGGTGCCGGTGGAATGGAGCGCCACGAAAAATCTCAAGTGGCAGACCTCTTTGCCTGGTCCGGGTTCTTCCAGCCCCATTGTCGTGGGAGATCGTATCTTCGTCACCTGCTGGAGCGGCTACGCCACGGATGGGCAGCAGGGCACGGGAGACATCACCGCGCTGAAGCGCCATCTCATCTGCGTGGATCGCACCACCGGCAAAATCCTCTGGGATCGCTCCGTGCCCGCCAAGCAGCCGGAGGAGCGCTACGGCGGTATGTTTGCCCAGAACGGCTACGCCAGCCACACGCCGGTGTCGGATGGCAAGAGCGTCTTTGCTTTCTTCGGCAAGTCCGGTGTGCACGCCTTTGATCTCGAAGGAAAGGCACTCTGGCAGGCTGACGTGGGCGACTGGGACGATCGCCGTGGCTGGGGCTCTGCTTCCAGCCCGATTCTGCATGGCGATGTCTTGATCGTTCCCGCGCTTGTCGAAAGCCAGGCGCTGTTTGGCTTCGATAAAACCACCGGCAAACAACTGTGGAAAGCCCCCTCCGAAGGCTTTGCCGGAACTTGGGGCACGCCTATCGTTGTTGAAGTCGAAGGCCGCGCCGATCTTGCCATCGCCGTGCCGAGCGAGGTTTGGGGCTTCAATCCCGACACCGGCAAACTGCGCTGGTATGCCACCGGCCTGCAAAGCGACTCCGTCTGCAACAGCGTCGTGACCGATGGCAGCGCCGTCTTCGCCATGAGCGAGCGCGGCGGCGGCTCCGTCGCCATCAAGGCCGGCGGCAAAGGCGACGTCAGCGCCACCCACACCCTCTGGACCGGCTCCAACGGTTCCCGCATCGCCACACCCATCCTCTGGGAAAACCGTCTCTACTGGATCAGCGGCTCCATCGCCACCTGTCGCGATGCCAAAACGGGTGCTGAAGTCTATACCGAACGCATCGAATCCACCGGTGCTGCCACTGCAGCCGCCCCGCCTCAAGGCGGCAATCAGGGCTTTGGTGGCGGAGGCGGCGGACGTCGCGGCGGTGGTGGCATGGGCGGAGGCGACTACGCCTCCCCCGTCGCCGCCAACGGCCACTTGTACCACGTGAGCCGACGCGGCGAAGTCCTCGTCATCAAACTCGGCCCCAAGTTCGAAGTCATCTCCCGCAACAAAATCGAAGGCGACACCTCCGACCACAGCGCCACCCCCGCCATCAGCAATGGGCAGTTGTTCCTCCGCTCCGCGAAGACGCTCTATTGCATTGGGGAGTGAGTTGGGGCGGGCACTCCATGTGCTCCATTCCGATCTTGCCGAGGAATGCCTTTTTCGATAAAACGAGGCATGCGGCAACCATCATTGAACTCACACTGCGCACTGCGATGCGCATGATCTGGCGCATTCTGCCGTGGCTCTTCGTGGCCAGCACACTGTCGGCTCAAGATCTCAGTTCAGTCCTCGCTCCAGACCTTGCTGACGGCTTCGATTTTCCTGTCGGCGGAGCGGATGCATCGGCGGGCTACAAAGATCTGGCCACCAAACGCTGGCATAAGAAATGGAGCGTGAGTGAGACCGTCATCGATGCGCTTGGGCTTGAGGCTCATGAAACATGGAATGGCAGCGGCGGCGGTGATACGGCTGCAGATCAACCTGTTTACGCATTGGCCACCGGTGCCGTGACCGAGGCGAAAGACGGCGAGATTTGGGTGGAGCATCGCTTTCTCGACAACGGACAACCTCAGCACGTGCTGGTCGGATATTCGGGCATTCATGCCTGCACTCTCAAACCAGGTGACGTGGTGAAGCGCCGTCAGCGCATCGCTCAAATCGCTGCCGGTGCAGATGGCGGCCAGGCACAGCTCACGGTCATACTGCAGCACCTCCTTTACGCCGAAGCGGCCACCTGGCCCATGAGCGTCTCCGCCTTCATTCGCAGCCACAGGCATCTGCTACAGCCCGCGAAGGAGGAGCGCATTCTCATCGCGGTGAAGCATGCCTACCAAATTTCTCTTTGCGAGAAAGGACAAGTAAAACACACGCTGCCCATCGCTCTTGGGCAGGACGGCAGGCAGCGAAAGACAACCGATGGCGACAACCGCACGCCGGTGGGCGAATACCGGATCACGCAGAAGGCCAAGGGGCCATTCGATGGCGGCTACGGCGCTTATCTCGGCGCTGCATGGTTGAGATTAAATTATCCAAACGCCAACGATGCCCGGACCGCATTGATCGAAAATCGAATCACCAAGAAAGAGCACGATCGTATTACGGCGGCGGTGCAGCATGGCTCGTTAGCTCCGACCGATACCTCACTCGGCGGCGGCATCGGTATCCATGGCTGGATCAGCGACTGGCCCGACGGCAAACACCATCTCACATGGGGCTGCCTGAGCCTGCGAAAGGCCGACTTGCTCCAGCTTCACGATTGGGTGAGCAAAGGGACGCGTGTTTTGATCCTGCCGTAAAGAATGGAATTCACGGTGCCTGGGATTCGCTATAACGTTTTCAAGTTGTGCTTGGAAAGCAGTATAAGGTGCGTGCATACTCGACGCAGAATGGAAAAAGAATGACCTCCTTCCGCCCATTTTTGTATCTTATCATTTTGATGTCCTTTGGGATGCAGGCAGGGGTGTGCTGTGCGGAAACGCAACCTGACTATGACTTTCTTGTGATCCCTTTGGATAAGTCGGCTGAGTTTACAGCATCTCTGCTTCGACAGGTGGAAAAGGTAATGGCGCCGTTCACGCCCCCGAAGGAGAAGCTGGCTGCAGTCTCCAGCTTTGTGACCGATGAAGGCTGCTACGTGCTGCATGGGGATTTGTTCGGCAACGCGCAGCGTTTTGTGCTTCTGGAGCTTAATGTTGAATCCTCTTTTGAAAAAATGGCGACTCAAGAAAAGGTGGTGGGGCTTGCAAAGCTGAATGCCGGTCGGTGGGAGCTATGCGCGCTGCTGAATGTTGCCCCAGTATGGCGACCCAAGGGGTGGAAGGAAAGCGAGAACGATTACCTGCCAATTACTCCGACAGAACGGCCATTTGAGCTTGAAGACTCGTCTGACGATGGCGTGCCTGAAGTTATTTTGGCCGCAGAGGTGAACAAGTACTACCAACAGTATTTCATGTTTCGCTGGGATGCCAAAACGAAGAGCCTCATGTGCGTCGCGGACTCCATGGCAAAGCCTGTGCTGAAAGGGGGCTACGTAATTTTGTATTCCAATTCGGGGCGCCGCGCCATCTGGGAGGAGTGGAGATTCTGCCAATGGGAGAAAGACAGGCTTATTGAAAGGGCTTCATGGCATGAAGAGGTGCCATACAACGGCCCAGAAGAACCTTTCATGCTGGCAAGACGCATGAACGCCGACGGCACGGAGGTTGAGTTGAAGGCGAAAGATGGAGAATGGGTTTCAGACACCGAGTCGGTCTATCAGATCACGCGGCAGGAAAAGCCCTTTGCAAGAGTGACGTTCAAGTGGAGCCGGACGTTGGATGCTGTCACAGCTGTTGGATATTATCCGCCAGGCGAAGAGTCTGCCTGCCTCTTTGAAAAGCTCACTGGACTGTCGCGGAAACTCTATCCCGCGAACATAGGGGAAAAGAGTCTCAAGGATTTGGAAAAATCAGTGAAGATCCTCATTGAGGGAGAGCCTGCGGCAGTTCAGATGCTTTCGCCGCGATAGTGGAGTCATCACCGCCACTCATGCTTCGGATACCTTCCACGCAACTGTGCCTTCACCGCCGGATACCCCTCTCTCCAAAATCTCCCAATATCACCCGTCGTTTGAATCGGGCGCTGCGCGGGTGAGAGCAGATGCACGGTGACACTGATGCGCCCCGCTGCCACCTTGGGATTTTCGTTCAGATCATACATGTGCTGGAGCACCGCGCTGACGCTGGGGGGCTGCTTTTCGTCATAGACGATGCGGGCGGTCTTGCCGTTTTTGAGGGGGTAGCGTTCGGGGGCGTATTTGTCGAGCATCTCGCGCTGCGAGTGGCTGAGCCATTGGTGCAGGGCAGGGAAGATGTCTTTGTCCTTGAGCTGGCGGTAGGCGATGCAGCCGGTGCAGACTTGCTCGATGATGAGATGGCGATCCTCCTCGCCGATGGCGGGGATTTCGAGATCGGGCATCCATTTGGAGAGGCAGTTCACGCGGGTGATCCACTGCTCGACCTTGTCGTTCCAGTTGGTGAGTTGCAGACGTCCGGCGATGACTTCGGCGGCGAGCAGGCTGGCGGCGGTGGATTCATCGGGCTCGCCGCGTTCGCGGCTGCTGAGCACAAGGCTGCGGAAGCGCACTTCTTCCAGATTCATCACGCGGCGGTTTACGGCATCGTAAGCAGCGCGGGAGGCGGTGGTGAAGTCTTCGGGGAAGAGTTCGCGCAGCCAGTCCTCTTCAATGCGTGTGCAGTTGTTGAGCTGCACGGTGAGCGCCTTGCCCTGCACCTCGACGATCTCGGCGGCGACGATGAGGCGCGGCGGGCGGATGTGCGCGTCTTTGCCGAGGTGTCCGCTATAACCACCCGCCAGCCGGTAGATGCGGCTGCCGGTGCTGGTCTCCACGCCAAGGTGATCGCTGAACGCAGCGAGCAGCATCTTTGCTAATGCGGTGGGATCGGCGACTTCGTCGTTGATGGGCAGACCGGAGCGTTTGGCGAGCTGGAGGAACTGATCGGCGCTGCGGGCAGCTTCGCGGGAGGCATTGGCGTGGATGCCGTAGCGGGCGCATTCATCGGGGTTGAAGTTCATCGCTTCCGCACGGGCGAAGGCGCGGAGGATGGCCTGGAACTCGGTCACATCATCGTGCTCCCACAGGTCCTCGTTTTTGTGCGAGGCGTTGTTTTTGCCGATGAGCAAGATGTCGCGACCCTGTGCCGCGGCGGCGCATAGCGTGGCTTCGCGCAGACAGCCATACTGCGCGGCGGCGAGAAGCATGCGCGCAAAGCGTGGGTGCAAAGGGAAGCGGCTCATCTGCCGGCCCAGCGTGGTGATGCGGCCTTCGTGATCGAGCGCGCCGAGATCGTGCAGCAGATTCTCTGCGCGCGACATGGAGGCGGGTGTCGGCGCTTCAAACCAATCAAACGGCTCGCGCGAAAGGACTCGCAGTGCCAGCAGGGCTTCGCTCAAATCAAGACGCTGGACTTCGGGCAGCTCGCTTTCAGGGCGCAGCAGGTGATCGCGCTGCGTCCACAGCCTCACGGCGATGCCAGGACCAAGGCGACCTGCGCGTCCGGCGCGCTGCTCCGCCGAAGCGCGGCTAATTTTCTGCACGGTCAGCGTGTTGATGCCACGGCGCGGATCATACGACGCGGTGCGTGCTTGCCCGCCATCCACCACGGCGCGCACGCCTTCGATGGTGAGGGATGTTTCCGCCACGTTTGTGCTGACGATGATCTTCGGCTGATCGCCGGGCGTGACGGCGGCGTCCTGATCCTGCGGTGTCAGCTCGCCATGCAGCGGCACCACACGGCGACCACGCGCAAAGCTGCGGCCCTGGATCGCGGCGATGGTCTTGCGGATTTCATGACCTCCCGGCATGAAGACGAGCATGTCGCCGGAGAATCCGGGCGAGTTGGCAAGGTCCTCGCAGGCGCGTGCGGCCTGATCCCAGATCGGTTCCGGATAGCCGGTCTTGAGCTGCAAGGGGGCCTGATAGCGCACTTCCACAGGGAAGGTGCGGCCTTCGGATTCCAGCAGCTTGCACGGCTGCATGAAATCCACCAGCGGCCCCGGCACCAGCGTGGCGGACATGACGATGATCTTCAAATCCGGCCGCCGCGTACGCTGCAGCTGCCGCGCAAAGGCGAGCACGAGATCGCCATCCAGATGCCGCTCGTGGAATTCATCGATGCAGATGCAGCCCACGCGCTCAAGCTGCGGATCTTCGAGCATCTGCCGCAGCATCACGCCCTCCGTCACATAGCTCAGGCGCGTCTCCTTGCTGGTGATGTTTTCAAACCGCACCTGATAGCCCACCTCGCCACCGAGGCGTGCATTGCGCTCACGTGCGACGCGCTGGGCCAGCATGCGTGCAGCGATGCGGCGTGGCTGCAGCACAATGCAGCGTTTGCCCTCGGCCAGCAGGCCGGAGTCCAGCACGAACTGCGGGATCTGCGTGGATTTGCCGGAGCCCGTGGGCGCTTTGATCAGCAGATTCGGCAGCGCCGGATCCAGCAGGGCGGCGGTGAAGGTCTGGCGGAGTTCAAAGATGGGAAGCGTGGCAGGGTTGGACATGGACACCCATGGTGTGGCCCACGAAACCCATGAAATACACGAAAAAATTGCCTGATCAGCTCCTTCAGTGATGACTCAATAGTTCAGCGTCATCATCCAGTAGGCGAAGTCAGCATCATCACTTGGACCAGTGGCGGCGAGGTAAGCGCCCGCGAAGAAGTGCGAGTAGCCGATCAGCATGTCGAGATGTGGCGTGAGCTTGGTGTTGATGGTGAAGTCGAGCTCGCAGCCCGCATGGCTGCTGGCGTTTGGATTGATGGCGCGGACGCGGGTGGTGCCGTTGGCGCGGTACCAGGCATCCCCCGTGGTGGTGAGCCAGAAGGAGTGGAAATCGAGCGTGGTCTTCACTTTCGAATGCGGCTGCGCGGCGAGGCGCAGGACGACGTTCTGCATGTTCTGCCAGGAGAAGGTGTCCATGAAGCCATAGGGCGGATGATTCGTTGGAAAGAGATTCTGGAAGGTGTGCACGCGGCCGTCATTGGGATCGCTGTCGCCACTGCCCGCGCTGTATTCGAGGGCGAGACGTGGCTTCCATGAATGCTTGAGCCAGTTGTAGCCGCCCTCCAGATGGTAGGCGTAGGCACTGAGAGGCTGGCCATTCAGCTGCCCCGTCTGACCGACGAGCTCCACGGTGTAATCCCAGCCTTTCAGCTTGGTGGGGTCGCCTTTGTGGCGTGTGCTAAAGGTGACGAAGTTGGAGACGCCGGTGGGGTTTTCCTCGTGCAGATGAAAGGCGTACAGGTCCGTGGTCTGAAATGGCAGGAACTGGCTGCTGAAGTAGAGGCCGCTGAAGAACTGATTGCGCGTGGCTGCGTCATTGAGCCAGTCGGATTAATTGAACTGCGAGCGGCGGATGCGAACGACGCTGGAGGTGAAGGCATCGAGCCACCAGGTGGGCGTCTGGTAGTGCAGCTTCACCGCATCAAAGGTGCGGCTGAAGTTCTGCCATTCCAGCGGGCCCACGAGACGTTCATCGCCATAGCTGAGCACCTGACGGCCTGCTTTGACACTGAGGTGCGCTGGGTTGCCCAGTTCGATGCTGGCCAGGCGCAGGTCAAAGCTGTCATCGCCCTCCGCGCCGTATTGCAGCGGCACATTGGCGCGCTTTGAGAAAGCCTCGCGCACGTCCTGCCCCTGCACGGCGATTTTGACAAACTCATCTGGCTGCCACTCGACACCCAGTCGTACGCGGGCGAGCAGGTAGGTGTCATCAGTCACCGCGTTGTGGCTGGAGTCGAAGTCGTACGTGTTGTTGCGTGTCTCGCCCCGGGTGCGCGCCTGGAAGTTCCACTTGAGTTGTTCGGCGATGCCTTCGCCCAAGGCAGGGAAGGCACAAAGACTGAGGAAGAGGAGTGGGAGTCGCATGCGTTTTATTTCTGTCACAGACACTCAGGTAACGAAAATAGACTTTCGGTATGGCTTTCATGCTGGTGCGTTATGGTTGGCGGGCTTCCTGAGAGCCATGCCGATGCGGCATCAAAACGATAGCGAAATGGGATTTTCGTTATGCCGTGTATCTGGGTATTCATGGGTGGCAAACCTCCTGCCTTTCCCACTCTAATGAACTACGACGCGCTCATCATCGGTGCCGGACCTGCGGGTTCCAGTGCTGCGGCCATCCTGGCCGAATACGGCCACAAGGTGCTCATTTTGGAACGTGAGAAATTTCCGCGCTACCACATTGGCGAGTCGCTGATTCCTTTCACTTACGGGCCGCTGGAGCGCCTCGGGCTGATCCCGAAGATGAAGAAGTCGCACTTCGTGAAAAAGTACAGCGTGGCCTTTGTGCAGCCGAACGGCAAGGCATCGCAGCCCTTCTATTTCTTCAATCGCTATGATCGCGAGAGCGTGGCGCAGACCTGGCAGGTGCTGCGCTCGGAGTTTGACCAGATGCTGCTGGATCATGCACGTGAGAAAGGTGCCGAGGTGAAGGAGGAGACGGCCGTGCAGGAACTCATCAAAGAGGACGGTCGCGTCGTGGGTGCACGTGCCAAGGACAAGGATGGCAACATCACCGAATACCGCGCCAAGATCACGCTCGATTGCACAGGCAAGGAGGCCTTCAGCGCGACACGCAACAACTGGCGCATGCGCGATCCTTATCTGAACAAGGTGGCGGTGTGGACCTACTACAAGGGATCGCGGCGTGAGCCCGGCATCGACGAAGGCCAGACAATGGTCGCCTACATCCCGGACAAAGGCTGGTTCTGGCACATCCCGCAGCACGATGACATGGTCAGCGTGGGCGTGGTGGCCGAAGGCAAATACCTCACACGCGGCGGTGTGAAGGATCCGAAGGAGATTTTCAATCGCGAGGTCGAGGAGAACCTGTGGATCAAAGAACATCTCGGCACCGGCACCTCGAATGGCGAGTATCGACTCACCAGCGAGTACTCTCATCATGCCAGGCACTGCGCCGGACCCGGGCTGCTGCTGGTGGGTGATGCCTTTGCGTTTCTCGATCCCGTCTTCAGCAGCGGCGTGATGCTGGCGCTGAAATGCGGCGTGCTCTCTGGTGAGACCATTCATCAGGGCATTCTCGAAGGGGATCTCTCACCTGAACGCTTCACCGCCTATGGCGCGACGATCCGTGAGGGCGTGGAGAACATGCGCAAGCTGGTCTATGCCTTCTACAATCCTGACTTCTCCTTCCGCGAAGTCATCAAACGCTTTCCCGATGCAGGAGGTGCCATCACCGACTGTTTGTCTGGCGACGTGAACAAGGACTTCAGCGTGCTCTGGAGCCAGATCCGCGAGTTTGTCCCTCTGCCCGAAGACCTGCCCTATGGCGAACCTCTGGCGGCGTGACACGCCACCGATGTCTCCTCATTCGATCGCGATCTTCTCAGTGATGCCCACCTTCTTATGCATCCACACGATAAAGAAAAACAGGCGCAGCCGCCACTTTGCCGCAAAGGAGAGGCGGGTGCGGCCTGCGAGCACGCAGTTGATGGCGCACATGATTTTCATCTTTTGCGTGGGCTGGAAAAAGATCTGGGCAAAGTACAGCTTGTAGAATTTTTCGATGAACTCCCAGTACTGGCCGATGCGGGCGCGAGTGTCTCTCTCATAGGTGTGCATGGCGGGCGTCAGACCCTTCTGCAGACGCAGGGCTTCATCAATGACCTGCGCGCCTTGCTGCCCGCTGGTCATCGCCAGCAGAACTCCGCTGGAGAAAATAGGATCAATAAAACCCGAGGCATCACCCGCACGCAGCACGCGGTGTGAGACGAGAGCATCATTTTTATACGAGAAGTCAGTCACCACATGAGCCTGAGTCATCTGCACCGCATTCACGAACCGCTCCCTCACGACTTTGGTCGTGCGCACGGCGTTGTCGTAGGCCTGCTGTGGTTCCACGCCCAATGCCTTGAAGTCGGCGGCATCCATCACCAGGCCCACGCTGGTTTTGTTGTCTTCCAGCGGGATCATCCAGAACCAGGAGTTTTCACGGCGGACAATGAGAATGTCTCCGCGTTCTTCGCCCTGCGGCATGTCCACACCTTGGTAGTGGTTGAAAATGGCGATCTTTTTGTGGCCTGGATAATACTTCCTCATCGAGGCCCGGTTGGCGGTGAAGTTGGACAAGCCGCTGGCGTCCACGAGGAAACTGGCGCTGACGGTCTGCTCGGCCCCTGCAGCGTCCTTGTATCGAACGGTGACGTGGGTGTCGTGCACCGTGTGCTCAATCACGGTGCTTTCTTCACGCACATCCGCCCCGCACTCCTGCGAATGATCGAGCAGGATCTTGTCAAACTTCGAGCGCTCCACCTGCACGGCCGTCGGATATTCAGTGAACGATCCCTTGGAGAAATCCAGGCGCACCTTCCGGCTGCCATTGGCCATCAGGAACTGCGCGCCGCGCTTCAGCATGAAGCCGCCGGATTCGATCTTCGACCACACTCCGAGTTCATCGAAGATCTTGCGGTTGTAGGGCAGAAGCGATTCACCGACGTGAAAACGCGGAAACTTCATTTTCTCCAGCACCAGCACACGCCTTCCAGCCTTGGCCAGTGTGGTGGCGGCTGTGGAGCCGGCAGGGCCGCCGCCGATGACAATGACATCCCAGGATGGGCTTGTGGAAGCCGGAGTTACAGGCGCGCTCATTCAGTAAACAACTTTGAGGGTGAACCGCCATTCTCACGCAAGCGCAATGAAGGCGCAACTTCACAAGCAATCTGCAAACCAAAAAACACAGCCACATCACTCCACTGCATCCCATGAAAAGTAATGTCTCTTTTTATCTCTGCACCCTGCTCATTGTAGGCCTGGGAATCTTTGCCGTTCTGCATTTCGGCGCCGATCTGCCGTTTCCAGCGCATGCACGATTGGAAGCGAAAGCGGAAAGCATTGCTGCCAAGCCTGCGGCTTCATCTGGGATTACGGCTGGTAGTTCGACTTTCTCAGCCGTCATGGATGGTCTGCGCGTGAACGCGAATGAACCCGTGAGCCGCCTGCTGGTGCAATTGCTGGTTGTCCTTGTGGCTGCTCGTCTGACGGGCGCTGTGTTCACTCGCTTTGGACAGCCTGCGGTGGTTGGTGAGATGGCGGCTGGTATCCTGCTGGGGCCGTCACTTTTTGGCTGGCTGTCACCTGACGTCTATCAGTTCGTTTTTCCAGCCACCTCACTTGGCACGCTGAAAATGCTCAGTCAGATCGGGGTCTGTCTGTTTCTTTTCTCCGTGGGCATGGAGGTGGACACCGGACACGTGCGCAAAAAGGCCCACACAGCCGTGATGGTGAGTCATGCCAGCATGGTCATTCCATTCTTTCTCGGTGTGCTGCTGGCCTATTTTCTTTACACAAGCCTGGCGCAGATTGGCACCACGTTTAACGCATTCGCTCTGTTCATGGGCATCTCCATGAGCGTCACAGCTTTCCCGGTTCTCGCCCGCATCTTGCAGGAGCGTCGCCTGACGAACACCTTCCTCGGCAGCACGGCCATCACCTGTGCCGCGGTGGATGATGTCACGGCATGGAGCGTGCTTGCCTTTATCGTGGCGATTGTACGCGCCACCAGCATGGCCGCTTCAATCGTGAATCTTGTGTTGGTGGCGGCCTTTATCTCCTTCATGATTCTGATCGTCCGGCCCGCGCTGCCCCGCATGATCGGCACCCGAAATCTGGAGTGTGAAGATCCGCCCAAAGGTGTGCTGGCCTTTGTGATTTGCTTGGTGATGGCGGCAGCCCTGATCACGGAGATCATCGGCATTCATGCTCTTTTTGGTGCCTTCCTTGCGGGAGCGATCATGCCTGATGCTGGCGGCTTCCGGAAGAAGCTCGCGGTGCGCGTGGAAAACTTTAGCTCTGTGTTTCTGCTGCCGCTGTTTTTTGCATTCGTCGGACTGCGGACGCAGATCAATCTGCTGAACGATTGGCAGGGCTGGCTGCTGTGCCTGGGCATCATTGCAGTGGCCACGCTGGGCAAGCTGGGTGGCAGCGCCATTGCCGCACGCTGGACCGGCATGAGCTGGAGCCAATCGCTGCAACTGGGTGCGCTGATGAACACTCGCGGCCTGATGGAGCTCATTGTTTTGAACATGGGCTATGACCTCGGCATCCTCTCACCGCGCATCTTCACCATGATGGTCATCATGGCTCTGGTCACCACGATGATGACAGGACCTCTGCTCACGCTTTTCGGCAGCAGGCAGCCTGCACTGGGGCCTGAAGTTGTTCCCGCATAGATCCCTAAACTCAGCTTCTGCCATCGCAATCTTAGTCTTGGAAAGATCACCTCCATGGAACCAATGAATTCTGAAAACACCACGTGCGATGTGGTTGTCATGGGGGGCGCTCTCTCCGGGGCGGCCACCGCCACTCTGCTGCTGCGCCACAATCCGGGCATACGCGTCCTGATCCTGGAAAAAAACGAGCGGCTGGGGCGGCGCGTGGGAGAGGCGACGGTGGAAGTCAGCGCCTTCTTCATGGGCAAAGTTCTGGGACTGACGCAGTACTTGAACGAGAACCACATTTGCAAGCAGGGGCTGCGATTCTGGTTTGCCAACAAGGAGGTGGCATCCATCGCCGAGGCGAGTGAACTGGGTTCCAAGTATCAGGTCAAGCTGCCGTCTTACCAGCTGGACCGCTCCACTTTTGATGAGGAGGTGCTGCGCCGTGCTTGTGCCGCAGGAGCCACGCTGCTGCGCCCTGTCAGCATCACCAGTGTGCAGCTCGCAGAGGGTGGCATGCAGACCGTCACTTATAAACAGGGAGACATGACTCACACGGTGCAGGCGCGCTGGATCGTGGATGCTTCAGGTGTGGCTGCGCTGATCTCCCGCAAGAATGGCTGGTGGAAGTCCAATTTTGAACATCCCACCACCGCCGCATGGTCGCGCTGGAAAGGGGTGAAGGATTGGGACGGCCGCGAACTGGCAGAAAAATACCCCGAATGGTCCGCCGCGCTCTACTGTGTGCGCGGCACGGCGACGAATCACGTCATCGGCGATGGCTGGTGGAGCTGGTGGATTCCACTCAAGGGTGGAGACATGAGCGTGGGCGTCGTCTTTGATCAGCGCATTGTCGATTTCCCCACGGAGGGCGGCAAGGTGGGCGATCGGTTGAAGAACTTCCTCATGAAGCATCCCGTCGCCCGCGATCTGCTGGCAGATGCGCAGTATGATGAGAGCGATGTGCACTGGCGCAAAAACCTCGCTTATTACAGCACCACCTTTGCCGGAGACGGCTTTGTGCTGGCGGGGGATGCCGCCGCGTTCATGGATCCCTTTTACAGCCCCGGCATGGACTGGATTTCCTACACCACGAGCAGTGCCGCAAACCTGATCACCCAGCAGCGAAAGGGTGGACCCATGGCCGATCTGGTGCCGCAGTACAATCACACCTTCTCCACCAGCCACCGCTGCTGGTTCCTGTCTTTGTACAAAGACAAGTATGAGTACATGGGCGAGTTTGATCTCATGGATCTGGCTTACCGCCTCGACCTGGGGCTCTACTACTGGGGTGTGGTGAGGCATCCGTTTGAGCAAGGGGCCACTGCGCTACACACACCGCCCTTCGCCACGGGGCAGGGGTTTGTGTTCAAGCTCATGAGCACCTACAACCGGCGCTTTGCACAGATCGCTCGTCGCCGCAGGCGCACCAAGGAGCTCGGTAAGGCGAATCGCAACAAGCGCAGCCTCATCACCGGCTTCAAGATACACCGCAACGATGCCATCAAACTCTTTGGCATGCTGGCCGAGTGGGTCATTTTGGAGATCCGTGAAGGCTGGCGCAGCTGGGGTGAAACTGCTGAAGATGTCGCAGCATCACATCTGCCATCGCAGACAAAAGCCACACCTGCGATGGCATGAGATGCAGCGGGGCAGCCTACTACATGCTGAGTTGTTCGTCTCCATCCGGTTCGGGCTTGTAAGTGCCGGAACCCACGAGGCGCTCAAAAATCGGTGACGCCATGAGCGTGGTGACCACGGCCATGATGACGAGCGTGGCGAACAATCCTTCCGAAATGATGCCGCGCTGCAGGCCGATGTTGATGATGATCAGCTCCATCAGGCCGCGTGCGTTCATGAGGATGCCGATGCCCATCGATTCGCGTGCGGAGATGCCGGTGGCACGTGCAGCCAGGGTGCAGGCGAGCCATTTGCCCATCACCGCTGCCACGAGCACCGCGGCGCACATGCCCCAGAGGTACCAGGTGTTGAGCAGGCCGATCTTTGTGTTCAGGCCGGAATAGGTGAAGAACAGCGGCAGCAGCAGCGCCACGGCCAGCGGTTGAATGCGGGCGCACAGATCGCGCACCATAAGGCCGCGCGGCATGGCTGCGCCCATGATGAAAGCGCCGAACACCGCGTGAAGACCGATCATATCGGTGAACCACGCACCCAGGGACATCATGGCGATGCCAATGACCAGTCCGGCATCGGTGAGCTTTTCGTCTTTGATCAGCAGCGTGGAGAATTTCGCGAGCAATGGCCGGATGATGAGCAGCGCGACGCTCACGAATCCGATGGCACCGCCGATGTTGTAGAGGGCGTGACCGATGTTGTTGTCAAAACTCGCGAGCACGACGGCGAGAAGAATCCAGGCCGTGGCATCATCGATGGCACCCGCCCCGATGGCCACGGTGCCCATGGTGGTGCCGGCGAGTCCTTTGAAGTGAATGATGCGGGCCAGCATCGGGAATGCCGTGATGCACATGGAGGCACCCAAAAAGAGCATGGCCTCCATGATCGAGGTCTTTTTTGGGAACAGCTCGGTATGATGGAAGAGAATCCAGGCAAGCCCGGCACCAAGAAGAAACGGCGTGACCATTCCGGCAACCGAGACAGCGACACTGCTTTTCAAGCGCTTGGCGACGATGTCCACGCGGAACTCCATGCCGACGATGAACATGTAGAGCGCCAGCCCGAGCTGCGACGCTGGAAAAAGATAGCAGGAGGTGTCACGGAGCTTTTGCGTCTTGTCCCAGGGGAAGAGCCACTGCTGCCATTCAGGGGCCAGAGCGCCAAAGAGGGAAGGGCCGAGCAGTACGCCGGTGATCATCTCTGCAACGACCTGCGGTTGGCCGAAGCGCGCCGCAATGGCCCCCACAGCGCGGCAGGCGAGCAGGATGACGGCAATTTGAAGGAAAAACTGGACGGCAAGGGAGACGTTATTCATGAATATCCAGCATATATGTCGCAGGTGAGCTGGTAACGAAAATAGACTTTCGCTATGTGTTTGATGCCGATACGGTATAACTAGCACCGATTATGGAACTGCGTCATCTGCGATATTTTCAAGCCGTGGCCGAGGAGTTGAGCTTCTCACGCGCCGCACGTCGGCTCCGCATCGCCCAGCCTGCATTAAGCCGCGCGGTTCAGGAGATGGAGCGTGAGTTGGGCGCGCAGTTGATCGAGCGAGAGCGGCGTTCGCCACGGCTCACACCAGCTGGTACCGTGCTGCTGCATGAGACGGGTTTGATTCTCGAACGCCTGGACGATGCCCTGCGCCGCGTGCGCCGCACTGCCAAGGGGGAGGAGGGCGAGCTGCGGCTGGGCTACATCGGCCCGCCGACACGGCCTTTTCTCGCGCGGCTGCTCAAAGAATATGGAAAGCGCTTCCCACGTGTGACCGTGATTCTGGAGGAACGCACGCCGGAGCGTGTGTGGGAAATGGTTTCAAAGGGCCGCTTGTCGGTCGGTTTGACCCGCCCCGTGTTTGCGCATGATGCTCTCGGTTTGCAGACGCTGCTGCTGCGGGAGGAAAAATTCTGCGCCGCCGTGCCGCTCGATCATCCCTGGGCGAAGCTGACTTCGCTGAATTGGAAGAAGCTCGCGGGAGAGCCGCTCATCCTGCTGGCGCGGCGGGAGGGGGCGGGCTCCCATGACGCCATTCATGCCTCCTTTGAGGAAGCGGGTTTCGCCCCGCGCGTGAAGCACACGCCAAGTCTGATCGGCACGGTCTTGCAATACGTCGAAGCGGGGGCTGGCATCGGCATCGTGCCGGAAAGCACGGCGAACAAGAGCCTCGCCCTGATCCCCCTCAAGCCGCAGCAGACCATCCCGCTGGTGATGGTGTGGGCCAAGGAAGGGGATGATCCGGCGGTGCTGGCGTTTCGGGATCTGGTGAAAGAATGGCTGCGCGCAGGAGAGTTGTGGGGCTGAAATGCGTTGCACCACAGCCCCGCTGGTGCTCCTTTCGCGCCCCCCTCGCCGGTGGCAATCCAGTCATTCGGCACACCTCATACCCCTCAATCGTCCCACCTACCATGTCTACCGACGCCAAGAACTCTATCGCGCAAATGGAGAAGATCGTTTCCCTCTGCAAGCGCCGCGGCTTCATCTATCAAAGCAGCGAAATCTACGGCGGCTGCGGCGGCGTGTGGGACTACGGCCCGCTGGGTGCCGAACTGAAGCGCAATCTGCGCAGCGCCTGGTGGAACACCATGACCCGCGAACGTGAAGACGTGCTGGGCCTCGACGCCAGCATCCTCATGAATCCGGCCATCTGGAAGGCCAGCGGCCACGTGGACACCTTTGCCGACCTCATGCGTGAGTGCTCGCTGACGAACAAGCGCGTGCGTGCGGACCATGTGGAGCCGCAGGACGGCGTGGTCATGAAATACAGCGGCGCCACCTCTCCGACAGGCTGGCGCTGGGACCGCACGGTGTCCGCTTTGCTGAAAAATGGCGAGCACATCGAAAGCTTCCGCAAACGCATCCGCGCCCTGATCGCGCAGAACGCCGGTGAATCCGCTGGCAAGCCCGAGGAGATCGAACTGCTCAATGAAGAGAAGATCGACGCCGTGAACGGCAGTGTCGATTTCCACCCGGAAACCGGCGGTGCTCTCGGCGAGGCGCGTCCTTTCAACCTCATGCTCAAGACTTACCTTGGCCCAACAGCGACCGAGGCTGACGTGACCTACCTGCGTCCCGAAACCGCGCAGGCCATCTTCGCGCAGTTCAAGAACGTCTTCGACTCCAGCCGTGTGAAGGTGCCTTTTGGCATCGGCCAGATCGGCAAGGCTTTCCGCAACGAGGTCACACCGAAGAACTTCACCTTCCGCAGCCGCGAGTTTGAGCAGATGGAGCTCGAGTTCTTCATCAAGCCCGACGAAGCCGTCGAGATCATCAGCGGCGAAGTCGCCGTGTGGAGCGAAGGCGCGGACCTCAGCGAGCCGAAGCCCAACTGGGGCTGGCAGATGTGGCACCGCTACTGGGTCGATCAGCGCACCAAGTTCTACGAAGGCATCGGCCTCGGCGATGTGCTGGAATACTACTGGCAGACGCCAGCAGACCTGGCCCACTATGCACGCGCCTGCGTGGACATCCTCTGCGAGTTCCCCTTCGGCACCGAAGAACTCGAAGGCATCGCCGCCCGTGGCGACTTCGATTTGTCCGCGCATCAAACCGCCAGCACGAAGTCCCAGGAAATCTTCGACGAAGAACTCAAGACCGCCGCTGCGAAACTCACCGACGAGCAGAAGGAAGCCCTCATCCAGAAGCGCCTCGCCGCTGAAGCCGCCAAGACCAAGGGCGAGCCGATGCCCGAGCCTGCCGTGCGTGCTTGGTTCGAGCGCCTCTTCAAAGGCAGCTACGTCCCCCACGTTATCGAGCCTTCCGCTGGTCTCGACCGCATGGCGCTCGCCGTCCTCGCCAAGGCATTCTCTGAAACCGAAAAGGTGGATGAGAAGGGCAAGAAGGAGATCATCACCGTCCTGCACCTGCATCCGCGTGTGGCCCCGATCAAGGTCGGCGTCTTCCCACTGCTGAAGAACAAGCCTGAACTCGTCGCCAAGGCGCGTGAGGTCTATGCACTGCTCAAGAAGCACATGAACTGCTTCTACGACGAAACCGCCTCCATCGGCCGCCGCTACGCTCGTCAGGACGAAGTCGGCACGCCCTTCGGCGTGACGATCGACTTCGACTCCCTCGGCGAAAAAGGCCCCGAATTGCTGGATACCGTGACCCTGCGCCATCGCGACAGCGGCGAGCAGGAGCGCGTGAAGATCAGCGATCTTCTCGGCAAGCTGCTGCCGCTGGTGTCGTAAGGCAAGTCCAAGAGGGGGGATCTTCTTGATCCCCCCAGTTTGGAAGCGTTGAATGATTTGGCGCGTGGAGGGATCAAGGTGATCCCTCTCCTCTAGGCCCCCATTCGCAGCGCGAGATAAGGTGTTAGGTTGAGCAGAAGGATGCCAATCTTGTAGATCGCCATGGCAATGTAGTGGGCGCCGTCAAACTGCTCCACCGAAATCCCAAACCACCGGGCATGCAGGCGGTAAAGTGAATCGTGGGCCACGGTGAAGGCAATAAACCACAGCATGAGCACGCCATAGTTGATGCCGAGGCACCACAAAAGAAAGCTGCGGGCGGTCTCGATGTTCATGCTGAAGCATCTGCCCAACTGCAAGTTTGTCAGGTGCTTTGTGGCGGACGGCGTCGGAGGAGGTCTGTCTGCCACGCTGCGTGTCAAACATGCGGTTACTCCATTTGGGGAGTCTCCGATCGACCGAACCATGGGCGGGAACCGGCGGAAAACAGCAAGGCCACTCCTGTCACATGCAGGACTGCCTGGGTGAGGTTGAGCATACCAGAAATGAAGGAGTCGCCGAAGCATTTAATCATATCCATCAGTCCGTCAGGAAGACCGATGACAAGGAGAACCAAGAAAGTGACGCGCACCCAGTGATAACCTTCATCGATCATCGTGATCAACCAGATCGTAAAAACGAGCGTCACAAAAAGAATTAAAAAACCGAATTCAAGGTGTGCCGTTGACCGTATTTGAGGCCAGTTGATCCAGAGGTTTGGAATAGTAAGGGCGAGTGACAGCCAAAGCAGGTGAATGGCGTTGGAAACGGATGGCGGTCGTGGAAGTGATGCGGAGCGGGAACGGGTGGTTGGAGTGTTGGCTGTGGCAGGTGATGAGTGGGCTGGTGGCCTGGGCAGCGGCACGAGATCCGGTGCAACGAAGGAGTGTTTTGCCTCGGGCGACATGAGGCGATTGCGCGAGTAGAAGAGCAGGGGAGTGCGTTTGTCGCAGAGTTGGGTTTGAGCGTCAAAGAACGCATCAGCCGTGTCTGCGGGGCCGAACTGGCGCAGCGCGGTGTAAACGAGCTGCAGCCAGACCTGCGTCATCGTTTCATGATAGCCACCGGTGGGTGTGTCCTGGATGCCTTGAGCGGCATTGTAGGCTTGGATGCCAACGCGAAGCCGTTCCAAGGCCTCGGGCTGGGAGAAACGGATCAGATACAGGTAGGCCACCTTCAGGTGGGCACGGTGAGTCCATTCTTCCTTTGGCAGAGAGTGATCCTCAAAACGGCGGAGATGTTCTTCGTCGTTCATGGCTTCACACCTCAACCCAGAATCACATCTCCAAGAAGTTCTTCAGCAGCTTCTTGCCTTCCTGTGTCAGGATGGATTCGGGATGAAACTGCACGCCGTGAATGGGAAGCTCCTTGTGTCGCAGACCCATGATCTCGGATTCGTCATCGCTGGCGGTGGCGGTGATGGCGAGGCAGTCGGGCAGGGTGTCGCGTTTGACGAGCAGCGAGTGGTAGCGCGTGGCTTCAAAGGGCTGTGGCAGGCCTTTGAAGACGGACTCTCCCTTGTGATTGATCATCGAGGTCTTGCCGTGCATGAGGCGTCCGGCACGGACGACATCGCCGCCGAAGACGTGGCCGATGGCCTGATGCCCCAGGCAGACACCGAGGAGCGGGGTGGATTTGCCAAAACGCTCGATCACCGCGCAGCTGATGCCGGCTTCCTTCGGCGTGCAGGGGCCGGGAGAGATGCAGATATGGTCGGGCTTGAGCTTCTCGATCTCGTCCAGTGTCACCTGGTCGTTGCGGCGGATTTCCATGACGGCTCCCATCTCGCCGAAGTATTGGACGAGGTTGTAGGTGAAGGAGTCGTAGTTGTCGATGATGAGAAGCATGGGAACGTCAGGCAGTCAGGGCGGGTCAGAAGCCGCGGAGTTGGAGGATGTTGTCGAGTTCAGCCTGGAAGGCGGGGATGTCAGCGGCGGGTGGCTGGTAGCCGGGGGCGGGGCCTCGCATGCCAAAGCGGCCCTGCTCATCCATGAACCACTGTACGGTGACGCCATCGCTGAAGGTGGCCCTGCCGCTGATGACGGCGCCGGGAGGCGGGACTTCATCCACGCTTACCTTCAATGCACCGCCCGCAGGAGCTTCGTCAGCCACGGCTGCCTCGCCATCCGCCGCAGGTTCAGGCGGCGGTGGGGCAGGCTTTTCCTCGGGCGGGACTTCACGTGGCTTGTCCTGGATTTTGACACCCAGCTCCATGATGAGCAGGCGCGTCTCCATGTACGTCAGGGTGGTGTCGCATTCGCTGCGGAGGCGGTCCTGGATCTGATTGAGATTGGCACCTTCAGCGGCCCATTGTTCGACGAGTTGACGCTGCTGTGGAGTGAGATTGGCCATGAGAGAGGGATACGTAGCGGGAACGGTTTCAGCCGTTCATCTTGTCGGTGATGATGTGGCAGAGTGTGGAGGCTTTTTTGTGCAGCGTCTTCACTTCTTCCAGAGTCAGGGCCTTGCCTTCCGGCACATCCAGCAGCGGAAGCATGGACTCCAGGCCTTTGCGCAGCTCCTGCAGCGCAGGGTTTTTCATGATGCTCGGGTGCAGGCTGTCGAGGCTCATCATGTAATACTCGGCGATGTCACGACGCGTGAGCTGGCGGGTCTTTTCCTCCGCGTAGTTGTCGCTGATGCTCTTGGTGGCGATCTCCAGTGCACGCAGCCAGCCGCCGAGGCTGATGAGATGCGCGATGTCCACATCCCGCAGCATGACCATCTCCGCCTCCACGTCGGCCTGGGTTTTGGCCAGTTCCACGCGCAGGTCCTTCCAGTTGCCCTTGAGGCTGTATTCAAACAGGCTGCCGGTGTGCTTGTTCATGCGGTTGCCCGCGCCCAGAGCCTTGCCGTACTTGATCATGGCGCGGCCCACGGCCTCCATCTCTTCCACGCGCTCACATTGCACGATGAGGAATCCGTCGGCGATCAGGGTGCCGAGGCCCATGGCCACGATGACGCGGTCGGCGGGTGTTTTGTCGGTGAAGGGGCGCTTCAGGTCGTCAAAGCGCAGCTTGCCGACGTTGTTCAGCATGTCGAAGAGCTTGCGAATGGAGGGGGTGGTGAACTGGTTTACCCCGTATTCTTCACGCACATGCTCATCACCCACCACATCCTCCGGGATGGGGTTCTTCTCCGGCGTGCGTTCCGGTGAGGCCGGAGCTGCATCTTGGGCGTTGAGCACAGCAATGCCAGCGGCTCCGAGCACGGGCAGCAGCAGGCGGGCGATGAAACGACGAGTCATGGTGCGGAGAGGATACGTAGTCGCCCCGGTATTTCCAGTGCGAGTCTGGAAAAGCTTTAAGAGTGCATTTCGCTACATTTGCACGATTTCCACCGTTCATTGCTTTCACCATGCGCCTGTTCTTCACCCTGATCCTTCTTTCAGCATTCAACCTGTCCGCCCAGGAGGTGCCGCCACCGCTGACGGAATATCAGGGCCGCGTGATTGCGCGAACCATGCAC
>NZ_JBAQCR010000215.1:0-3194 GCF_049294395.1 Prosthecobacter sp.
GGCTCGCGCTGGTTTTGCTGCTGGCCGAGAGCTTTCTGTTTCACCGCAAGGCGGTGTATTAGATCTGATCGTAGGATGGGTGTGGCGACAGCCCGCCCGTCTGCCAGCGCATGGCAAACACGACAGCCCACGCCTTCCTAGAGTCGGGCGGTTTGGCGAAGAGCGCGTTGGAGCATTGGAAAACCCAGCACGCCAAACACACCCAACCTACGGCCAGAAACCCCACCCTTGAAAACTTGTTCACAGCCGCTACGATTATTCACAGGGAAAACGCCCTGAAAAATCCCACATCTTGTTTAAGATGTCTTAACGATCCCCAAGATAACGTGGATTTTTGCGTTCGCTCTTGCGGGCATCCGGCGCGGAATGGTTCAGTCCTTCTCAGTACTCACCGCGAAGTCATTCGTCCTTCGGATTTCTTCACCCGCCTTTTCATCTCCGCCTCTCCACCGTCATGTATCTCAAAAGCCTCACCCTTCACGGCTTCAAGTCCTTTGCGGACAAGACCCATTTCGAGTTCCACAAAGGTGTCACCGGCATCGTGGGTCCGAACGGTTGCGGCAAGTCGAACGTGGTCGATGCCATCCGCTGGGTGCTGGGTGAAACCTCCGCCAAAGCTCTGCGCGGCGATGAAATGGCGGACGTCATTTTCAACGGCACCGACAAGCGCAAGCCCGTGGGCCTGGCTGAAGTGACTTTGACGATGGCGGACTGCGAGCAGTCGCTGAACGTGGACTTCAACGAAGTCGCACTCACACGCCGCGTGTTTCGTGACGGCCGCAGCGAGTACCGCCTCAACAACACCGTCTGCCGTCTCAAGGACATTCACGATCTCATCGCCGGCACCGGTATCGGACGTGCGGCTTACTCCATCATGGCGCAGGGCCAGATCGACATGCTTCTGAGCTCCAAGCCGGAAGACCGTCGTACCGTTTTCGAAGAAGCCGCAGGCATCACCAAGTTCAAATCGCAGAAGCGTGAAGCGCTGCGCAAGCTCGAGTACACAGAAGCCAATCTGCTGCGCGTCGCCGACATCGTGGCGGAAGTGAAACGCCAGATGGGCACGCTGCAGCGCCAGGCCGCGAAGGCACGCCGCTACCAGACGCTGCTCGAAGATACCCGCCTGCTGGACACCCACCTTGCCCACAAGCAGTACACCGAATTTGCCGGTGAAAAATCCGAGTCTGAAAACCAGGTGCGCATGATGGCGCAGCAGATCGAGCAGTTGCAGGGCAAGCTGCAGGTCGCCGAGACGGAAGCCGCGCAGACCCGCGAGGCCTACCACGCGCTGGAATCCCAGATCAGCCAGGCACGCCAGCAGGCACAGGAACTCCGCTCACAGATGCAGAGCGCCGAAGGCCGCCTGGGCTTCAACCGCGAGCGCAGCGAAGAACTCGAAGGCCGCATCCGCCAGAACGAAGAGCAGATCGCCGCCAACGAAGACCTGCTTGATCAGGCGCGTCGTGACCTCGCCAATGCGGACGAGCAGCTGCTTGCCATCACGGACAACATCCAGACGCGCCAGCTCGCCATGAACGAGCACGCCAATCAGCACCAGAGCATCCTTCCAGAGCGCAACCGTTTGGAAAGCGACCGCCGTGCGATCCGCGAATCCATCCGCCAGTTTGAAGGCCAGATCGCCTCCAGCGAAGCCCGCGCGCAGTCCCTGAGCAATCAGATCTCTGGCGACCGCCAGCGCCACGAATCCCTGGCGCATGACCGCCAGACCGCGCAGCAGGCGCGTGAGACCAGCCAGATCGAATTCGACGAACTGCAGCGCCAGATCCAGGAACTGGAAGAGACGCGCAACCAGCTCGACGAAAAGGCCAAGGACTGCGCCCGTGAGATGATCGAACGCCGCCGCCAGCGCGACGCGATGAACAACGAGCTCAATGATCTCCAGCGCAATCTGACGCAGCGGAAGTCACGCCTCGAAATCATCGAGCAGCTTCTGCAGAAAGGCGAAGGCCTCTCCGCCGGCACGCAGAAGGTCATCAGCGGACTCGACAATCCGGAAGTCTATTCCGTCGGTGTGCGCGGCCTGCTGGCCTCCAGCATCGAAGTGGAGCCCGAGTACATCACCGCCATCGAAGCCGCGCTCAAAGACCACCTGCAGGCCGTTCTTCTCACGGAGAGCGAACTCGCCGCGCAGATCATCGACCGCCTCACAGATCACAAGATGGGCCGCGCCGCGCTGGTGCCGCATGATTTCTGCAACCTGCGCCGCGCCTCGGATCGCGAACTCCTGCCCGCTGGCGCCATCGCCTGGGCCACGGACAAGGTGCGCGTGAAAACCGGCGTGCAGAGCCTCATTGACCACCTCCTGCACAACGTCGTCATCGTGGACGATCTGCACACCGCTTTGCGCATGAAGCGCGAGATGCCGCACCTCGCCATCGCCACGATGCGCGGTGAACTCATCACGCATGACGGCATCATCACCGGCGGTGCCACGAAGGAGGAGGGCTCCTCCACGCTGCGCCGTGAGGCTGAAGTGCGCCAGCTCCGCACGGAAGTGGAAGCACTGGAATACCAGTACATGGAGAAGGAAGACGCCGTGAACAACATCACCGCGCAACTGGAGGAAATGCAGCGCGAGGAAGTGTCCCTGCGCGAGCAGTCCCAGCGCGCCCGCGAAGGCTTCTCCCAGTTCCAGGGCAAGATCAGCGTCGTGCAGCGCGCGCTGCAGCAGGCCACCACTAAGCTCGAAAGCGTGGAGTGGGACCAGAACCAGATTCAGGATCGCATCAGCGGCTCCGAAAGCCAGATCCAGCAGCTTCACGAAGCCGTGGCCATCGCCCAGGAGCAGCTGGCCACCTCACGCGCCCTCGAAAACGAACTCGAGCTCGAAATGGAGTCCTTCCTCCGTCGTGAGCTCGAATCCAGCGAACGCCTCAATGAGCTGCGCACCGCGCTGGCTCTTGAGCAGAGCGCGCTGCATTCCATCGAGCGCCAGAAGGCTCCCCTCGGCGTGCGCTTGCAGGAGCTGCAGGCCGGCATCAATCGCTTCTCCGAAGAGATCAACACCTGGCGCATGCGCATCCAGCAGAGCGAGGCTGAAAACGCCCGCTTCCAGGAGCAGATCGAATCCCAGCGCGACACCATCGCCGCCATCGAAGAACATCTGCAGTCCAAGACCGAAGAGCGCGCCGGATTGTTTGAGCAGGTCAGCCAGCTCGAAGCGCAGCTCACGC
>NZ_JBAQCR010000216.1:0-23663 GCF_049294395.1 Prosthecobacter sp.
GGCCTTGGTCTTCGCCTTGGCAGAAACGGTGGCTGCAGGCGCAGCTGCGGCGGCAGCGGCATTGCGCGCGGCACGGGCGGCGTCGGCCTCGGCCTTGCGTTTGATATTGCGATTGTTGAAGGCTTCGAAGTTACGGCAGCCTTCCTGTGCAAAGATCTGGTAGCGGTTCTCCATCTCCTTGACCACCCAGCGCAGGGCCAGCAGCGCCTTCTTGGGATCCGTCACCACCGGCAGCGCCAGATGCGGCAGCTCCTCGTAGTTCTGCATTTCCACGACCTTCGGGTCGATCATGATGAAGCGCAGCTCATCCGGAGCAAAACGGCAGATCAGGCTGGTGATGATGCTGTTGATGCACACACTCTTACCACTGCCCGTGGCACCTGCGACGAGCAGATGCGGCATCGCGGCAAGATCGCCGATGATCGTCTTGCCATACACGTCCTTGCCCAGCGCGACGGGCAGCTTGGACTTGCCGTTGACGAACACATCGTCCTCCAGCAGTTCGCGCAGCGGCACGATGGTCTTCTCCGAGTTGGCCAGCTCGATGCCCACGGTGTCCTTGCCAGGAATTGGCGCGAGGATGTTGATCCGCTCGGCGCGTGTGGCACGGGCGATGTCCGCATCCAGATTCGCAATGCGGCTCACGCGCAGACCATCGACGGGACGCACTTCGTAGCGGGTGATGGCAGGGCCACGGGTGATGTCCCCCGGCTCCACACTGATGCCGAAACTCGCCAGCGCTTTGACGATGGTGGCCTGGATGCCAAGCAGCTCGCTCTTGTCCGTCGGCGCACGGTGCGTCTCTTCCGGCCATTTCAGCAGCTCCATGGAGGGCAGCTTGTAGTCCTTGAACAGCTTGGTCAGATTTCCCAGCGAGCCATGCGGCGCCTGCTCCATCTTCTGCGCACGCTTCTGCTCCCACACCTCGGCCAGCTTCGGCTTGTCGCTGCGGTCCTCATGCGCACGGGACACGGAGGAGTCGATAATCTTCGGCGGTGGCGGATCAAACTTGAGCGGCAGCTCCATGTTGGTGGCCGCAGTTGCAGGAGTGTCCCCGCGCAGCTCCGTACCCTTGTCCTTTTTCTTCCGCCGCAGGCCTTCCGGCACGGGCGTCACGGTGCCAGGAATGGTGTTCGCCGCCTCCTCGGCCAGCTTTTCCTGGATCAGGCGCTGCGCCTCACGCTCAGCCTTCCAGCGGGTCAGTTCCAAACGAATGTTTTGGATCACCGTCAGCGGATGCTGGCCGGTCACAAGGAAGAGTCCGCCCATGTAAACGGTGCCGAGAACCAAGGTGGCCCCCACCTTGCCGAGCAGATGTTTCAAGAAGGTGCCGCCGATGACATAGCCCAGCCCGCCCGAACCGCCCAATGGGGTGAAATGATCCCGCTCACTGAGCAGGCTCTGCACTTCCAGCAGCGCGGCACCGCTGATGATCATGACAGCCACGCCCAGCCAGGCGGCTCGGGTGATCTTCATCTTGGAGTGCAGTTTGCACACGCCAAACCACGTCATGCTGAAGGGCAGCAGATAGGCCGAAAAGCCCATGAGCCAGAGCATGTGCCCCGCCACCAGCGCGCCAATGCGGCCGACAAAATTATGCGTCGTGTCCCCGGAGGATTCCGACAGCGCGAGGAAGGACCAGGACGGCATGTCGCGTGGATCATACGAGATCAGAGCCAGCAGCAGCATGGCCGCCAGCATCAGCAACAGGATGCCGAAAACATCATTCCACGGGCTTTCCTTCTCGTCCGTAGATCGGGCGCGAGGGGGGCGGGAGGCAGCAGCGGCACGACTCATGACAACAATCTGGTAATTGTGGCAGACGAAATTATTTAAGGCTACCGAAATATTTACCTTGCCTCACTTTTGTGAATCGGCTTCGATCCATTCCGGGTTGCTGCTTGACCGCAAAAAATCCCGCGAACATCTTTGTCCGTTGCTACGTCACACCACAATCATGAAAAACACCCTCGCCCTCACCCTTGCCGCCGTGCTTGCCCTCGGCGTCTCCGTCACCTCCACCACCAGCGCCCAGGACGCCGGCAAAGTGGACTTCGAAAAGCAAATCCTCCCCATCCTGAAGGAGAGCTGCTTCAAGTGCCATGAGAAGGAGCATGAAGACAATGGCAAGATCAAGAAGCCCAAAGGCGGCCTTCGCCTCGACAGCGCTGCAGCCATCATCAAAGGCGGCAAAGAATACCCGGATGAAAACGTCGTGGCCGGCAAGCCTGACGCCAGCTGGCTGGTGAAGACCATGGCCCTCCCTGACACCGACGACATGGCCATGCCTCCTGAAGGCAAAGGCGATCGTGTCACCCCGGCCAACATCGACCTCATCAAGAAGTGGATCACCGAAGGTGCCAGCTTCGGAGCCTGGAAAGGCGTTGAGTAAATTTTAGTCACCACATCTCACCACGAAGGGCGGAGCCTTGGCTCCGCCTTTCTTTTTCCCATTCATGAACACACCTTTTCGTTTCACCACCTGCCGGGCCGGATCTGAGGCCACGCTCAAGCGAGACATCGCCAGCCACTTCGTCGGTGAACTCACGCCTGCGTTCATGAAGCCGCAGTTCATCACTTGGAAGGTGAAGCATCCAGGCTTCAGCCCGCCCAAGAACCTGAGCCACTTTGCGCGCGTCAGCGGCATCTCCCTCGGCCTTTGCAAAACGCTGGCCGAACTGGTCGAGCACGCCCGCAGCCTCGGCAGCAAGCCCCTGCGCCTGCACGTCTTCCCGCGCATCACGGCGGAGGACGGCGTGGAAGCCGCCACCTGGCAGCGCATCGACGCACTCACCGCTGAAATCACCGCCGCACTAGGAGAAGCGGGCGTCGCCCTCGAAACCAGTCCGACCTTCGCGCATGGCGATCTGATTCTCGATGTCATCGTCGGCGAGACTCCAGAAGAACCTCTTTTCCTTGGTTGCCACGAGCACCAGCCCGGCATGCACACCCATCCCGGTGGACTGCCCCGCATCGCGCTGCCCGCCGATGTCCCCTCACGTGCCTGGCTCAAACTCGAACAAGCGCTCGCCTGGCGTGGCTGGGATCAGCTTGATTTCAGCGGGCAGACCGCCCTCGATCTCGGCTGCGCTCCCGGCGGCGCCACCTATGCGCTGATCCAGCGCGGCATGAACGTCCTCGGCATCGATACCGGTGAAATGGACCCGCGCGTGCTCGATCTGGCCAAGGCCAAAGGCGTCCGGTTCGACCACTGGCGCACCGCCGCTGGCCGGCTCAATCTCACCGCCCTGCCACGCGAAGTGGCCCTGCTGCTGTGCGACATCAATCTCGCCCCGCCGCTGGTCATTCCCGAGATCCAGCGCATTCAAGACGCGGTGCAGGCACGGCGGCTGATCCTCACGATCAAGCTCAACACCCCGGCCCTCGAAGACCGCGCCCACGAGTTCATCGACACCATCCGCGACTTCGCCCCCGCCCCCGTGTTTGCCACGCAGCTGGCTGGCAACCGCCGGGAGATTTGCATCTGCGCCGGTTAAGCGCGGAGCGGCACCACCTTGCAGTCCAGATCATGCGTGGAGTGAATGCGGCGCACCGTGGCGCTGCGTGAGCGCATCAAACTAGCATGCGTTTCCACGCGGTGGCCAACGAGGCGGCAGCCGGGCAGCAAAGGGCTGTCGCTGATGCCTGTGGCGCAAAACAAGGCGCTCTCTCCCACGATCAGTTCATGCACGCGGAAAACCTGCTCCATCTCAGAGGCAGGCGTGTACGCGGCGACCTCGGCGCGGTGGGCTTCATCGTGAAACCACATGCGCAGCTGCATGTCGCCACCGAGGCATTTCAGCGCAGCAGCAGCCAGGATGCCTTCGGGAGAGCCGCCCATGCCCACGTAGAGATCACAGTTGGACTCCGGCATCGAAGGCGCGACCGCCGCAGCAATGTCACCATCCGTCACCATTCTCAATGCAGCGCCTGAGCGGCGGATCTCCTCGACGATCTCATGATGACGCGGACGATCCATGGTGGAAACGACAAGGTCGCGTTCACGCTTGCCCAAGGCCTGGGCCACAAAGCTGATGACCTCATGCAGCGGCATGTCGAGGAAGCAGCGGTCTCCGCTGCCCTCCAGCGCCTTCTTCACCGCCGGCCCGTAGGCGATTTTGTGGCTGTAGAAGCTCGGAATGCTTTTCATGGCGCACGGCGCACCGTCAGGAATTTGCGCCGCCGCGATGACGGAAATGCTGTTCGGCAGGCCTTTGGCGATGTTGCTGGTGCCGTCGATGGGATCGAGGGCGATGTTGAAGCGCGGTGTGCCATCGCGCCAGGTGCCCAGGTGTTCGCCGACGAAGATGCCGGGCGCATTGTCCTTGATCCCCTCTCCGATCACCACCTCGCCACGAATGTCGAGGATGTCGAAGACGCCATAGATCGCGCTGCAGGCGGCACCATCCGCGAGCTCTTTTTCACCCCGGCCAAGCCAGTGAATGGCCTGCAGGGCCGCGTTTTCCGTGGCACGCACGAATTCAAATTCGAGGATGCGTTCCAGATCGTGAGTGCTGCGCAGCGGTGGTAAGGACGTGGACATGGCTGGTGGTAAGGCAGCAATGCCAGAAGGCCGCAAAAAGTCACGATCCCTTTTGGCATTTCGGGCAGAAGAACGTCGAGCGCTGTCCCTGGACGATGCGCTTGATCTCCGTTTTGCAGACGCGGCAGGGCTCGCCGGCACGATCATAGACGCGCAGCGTCAGCTTGAAGTAGCCGGGCTCGCCGCTCTCGTTCAAAAAGTCCCGCAGCGTGGTGCCGCCCATTTCGATGGAAGCCGCCAGCACCTCGCGGATGGCCTTCACCAGTTTCCCAAGCCTCGGCTTCGTCACCTTGCCAGCCGCCTGCCGTGGATTGATGCCCGCCATGAACAAAGCCTCGCTGGCGTAGATGTTGCCCACGCCCACCACGACATGCGCATCCATGATGACCTGCTTGATCGCTGCCGTCTTGCCCTTGCAGGCAGCCTGTAAATGATCCGCCGTGAACTCATCCCCCAGAGGTTCAGGCCCGAGGTCTTTGAGCAGCGGATGCTGCATCGGATCCCCCTCAATCCACAATGCCGCCCCAAAGCGACGCGGATCATGCAGCCGCAGTTGCTTGCCGCCCTCCAGCGTGATGGCCAGATGGTCATGCTTTTTAAACGGCGTGTCCGCCGGCAGCACCCGCAGATTTCCCGACATGCCCAAATGCAGCAGCAGCGTGCCTTTGGCGGTGCCAAAAAGCAGGTACTTCGCCCGGCGCGTGCCCGTCTCAATCCGGCAGCCTTCCAGCTCATGAATCGTGTCCGGAATCGGCCACCTCAGCCGCTTGTCACGCACGATCACCTCCCGAACCCGTTTGCCAATTACATACGGCGAGACCCCGCGCAGAGCGGTTTCAACTTCGGGGAGTTCAGGCATGGCCTACTTGCCTTCCAGCGCCTGCTCCAGCGCACGCCACGCCAGCATGGCGCACTTCACACGCTGGGGAAATTTTTGCACGCCTTCGAGGAGGATGAGTTCGCCGAGGGCGTCTTCGTTGGCAGGGGCGCCGTCGCCCATGACCACGCGGCGGAAGTCTTCACGCACGGCGGCGGCTTCGTCCTTGGACTTGCCTTTGATCTTCTGCGTCATCATGGAGGCGCTGGCCTGGCTGATGGCGCAGCCTTGGCCGGTGAATTTGAGGTCGTCGATGTTGCCGTTGTCGGCCACCCGTACCCAGACGTCGATCTCGTCGCCGCAGGAGGGATTGTCGCCATGGGCGTGCAGGCAGGGCGGCGGGAGTTCGCCGTGATTGCGCGGATTCCGGGAGTGATCAAGGATCACCTGCTGATAAAGGTCGCGGAGGTCGTCAGAGAGCATGGTCAGGTGAAGAACTTACGCGCGAGGAGCAGTACTTCGACGAGGCGATTGATCTCTTCGAGCGTGTTGTAGAAATAAAAGCTGGCGCGGGTGGTGCCGGGCACCTTAAAGCGCTTCATCAGCGGCTGGGTGCAGTGATGCCCGCCGCGCATGGCCACGCCGTGGCTGTTGGCGAACTCGACAAGGTCGTGCGGATGCGCAAAATCGAGATGGAAGGCGACGAGCGCTCCACGGTGGCCGTTCTGCGGGCCGAGGATGCGGATGCCGGGCACCTCGCTCATGCGCTGCACGGCGTAGTTGGCCAGATTGTGGTCGTGACGCTGGATGTGTTCGAGGCCGATGGCCTCCAGATAATCAATGGCGGCACCGAGACCGATGACACCGGAGATGTCGGGCGTGCCCGCCTCGAAACGATGCGGCGGCGCCTTGTAGGTGCTGCTCTCCATGGTGACCGCCAGAATCATCTCGCCACCGCCATGCCAGGGCGGCATGGTTTCCAGAAGGGCCATGCGGCCATACAGCACACCGATGCCGGTGGGGCCGCACATCTTGTGACCGGAGAAAACGAAGAAGTCGCAGCCCAGATCTTTCACATCGATGGGCATGTGCCCCGCACTTTGCGCGCCATCCAGCAGCGTCACCGCGCCGAGGGCCTTCGCCCTGGCAAGGAGTTCCTTGGCGGGATTGATGGTGCCGAGCGAGTTGGAAATATGGACGAAGGCGAAGAGCTTCACCTGCTCTGTGAGCAAGGTTTCGATGGCGGCGGAATCAAGCGTGCCGTCATCCAGCACCGGGATGTATTTGAGCGTCGCGCCCGTGCGCTGGGCGAGCAGCTGCCACGGGACGATGTTGCTGTGATGCTCCATGCCGGTGATGAGGATGACATCCCCTGCCCGCAGATTCTGAGTGCCCCAGGTGTTCGCGACGAGGTTGATGCCCTCGGTGGTGCCACGGGTGAAAATGATCTCGTCCTCCGACGCCGCGCCGATGAAACGCGCCACTTTTTTCCGCGACGCCTCAAAGGCCTCGGTGGCACGGTTGCTCAGTTCGTGCAGGGCGCGGTGGACGTTCGCGTTGTCACGCTCGTAGTAACGCGAGAGCGTCTGAATGACCGCACGCGGCTTCTGGCTGCTGGCCGCACTGTCCAGATAGACGAGCGGGTGACCATTCACCTGCTGATCAAGGATGGGGAAATCAGAGCGTATGCGGTGCCAGTCCATGTCTTCCGACCCAGACACTAGCGTGCCACCACACTCTGTCGAGTCGTAACGCTGACGGGGGCCGCCTTGCGGGCTGCGTAGATGCCGCGGCTTTCGACCTTGCTCGCACGATCCTGCAATGAACCCGATTTGCCGTCTGCTGGCAGATTGTTCTCGCCCAGCATGTTCAGCATGGAGGCACCAGTTTCATCAAACGCTCTCACGGGAGCGCAGTTCTTTAAGGCTTCCCACGTTTGGCAGCTGGTCAGGCCAGTGGAAAGCAAAATGAGAAAACTGAGACGGGCGAATTTCATTAACTTCGTGTTTATCATGACGTTGCGATTCTGTAAACAAAAGATGCTCATGGCTTGAAAGCCACGTGGGAAATGGAGCTTGCAGCCGTTGGACGGATTTGGCGATCTCCCCTGGCCTGCACCTCGCGTCCGCGCATCTCCAGCGTCTTGCTGGCAGTCGTCCCCTTGCCATTCTCGTCAGCTAACATCAGGGCATAAGGAGCCAGACGCAATGCCGTGCCGATCAAACCACAATTGCTCAGCAAGAGGGTGGCGGCGAAGGCAAAAATCAGACGGGATTTCACGGGCATTTGTTGTTTTTATCACAATCGCCTGAGAGAGTAAACATATATGATGCCCTCGGCCCGGGGCGAAACTTGTGCTTTGTCTGGCAAACATTGCCGCTGCAGGCCCGTATTCCACTGCCCTTCCGTTTCCAACCCACATGAAGAAACTGCTCACCATCCTCCTCGCCCTCACCGTCTCGCTCCAGGCTGAGATCGAACTCAAGCAGGGCGACAGCATCGCCATTCTCGGCAACGCGCTGCCTGACCGCTCACAATATTCCGGCTGGCTGGAGACGATGTTGACGCAGGCCAATGCCGGCAAGGACCTCACCTTCCGCAATCTGGCCTTTTCCGGCGATGAGGTGCAGACCTGGCACCGCATCGACAACTTCGGCACACGCGACGAATGGCTCACGAAGGTGAAGGCTGACGTCATTTTCGCCTTTTACGGCTACAATGAATCCTTCAAGGGCTACGAGGGCATTGAAGACTTCAAAAAGAACCTCGCCAAGTTCATCGACGACGCGAAGGCGCAGAACTACAGCGGCAAAGGCGCGCCGCGCATCGTGCTGTTTTCGCCCATCGCCCTGCAAAAGCTGGCCAATCCAAGCCTCCCGCCGGTGGAGGAAAAGAACACCAACATCCAAAACTACGCCGCTGCGATGAATGAAGTCGCCACCGCGAAAGGCGTGACGTTTGTGGATCTCTTCCAGCCCAGCGCCAAGGGCCTGCCAGAGGGCTCCACACTCGACGGCCTCTACATTACCGACAGCGGGGAAAAGGCCATCGCGGAAGCCGCCTTCAAATCCCTCACCGGCAAGGATGCACCGCAGGTGAATGAAAAACTGCGCAAGGCCATCAACGACAAAAACTGGGAATGGCACCAGCGCTACCGCACCGTGGACGGCTACAACGTCTATGGCGGCCGCTCCGGCCTCGCCTACGCCGCTGGAGTGGGTGGTTTCAAACAGAACGAGCGCAATCCCGAGAAGCCCTACATTTCCAATTACCAGGTGATGATGGAGGAAATGGCCCAGCGCGATGTGAAGACGGCCAACCGCGATCAGCGCGTCCACGCCATCGCCAAAGGTGGCGATCTCGAAGTCAAAGACGACAACCTGCCGCCCGTGGAAAAAGTCCCCACCAACATGCCCAACCCGAAGGAGGGCAAGGAGTTCAACAAGGTGCCGATGACCGGCATGACCTTCACGCCCGAAGGGCTTGTAGCTTTCCCTGACGCCAAGGAGGCAATGAAAAACATCCAGGTCGAAGCCGGACTCAAGATCACGCTCTTTGCGGATGAAAAGAAATTCCCCGAACTCGCCAAGCCGGTGCAGATGGCCTGGGACACCCGCGGCCGCCTGTGGATCAGCGCCTGGCGGAACTACCCCGAGCGCACCCCCACCAGCACCAAGGGCGACAGCCTGCTGGTCTTTGAAGACACAGACGGTGACGGCGCAGCGGACAAGATGACCGAGTTTGCCGACAATCTGAACTGCCCCACCGGATTCAATTTCTACAAGGATGGCGTCATCGTCATGCAGTCGCCCAATCTCGTGTATCTCGAAGACACCGATGGCGACGGCAAAAGCGACAAGCGCACCATCCTGCTGATGGGCCTCTGCGCCGCCGACTCCCACCATGAAACGAATGCGCTGAGCTACGACTGCGGCGGTGCCCTGTATCCGAGCGATGGCGTCTTCCACCGCACGCAGGTGGAAACACTCTACGGCCCCGTGCGCAACACGAACGGCTGCATCTACCGCTTTGACCTCAACCGCCGCACGCTGGAGCGCTTCACCACGGACGCCACGGTGAATCCCCATGGCAAAGTGTGGGACCGCTGGGGCAACGCCTTCTTCACCGACGCCACCGGCAACGTGAACACCTTTGCCGAAGCCTCCTCCTGCTACCTGCCACGCGAAGGCGGCGGCAGCGCCAAACTGCAGGAGTTTTGGAAACGCCCCGCACGCCCTGCCGCTGGCAACAACCTCATCTCCAGCCGCCACTTCCCCGACGACTGGCAGAACAATTTCCTCAACTGCAATGTCATCAGCTTCCAGGGCATCTGGCGCGTGCCGCTCATGCCGGATGGCTCAGCCCTGAAGGGCGAAGTCAGCAACGAACTCGTCAAGGTCGATCCCGCCGTGTATCCCACCTTCCGCCCAAGCGCCGTCAGCGTGGGCCCGGATGGCGCGCTGTATTTCTGCGACTGGTCCAATGCCATCATCGGCCACATGCAGCACCATTTGCGTGACCCAAACCGCGACCACCTGCACGGCCGCATCTACAAGCTGACCTATGAAGGCCGTGCGCTGCTCAAGCCTGCCAAAATCTACGGCGAGAGCATTGAGCACCTGCTCGAAAACCTCAAAGCGTGGGAGGACAACGTGCGCATGCGCAGCAAGATCGAACTCGCCAAGCATGATCCCGCCAAGGTCGCCGTCGCTGCAAAAGCATGGGCCGCAAAGCTCGACCCGAGCGACAAAGAGTACGAGCACCATCGTCTTGAAGCGCTGTGGACGCACCAGTGGGTGGATGTCGTCGATGTGGATCTGCTCAAAGCCGTTTTGAAATCTCCCGAGCCTCGCGCCCGTGCCGCCGCGACGCGCGTGCTCTGCTACTGGAAAGACCGCGTTCCAGGCGCGCTTGATCTGCTCAAGGTCGCCGTCAACGACCCTGCCATGCCGGTGCGCATGCACGCGGTCCGCGCCCTCAGCTTCTACCAGCCCACGCCCGATGCGGAAAAGGCCCTCGAAATCGCCTATGACGTGCTCAAACAGCCCACCGACTATTACATCGACCACGTCTTCAGCGAATGCAGCAAAGGCCTGCAGTCCGTACTCAAGACCAAGGTCCTGCCGAAAGATCCCGGAGCGCTGGCCGAGTTCATTGCCAAGACCACCGATGCCGACTTGAAGGGCCTGCCCGATCTGGAACCCGTTCTCATCGAAAAACTCACGCGGCCAAAACTCACCGCCGACGTCCGCGCGAAAGCTCTCGAAGAACTCGCCAAGACGAGCGGCGACGACGCGCCCGTCGTGCTCGTGAACATGCTCAAGCGCATCGAAGCCGCCGACGGCAAACTCAACGCCACCGCCGATGATCTCGGCAAGCTCCTGCTCGCACAGTCCCCGGGCATGCTCGCCCGCCACGGCACGCTCATCAAGACCCTGGCCCAAGATGCGAAACAGGCCCCCGTGAAACGCGCCTGCTACGCCGCCTACATCGTCGGAGACAAAACGCCGGACAACCTCTGGAAGGCCGTCACCGACGGCGGCGAGCGCAACTATCTCATCGAAGCCATCGCCCTCATCCCCGCCAACGAAGCCGCCCTGCGCGCCAAATTCCAGCCCCACCTCACCGCCCTGCTGGGAGATGCCAAGCTCGATGGTGGCCGCCTTCGCGCCGTGCTCACCGCCCTGCCCCTCATGGGTGCAGACAATGCTGCCGCGAACTTCCAGATCGTGGCACAGCACCTCATCGACGGCAAAGAGCGCAACGCCGCCGCCAAGGCCCTCATGAAATTCCCGAAAGCCAGCTGGGACGCCGCCAAAGCAAAACCCGTCACCGACGCCGTCCTCGCCTACGGCAAGACGGTGAAACCCGCCGACCGCAGCAAGCCCGAGTATGTCGAGATCATCGCCGCCGCCAAAGAAATGGCCGCGCTGCAGGGAGACGCTGGCAAAGCCACCCTCGCCGAACTGAAGACCATCAGTGTCGATGTCTTCGTCGTCCACACCGTGCATGAGCAGCTCCGCTTTGACACCACCCGGATCGAAGTCACCGCCGGCAAGCAGTTTGAAGTCATCTTTGAAAACGACGACGTCATGCCGCACAATTTCGTCATTGTCCCTCCCGGCAAGCACATGGAAATCGGCACCGCCGCCATGACCATGACGCCCGACAAGCTCGACAAGCAAGGCCGCGCCTTCATGCCCACCGCCTTTGAGAAGGAAATTCTCGCCGCCACCAAGCTCCTCGAGCCCGGCCAGAAGGAAACCATCAAACTCAAAGCCCCCTCAAAACCCGGTGAATACGAATTCGTCTGCACCTTCCCCGGCCATGCCGTACTGATGTGGGGCACGCTGAGCGTGGCGAAGTGAGGCGTTTTGATAGCCCCCTGAGCGCCCCCTCGAACGCGATAGTGTCCTCGAAGCGCCGGTCCTCCGGCGCTTTCGAGCGTGCCTTAGCCTGCGCAAAGCTCCACAGGAATGGAGCACTCCAGGACGCTGACGCGCCTGCAATGCTCCATCGTGAAAAGCGACTCAGCTCTCGCGGATTTTACCAGCGAGCGAATCCAGCGTACGCTTGAAGTCGTTGGAACCGTTGACGAGGTTCGTGACGACTTTGCAGGCGTGGATGACGGTGCCGTGGTCACGACCACCGAATTCATCACCAATCTGCACCAGCGGAAGCTTGGTCAGGGTGCGCGTCAGATACATGGCCACCTGACGGGCTTCGGCGATGTTTTTCGGACGACGCGGGCCGGTGAGGTCGCTGACGCGCAGATCGTAATGCGTGGCGATGATGCGCTGGATGCGGTCCACAGTGACGGTCTTGGACGGATCTTCATCGATCACATCATGCAGCATCGTCGCGAGTGCAGATTCCGTGGGGACGGTGCCTTCGAGCGAGACATGAGCGGCGACGCGCATGAGCGCGCCTTCCAGCTTGCGCACGTTCACACGGATGCGCTGCGCCATGAAGTCGAGGATCCATGGGTCGAGAGAGACGTTGAAGTCGCTCTGCTTGCGGCGCAGGATGGCGATGCGGGTTTCAAAGTCCGGCACCTGGATCTGCGTGGCAAGGCCCCACTCAAAGCGTGAGACGAGGCGGCTTTCGAGATTTTTGATCTCGCTCGGCGGGCGGTCGCTGGCCAGGACGATCTGCTTCGCGTTGTTGAAGAGCTCGTTGAAGGTGTGGAAGAACTCCTCCTGCGTGCTGTCCTTGCCCTCGAAGAAATGCACGTCGTCGATGAGCAGCACATCCACCTTGCGGTATTTCTGGCGGAACTGGCTGAAGGTCTGGCGCTTGATGGCGTCCACGAACTCGTTGGTGAACTGCTCGGAGGTGACGTAGCGCACGTTCGCACGTGGTTTGCGCGCCAGCACTTCCTGGCCGATGGCCTGAAGAAGGTGCGTCTTTCCAAGCCCCGTCGGGCCGTAGAAGAACAGCGGATTGTAGATGCGGCCCGGCTTTTCAGCCACCGCCTTGGCAACAGCCACGGAGTAGCTGCTGTTGGGGCCGATGACGTAGCTGTCGAAGTTAAACTTGGCGTTCAGTCCCGCTTCGCTGAAGAAACGGATCGGAGCCTGGTCACCGGCGTTGACACGCGCCGCCTTGAGTTCGGGCATGGGCGCGTAGGAAACGGGGGTCGGTTCCGTCGCCACATGAAACTCAATGACTGCAGGCACTCCAGTGACTTCAGCCACGGCATCGGCAACGGCCACCGTGTGATTGCTCTCGATCCAGAGCTGATGGATCGGATTCGGCACGGTGATGATGAACCTGCCGTCATCTGCCAGACGACCCGAGGTGCCGCTGAAGCAGCGCTGAAAATTATCCCCGCCCAGACGCTTCACCAAAACTTCGCAGACCTGGTCCCAAACCGTGGGAACAGGTGTGAACAGTTCTGTGTGTGCATGGTGAGCCGAGCCATTGAGGGAAGAGTGATTCGAGTTTTCATCGTTGCGCGCCATGATGAGTGTTTCTGGGAGAATGAGGTCGGGATTAGGTTGGTAAGATGCGTCGGCAGGTATTCAATTGGGAACAATCAGGAGGCCATCGAATATCTTTTTAAACGACCATGCTTTGTATGTCGAAACCGACACATGAAACAAGCTCTTCTTCGATATATTTTTTGAAGTTTCCATCCAAACGAACAAAACATTCAAAATTAATTTGCATTAAAATGTGAAGATCTGTGCAAACAGCAGCGAACAAGCTGTGAACAGTTTGCGAATAGCTGTGCGCAACCAAAACAGGCACACAAAATGCGTGCCTGATCTCATGCGGGAAAAGATCATTCCCGCATGGAGCAAACCGGCATCAATGAGCCTTCTTCACATGCTCGCCGAGGAGATCACGGCCAAAGTCGCCGTCAAAGCTGCGCCAGACACTATGCACATGGTTGGCATCGTTCTGGGTGTTGTCATACTCGAGCAGGAAGGTCTTGCCCTGCACACGGTAGTAGTGCGGTTCGCCGCGCTCCTTGCCACCAGCCCAGGCGAAATAAATCGGACCGCTCTCTTTAAACTCGGCGCGGGCGGCTTCAGCAATTTCGGGACGCATCCGGTCAATGTACTCCGAAATGATGCGCGTGAGCATGTCCTTCTGCTTCGCGTTGAGTTCCGAATCAACAAGACCGGCAGGTGACAGCGGGTTCACCTTGTGCTCCGCTGCAGTGATCATTTCCTTGGGGGCTTCCGTGGCGACAAAGGCCGTCTTGAACTGCTCAGGCGTCAGCGACTTGACCAGTTCACGGCCCAGTTCTTCCTCGACTCCCAGCACACGCAGTCCGGTGAGCGGCCCCTGACGGATTTCACCTGGATTGGTACCCATGAAAGCGGGTGTAGCACGGAGCATCTGGCCGTCTTTGATGGTGAAATTCAAGGACAGGTGATGTCCTTCCACACGCCAGCCCCAGGCACCCTTGTCAGCGGGTTCACCGAAAATTGAGACAAAGTATTTTTCTGGATCGCGTTTTTCACGGACGGCGGCGCGCTTGGATTCATCCGCACCTTCCATCTGATAGAGCACTTCTTCGAGACTCATGATCGTCACCGCCTTGGCGGAGCCACGGAAGCTGAGACCGGTATTTAAGAGAGCATGGGCGAGAAGGCGCTGCTGCGGCGTCATTTCCTTGAGGGGCAGCCCCTTGCGCTCACGCGGGATGAAGTGCCAGTTTTCGCGCTCCTCGGCGGCAAACTCGAAGCAAGCCTTCGCTTTTTGTTCCGGAGTCAGCGCAGCCAGAAAGACCTTGGCAATGGCGGACATCTGCGTGCCCGCATCGTGCGCCCCCACCTTGCTTGGAGTGAAGCTAGAAAGGGCAAGGCAGATGCCGAGAAACGGGACAGAAAGGCGCTGAGCGAGGTGCATGATGGTGGTTGTGAGTCGTCTTGATTGGATGACAGGGCAAGTCGAACGCTCATTCTGGGAGAGGTTTGTCATTCATTGTCATCATTTTTCACGTTGCGAGCGCCGAGACGTTGACACTTTCCTGCGTGAGGTTGTAGTCTGATGATTATCGTAAAATACCGTTTTCACGCATCACCCGCCAAGCAGATCCGAATTCATGTACTCCAATGAAGCATACCTCCTCGAACAGCTCCTGGAAACCGGCCAGCTGTCCGAGCGTGACATCCAGCATGCAAAAACAGGTCTGAAGCCTGGAGAGAGCGCCGTTGCCATATTGGTTAAAACAGGCACGATCACAGACGAGCAGATCGCACGCACGGTTGCCGTCAGCTCCGGCATGGAATACGTCGATTTGAATGGCTTTGAAGCCCATCCAGGCCTGAAGGGACTTGTTCCTGTGGATGTGGCCAAGAAATATAAAATTGCGCCGCTGGGGATAAACGGGAGCACCTTGCAGATTGCAGTATCCGACCCGTTTGACTTCGAAACGCTGGATGCTCTGCCACATGTGCTGCAGCCGGACATCGAGTACTACTGCTCCACCCCGGGGCTGATCAAGACAGTGCAGTCCAATATCTATGGCAATGAAGCCATTCTTGGCATTGAAACGAAGGGCGCAGACGCTGGCACTTCCTCAGACGCTGACGCCCCGGTCATCAGGCTGGTGCAGAACATGCTGATGGAGGCCTTCAAGCAGAAGGCTTCTGATATTCACGTGGAGCCGCTGGAAAAGGACATCCGCATCCGCTACCGCATGGACGGTGTCCTCGTGGACGTGGAGCACCACCCCAAACGCCTGCATTCCGCGATCATCGGGCGTCTCAAAATCATGACCGGCTCCATGCAGCTGGATGAAAAGCGCATCCCGCAGGACGGCCGCATCCAGATGAACTTCAATGACAAGGAGATCGACATGCGTGTGTCGATCATCCCAACCAACAACGGTGAAAGCGTCGTCATGCGTGTGCTCGACAAGAGCAGCCTGAAGCTCGGCCTCGTGGATCTTGGATTCCTGAGTGATGACCAGGCCTCCTTTGAGCAGCTCATCACCCTGCCTGACGGCATCATTCTGGTGACCGGCCCCACGGGCTCCGGTAAAACGACCACACTGTACGCCTGCCTCAATTTCATCAACCGCCCTGACCGCAAGATCATCACGGTGGAAGACCCGGTCGAATACGAACTCGCGGGGATCAACCAGGTCATGGTGAAGGAAGACGTCGGCATGACTTTCGCCGCTGCACTGCGCGCCATGCTGCGTCAGGCGCCCAACATCATCATGCTGGGGGAAATTCGAGATTTGGAGACGGCCTCCATCGCCATCCAGGCGTCCCTTACGGGTCACTTGGTCTTCAGTACGCTGCACACCAACGACGCACCGAGCGCCGTGGCACGTCTCACGGACATCGGGGTCAAGCCCTTCCTCACCGCTTCCGCCGTTCGCGCGATCGAAGCTCAGCGACTCGTCCGCAAGCTCTGCCCCGACTGCAAACAGCCCGGCAAACTCTCCAATCACGAACTGCGCTCCCTCGGCCTCGAAGCCGCCCAGATGGCGGAAGCCACCATCATGAGCGCCGTCGGCTGCTCCAAATGCCGCCAGCGTGGTTTCCGCGGTCGTATGTCCCTCGTGGAGATTTTCAAAATCAACGACGAAGTGCGCAGCATGATCAACCAGCAGCTCACCACTCCCCAGCTGCGCAAGCGAGCACGCGAACTGGGCATGCGCACCCTGCGTGAAGACGGCATCCGCAAGGTGCTTTCCGGCCTGACCACCGCCGACGAAGTGATCGAAGCCACCATGTCTGACGCCGATTGATCCCCACTCCCAGACTTCCCCAACGAATTTCATTTCTTAAAGACGACTATGACTCCCCATAATGTGGTAGAGATGCTCAAAAGCCGGGGCGTGATCGACAAAGGTCTCGCCTACGACATCGAGCAGGATTCCGTGCAAAACGGCAAAGACATTGTCCAGGTGCTGCTGGCCTACGGCATCTACACCAATGAGGATGAATTCTGGGCGCAGGTGGCCGATGAACTCGGCGCCGACCACTTCGACCTCGACAATTTCGAACCACCGCCCTCCGTCATCGCCTTGATTCCGGCAGGCATGGCACGCCTCTACGGCGCGTTTCCGATCACGCTGGATGCGCAGGGACTGCACGTCGCCTTCACCGATCCGCTCAATCCCCAGCTGGTGGAAGACCTGCGCTTTGGACTCGAAAAAACGATTGTGCCTGTCGTCGCCCGCCGCAGCCAGGTGCTGACTTTGATCGAGAAGTTTTATGGCGCTGGCGCACCCAGCATTGAGGAAATCTTCGGCCAGCTCGGCAAGAGCGGCAAAGACGGCATCACCGCTGAAGCAGAAGCGAATTCCGCGCCCATCGTCAAGTTCGTCGACCTGGTGATGCAGCAGGCCATCAAGGAGCGAGCGAGCGACATTCACTTCGAGCCCTTTGAGCGCGAGTTTAAAATCCGCTATCGTGTGGACGGCGCGCTGTATGAAATGGCGCCGCCGCCCATTCACCTGGCCACTTCGATCATCTCCCGTATCAAAGTGATGTCGAACATGAACATCGCCGAGCGCCGCATCCCGCAGGACGGACGCATCATGACCAACGTCGGCGGCAAGCCGGTGGACATGCGCGTCAATTCCCTGCCCACGCAGCACGGTGAGTCTGTGGTGCTTCGTGTTCTTGACCGCTCCTCGATCAACATCGAGCTCGATGCGCTGGGCATGCAGCCCTTCCTTCAAGACTACATCGTCGAGACCATTCACAAGCCCAACGGCATCTTCATCGTCACCGGTCCGACCGGCGCTGGCAAGACCACGACCCTCTACGCCTGCCTGCGCAAGATCAACACCATCGACTGCAAGCTGATCACCGCCGAAGACCCGGTGGAATACGAACTCGACGGCGTCATGCAGGTGCCGATCAATGACGCGGTGGGTCTGACCTTTGCCAAGGCCCTGCGCTCCTTCCTGCGTCAGGACCCTGACCGCATCATGGTGGGAGAAATGCGTGACCTTGAAACCGCCCAGATCGCGATCCAGGCCTCCCTCACCGGCCACTTGGTGCTCAGCACCCTGCACACCAACGACTCTGCAGGGGCCGTCACCCGTCTGGTGGACATGGGGGTGGAGCCATTCCTCGTCTCTGCCACGCTGGAGGGAGTGCTCGCCCAGCGCCTTCTGCGTACAATCTGCAAGAGCTGCCGCTCGCCGTATGAACCGAGCCTGAGCATTCTCAATCAGCTCGGCCTCACACCGGAAGATCTCGGTGGCAAGCACTTCTACACCGGCTCGGGCTGCTCTGTCTGCGGCAACAGCGGCTACAAAGGCCGAAAGGGCCTCTACGAGCTGCTGGATGTCACCGATCCCATCCGCGAGCTCATCACCGGCCGCGCGCCCTCCATTGTCTTGAAGCAGAAAGCCATCGAACTCGGCATGGTCACCCTGCGTGAAGACGGTCTGCGCGGCATTTACGATGGATCAACGACCATCGAGGAAGTGCTGAAATACACCTGATCTCCGCAACGCCAGACGGCGCCCCCTGCCGAGTGCAACCCTGTACATTATTTGATGGACAGAACACCCGCCGTCCCGGTATTCTAAAATTACCCTGAACAAACGCCGCCACGATACGCCCCTATGCCCACGTTTCATTACATCGCCCTGGATCAGAACGGACAGGAAACCGCCGGAGATCTTGACGCTGCCTCCGAGGCAGATGCCATCAATCAACTGCGCCAGACCGGCCTCTATCCGACCAGCGTCGCCGCCGAAGGCCAGGGCCAGGCGGCTGCCATCAAGAAACGCGTCAAATCCACCTCCAAGGGCAAGGCAAAGACCGTCAAAGTCGGCGCAAACGCCAAGGTCAAGAGCAAGAGCCTGATGATTTTCACACGTCAGCTCGCCACGCTCATCGATTCCGGCCTCCCCCTGCTGCGCGGTCTCACCGTGCTGGGCCGTCAGGAGCCCAATCTGGTGATGAAAGGAACGATCACCACGCTGGCGGACAATGTTCAGACCGGCAGCACCTTCTCCGAAAGCCTCCAGCAGTACCCGCGCATCTTCAACAAGCTCTACATCAACATGGTGAAAGCCGGTGAACTCGGCGGTGTGCTTGAGCTCGTGCTCAACCGTCTTGCCGAGTACCAGGAAAAGGCCCAGAAGCTCAAGAACAAGATTGTCGCGGCGATGGTTTACCCGATCATCGTCATGTTCATCGCTGCGGCCATCATGGTCTTCCTCATGCTGGTCATCGTTCCACGCTTTGAGTCCATCTTTGACGACATGATTCCTGGCGGCAAAGAAAAGCTGCCGGCGTTGACGAAATTCGTCATCGGCTTCAGCCGCACCATGTACGACTACATCTGGTATCAGGTGGCCGGTCTGGCAGCGATCATCGCCGGCTGGCGCATGATGGCCGCCACCAAAGGCGGACGCCGGTGGATTGACCGTACCAAGCTCAAGCTCCCGCTCTTCGGCGATGTGCAGAGCAAAACCGCCATCTCACGTTTCACCCGCACTCTGGGAACGCTGGTGACCTCCGGCGTGCCCATCTTGCAGGCCCTGAACATCACCCGCGACACCGCCGGCAACACAATCATTTCCGACGCCATCACCAAGGTGCATGACGCAGTGAAAGAAGGTGAGTCCATGGTGGCGCCTCTGGAGTCCAGCGGAGTCTTCCCCCCGATGGTGATCTCCATGGTCGACGTGGGTGAGGAAACCGGCCAGCTTCCTGAGATGCTTCTCAAAATCGCTGACGTCTATGAAGACGAAGTGGACAATTCCGTCTCCGCCCTCACCTCCATGCTGGAGCCCCTGATGATCGTCGTGCTCGCCCTCGTCGTGGGTGTGATCGTCATGGCCCTCTTCCTCCCGCTCATCGACGTGATCAAAAACCTCAGCGGCGCTGGCGGCTAAGACTGGACACCACCCCCAACCAACCTTGGAGTCATGAAATCAACCCGCTTGTCATTCCATTCACGCACTCGCGCCTTCACTCTGGTGGAGATGCTGATCGTGGTCACCATCATCTCGTTGCTTGCCGCTCTGACCATGGGCGGGTACACCTATGCCATGCGCTCCTCAAAACGGCGCCTGACCACAGGAACGTTTGAGGCGATCAAACTCGCGCTTGAACGCTACAACACGGAATTTGGTGAATACCCGGAGCCGGCCAACAGCAATCAAATGGTGCAGTTTCCTCCCGGCCTGGCCACCTATGACACCTCCGGGGCTTCATGCCTCTATCAAGCGCTGACAGGTGACGGTTACGACCAAATCAAAGGGGTCACTGGCGATCCTGCAGGAGGCGGATCAGGCGGCACGTCAGATGGCAAAGTGGAAGGCGCGGCCGAACTCAAAAACAAGATGTTCGTCGAAATCCCACAGACCATCTACACCCGAAAAGGCAGCACTTACATGCTGATTGACGGCTTTGGCCACCCCTTTCAGTACCTCAAAGCAGCCATCCCCACCACCACGACGACCGGCGCTGGAAGCGGGGGCAGCACTCCCACTCCCACTCCCACCACCATCAACACCACGTATGATCTCTGGTCATACTCAGAAGATGAGCAAAACACCACCAAGCAAAGCATCAGCACTTTGACGGACCCAACCGTGTCCGTAAAATGGATCAAAAACTGGTAAATTGCGGCGGCTGCTGCTTCTGAAAACGACCTCTTGCGTGTTTCCGGGCAAAGTTTGATCAAGTATGCCCATCGGTCTCGCCATCGCCTCCATTCTTGCGCTGTTCGTCAGTTTCTGGGCATTGAACATCGCACGTGACCCGAGCGTCTGGCGACTCTGGTGGATGGATTTGCTCGGAGTGCTCGATGTGGATTCCAATCGGGATCAGCGGCGCAGCCAGGAGCGCCAGATGTCCTTCATCTGCTTCACGCTGTTCCTGCTCCTGCTCTCCACCGGCCTCAGCGGAGCCTTCTGGACGGTCGACTTGGTGCGGGATCACAAACGTGACAAAACACGCTTTGAGCGCGCAGAGGAGAGCTCCAACCGAGAAATTGAGAAGGTCAAAAGTCAGCCTCAGAGAATTGCCCGCTGAGGATGCGGCCGGCCTGATGGGGTGGATTTTGGTTTGCACGGGGCGTGCATCGCTGCGAAGAAACGTCTCATTCCCCATCCCGACCCCATGAACCGCCAGGAAAATCTCGAATCCCTCTTTCGCAACGGCAAGACCGTCATCCTTCCCATTGACCACGGTTGCGCCATTCCAGTGCCTGGCTTGGAAAACCCCTTTCAGCTCATCGATCAGGTCAATGAATTCGTCGATGGCTACGTCATGAACCTCGGTGTCGCCCTGCGCGCTGCCGACAGCCTCGCCGGCAAGGGCATCATCCTCCGCACGGACGTCTACAACACACGCACCACAGGTGAAGGCGCCGGCAGCATCGGCGTCTTCGGCGTCGAAGAAGCGGAAATGGTCGGCGCCAATGCCGTCATGAACATGCTCTACCCCTTCTCCGCCTATGAGAAGGCCAATTTCCAGGAGTGCGCCGACCTCATCCGCCTCAGCCTCGACACCGACATTCCCGTCATCCTGGAATCCCTGCCCTACGCACTGGGCGCTCCGGAAAAATACACCGTGGAAAATGTCAGCTTCGCAGTCCGCCTCGCAGCCGAACTCGGCTCGGATGTCGTGAAGTGCCCGTACCCGACCAATGGCACGGTGGACGACTTCCGCCGCATCATCGGCCAGAGCTTCGTCCCTGTCATCATCCTCGGCGGCGCCGCCATGGGAGACGACGCAGGCCTCCTGAAGATGGTCGAAGACGCCATGGATGCCGGTGCCGCCGGCGTGGCGATCGGTCGCAACGTCTGGCAGCACAAAAACCCAGCCGCCATCGCCCGCAGCATCGCGGCCGTCGTGCATGAAGACGCCTCCGCGCTTGAAGCCCTCGCACTGCTGAAAGAACCGGTGCGCTGAGTCAGTTTCGTTTTCCCCGCCATGAAACGACTGCTTCTTGCCGCCAGCCTGTTCGCCACCTGCTCTCTTCACGCCCAGCAGCTGCAATCTTTCGAGATCAAGGCTGACGACTGGGCCGATGGCGAGCCGCCAAAGGAAGTCTTCATCGTGGATGGCACCATCAAGATCGCCGCGCGCGATGGCAGCAAGGCCATCGTCATCGATCCCAATCCCGTCACCGACGCCAGCGCCCAGCTGGCCGTCTCCGCCAGCGGCAATGCCAGCATCGAAGCCAAAATCCTCGCCATCAAGCGTGGCCGCAGCACTCCGCGCTTCGGCGTCAGCGTGCATGGCATGAGCGGCCACCGGCTCATCGTCAATCCCGCCAAGAAATCCCTCGATCTCGTCAAAGGCGACCAGACGCTTGTCACCGTCCCCTTTGCCTGGACCAGCGAAGCTTGGGTAAAGGTCAAACTCGAAGCCAAAAAAGGCGCTGGAGACGCCTGGACCATCACCGGCAAAGCCTGGCCTGCCGATGCCGCAGAGCCTGCCGAGCCCCTCATCAAGCACGAGGACACCAAGCTCAAAGGCCAGGGCAAATGCGCCATCTGGGGCACCCCCTTTTCAGGCGAGCCCGTGTTCTTTGACGACATCAAAATCAGCGTCGAAGCAGCCGCCGCCGCTCCTTAAGGCGCAGGCGGTGGTTTGACCGTGATTCGGTGAGGCAAAGAAGCCGTCGCTTCTTTGCCGCTGAGCGTTTCGAACTTCGTCAGCCGGGCAAACATGAAGCCGACAAAAACACTGGCATTCATCTCGATGGGAATGCGCAGCTCATCATCTGAAACCCAGATGGTCGCCGTCTTCATCTTCTTGTAGGCGCTGAGGGCCAGCGTGGTGCGGTCGATTTTTCGAATCTTCAGCCCCAGCTTGATGCAGGGGCGCTTCTGCCCGCCATATGTGATGGTCTCGCGTCCCTGCACCTCAAAGGTGGTCAGGTAGGGCGTGTCCCAGGGCTGCACCACCCGTGTGATTTTTTGCCCGTTCTTCAGTTCCAGGCTGCGCACATACAGGATCACGGAAAGAATGTCATCCATGGGGCCATAGGCGCACACGGCGGTGGAGCTGGACGGGGATCCCTTCACCGGCTGCACTTGCGTCTGCGTGATCACACGGTGCCGCTCAAATGCCACGCGGTAGCGGCAGGTCTCTTCACTGTCCGTCTCACGGTGCTGCAGAAAGTGCGCCCGCAGATCCCCCCGATGCATGATGGAGGACATCTCACAGTCGTACTTCCATAGCGTGCGCGCCAGCCCCGTGCTCGCGGCGGAGGCATCGGCACGCCAGTACTCACCCGCTTCACGCACCGTCAGCGTGGCCTGTCCGGCCGTCATCACATGGCTCCAGCCGATGTCAAAAGTCAGCTTGCAGGGCGGCACCTTCCTGTGAGTTCCTGCCGTGCCAGGCGTGAGCTCTTTGACCCATTCCGGTGACTGCGCACAGGTCATAGAATGGCTCAGCACACCCAGGAGGAAAACGAGTAGAAAGCGCATGCGCCCACTATTCCCTCAATTTTCCCTTTTGCCAGTCTGTGTCTTTTCCGCCACAGTCCCCTCATCATGCACGATCCCCGAATTGACGCCCTCTCACGCCAGCTTGTCCGCTACTCCACCAAGGTTAAAAAAGGTGACCTGGTCTGGATCGACCTCTTCGACGTGCCGAACACCGTCGGCCAGAGCCTCATCCGTGAGGTCGTCGCCGTCGGCGGTCTGCCCATGGTGCGCATCAATGACGCCGTGCTCACCCGCGAGCAGATGATTCATGCTTCTGAGAAGCAGTACGACATCATCGCCGAAAACAACCTCGCCTTGATGAAGCAGACCGACTGCTACATCGCCGTGCGCGGCAGCCACAACATCACCGAAGCCGCCGACGTTCCGCCGGAGAAAATGAAGCTCGTCATGGC
>NZ_JBAQCR010000217.1:0-54996 GCF_049294395.1 Prosthecobacter sp.
GGGCTGGCCGGGGCGGTAGTGCAGCGGTTCGTGCCAGCGCTGCAGCTTCCACCCGGCTTTGGTTTCCAAACCGATCTTCTCGTGCTTCCACGCGCCGAGGGTCGCGCCGGAGACGACAGGGCCTTGATAAACGAAGGTGGTGCCTGCGGCGGGCAGCGCGGTGAGGGCCGAGAGCGCGGCGTAACCCAGCTCGCGACCATTGCGATCCGCCACGGCGGTGTCACCGACGAAGCCTTCGCGCGGGCCGAGTTCGCCGCTGGCACCTTGCAGAAAGAGGCAGGGCGCTGCGGTCTCGCGCTCCACGAGTTCGCGCACCGCGCCGATGTAGTCGGGGCTGATGAGCGTGTTCTCCCACGCGAGCGTGGTGGGATGGCAGGCGTAGTTCACAATGCTGGCGAGCATCCGCCCGTCATCCGCCGTCACGCGTGCCACGATCACGCTGTTATCCGCAGGCACACCGGGATTGTGACCGCAGATGAACTGGCGGCCGTCCCAGAAGTCGCGCTGTGTGGCCAGACTGCAGCGGCCACGACCATAAACGATGCCCGCTGGTTGCAATGACGCGATGCATTGCTGCACGAGCTGGCCTGCTTTCCCGCCCAGCGCATGCAGGTAGGGCGGAATCAAATCGCCCCCGGGCAGCGTGGCGCGGTCCAGCCCCATGAGGCCTGCGCCGTGGGTGTGGGAGAAGACCACGAGCACCTCCTCCGAGGCCACGCCGCCGACTGCTGAGGTTTGCGCGACGAGCTGCGCATGCTCCGTGGCTCCCATCACGCAATGATCCAGCGCGAGGAGGATCTGCCGCCCTTTTCCCTCCATGGCGGCAAACACCGCCACCGTGGCCCGCAGCGGCCGGTGCACCCCGGTGGCGCGCTCATGTTTCGCCGCGCCCCACATGCGGTGGTAGATGTCCGCTGGAGGCGTGATGTCACACCACGCGAGCGCAAAGCGGCAACGGCTTTGCGGTGTGGGGTCTTCGGTGCGGGAGGGCTGGCGCATGAGACTTGGTAGAATGATGAAGGGTAAAATGCGGGAAAGGCCCGAATCCTTCAAAACATCCTTTTACCCGCCATTATTTTACCGCCGGCTGCTTCGTTCTGCCATGAAGCTGTCTGCCTGTCCTTCTGGTCTGTTTATCATACCAGAGAGTATTTGACTATCTGGCTGCGTAGTTCTGCCATGAAGCTGATTCTCTTCTCCTGCCTGGTTCTTTGCTCCTTCTCTGCATTTGCTGCCGACGCCATCGACATCGGCTCCCGGCGCGAGCTGTTTGTGGATGATTTTTTGATCGACAAACTCAGTGGCAAGGCCGAGCAGCGCCTGCATCATCCGCAGATCCAAGAGATCGCGCTGGTGCATGACCTGCCGTGGGAGGGCAGCGGCAGCGGCTATCACAGCGTCTTCAAAGACGGCGACAAGTACCGCATGTACTACAAGAGCTGGCAGCTCACCGTGACGCCGGGCAAGGTGAACACCGGCGAGCATCCGCTCTTCACCTGCTACGCGGAGAGCGACGACGGCATTCACTGGCGCAAGCCGGAGCTGGGCCTGCATGACTTCAAGGGCTCCAAGGCCAACAACATCGTCATTCCCCATGGCAAGATGGGCAAGGTGGATCCCGACGGTGGTCATCCTGCCGTTTTCAAAGACGAGAATCCCGCCGCGCCTGCGGACGCGAAGTACAAGGCCATCGTGCGCTCCAATTCGCCGAAGGGACTGCTCGCTTTGAAATCACCCGACGGTCTGCACTGGTCACCGATGGCGGATGAGCCCGTCATCACCGATGGCGCATTTGATTCGCAGAACCTCGCATTTTGGGATGCGCACAGCGGCCAGTACCGCGCCTACTGGCGCTACTTCACCAGCGGCACCACGGATGAAAAGAACTGGAAGCCTTCCGGTGATCGCGCCATCCGCACCGCGACCTCGAAGGATTTTATTCACTGGGAAAACCAGCACGATCTGAGCTACGTCGATTCACCCAGCGAGCAGCTTTACACCAACCAGGTGAAGCCCTACCACCGCGCGCCGCATCTGCTCCTCGGCTTCCCCACACGCTACACCGAGCGCGGCTGGTCGGACAGCATGCGTGCGCTGCCCGAGCACGAGAACCGCGAATGGCGGTCCAAGGCCAGCGACCGCTACGGCATGGCCATCACCGAAGGGCTGTTCATGAGCAGCCGCGACGGCGTGAAGTTCAAGCGCTGGAACGACGCCTTCCTGCCGCCCGGCATCGAACGCCCCGGCACCTGGAACTACGGGCATCAGTACATCGCGTGGCATCCTGTGGAAACGAAGTCGGCACTCGAAGGCGCACCCAATGAGCTCAGCTTCTACGCCACCGAAAGCTACTGGACCGGCAAGAGCAGCCAGCTCCGCCGCTACACCCTGCGCATGGACGGCTTTGTCTCCATCCGCGCTCCGATGAGCGGCGGCGAACTGACCACCAAGCCCCTCACCTTCACCGGCAAGGCCCTCACGATGAACTTCGCCACCTCCGCCGCCGGCGGCATTCAGGTCGAAATTCAAGACGCCACCGGCAAACCCATTCCCGGCTTCGCCCTCGCCGACACCACCCCGACCTTCGGTGATGCCATCAACCGCACCGTGACTTGGAAAAGCGGTGGTGATGTGAGCGCACTTGCGGGGAAAACCGTGAAGCTTCGCTTTGTGCTGAACGACGCGGATTTGTACTCGATTAAGTTTGAGTGAGGCCAGCTTACCCAAACTGCCTCGGGTCATGATTTCTTGAGAGAATAGCGACAGAATCTCGCCGATGGAATTGGCGGAGGTTTGTGCCAGCGCTACGCGGTTCCGGACCTGTCGTGATCAGCCTTGGGAATCGCTCTAACTCTGATGCATGGAATGAGCCTGTGCCCTCACAGACTCATCCGCACATCATCTTGTCAATGACAGGAGGTTTTTACACCTTCGCCAAAATCCCATTGAACGTCGCGCTCGGCCGCAGCGCCGCATCAGCCTTCGCAAGGTCAGGCTTGTAGTAGCCGCCGATTTCGACGGGATTGCCCTGCACGGCGAGAAGTTCGGCGACGATCTTGGTTTCGTTGGCGGTGAGTTCTTCGGCGATGGGCTTGAACTTGGCCTGCAGTTCGGCATCGGCGGTCTGAGCGGCGAGGGCCTGGGCCCAGTAGAGGGCGAGGTAGAAGTGGCTGCCGCGGTTGTCGATGGTACCGAGCTTGCGGCCGGGGCTGCGGTCGTTTTCAAGGAACTTGCCGGTGGCGGCGTCGAGGGCGTCTGCGAGCACCTTGGCCTTGGGCAGGCTGAAGTTTTCGGCGATGTGCTCGAAGCTCGGGGCGAGTGCGAAGAACTCGCCGAGGCTGTCCCAGCGGAGGTAGTTTTCTTCGAGGAACTGCTGCACGTGCTTCGGCGCGGAGCCGCCGGCACCGGTTTCAAACAGGCCTCCGCCGTTCATGAGGGGAACGATGGAAAGCATCTTGGCGCTGGTGCCGACTTCGAGGATGGGGAAGAGGTCGGTGTTGTAGTCGCGCAGCACGTTGCCGGTGACGGAGATGGTGTCTTCACCTTTGACGATGCGCTCGAGCGAGAAGGTGCAGGCGTCAGCGGGCGTCATGATGCGGATGTCGAGCCCGCTGGTGTCGTGGTCCTTGAGATACTTCTCCACCTTGGCGATGATCTGGGCGTCATGGGCGCGGGCCTTGTCGAGCCAGAAGATGGCGGGCGTGCCGGAAGCGCGGGCGCGTTTGACGGCCAGCTTCACCCAGTCCTGGATCGGCGCGTCCTTGGTCTGGCAGGCGCGCCAGATGTCGCCGGCTTCAACGGTGTGCTCCAGCAGCACAGCGCCTGCGCTGTCCGTCACGCGAACGGTGCCGTCGGCGGGGATTTCAAAGGTCTTGTTGTGGCTGCCGTACTCTTCGGCGGCCTGGGCCATGAGGCCCACGTTTGGCACGCTGCCCATGGTCTTGGGATCCAGCGCGCCGTTCTTTTTGCAGAAGTCGATCACGGCCTGGTACACACCGGCGTAGCAGCTGTCAGGGATGACGGCCAGCGTGTCCTGCTCCTTGCCTGCGGCGTTCCACATCTTGCCGCCGCCGCGGATCATCGCGGGCATGGAGGCATCGACGATGACGTCGCTCGGCACATGGAGGTTGGTGATGCCTTTGTCGCTGTTCACCATGGCCAGCGCGGGGCCGTTGGCGTAGGCGGCCTTGATGTCGGCCTCGATCTCGGACTTCTTGTCCGCAGGCAGCTTGGAAAGCTTCGCGACGAGATCGCCAAAGCCGTTGTTCAAATCGACGCCGATTTCAGCGAATACAGCGCTGTGCTTGGCGAGGAGATCCTTGAAGAACACACGCACCGCATGGCCGAAGATGATGGGATCGCTCACCTTCATCATGGTGGCCTTCATGTGCAGGGAGAAGAGCACGCCGTCCGCCTTCGCCTTCGCGATCTGGCTTTCGATGAAAGCGACGAGCGCCTTCTTGCTCATGAGCGTGGCGTCGATGATTTCGCCGGCCTTGAGCGGGGTCTTGTCCTTCAGCACCTTGGTGCTGCCGTCCTTGCCGATGAACTCGATCTTCACGTCTGTGGCGGCGGGCACGCAGACGGATTTTTCGTTCGAGAAGAAGTCGTCCTTGCCCATGGTGCCCACGCTGGTCTTGGAATCAGCGCTCCACTTGCCCATGGAGTGCGGGTGCGCCCGGGCGTAGTCTTTCACGGCCTTCGGCGCACGGCGGTCGGAGTTGCCCTCGCGCAGCACGGGATTCACGGCACTGCCCATGACCTTGGCGTAGCGGGCCTTGATGTCTTTCTCGGCGTCCGTCTGCGGGTTTTCCGGGAGATTCGGCACGGCGTAGCCTTTGCTCTGCAGCTCGGCGATGGCGGCCTTGAGCTGTGGCTGGGAGGCGGAGACGTTGGGCAGCTTGATGATATTCGTGGTGGGCTCCTGGCAGAGCTTGCCGAGGTAGGCGAGGTCATCGGACTGCTTCTGCGCATCCGTCAGGAAATCGGGGAAGTTTGCCAGGATGCGGCCTGCCAGGGAGATGTCGCGCGTTTCGACCGTGATACCGGCGGGCTTCGTGAAGGCCTGCACGATGGGCAGGAACGAAAAGGTGGCCAGCAGGGGGGCTTCGTCGGTCAGGGTATAAATGATCTTCGCGGACATGATTTAGAGGGGGAGAATTGAGAGAGGCAGAGCTAAACGAGACCATGCTCCGGCGCAATCCCAAGGTGCGTCGCGGCGCACTGAAAACAAGAGAAGCGGACCCGTTTGGGGCCCGCTTCTCCGCAGATGTTGCCTAGGCGATGCGCCGACTCAGCACGCGGGTGCTGGCTGGCCCGTGAGCAGGGCGTCCATTTTGTCCATGCAGGTGTTCCAGCCCTGGCTGTGATTGCCTCTGCTTTCGGCTGATGGGAAGCCGCTTTGGGTGAGGCGCAGCTCGGTTTGATCCCCGCTGGCGATGAACTCCACGGACACGACCGATTCGCAGCCTGCCCATTCCTCATCGCCTTCATATGTCCAGGTGAAAACCACCTTGGCCGGCGGCGTGATCTCACGATAGACGCCTGTGACGATGAAGGTCTCCCCGCTCTCCGGGGCATGGGTGACGAGGCGGTAGCTGCCGCCGACGCGGAAGTCCGTGGTGCAGGTGGTGGTTTTGCCGCCGCAGCCAAACCATTGGTCCATGTACTGGGGGGTGGTGAAGGCGGCAAACACGCGCTCGCGCGGGGCTTTGAACAGGCGTGTGAGGTTCAGAGTGTCGGATTCGGTGGTGGTCATGGGTGTGGAACGGCGGTGCGGTGCAATTAGTTAACCAAAAGGTTAACAATGCAAGGGCGATTTTCTGGCAAGCTTGACCGCCAAAATTCCGCTCACCGCAAGACGCCGCGAATGGCAGGCACCAGCAGCTCCGCGACGAGCTGCTGTCCGAGGTCATTCGGGTGCATGCCGTCCAGCAGCATGCCCTCGATGGTGGTCTGATGTTTGGCTGCGAAATCCGGGTAGGCCGCGCGGACATCCACCAGCGGCACTTTCAGCTCTGCGGCGAGCTGGCGCAGGGCTTCGTTGTAACCTGCGAGCGTGGCGGAGTCGAAGCCGTCTTCGGCAGCGGGATTGTAGGGCGGTTTGCCATACAGCTCGCGGAGCTTGGAGGTCCAGCGCAGCGGATTGGTGGTCATGAGGATGACCTTGGCCTTCGCCTGCTGGGCGGCGGCGATCATGCGGCGCAGATTGCTGAGGTATTCGTCCAGCGGCACGCGGGATGCTGTGGCGGGAGGGGTCTTCCACACATCCACGCAGGAGTCATTGATGCCGAACTGCATCACGACAATGCGTGGCTGGTACTTCAGCACATCGGTTTGCAGACGCTTGAGCGCATCACGCGTGGTGTTGCCGGGGATGCCTGCATTGTGCACGCCAAACGAGGAGCCGATGCTTTGCAGCATGGTCTCCACCCGCGTGGCATACACCTTCAGGCTGCCGCGCGGCGCGGTGGTGGAATCGCCAAACATGACAATGCCGCCGGGTTTGGGCTCCTTCTTGGGCGGTGGGACAAACACAGGGATCTCACCGGCACCGAGGTCGGCGGTGTTGATCTTCATCCGCAGGCCGCCCTGCATCGTGGTGATCCACAGCTCGCCGGGCTTGCGCTCGTAGAGGTAGGGATACGACACCCGGCCACCCGGCACGTAATTCGCCGCCACGATGACGGGTTTGGACCATGTGGCCGTTTCATCGTCCGAAAAGGCGAGCGACAGCTCCACCCGGCTGGAGCCGCTCTTCGGATCATGCCGCGGCGGTGCATTCCACAGCAGCGCGATGCGTCCGTCGCTCAAACGCGCCATCTGCGGGCAGCAGGTGACGGAGGCGATCTTCGTCTGCTTCAGCCCCTCCCATTTCAAACCATCGCGCGAAGTCGCCTCCCAAAGGAAGCCCGACTCCGTGCGCAGGAGAAGGTAGAGCGAGCCGTCTTTGCGCTCAATGACCGTGCCTTCGAGGGAGCCCGCGTGATCGTGCGTACCGACGCCGTAGTCGAGCATGTCGCCGCGCTGCCAGCTTTTGCCGAGATCGTCCGAAGCCCACATGACCGTGGCATGCCGCCACTGCGGGATGATCTCCTGCCCCACGAGCACGATGCGGCCCGACTTCATCTGGATCATCGAATGAATGCAGCCGCACCATGGCGTGCTGAGCAGCACGGGTTTTTCCCAGGTTTTGCCATCATCGGTGCTGCGGCAGGAGTACGTCGGCAGCACAAAGGCCTTCCAGTCCACGCCCGGCTCGCCCCAGTGCCAGCCTTTGGGCTCCTTGCGCTCCGCCCCGTTCATCCAGGCGGAGATGATGACACCTTCGCGGGTGCGCAGCAGCGCACGCTCGTTGCTGACGCTGAACTTCGCCGGTTCGGCAAACAACGGCGTGGTGCTCCATGTGCGGCCCTCGTCCGTACTGCGCAGCGCGTTCTTGGCATCAATGCACAGCACGCCGCCGTCTGCCGTGGTGACAAACGGCCCTTGATGCGTGAAGGGCAGCGCCGCCGCCTTGGGATGCAGCGTGGGTGATTCAGCGGCAAAGGCAGTGGCGGTGATGCCGAGGAGAAGCGTGAGGAGTCTCATGGTGGTTCATTTCTACGCGTTAAAACAGGAGCTTGTACTCATGGCGCTCTGGTTCTGTAAGCAGACCAGCTGCGCGAATAATTCCGCCCTTAAAGAGCGCCTCCTTCAGGGGCAAGTTCTCTCGTGAACTCAAACCAAGGTTCAGCATCCTCAGTCTGCCACAGCGATGTGGCAAGCTGGCTCGGAAATCGTGGGTTTTGGCGGAGCGCTGATCGAAGGGCAGGAGTGCCCATCGTACTTTTCCTCAGGCGATCACATTCTCACCGCGATTCTCCTTCTGCTGCAGCGTCACCGGCCAGCCTGGGAACTGATTGCCTGGCTTGCCATCGGTCGCATCAATGAGGAAACGGAAGGACTCAATGAAGTAGGTCTTCTTCACTGTGTCAAAGGTGATGAAGCCAAAGCCACTGCCCTTTTCATGCGCCTTGTCGTAACGGTTCGCCGCCTTGCCGACCTCGGGATTGCCCACGGCATAGACGTAGGCCTTGTTGCCGAGACCTTCGATGAACTCGCCTGTGTCCGGCAGGCCATGCTTGGGCCGGTTTTCATGCGGCATCTTGAGCTCATCCGGCCGCCACCAGCGGGGATAACCGGCGGAGATGGCGGGTGTGCAGAAGGACCAGTTGCTGTCGCGCTGCTTGTCCACGCCGTACTGCGTCAGCGTGGTGAGATGCTGGTCGCCATTGATATGCAAAGCCATGGAGGGGCGCATGATTTTCACGGCACGATTGCGCGGCGTCTGCGGCCAGCCGCCTGAATCGAGATCGGCCTTCAGGTAGCCATCGGGCCCGCCATGATGCGTCGCTACATTCGCAAACACCGTCTGGCTGAGCATGGCCTTCAGCGTGTGCCCGCGCCAGTCCTGCGCCCACTTTTTGAGGAACTCCTCCTGCCGTTCGCCGAGCAGCACGAGGCCCGGCTTGTCGAGCGTGGAGGTGTCAAAGTTCGGATCCGGCACGTGGTCTGCGCGGCCAGCGCCCGTCTCCACATGTTCCGGCCCGCTCTTCCACTGGCGGTCGGCGATGATCGCGAAGCTCACGCCGCCATAGACCATGTCGCCATAATACACGCTGATGTCCTGCTGCACCGGCTTGGGATCATACGCATCCGGATGATGCGCCACATTCGTCTTGTGCACCACATTGACCATGCGCGCGGGTTCGATGTAGCCGCCTTTCGAGGAGGCGCCCGTGTCGCCCACGTCCATTTTCTTGCCGCCCTCGCCCCAGATGTTGCCTTGAAAGACATCATGATCATCCGGCAGGCACAGGGTGGGTGCATTGCGCATCACTTCGCGGAAGGCCCAGCCGTGCTGGTAAAACTTGCGCAGGTAGTTCAGGATCGCGGGTTCAGCGGGTTCACGGATGATGCCAAAGCCGCCGTGGTTCTCATAGATCTGGTCGCCGGAGAAGAAGACGAGATCAGGATCGAGCTTGAGCAAATTTTTCGCCACGGGGCCGTAGGGGAAGCCGTAGTCGTTCTGACAAGTCAGCGCCGCCATGCGCAGCGGGCGGCCTTCAGGATTGGCTTTGATGGTGCCGGTCCATTCGTGCGGCGTCTCGCTGCCGTCCGTGTGCTTTTCGCGATAAACCAGCTTGTACGGAGCGGCCTGCTTCTGGTTCCATTTGGGAATGCGGAACGTCGCCACCCATGCATCAGGATCCAGCTTCGCCTCGCCAAGTGATTTCCATTTGCCACCCTGTTGCACCTGCAATTCGACCACCTGACTGTCCTTCGCACCCATGGGACCTGTGAGCGCGCTGAGCTTCATCACAAAGCCCTCGTTCGTGCGTGAGTCGCTCAGCGAGTACATTGACCACAGCAGCAGTCCAAACTGGTTGCCCAGCGTCACGGTGAAGGCGCTGCCTGCCATGGTCCAGTTTTGAAACCGGTAGCGTCCTCCTCCTGCTGCACCCGCCTTGCCCTTATTTTTCTTTGCCCCAGCCACAGCACCGGCGGCGAAGTTGTTGGCGATGGAGACATTGCCGAGAATCTCCTCTGCACGGAAGGGGTGCGAGATCGTCCCCAGCTCCACGCCAGAGTCTGCGATATTGGCCGTGAGTGTCACCATGCACTTGTCTCCTTCAGTCGCGCCCTTGAGAGTCAGCCGCAGCTGTTTCAAAGCGTTGCCGTCTTTGAGCGGAGCGGTCTTTGGGCCCAGAACCAGTTGATCGCCCTGCCACCCGGCATTGATGCCCTTCTGCACAAAGCAGTTGCTGCGGTATTCGTTGATTTCACTGCGCAGGCCAATGCGGAAGCCCGCGCCGCCGTCGGCTTTGCCGATCTCCAGACGGGTCAGCGTCACGCTCATCGTGAAATTACCGCCTTGCGTCAGTTGATGCGTCAGTGAATGCACGCTGCGGCCACCGCCCATGCTTAGGCACTCCGCACCGCCTTCGCTCACGCGCCAGTCTTCCATGGGATTCGCCCAGAATTCACCGCCGAGAAACACACGGTCATGCGTTTTGGCCCAGGCATCCGTTGGTGCGTCGGGTTTGGCCGGAGCGGCAGGTGCGTTGTCACGGGTGCCGAGCCCCATGAGTGTGCCTGCTGTCATCAGCTTGAGTCCAGTGCGTCGGGAGATGTTCCGTTTCATGAGTCCGATGCAACGATGACGAAGGGGCCCGCCCATCATCAAATTTGGTTTTTATGAGGGCGGACAGACCCAATAATGATCGAGTGCGTGTTGAATGTGAGGGCGATCAAATTCCTCGTCGGGGTCGTTCAAGAGAAAGAGCAGGAAGCTCCGCACACTAAGTCGCTGCTCAGGTGACAGGAGATCGAATTTGGTATGATCGACTACAGCTGCATGGGCCAGATGAAACGTCATGCCCATGCGATCGCCGCCCTGCAGATTCAAAATAAGAAAGGCAGGCAGATGAAACCGCATTCCTTCAGCATCGAAGAAGCTTAGACTGCTATGGCAGCGATTCAGCTCCTCGGCGGTGATGCGCCTCCAGTCTTCTTTTTCATCCTTTTCTCGATAGGCAGCACAAGTCACCTCATCTGCATAATCATCCAGACCCTGGGCCTGAAGCAGGCCGACACCTGAGCCGAGCGTCACTCCATGGAATGCCGTTTCAATGACCTCGCATAGTTTCAGCGCCTCCTTGCCCCGTTCCATCTGCTGCACTGCCAGCCTGCTCGTTTCGGCTTCATAGCCTCGCGTCTTCATTTCAGCGATCTCTGCGGCTGTCGGATAATTCATGAGCCCGATGCAACGTGAGTCACGATCCACACTCATCAGCGAATTTTGACTTTTTTCTCAACTGCCTGCCGGAGCCTCAGAGGCGACGCGTCGATAGATTTCCTTCGCCGCCTCATACGCGCGTTTGGCGTCTTCCCGCTCTGCCGGGGCGATGTTTTTCTCCCGCACGCGCCAGAGCTGCTCAATGCAGCCGAGGCACCACTGCGCACTGCGGCGTGAGGCGCGGATGGGTTGTTCTGCGACTAAGACGTTCACCGGGTTCGTGTGAAGCTGTGGAAACTGCCGCACCGCCACCCAGCTGCTGCGGGGGATGTCTGCGCTGAAGGTGATCTCATGAATCTGATCATCTGCAGGCACCTCGCGCATGGACACGGGCTGACCATTCACGATGAGCTCCACCTTGCGTTTGCCGCCGGCATAGGGCTGCGCTGCGGTGACATCATGATAGTTCACCGTGTCACCGGTCAGACGTGCACCTGCGACGGGTGTCGCGCCGCCGTAGGCGATCTCCAGCGGTGTCTCAGAACTGAACGCCACTTTGACGCTGACCTTCACGCGTCCCGGCTGCGCGAGCTTCACTTCACCGCCTGCGGTTTGTCCCTCGACCGCAAAGTTCAATGCGTGGGCGTAGCCATCGCTCACATAGGTGTCGCGACCGTGAGCCATGGCCTCGCACCACTTCGTGAAATCAATGCGGTCGGTCTTGCCGAGCTGAACATACGTGCGGCCCTGGCCCACGCGGGTGCCGCTCATGCAGGGGAAGTCGGTTTCGCCGGCGGCTTTGAGGGGAAAGCCGCAGTTCATGAGGTGGTACCAGGTGTTCCACTCCAGCAGGCGTGCTGTGTCCATCGCGCTGATGAAATCACACACGCCATGCGCGGTGGTGACGAAGATCTCATGGCCGCCCGCGTCGGGAATCGCGACATTCGGCAGGAGATCCAGCACGCGCTCATGGCTGCTGATGAGTTCGGCTTCGTTGAGTCCGCCATCGTGGTCGGCATCGATTTTATCAAACGGCTCCGGCAGCAGCGCACTCTGTGCTTCAGCCGCCGTGAGCCGCGCATCCTTGCTGGCATCGTAGAGATCAAGCAGGCGCTTCGCCGCCGTGGCGGAGTTCACCTGCATGCCGCTGCCAGAGTGCGGATAGCCGGTGAAGCCGCCCTGCTGCTTGGTCCAGCGCAGCGCGGGCAGGGTCCAGGTGGGCCAGCCTTTGATGCCATCGGCACCAGGATACACCAGCTCCCTCAGGTTCAGCAGACACACATGGCCCAGCGCCGCCGAGCCAAAGCCGCTCACTTCCATGTCATATTTCATCTGCGTCAGCGGCTCGCTGAAGAGATCGACCTTCGGGCCGAAGAACTGGCGCTGATAGTCGAAGCAGTAGCCCCAGGCGAGCACGCAGCCGACATTCAACCCCTCGCCCTTCACCTGCTGAAACATGTGCTCCGGCCGCATGCCTTCGGAGGGCGAGGTGTAGTGCGCGCAGCCGGCGGCGTGGATGTGATGATCCCCGCTGTAATACCCAAAGTCCCCCGCATGGATCCAGCGTTCGAGTTTCACAGGCAGCGTGGTTTCCTTCACTGCGGGAATCATCACCTTCGTCTTCACCGTGCGGTATTCAGGGCCGCGTGAGGCCTCCATCGTGAATTCTCCCTGTGGCAGCAGGACGGTGCCGCCGCTTGGGCGGTACAGGTGTTTTTGGAAAAAGAAATCCGGCGCAAGACGACGTGCCTGCGGTGGAAAGACATGGCCTTGGGCATCCGTGAAAGTCAGCCGCGCCGTGGTGGCCTGCCCGTCGAAGTCCTGGATGTCGAGCTTCACCGTCACTGCCGGTGATACTTGAAACAGGACCGGGACCTCCGCGCGGAAGCCAAGATCCTGCGTTCCCTGGCCGATGTCGAAGACGAGCGTGGCCTCGCGTTTGCTCGCCTCGCTCGAATAGACAAGTGCGATGGCGTATTCGACTTCCAGACCGCTGAGGTTTGCGGTCATCGGCGGTGAATCGTACACACTCACTTCCAGAAAGCGGTCGGCTCCCTGCGTGTTCTCGTTTTCCCGCAGATGCGTCTGCCGCTCGCGCTCCATGGTGCCCTTGGCCACGCCAGCGTAGGAGGGCCCGGCCTGCGGGCTGCTGATCTGCAGGCGCGCCACGCTGGTGGCGTGGTTGATCACCTTGATCAGCACAGGCGTGTAGCCTGCCTGCTGCACCTGCGCGGTGGCCGGGCCGCGCTGCGCCTTCACGCGTGATTCGGGGCTGATGTCCACCACGCACAGCACCTGCGGATCCAGCGCAGACTGCACGCCTGAGCCATCACGCGCCGTGATGGCGGTCTGCAGTTTCGTGCGCATTTCGTCCGCGAACGGCCTGCCGAGAAAATCCAGCGCCTGAACGACCCGCTGCGCATTCGCCGCCAGCGGCTGGCCTTCCACTTCGATCACTGGCAGCGACTCAGCGTAGGCTGCGAGGGAAAGCGTCACAAAAAGGGCGCAGAATTTGTTCATGACCTCTATACGTCACGAACACCCGCATCTTGGATCACGGGCCAAATTGCACAGGCGTGCTCACCATCGCATCGCGTTCATCGCTGACGGTGATGAACCAGGTGTTCGCCTCGGCGGGTGGTTTGGGGGCGGTGATGGTGCCACCCTTGATCGTGGCGGGGACGGATTCCCATTCGCGTTTGGAACGCAGGCCGGTGTCGGTGGTGTAGTTGAGCTCGGCTTTCTTGAGAGGCACTTTGCTCTCGCAGGTGGCGGTGACGTTCTCACCAGACACGCTTGGTGCGCCCGGATTGGGCAGGGCATCACCGCCACGGCATTTTGAATCGATGAACAGTGCGATCTCCTTCGGAGCCCAGCCAGGAGGATGTCCATGCGGCATCTTGATCTGGATACGGATGTGCTTCTCGCCGGGGACGGCGTTGTAGCTCTTCATGTAGCTGTCGAGCACGTAGTGGACGTCGTTGGTGCCATTCACAAAGAGGATGGGCACATGGCAGCGTGGCAGCAGGCTGCCGGGATCGTATTCCTTCACCCACAGCGCGCGGTGCTCGGGGTCCAGCTTGTCGATGCTGGGCTTTTGCACGGACTCACCTTCATGCAGAAAGCCGCAGCCATAGACGGGCACGGCGGCTTTGAAGCGATCATCCAACGAAGCCACGAGGCAGGTCGTGTAACCGCCCCAGCTGATCCCGGTGACGGCGGTGTGCTCCGCATCCACCTCCGGGAAGCTGCGCAGCAGGGAGTGCGCGCGCATCACGCTCGCGGCGGCGTGGAAGGGCCAGTCGTCGCTCGTGTCAGGGGTGAGGACGCAGTCGAATTTTTCGGGATGACCGTGCATCGGGCCACCATTCGGCAGGCGTGTGCGCACACCGCGGTGACCGTTGCCAATCGCCATGCCGGTCTTGGGATCAAACTCGGGCTCAGGTGGGCGCGAGCCGCTCAGATCCATCGCGATGGCGGCGTAGCCGCGCTTGGCCCACAGGTGCACCCAGTCGGCGAAGGCCGTGCCGCCACCGCCGTGAATGAGCACCACGCCGGGGAACTTGGTGCCGGGCTTCGCCTCCCCCAGCGTGATCGGTGAGGCGTAAAACGCGAAGACCTCGGTGTCTTTGCCCTGGTACTTCTCGCCCGCATAGGTCAGCGAATGAATCGGCTGATCCTGCCGAACCCACTTCATGGCGGGCACGTTGTTTTTGAGGGCATCAAGATCCCAGGGGCCGACTTTTTCGGCATGGAGTGATGTGGCGAGACAAACAGCGGCGGTGAAAAGAGAAAACCTCATGGCGGAAGATCAAACGCTCCCGCCAAGTCAATTCAGCATCTTTTTTCTACCGCTTGGGCACGCGGTTGTTCTCCTCGTGCCACGGACGGATCACGGCGACATCAAAGCTGGCAGCACGCGAACTCTCCCGAACAAGGTGGCATTCGAATTCATGCTCATGCTCTGGTTCATCGTGGCACCCGTGCCCTCCAGAACCGCCGATACGGGAACCCAGTTTTTGAGATCACTGGACGATTCCACGATGTAGAGGCGTCCGGCCTTGGATTTCCAGGTCAACACCAGTTCGTTGCCGGGTACAGCATGCGAAATGCTGGGCGCCGTCTCCAGTCGGTCCAAGGCGGAACGAGGGTCCGTGCCAGCTTTGAACTCGGCAAGGTCGGTCATTCCATCCCCATCGCTGTCAGAGGCGGCCGTGGCGGCGGAAAGACTGCCGTAGAACTGCATTTCCCACCAGTCGGCAATGCCATCGCCATCAGAGTCGGCAATGGTGAAGGAAGCCTCATGGATGCGGCTGACTTCCGAGCCTTTGACGGAGATGGCGCGGATTTTGCCACTCCAGCTCATGCGGACGGGAGCCCCGGAGACAAGCCATGGGCTGGTGAAATCTGGTGCCGAGCCATCGACAGTGTAGTGGATTCTGGTGGTGGGATCCGCCGCACCGATGACCACACCCACCGGCTGGTCAAAGCTGCCCCCGGGCGGCGTGAAGGTGATCGCCGGCTGCGCAGCCCATGCGGAGACGGTGCCGGTGGCCGGGCTGGAGATGATCAGCGCATCATCGACCACGGCAGGGCTTCCTCCGCGGTTCAGCGTGGCGAGCAGCACTTGGTCGTAACGGCCAAAGACAAAGGTGTTGCTGGCAGAGGCGGCGATGACGAGGTCATCCGTGACAATGGGCTGGCCGGAAAGGTAGGTGCCGGATGGCGTGTCATACGTGGTGATGAGGCTGCCATCCGCTGCCAGACGAGCCTGGACGACGTTCCCACTGAGTGCAAAGACGGTGCCGTTGGAGATGGCAGGAGTGCCGGTGAAGTCGCCATTCACAGACCAGACGACAGTTTGGGTGTCGAGATTGATGCAGGTGAGATCTTCATCGTAATAGACGGTCGTGGGGCTGTCGTTGACGAGATAGGCGCGGCGGCTGTCCAGCGCGGTGGTGCGGTCCATGCTGTAACCAAAACCGCCCCAGCCAAGAGACCGGGTCCAAAGGACGGCACCAGTCGAAGGATTATGGCGGACAAAGTCGCCATTCACAAAGGCGTAAACTTCGGAGTCCAAAATGGAGGGCGTCCATCCGGATGATTGTGGCTTGGTCAGAAAGAACTTCTGCAAACCGTCAGCGAGAGCGAAACCATAGATGCCGCCATAGGTGCCGCCATTGACGAAAACACCGAGATTCGTCACCGCCGGCGCCATGTAGTTCTCCGACTGCGCGGCAAAAGGTGCAGACCAGGCGGTGGTGCCGGTGTCTTCCTGCAAGGCAATAAGCTGGGAGTCGCCGCTATGATTGCCGCGCTGCACATACACACGTCCGTCATAGCAGGTGGGCGGATTCATGGAGTAGGCACTGGCGAAACTGCTTGACCAAAGCTGGGCGCCACTGCTGGCATCAATGGCGACGACGCGGCTTAAGGAGTCGCGGAAGGAGGCGAAAATCCTGCCGCTGGCGCTGACGACGGGCTGCAGGTTGTTGCCGCTGCTGCCCGTGCTATAGCTCCAACGCTGAGCCCAGCCGGTGCGGCCAAGTGCGGATGAGGAGTAGCCCGTATGTGCGGGGCTGTTGCCAAAGGTGGGCCAGGCCCCCGTGATGTTCTCCACAATGGAGATGACGACGTTCGCACTGGCGGTGGCCCCTGACGGATCGGTGATGGTGTAGCTGAACTGGGTGCTTCCCACGGCCACATCTGAAGGCGCACGATAGCACAGCGTGCCGTCTGAATTGAAGGCGACCGTGCCAAGCGTCGGCTGCGTGAAGGAAACAACGGTGAGCAAATCCCCGTCCACATCGAAGTCGTTGAGCCGTTCACGGAGAGGGCTGACGATCTGCCCCGGCTGCGCCACACGAGCATCCGCACGCGCAATGGGCGCATCGTTGACGGGCTGGACTATGACGGTGGCCGTGACTGGGGCGGAAACAGCCTTTCCATCGCTGGCCGCGAACTGGAAGCTCGTCAGAGGTGAGCCAAAGCGGTCGGCAGCTGGTTGGTAGATGACTTTGCCTGCTGCATTGGTGACCAGGGTGGTTGCTGTAGTGATGGGGGTGCCGACAGAGGTCCCATCACTTGTTTGATACAAGGTGCCGAGGGTTGGCAGGGTGGAGATCACAAAGTTCACAGAGTCATTGTCCGCGTCCGTGGCCTGCAGCGTGAAGGTTACGCGCGTATCCTCCGGTGTTGTGGCGGTCTGCGCCAGAGCCACCGGTGAGTGGTTCAGTGCATCTGGCACACCGAAGGCACGAATGATGCCGTTACTGGAGGCAATGTAGAGGGATTCACCAGCGAGGCTGATGTTGCCGCCAAAAGCGATGGTCTGGCGCAGGGCATGGCTGCCGAGATCGAAGACATAGGTCTTCGTGGCCGAAGAGGCGATGACGGAATCGTTGGTGACAATAGGCTGCACGGTGAGACCGGTGTCCGTCCCCGGCAGAGGGTACACTCCAATGTAAGCACCCGTGGTGGCATCATAGGATTTGATGGAGTTGCCATTGGAGATGGCAAACACGGACTGATGTGCCAGAGCAGGTGTGCCAGTAAACTTGCCCCGCACTTTCCATGCAGCCGAATGAAGGACGAGATCCACGCAGATGAGTTCTTGATCACCAGCCGGAATGGTCACGGAGTCATTGACGAGGTAGGCCCGGTCGTTCAAACAAGCTGCGGTCCGATTCATGGAATACCCCCCTGACCAGCCAAAATTCAGGTTCCACAGTGTGGCACCAGTGGTCTTGTTATGACTGCGGAAGACGCCTTTCACGAAGGAATACAGACCATCATTGTAAAGTGTGGGCGTCCACTGGTCATATTGGTCAAGGCTCTGGAAAAACAACTGCGCCCCGGATGATGGATTGAAACCATACATGCCCCCGTAGTTCCCACCATTAATGTAGACACCCGAGGCATCTGCTGCAGGGGCATAGTAGGTCTCAAATTGAGCGGAAAAAGGGGAATTCCAGAGTGTGGCACCGGTTGTCGCATTCAGATTGTAGAACCGGCTGTTGTAGCTGTTGCCGTTTTGCATGAAAACGTTCCCATTGAACCAAGTGGGGGGATTTGTGGAGGTCCCTGAGGGAAAGTTTGACCTCCACAGCTCCCCACCCGAGGCGGTGTCCACTGCGACCAAGCTCTGAGCTGTCAGACCATTAAAGTTTATCAGGCTGGCATAAACGCGCCCCTCGGCGATGGCGAGCTGTCTGGCGGCATAGGTCTGGTTTGACTGCCAGCGCTGCGTGAAGATCGTCGTGCCGAGCCGGATGGGCTGGAAGCCTGTGTGATCCGGACCCGCGCCAAAGGTGGGCCAGGCGCGACCCAAGGTGGTGCTGAGGGTGATGCTCACCGTGCCGGTGGCATGCACATCTGCAGCATCGCGAATCATGTAGGTGAAGGCATCCGTGCCCGTGGTGAAGCCCTCATCGGGAACATACTGCAGAGAGCCGTCTGCACTCTGCGTGACCTGCCCCGAAGTGCCTTGGGTGAAAGCCACCACCGAGAGCAGATCCCCGTCCGGGTCACGATCATTGGCTTCGGGGCGGAAATTCAGCAGGGGCTCGCCCGGACGAAGGGCCACAAGGTCAGAGACTGCCACTGGAGGGTCATTGACCGGCGTGATGTTGACGGTGATCGTGGCTGTAGCGGAGGAGGAGATTTGATCATGCGCCGTGAAGGTGAACGACCCGGCGCCTGCACCAAATACATTGAACGGGGCCTGGTAAATGATGGCACCAGTGCTGTTAAGCACCTGGGCCGGCACTTGGTTGATCACGGCCCCCTTGGTGGAACCGTCGGTCGTTTGATACAGAGTCCCCTGTGTCGGAAGTGTGCGAACCACATAACTGAGCACTTCTCCATTGCCATCCGTGCCTTCGAGTTTGATGGCGACCTCCGCCTCCTCAAGAATACCAACTTGAGCCGCCTGCGCAACGGGTGCCAGATTCGTCGGTACGCCTCTGCCATAGACGTGCACTTTGTTATCCGCGCCGGAAAGGTAAAGGAGATCGTTGGCGACGGCGATCTGACTGCCGAAACTCAGCGTCTGAATCAATGCGCGCGTAGCGAGATTGAAGATATAGGTCTTGCTGGAGGAACCGATCATCAGAAGGTCGTTGCTGACTACAGGAGCTCCGTTCAGGCTGGTTTCCGTGCCGGCGGTGTAATCGGCCACTGACCGGCCACTGGAAGCATTGAATCCTTTCACCACGCCACCGCTGCATGCGTACACGACGCCGTTGGAGGCGGCGGGAGTGCCGGTGAACGCCCCTGAGACACGCCACGTCACCGCCGGCCCTGCAAGATCGACACATACCAGCTCGCTGCCGCTTGCAGTATTGTTTACGACATAGGCTTTGCCAGAGTCCAGACAGATAACCCGGTCCATCGACCAGCCGGACCAATTCCATCCGAGATCCAGCGTCCATTGAGAGACGCCGGTGTCGGGATGATGCTGGCGCAGCTTGCCTTCGACAAAAGAATACACCTGCCCGTTATAAACTCCGGGTGTCCAACGATCATATTGAGCCAGAGTCGAGTTGAAAAACTTCTGTGTTCCCGTCGTGCGGTCAAACCCGTAGATGCCCCCGAAAGTGCCTCCGTTAATACACACACCAAGATCCGACACCGCCGGCGAGTAATGTCGGTAACCCTGACTTCCATACGAAGTACTCCACAGGGCGGCACCGCTTGCCGCATCGAACGAACGAACGCGATAGTCATTGGTAACCGCATGCTGGATGTACACCTTGCCTTGATAAAAGCTGGGCGGATTCACACCGCCTGCGGCCATCTGCGCGCGCCACACTTCTGCGCCAGTGCTTTCATTTAGCGCAATCAAATAGCTGTATCCATTGACGCTGTCCGTAGGAGCCACGAAGACTTTTCCTCCAGCCACTGCGAGGGGTGTCATGGCAATGGTGGAAGCGTATTCCCACCGCTGGACCCAGGTCTGCGTCCCAAGCGAACCAGGATAGCGTCCAGTATGATCCGGCCCATTGCCGAACTGCGTCCACTCCGTGCCATAGGAGGCACTGACGAGAACCTGCACGACTCCTGTAGATCTCAAGCCCGCACCATCTTGAATCGTGTACTGGAAGCTGTCGGAGCCTTCCTGGAAATCCGCTTGTGGCACATAGCGCAGGGAGCCATCTCCATTCTGAGTGAGAGAGCCCTTGGACGGAGTGGTGAAGGAGACGGTCTGCAGCACCTCGCCATCCACGTCCACATCATTGGCTGCCGGCAGGCAGGCCGCCAGGGTGTTGCCTGGTCGCAGATAGATCGTGTCATTCACCGCGATGGGAGGGTCATTGACATTAGTGACATTGATCGTGGCTGCGGCCTCGGTGGAACTGATCTTGCCGTCGTTAATCCTGAATTTGAACGTTGTGTAGGGGGTGCCAAAACCATCAGGCGCAGGGCGGTAGATCACCTTGCGCGCCGGGTTTTGTACGATGACGGGCACTTGGGTGATCGGATTCCCCACCTGCACGCCGTCCGTGGTCTGGTAGAGAGTGCCTTTGGCTGGCAGGGCAGTGATGAGACCGGCGAGGGGATCGCTGTCAGCGTCTGTCCCAGGAAGTGTCAGGGTGACGGTCTGATCCTCCACGCAGGTAGCGGTCAGCGCCGTGGCGACGGGGGAGGTGTTGATCAATGCGGCGTAGCACCGCAAAACTCCATCGGTTCCTGCCAGCAGCAGATAGCCGTTGCTGAGGCTGGGGATGCCCCCGGCGGCGATTGTCTGGATTTTTGTGCCGGTGCTCAGATCGTGAACGGCAGTGCTCGTCGCGGAGGAGGCAATGAGAGCATCGTTGGTGACAATGGGCTGGTAGGTGCCGTAGGTGCCGATCCCCGTGGTGTAGGTCTTCTGCAGGGTGCCGGTGGCGGTGTCGTAGGCCTTGACATTCCCTGAAGTGTCAAAGGCATAGACCGACGCTCCAGCCACGGCTGGCGTGCCGATCAGGACACCCGGCACACGCCAGCGCACAGCCTGGGTGGTCAGATCAATGCAGACGAGTTCACCACTCGATGCGGAACTGACATTTACGACGAATGCTGCACCCGAGGCGATGGCCATGGTGTGAGATATGGTCGTGTGCATGTTTGCCCAAATCAGATCCACCATCCATTCGACAGCACCCGTGGCCATGTTGTGCTGGCGGAACTTGCTGGTGACGAAGGAATAGACCTTGCCATTATAGACACCGGGCGTCCAGCCGTCGCCTGTCTCCAGAGTGTTGTTAAAGAACTGCTGGCTGCCCGTTGTGCGGTTAAAGCAGGCCACGCCGCCGATACTGAAGCCGCTGCTCATAAACACTGATGTGTCAGTGACTGTCGCGGGCATATAGCCGGACGACAAACTTGAGAGATTGGAGGACCAATTCAGCGCACCACTGCCCGCATTGATGCTGACTATCTCAGGAGAATCCGTGTAGGTGGTAGATTTCGAACGTTGCACATATAATGCGCCACCAAAATAGGCGGGGCCATTCATCTGGTAGGCTTGGACAGGCCATGTTTTTTTCCACGCCAGGAGCCCTGTGGCCAGATCCACCGCGCTAACCTGCGTTTCGTTGTAATAGATGTTCGGCGTCGCAAAGACTCTTCCTTCCCCAATGGACACCTGATTGAGTGCCTGCGGAGCCACCTGCAGCGTCCATGCCTGCGAAAACGTCTGCCCGTTCAGGGTACCCGGATAAAAGCCGGTGTGCGCCGTGTTGCCGCCAACCATGGGCCAGGGCCCGGCGGCCAAGAGGCCCACGTACACGGTCACCGTGGCGGTGGCGCTGCCTCCGGCACCATCATTGATGGTGTAAGAAAAGGAGTCCTGCCCGCTGGTAAAGCTGCCGCTGGGGGTGAAGCTCAGCGTACCGTCCCCATTGCTGGCCACGGTTCCTTTGAGACCCTGGGTGAAGGAACTGACCGTCAAAGTCTGGCCATCGGGATCGATGTCATTCGCCAGCACCGTGATGGGCGTGATCATCTGCCCCGGCAGGCCCGAGGCAAAATCATTGAAGGCCACCGGGAGGTCATTCACCGCCGTGACATTGAGAGTCACCGTGGCCGCTGTGGACTGGGAGCGCTTGTCATTCATTGCAAACTGGAAGCTGGTATAAGGCGTGCCGTTCTCGTTCGGCGGCGGCACAAAGATGACTTTTTTCGCGTTGTTGGAAACGATCGCCGGCACTGTGACAATGCGTTCGCCCATGCTGGTGCCATCGCTCGTCTGGTACAGGCTGCCCTGGGCAGGCAGCGTCTGAATTTGCGCGGTGAGGGCGTTGCCATCCACATCACTGCCTGTAAGCGTGATGACCGCCTGCGCATCCTCGTTCAGCGTCACTGTCTGCGCGTCCGCCACGGGCGGTGTGTTGGGCTGCTGCTGCACCGTCATGGTCACCGGCACGGACACCACGGGGTTGGCAGGATCATTCGAACTGATGTCAATCTGGCCCAGATAATCTCCCGCAAGCTTGCCGGTCGCATCAAAGGTCACGGTGAGTGTGGTGGACTGCCCGGGTGCCAGCGTGGCGCCGGTGGGTGTCTGGGACAGCCAGTTCAGGCTTGCATCCATCATGCGGATGTCATCCCACCAGGCTTCGGACCCCGTGCTGAAGTTATAAAGCCACAGCTGAGATACTTCGTCCACATACGCCGCATTCCGGAATGGAATGTTGGCCTTCACCAGCGTGCCGTTGACGTAGTAGTCGAAATTTTTCGCCGTCCAGTCGAGATCCTGAAACTCGACGTGGTACCACACATTGGCCTGATAGCTGAAGGTCTCGTCGCCGCCGACGTCGCCATTGACGTAAAACTTGCCTGAACCCCGTGCAAAGAACCAGATCAAGTCATCACCATAGGTGCCGTCTGTGAGCACGAAGTAGCCATCATGAGTGGTCGTGGAGCCGGATCTCACCCAGAAGGAGATGGTTTTGGGCTTGGAGCCAGGGCTGAAGTCACGGTTGATGCCATGAAAGTGATCGGTGCTTCCCTGGTAGTTGTAGTGAAAACTCTTGCTGCCTGAGGCGGCCGTGCTGGACACGATTTCTCGTGTGCCGGCACCGGAACCGTTTGCCCATCCGTTCAAGGTGCCGCTTTCGAAGCCGTCCGAAAATGGCAGTGGCGTCGATCCCGACGCGATGCGCATGAGCTGCTTCACGCCTGCAGGCTGCGTCTCGGCCGCCGCATCCAGCACACCCAGAATCGGCGGAGCCTGAATGCTGGCCGTGCCCGGGTCCATTGAAAGCACCGAGCTGCGCGGCACCGAATTGACGTCAAATGTCAGCGGCTGGTCACCATTGTTGGTCAGCGTCAGGGTTTTCGTGGCCACCGCATCCTCATACTGGGTGGAGGCAAGGGTGGAAGGTGCAACCTGGATGCGAGATTTCCCGAGCGCAAAATCAACCGCGGCAGGATTTGGCGGCACAGTCACGGAGGTGCTCGCGGACGGATTGTAGCCGGGCGCTGTGGCGCGGAACTCATAAGTTCCGTCGGTAAGTTTCACACTGTAGGTGCCATCGGCCGCCGTCACGACGCTGCCCGTGGACGTCCCGGTGTAGTTGATCAAAGCTGCTGCGATGCCCGAGCCGCCCGTCACCGCCGTCACCCGGCCGGACACGGTGCTGCTGGTGAAAACCGTGAGCTGTGCCTGGGAGGTCCACGCGTGGCCGTCGGTGTCCGTCGTGTTCAAAATCAGCGAAAAAACATGCGGCGTAGGGGTGTCTGCGGCGATCCGGATGAGAAAAGGCGTACCTCCGGTGGACGCGGTGCCACCCACGGCAAGATCGCCCCACGAGTTGCTGCCCTGAAGCACGGTCACCTTGTTCCCCGCAGACGTCACCGTCAGCGTGCTCGCGGCGCCCTTGGCAGTTTTCGCCCCCACATTTTTCAATGTCACCGCCAGCGTGATGTCCTCGGCGGGATTCAGCACACCGTCGTTGTTGCCAGCACCTCCCTGCAGGCCGCTGTCGGAGGCCTGCAGTGCAGTCAGTGTCACATACGGCTCCGATGCGATGATCAAGGCGCGTGCCAGGTTCATGCGCCCGTTCGCCGCCACCTTGCCGGTCATCCCCGCCACCCCATCGACATTGCTCATCAGCGAGCTCTTGATGTCCGACCAGTTCATCGCGGGACGGGCTGATTTGATCAAGGCACAGGCGCCTGCCACGTGCGGACACGCCATGGAGGTGCCGCTCAGCGTGCGGTAACCACCACCCGGACTGGTGGAGTAAATGCTCACCCCAGGTGCCGCCAGATCCACCGTGGTGGCACCATAGTTGGTGAAGCTGGCCAGCACATCCGCGTTGTCGCTGGCGGCCACGGAGATGATGTTCGCCGAGTCATAGGAGGCGGGATAGGAGGCAGACAGGTCCGTGTTGATGCCGCTGTTCCCTGCCGCCGCCACAAACAGAATGCCGGCCGTCCCTGCGGCGTCGATCGCATTTTTCAAGGTCTGCGAATAGCCGCCACCGCCCCAGCTGTTGGATGTCAGGGTCACGTGGTTCGCCGTCGCATACAGCACGGCCTCGATGGCGTCTGAGGTCGAACCTCCGCCGCTGCCGGAGAGGAATTTCAGCGCCATCAGCCGCACCGTATGACAAACCCCGGCGACTCCGATGCCGTTGTCTCCCACCGCGCCGATGGTCCCTGCACAGTGCGTCCCGTGATAATGGTCATCGGCCGGATCATTGTCATTCGACACGAAATCCCAGCCCCGCATGTCGTCGATGTAGCCATTGCCATCGTCATCAATCCCGTTCCCCGGGATTTCGCCGGCATTCAGCCACATGTTTGCCGCCAGATCAGGATGGGTATAGTCAATTCCCGTGTCGATGATGCCGACCACGACGGCAGAGCTGCCCCGGGCGACATCCCAGGCCTCCGGCGCGTCAATGTCCGCGTCGCCCACTCCACCACTCTGGCCGGTGTTGTTCATGCCCCACAGGGAGGAGAAGGAAGGATCGTTCGGCGTCAGCGAAGCAAAGACCACGTAGTCCGGTTCCACGATCTGCATCGCAGCCCCGCTCAGCCGGAAATCCTTCAGCTTGATGTCGTACAAGTCCAGGTCAGAAGTGCCCGTTTCCACAATGTAAACCTGCGAATTCGGCAGATGCCTGCGCACCTTGCCGCCCAGGCCGTCCAGCACCGTTTGCAGCTCCCCGGCGGTCACTCCGTCTTTCAGCGTCAGCAGAAAATGGTCCGCCACCATCACCTTCTGCTCCTGCATGGTTTCCACCCCCGTCGCCGCATCACGTTTCCATGACTCCTCAATGCGCAGGAACGGGTATTTGAACTTTGCCTCCACCACCCGCTTCTTGGTGAAGTTTCCCTGCGCATCCGGCGGCGTGGCGCGTTCCTGCAAAATGCGCGCGTCTTGCAGGAAGCGGGCCCGCTCCGTAGTGGCCGCCAGATCCGCCGGCTTCTGCGGCGCGATATACGGTGCCGGCTGAGCTTTGACCTCGGGATTGGCCTCGCGGGTGCCAAAAACGGCGGGGGCAGCAGTCGGGGCAGGTTTTAAATTCGGCGGGCTGGATTTGAGCGCCCCGGCGTCCGCAGGGGGCTTGGACACTAAAGGTGGGGCAATTTCTCTTGTCCCAAAAAGGTACCATCCGACCAAGGTCAGCAGCACGAGGGTTAAAACAGGGACAAAAAATCGTCGGAGCATATACGGCCAGAATTACGAAATTCCGCCCCAGAATTCAACTGTTTCCTTTCTGTTTCCTAGGCAGACCCATTATTTAATTGGGATAAAATCCTATCTATACACCCTGCGGGAAATTCCAAACTCCACCCGAGGACGCTTGAATAAAACAAAACCGCCGCAGCGAGCGACTCCCGGCACTCACTACGGCGGTATGTTTGGGTCAACGAGAGAGGGACGGCTCTCAGTTGGCCTTCTTCGGACGGCCAAGCACATCGTCCTTGGTCGTGAGCGCGACGGCGACGACCTGGTCGATGAGTTCCTGGCTGATCTTGAGATCCTTCAAAGTGTTCACGAGGTTTTCAGCGATGGCGTTAAAATGTACCTCGGTGAGGCCCATGCCCTCATGGGCTTTGCGCATGTCCTTGCCGGTCCATGGCAGCGGACCACCGAAGGCGGCGCTGAGGAATTCCTTCTGCTTCCGGCGCTGTTTGTCCATGCTCACGTCGTCGAAGAAATGCTTCACGCGGTCATCGGCCAGCACTTTGACATAGAAGGCGTCCACCGCAGCCTCCATGGCGGCCTTGCCTCCCAGCTTTTGATACAGGCTGTCTTCGCGGGCCTTCAGCCATTTGGTTTTGCAGTCTTCCTGGGCAAAGGACCATTTCCGGCCTTCGTAGTCGGCGGTGATGGCAGGATCGACCGGTTTGCCGCTGATCGGGCAGACGGTGTTGGAGGCTGTTTCAGTGGCTACGGCAGTGGGTTCGACCGCGAGCGCGGCGGCATTGACCAGCAGGGTCATGACAGCGGTGATGGTGACGATGGAGGAGAGAATAAGTTTCATGGTTTGGTTGGGCTATTTAATAAGTTGCATCGCCGATGCATCAATGCGCCGATCCTGCGCAGAGGTGCGCGTTTATTGCGCGCAGTCCCCCCCGCGCCAATTCCTGCGCACAAGGCCGCACTAAGCGAGAAGCGACAGGTGCGGTTAATGTTGCATGGTAAATACATGTTTGAAGCCAAGCCTGACATCACCGGACGCGCCGAAATCGAAACTCTGGTGAACACCTTCTACGACCGCGTGCGCACCGACGAGGTGCTGGGGTTCATCTTCAACGACGTCGCAAAGACAGACTGGACCACGCATCTGCCCAAGATGTACGCCTTCTGGGAGACGGTGCTCTTCCGCACCGGCGGCTTTACCGGCAATCCCATCGCCGCGCATGCCAAGCTGGTGCCGCAGACGCCCATGGGCCGTGCGCAGTTTGATCACTGGCTGCAGCTCTTTCGCAGCACGGTGGATGATCTCTTTGGCGGTGAGCGCGCGGAGCACATCAAGAACTGCGCGGCAGACATGGCGAACGTGATCTATTCGCGCATCAACCAGGTGCCCGATCCCCGCTTTGATCCCGCCAACCTCACTCCGGAACAACGCGCGCGTTATTCACGTTATCAGCAGCCTGCCGCATGAGCCAGTTTCCCGCCTGCAAACACAAGAAACACAAAGCCACCGGTGCGCGCCGTGATGGCCTGCGCTGGCTCGCGTCGGAGCCCTACCGCCTGTTCTTTTTCAGCGGTGCGGTGTGGAGCATCATCGGCGTGGCACTGTGGCCGTTGTATTATGCGCAGCAGCTTGGTTTTTATCCCAGCTTCGTTCACGCGCGGATCATGATCGAGGCCTTTGGTGCGGCGTTCGTCGTCGGCTTTCTCGGCACCGCCGGGCCGCGCATGGCCACTGCTCCGAAGCTCACGCCTCTGGAGCTGTTCTGGCTCTTCGCGCTGCATCAGGCCTGCGGCTTTTCCCATCTCACCCTGCACATGGCCTGGGGGGATATGTTTTTCATAGCGCTGCTCGGTTCACTGCTGCTGTGTCTTGTGGTTCGCGTGGTGAAGTTTCGAAAGGAAGCGCCGCCACCGCAGTTGCTACTCGCGCTCACAGGTCTGATCTGTGGCATCACAGGTGCGTCGTTGCTGCTGACAAATGCCACTTTGCTCGATCCGCAGCGCCTTCGTCTCGCCAATCTGCTGCTCTATCAGGGCCTGCTGCTGCCGCCGGTGCTGGGCATCGGCGCGTTTGTGTTTCCACGCATGCTCGGCGGAGATTTTGGTGATCCGAAAACGGCGGCGCAGAGCCGCACAAAGCTCATGCGCGCTCTCATGGCGGCAATCCTGCTCGTGGGCAGCTTCTTGCTGGAGGCCTGCGGCCAGATCATCGCAGGCTATGCACTGCGCGCGCTCGTGGCGGCAGGCTATTTGCTCATGGAAGTGCGCTGGAAGACGGCGCAGAGCGGCTCACTCACCACCGGTTTGTTTTGGTCGCTGATCCTCGGCTGGCTCGGTCTGGCGCTGGCCGGATTCTTCTACACCCAGCATGTCAGCGTGGAGCACCTGCTCTACATCGGCGGCTTCGGCATGCTCATGCTCATTGTTGGCAGCCGCGTGCTGTTTGGTCACAGTGGCGATCTCGACGGCTTTTTTGTGACGAGCAAGTGGGTGCGCTTCCTGATCTTCCTTGGCGTTCTGGCCGCCATCACCCGCGCCACGCCCGCTTGGGTGCCTTCGACGACGATGTCCCATCACATCTACGCTGCACTGACGTGGGCACTGCTGGCGCTGTTCTGGCTGCTGTGGCACCGCCGGCGTTTTGTGAAGCGGGATGAGGAGGATTAAGCTGCGGCGGGTTCCAACACCCCCGCAAAATCAGCACAACATTCCCCACGCATAGAAAGGACTGCAACGTCCTCCTCCCGTTAGTCTCACGCATGAACCCTGCGCTGATGAATCCCGAGTGGTCCAAGGTGGCCTCGATGGCCTATGACGGCTTTGATGAACGTCCCTTTCTCGTCTTTTGGGAGATCACGCGGGCCTGTGCGCTGGCGTGCCAGCACTGCCGTGCCGAGGCGCAGTCGCATCGTCATCCCGATGAACTGAATCGTGAGGAATCTAGCCGGCTGATCCGCCAGCTCGCGGAGCTGAATCCACCCATGCTCATTCTCACCGGCGGTGATCCGCTAATGCGCACGGATGCGCTGGACCTCGTGCGAGAGGCGACGGCTGCCGGGCTGCATGTGGGCCTGAGCCCTTCGGCGACGGCGCGGCTCATGAATGCGGATTTTGCGGAGATCAAAGCGGCGGGCGTCGAGCGCATCTCGCTAAGTCTGGACGGTGCCTCACGCGAGACGCACGATGCCTTTCGCGGTGTGAAGGGCACCTTTGACCGCACCATCGCGGCGGTGCATCGAGCCCATGCGGCAGATCTAAGCGTGCAGATCAACACCACGCTCACGCGCGGCAATCTGCGTGAGTATGAGGCCTTCAAGAAGCTCATGTTTGAGCTGAAGCCCGCCATGTGGAGCGTCTTCCTGCTGGTGCCGACCGGTCGTGCCGGCATTGCGGATCTGCCGGACCCCTTGGACATCGAACACGTGTTTCAAGACATGGCCTCGCTCGTTGGCAAGGCTCCCTTCGCCATCAAAACCACGGAGGGCCACCACTTCCGCCGCGTGCTGATTCAAAAGCATGGTGCCGGTGGCAGGCAGCGCCCCGGCATGCGCTCACCGCTTGGAATCCGCGATGGGCGCGGGGTGATGTTCATCTCCCACACCGGCGTGGTGTCTCCCAGCGGCTTCCTGCCCTTTGACTGCGGCAACGTGCGCGACGAGCACCCTGCAGAGATCTACCGGCATCATCCGCTCTTCGTCTCGCTACGCGACAACGATGCACTGGGCGGCAAATGCGGGCGCTGCGAGTTCCGCACCGTCTGCGGCGGCTCCCGGGCACGCGCTTATGGCGTGACGGGAGATCCTTTTGCGGAAGATCCGGCCTGTGTGTATCAGCCGCGGCAGGGCAGCGCGGTGCTCTGCTAAAGCGAAGGGGGCGTCCAGTCGGGGATGCCACCGGACTTGAGCTGATTTTCATAAAGCTCCCAGTAAGGCTTTGTTGGCGACATGGGTGCGTTTTCATTCACCATGAGCGGGCGTGCTTCCTTCCAGTAGCTGTCATAGGCGGCGCTCATTTTTTGCACCACTTCAGGGTAGTCAGCGCTGACATCGGTCTTCTGATAGGGATCGGCTTCGAGATCGTAAAGCGCGCCTTTCGTGGGCTTGGCGGCGGCTTGTTGTTTCTTCTTTGGATTGCCAGCACCTCCACGCGGACCCACGTAGCGGAAGCGCTGGTTGCGCACGCCGTAGTTGAGAAATTCCTGCGTGTTTGGCTCTGTGCCCGTGGGCCAGCGGGCCACATGCGTGAAGAGGAAGCGATCCTCCCACTTGTCGGCCTTGCCCTCAATCAGCGGCAGCAGGCTGCGGCCTTCCACCTGGTTCTTCGGCAGCTCAGCACCAGCCAGCGCGGCAAAGGTGGGCAGCAGATCAATGTGTGCGGCGACGGTGCTGATGTCACGCCCAGCATTGATATGTCCATCCCAGCGGATGAAGAACGGCACGCGCACACCGCCTTCATCGGTGGAGCCTTTCAGACCTACTTGATCGCCGTTGAAGAACGGATAGCCGGTGGCGAGGTCCTTGCCGGGAACGCCTGAGCCGCCACCTGTGGTGCCGTTGTCAGACATGAAGATGACGACGGTGTTTTTGTACAGATCCCACTCCTTCAGCTTCTCCGCGAGGCGGCCCATGTTTTCGTCGATGTTTTCGATCATGCCATAGAATCCGGCCTGATCCTTGCCGAAGCCGAGATCGGTGAAGCGTTTCGCATTCTTCTCCGGCGCGATGTACGGGCCGTGCGGAGCGTTGGTGGTCAGATAAGTGAAGAACGGCTTGCCGCTGTCCTTCTGCTGCTTCATCCAGCCGAGTGCGGCGGTGAAGAAGACATCTGTGCAGAAACCGTGCGTCTTCACAAAGCTGCCATTGTGACGGATCACGGGGTCCATGTACGTGTTGTCCGGCGCATCCGCACAGGAGCAGGGATAGGCCTGGCCGATGCCGCCTGCGCCGTGGATGAAGGCCTCGTCAAAGCCGCGCTTGTTCGGCTGATAGGCTTCTTCATCGCCGAGGTGCCATTTGCCGAAGATGCCGGAGGTGTAGCCCGCCGTTTTGAGCACCTGTGGCAGGATGGTGGCATTCAGCGTCATGCGCTCGCGCTCCAGAATGGTGTGCGTGATGCCGTTTTTGAGATCATGCCGGCCTGTCATGATGGCACTGCGTGTGGGCGAGCACGTGGGGCTGACGAGGAAGCGGGTGAAGCGCAGGCTCTGGGCGTGAAGCGCATCGATGTTCGGTGTCTTCAGCCAGGGATGCCCATGACATGCAAGTTGAGCGTAACCCTGATCATCCGTCATGATGAGAATGATGTTTGGCTTGCCGCCCGCGAGATCCGCGAAGGCATGCAGGGTCAGGACAAAAAGAAGGGTCAGGGCGAGTTTCATGGTCGGGAGTGTGAGGACGCGGATCAAGCGACGCTCTTTCAACGCAATGCGGTCAGATATTACGGGCACTACTTTTTGTATGGCGTGCGTTTCACCTCTTCGATGACAGGAACGTCCTTGTTCATCGCCTCATAGGCGGCCATGAGCCGTTTCACTTCGTCGGGATGCTGTGCGGCCACATCATGCTGCTCACCGGGGTCGTTTTGCAGATCAAAGAGCTGCATCTTGGCTGCGGCATCGCCCGTGTTGAGGCCGGGAAAAGCGTCAATGTTGTACTGCTCGTAAGGCGCGAGAATCGTCACTCCATCTGGCGCGCGAGGATCGAGCCACCTGCCATCTGAGCCGGGTTTGAGCTTCAACTGCGTGGCTGGCAGCACGTGCAGCTTCCAGCGTGCATCGCGGATGTTGGCCAGCTTGGAGTTGAAGTGTCCAAAGAGGTGCTCGTGCGGTGACTTGGCAGCGCTGGTGAAAAGCGGCATGATGCTGCGGCCATCCAGCACGCGCTCATCCGGCATTTTGGCTCCCGTTACCTCCAGGACCGTGGCAAACAGGTCCATCGTGATCGCCATTTGATCGCTCAGATGTCCGGCTGGAATCTTGCCGGGCCAGCGTGCGATCATCGGCACGCGATAGCCGCCTTCCCACTGCGAGCCCTTCATGCCGCGCAGTCCTCCGGTGCTGCCGCCGAACCAAGCACCGTTGTCACTGCTGAAAAGCACGAGCGTGTTTTCATCCAATCCCAGCTCTTTCAGTTTCGCCAGCACCTGGCCTACACTCCAGTCGAGCTCTGCCACGGCATCCCCATAAAGTCCTGCGCCGCTCTTTTTGTAGAACGCTTCGGAGGCCGCGAGCGGCTTGTGCGGCATCGCTTCCGCGAGGTAGAGAAAGAAGGGCCGGTCCTTACTGCGTTCGATGAAGCCCAGTGCGCGCTCCGTGTAGCGCCGCGTCAGCGTGGCCTGCACCACGGGGTATTCGATGACCTGCGTGTTTTCCAGCACCTGCACGGGCCGCATGTCATTCGAGTACGGGATGCCGTAATACTCATCAAAGCCGCGCTCCGTGGGCAGAAAGCCCGCCTTGTGGCCGAGATGCCATTTGCCCACCATGCCTGTGGCATAACCGGAGGATTTCAGCACCTGCGCCAGCGTGACCTCCTTCTCAGGCAGATGCAGCGCATCTGCCACCGGTCCGCCATCCGGCGCGGGATTCGCCGTCATGCCACAGCGAAACGGATAACGTCCTGTCATCAGCGCGGCGCGCGTGGGTGCGCAAAAGGATGCCGGACAGTTGAACTGCGTGAGCCTGGCACCCTCCTCCGCCATGCGGTCCAGGTTAGGCGTTTTGATCTGCGTATGCCCATAGCAGCCGAGATCGCCATAGCCGAGATCATCCGCGAGGATGATGATCACGTTGGGCTGCTTCGCGGCCAAGGACGAAATCAAAAAGACGAGGAGGGAAAGCAGAGTGATGAGAGGAGTCTTCATGTGCGTGGTGGGGCTGCGGCGTGTACTTCACGAAGCCAGATCGGTACTCTTTCGCATCATGGCGATCATGCGCTCAGTGTCTCAGTCCTCCCCCTTGCCACCCGTCGAGTCCGGATTGCGCGGCTCATCATGCTTTGGCAGCCACTGCTGCAGTTCGGATTTGATTTTGGCAGATTCCGGCTTGTTGGCGAGGTTGCTGCGCTCCAGAGGATCAGCGGTGTGGTCATACAACTCCTCCTCACCGTCTGCATAACGGATGTAGCGCCAGCGGTCGTTGCGCAGCGCGTGATTTTTGAAGCCAGCGGTGGTGAGTGCGGGACGATCCCAAGCCACCGCAGGATTTTTGAGCAATGGCATGAGGCTCACGCCATCGAGGCCAGATTTGGCGGGCAGTCCGGCCAGCTCCACCAGCGTGGGGTAGAGATCCAGCAGGCTGACCGGATGCATGCAGGTCTGCTGCGCGGCAATCCCTGGCCCCGCGATGATCAAGGGCACATGGGCTGAGCCCTCGCGCAGGCTGCCCTTGGACCAGTTGTGCTTTTCGCCGAATTCATAGCCATTGTCGCCGCAGATCACGACGATCGTGTGCTCACGGTTTGGGCCGTCGGTGAGGCCCTTCAGAATGCGGCCCACACAATCGTCCGCATAGCGTGAGGAGGCGAGATAGGCCGAGAGCAGTTCCTTGCGCCGCTGAATCAGCTCCGCCTCGGTCTTGTGCGTTTTTTCACGCACGGACTCCGGCAAGCCTGCGCTTTCATCGGCAGCCAGATCAGGCACGGTGATGCTTTGAGGTGGAAAGAGATCGAAGTACTCCTGCGGCACATACCAGGGCGTGTGCGGCTTCACGATACCGCAGGCCAGGAAGAAGGGCACCTCATGCGGCTTCGTCAAAAACTCCGCCGCCCATCCGGCCAGCTTCCAATCCTCCATCTCCTCCTTGCTCTTGTAGAGCGGGCCCCATGCATGTTTGCCGATGGCATTCATGCCCTCGCCTTCCGGGGGTGCCGGAGCATGTTTCTTGGCCTTGCGGCCCAGCTCGATGCTCTCAGCCCAGATGCGCTTGCCTGCAGCAGCGGCGATGGCGGAGCTGAAAACTTTGCCTGCGCCCGCGAGGTGATAGCCCTGATCGCGGAAGTACGTCGGCAGCGAGATCGAGCGCATCAGAAGATGATCTTTTGGCAAAGAGTCCTGGCTGTTGTCATAGATGCCCGTGGTGGAGGGGCGCAGGCCGGACAGAAAGGCCGTGCGCGAAGGATTGCACACCGGCGCAGCGCACTGTGCATTGGCAAAGGTCATCCCACTTTTCGCAAAACGATCCAGCTGCGGCGTCACTGCCTGCGATGCAATATCCGTGCGGCCCGCGAAACCGTTCTGATCATAAATCACGATCAGCAGCACATTGGTCTTCGGCGCAGTGGCTGCCTGACCTGAAACAAGCGGTGCCATTACCAGGAAGAGGAGTGCGCGTGTTTTCATAAACAGCGCCCTCAAACGTTGGTGGGCCCAAGTCTTTCGTGAAATATTCGCCGGGCTTCCACCTCCCATGGTCATGAAGCCTGCCTTTTTTGCCCTCGCCCTCATGCTGCCTTCACTGTCCTGCACCGCCAGCACCCCCGCACAGCCCGAGGAGGCTGGAAAGGTGCGCTGGAGCCGGATTCTGGAAACGGCGCTGGCCTCCAGTGCTCAGACAGGAAAACCGGTCTTTGCCCTGTTTCAGGAGATCCCCGGCTGCGCGGGCTGCAAGCAGTTTGGCCGCGATGTGATGTCCAATCCGTTGCTGGTCGAGGCCGTGGAGAACGAGTTCACCCCCCTGCTGATTCACAACAACAAGGGCGGCAGAGACGCGGAAGTGATGCAGCGCTTTGGCGAACCGGCGTGGAACTACCAGGTGGTGCGCTTCCTCAATGATCAAGCGGAGGACATCATCCCGCGCAAAGACCAGGTCTGGGATGCCGGCGGCATCGCGGAGCGCATGATCGCGACACTGACGCAGGCGAAAAGGCCGGTGCCCGCCTACCTGACACTGCTGGCCGCGGAGCACTCGCTACGGCTCAAGCAGGCCGTGTTTGCCATGTACTGCTTCTGGACCGGCGAGATGGCGCTGGGTCAGATTGAAGGCGTGATCACCACCGAAGCTGGTTTCATGGCCGGACATGAGGTCACGCTGGTCAACTATGACCCGGCGGTCATTTCACTGCCGCAGTTGATCGCAGCAGCGGACAAGGTGGAATGCTCGAATGCTGCCTATGTGCCCGCAGCGGATCTCCTCAGCGCCACGACCTCACGGCTCAAGGTCGGTAAGATCTCCGGCTACCGCACCGCCCCCGCAGACGATCAGAAAAGGCAGCTCAGAGGCACTACAGCAGAAAAGCTGACGCTTTCTCCAGCTCAGGCCACCAAGGTGAATGCGTGGATCCGCAGTGATGCGGCAAAGGCGGCCAGCTTTCTCACACCCTCGCAGCACGCGCAGCTCGGAAGATGAATCACCAGGAAATCACCGCACGATCCTTCACGAACTTCCCGCGCAGCGCATGGGGCGCATCCAGTGCCAGCCATGTCAGCGTATCCGCGCCTTCATCCGGTGTGCGTGGTGCCTCACTGCCGCCCATCTCCGTGCGGCACCAGCCGGGGCACATGCTGTTCACCATCACGTCTGGCAATGCGGCGGTAAGCTGCTGCGTGAGCATGTTGAGCGCGGTCTTGCTGATGCAATAAGCCGGCGCCCAGGACTGCGGCTCACCATCCAGCTGCCCCGCACCACTGGAAACATTGATGATACGCGGCGCACTGGATTTGGCGAGCAGCGGCGCAAACGCCTGACACGCCCGCAGCGTGCCGACGACATTCGTATTCAGCGTTTCCAGCAGCATCTCGGGCTTGAGTTGGAGCAGACTTTGATAGTGATCCAGCAGGATGGCAGAGTTGTTGGCCAGCACATCGAGCCGGCCAAACTGCTGCTCGATTTGTTTCACCGCAGCTTCCACGCTCGCCTGATCCGTGATGTCCAGAGCCACGCCGCAGGCACCATCGCCCACCAGTACAGCGGCCTCGGCGGCCCGCTTGCCATCGCGACTGGCGATGATGACTTTCGCGCCGCGTGCGGCCAACTGCCTGGCTGCAGCGAATCCAATGCCACGCGTGGCTCCGGTGATGAGAATGACAGGCTTCATAGAGAGGTGAAGGGCACGAACCCTCAGGCCCGTTCCCAGCGGAACTTACGCTCCTCCTCGCGGATCGGTTGGTCGTTGATGCTGGCATAGCGCCTGGCCATGTAGCCGTTCTCATCAAACTCCCAGTTTTCATTGCCATGGCTGCGCCACCACTGACCGGCCTCGTCATGCCACTCGTACTCAAAGCGCACGGCGATGCGGTTTCCCGTGAAAGCCCAGAGCGTTTTCTTGAGGCGGTAGTCATGCTCCCTGGCCCACTTCTTTTTCAAGAACTCGACGACTTCGGCGCGGCCATTGAGAAAGACATCGCGGTTGCGCCATTCCGTGTCGGGTGTGTAGGCCAGCGAGACGCGTTCGGGATCGCGGCTGTTCCAGGCGTCTTCGGCGGCCTGGACTTTCTTGATCGCTGTTTCTTCGGTGAAGGGTGGCAGGGGTGGGCGTGGGTTCATGGTGTTTGCAGTTTGAGCTGGGATTCGAGTTCGGCAATGCGCGCCTTCAGCGGCGCCACGGCGTCTTGTACTTCCGCAGCAGTGAAGCGCGGCGTGATGAATTTGGGGCAGTTCCAGTCGTAGGATAAAACGTCGATCACAAAGATGCGCTCCACCTTCGCCGCGTGACCTCCGGGCGGCGCGGTCTTGGCGACCAGATCCGGATGCTCCCGCGCATCCAGGACCCGTGCATGACCAAGGATCTTCAATCGCTCCCGCGCCGGGTAGTCCATGAGGAAGAGGCTCACGCGGTCATTCTTCGCCAGGCTGCCCACGCTGATCATCTGGCGGTTGCCACCGTGATCGGCAAACATGAGTTCGTTCGGTCCGGTGACGCGCAGAAAGCCCTTCGTCCCGCCGCGATGCTGGAGATACGGCCAGCCATTTTCCGTGATGGTGGCCATGTAGAACGAGTCACGTTCCGTGATGAAAGCGGCTTCTCCGGCCGTGAGCGCATCACGCTCGGGCGTGGTGTCAAAGGCGGGATAGGTCCGCCCATAGTAATGACGCTCCGCCTCGAACACGGCAGGCGTGAGCACGGTGTGCATGAATCGGTCGGCCATAGTCGAGGAGGGAGCGAAGGGTTGCTGACGATGAGGAAGCGAAGGGTTGCTGACGATGAGGAAGATTGCCGGATGCTTTTTAGAATACGAGCGTCTGCCAGCCTTCGGCGAGATAGCGGCGGATGCTGGCAAATCCGGGTGTGCCGGCCAGCGCGAAATCTTTGATCTCTGGCAAACCGCAGGCTTCGACTTCCTTCGTCGTACCAAACACGGTGGCACAGCCGCAGGAGGCACCAGTGATGGCGGGACGCACGGCATTGTAGAGGCCATGGGCCGGATGCGTTGGCTTCGAGAATTCGGCAGGCCAGCGCACGCCGGTGCCGGCGAACACGACACTGACTTCGTCGTTCTTTTCCTGGGCCTCCGCCGCAAGAGCAAGGGCATTGAAAGCACGGCCAAGGGCTTCTTCGCCGTTTTTAGGATCAGAGGTGATGATGATTGCGAGTTTCATGGGAGGGTGTGTTTGGGTTGATGAGCTCTTGAGTGAGCAAGCGGACACTGCCGCGCCGGTGAGGCTGCGGGTAATGCCGGTTGGCAGTTGCCGTTATGCCGGATGTGCATAACCTCTGCGGCATGATGGACCGCATCCGAGCCCTGCTCACCGTGATCGAAGAAGGCAGCGTCAACCGCGCCGCTGTGCGGCTGCGGATCACCCAGCCCGCGCTGAGCCGCCAGATGCAGGCTTTGGAAAATGAACTCGGCGGCAAGCTGCTGGAGCGCGAAACGAGCGGCGTGAAGCCCACGGGTCTTGGCCATGCCCTGGTGAAATCCATGAGCCCTCTGGTCGCCAGCTATGATGAAGCATTGGCCGAGCTGCGCCGACAGGCACGTGGAGAGCGCTCCGAGCTGCGCGTGGGCTATCTGCTTTCCGCAGCGCAGAGCATGCTCACCCCGGCACTGGCAAAGCTGCGCAAGTCCCACCCGGAAGTGAAGCTGAAACTGCACGACATGTCCCCGCGCGAGCAGCTCGACGGCCTGCGTGCCGGAGAGCTCGATCTCGCGCTCATCGGCCAGGAAGGAGTGATGGCGGCACGTGAATTTCACAGCGCCAAACTCTGCTCGCTCCATGTCTGCGTGGCGGTGTCGGACGATGATGCCATCGCGGCGCGGAAAAGCATCGCGCTCAAAGAGCTGAAGGGTCGGGACTTCATTGGCGTGGATGAAGACCAGGTGCCCGGGCGAAATCGCTGGGTGACTGCTCTGTGCAAAACCGCCGGGTTCAAACCGCGCTTCGCCGTCGTCGTGGATGGCATCACGAATGTGCTCTCACAAGTCGTCTCCGAGTCAGGAGTGACGCTGCTGCCCGGCTACTTTGAAAAGCTGCAGCATCCCGGTGTCACCTTTGTGCCCGTCAGCGATGAGAGGGCTCGCTGGGACTTCATCGTCCTCTGGCAGAAAGGCCGCGCCTCCACCGCAACGCGTGCCTTGGTCGAGGCACTGAAGCAGGTCGCAGTGAAACTGCGCTGATCAATGCAGCCGCAGGCCATGCTGCTGCCAGAAGGACTGCAGTGCCGCATGCGAGCCGTTGAACACATTGCGCTCCACCGGCCGGTCGAGATTGCCAAAGTAGAGGCTGTTGCGGTGCAGGCCGTGATTGTACACCTTCGGCTGTGAGCGGCCATGTCCCCAGTCCACACCACCGTACTGCCACAGCGTCCAGTCAGACCACACCTGGTATTGATGCAGCAGCCCCCTCGGATTTCCAGGTGCCGGATACACCGGCCCCGCACCACTGTCGTGCGCATAGAGCGCCAGCCAGTAGGGCATGCGGCGCAGCTTCGCTTTGGTGGCCGGATCAGCGCTGCTGAGGAGCTGCTTCAGATGCGTGCTGTTTTCCAGATACGCCACCGGCACCACACCCGTGCGCGATTCCACCCGGTCCATGAACCGCAGAACGTCCGAGAGCCGCGAGTTCGCATCAAAATCAGCGCACAGCAGCAGCGCCGGTGCATTCCATGCCCGACCCCGTGCCAGCGAATGCGCACGTGCGCAGAATTGATCCGCCTGTGCCACCGCATCCACGTGATTTTGCAGGCGATAGTAAACTCCCGGTAGCATCCCGGAGCGATCCGCTGCGGCAAGGAAGTTCCTGCACTTCTCATCCAGATTCCCGCCCTTGCCCGCCCGCGCGATCAAGCCGCTGGCCCCGTTCGCCCGCAGCGCAGACACATCGTGCTCCGAGTAGCCCTGGCCTGCCCGCTGCTTCTCCTTCGGATCATAAGCCGAGACATTGATGATCTGCGGCATGCCCCAAGAGGATGGCGGCAGACTCCCCGGCGTGCCGCCTGACTGCGGAGTGGTACAACTGGCAAGGGCAAGGAGAAGCGGCAGCAGAAAGTGTTTCATTGGCGAATGATTCACTCCGGCTGCTCAGGCGCAAGGAGCCGTTTCAAAGTTCAGTGCTGTTTTTGGATGATGGCCTGCACGGAATTCAATCCAATCCCAGGTCTTCGATAAACTTTTTGTCCTCGCCGTACTTTTCTTCCTGCAGCCCAAGCTGATCGAGAATGATGTGTTTGACGAGCAAGGCGATGTCTCCCTGTGTCAAAGCCTGGCGCTCATCTTCGGTGAGGCGCAGCAGATGGTGGTGCGACATCCACTCAGACAAGTCCCCGAGTGTTTTGAGGTTGGAGGGAAAGTCCGTGCTCAGCCCGAACCAACGAAGACGTGGCCATGCTTTGACATCGAGCTGTTCTTTAAGCTGCCGCCACCGCTGCTGGCGCGAGCTCCGATCTGCAAAAACATCATCCAGTTTTTGATCTCTGCCGACCTCTCCATCCATGACGCCCAAACTTTGCAGAGCATGGGTTAGTTGTACCCATGCAGTCTCCTCTTTAGCCCGAATCACGACGGCGGGGCATCCCACTTTCGCATCCAGCTTCGCAGTGATGCAATCGATCACATCCCGAGGAGTACGCATCCTTTCAGCTTCCTGATCCGAGATCGAAATCTGAAAAACCTCCTCAAATGCCATCACAAGTTCAACGCTATCGAGACCCATGTCGTCTTTTGATCTTTGAGTGGTGCAGAGGCAAGCATTTCATTCAAAACTCCGTCCGCGTCACTTTGCCGTCGTTCTCGGATCGAAGCTCGATCCAATCAATCTCGACGGGCTGCTCCTGCATGGGCAGATAAAGACGCACGATGCCCAGAGGACCCATGGCGGGGATTTGAACAGTGATCTCCTGCCAGTCGCCGCCTATCAGGGTGAAGGGCGCGCGTTCAGCCTTGCCGCCACCGGGCAGCCAATCGAAGTGCGAGGTGCCGGGTTTGGCCTTGATGCGGAAGGTCGCGGTGCTGGGACCGCTGTGCTTGCCGGCACCGAAGCCGAGGAAGCATTCAAAGCCAATGTTCGTCACACGCACGATGCCGTCCTTCACCACCGCTTTGCAGTCGCGGGCCTTCCAGCCTTGCAGGGCGGGATCGCTGTCATCTTTGGCCGGTGCTTTCGCCCTGGCCTTCGGCTGCTGTTTGCCCTCAAGTTCAGGGTGGTATTGCTTGGGATCAAAAGCCGGATTCACCACCGGCACCACGGCATGCGTGTCCTTGAGAAAGGTTTCAATCAGCGCGTCCAGCTCCGCCACGAGTTCCGGTTTCTGCGTGGCGAGATTGTTCTTCTCGCCGAGATCGTCCTTCAAATTAAACAGCAGATGCCGATGAGCGCCGTTCTCACCGCCGTGAAAGATACGGATGAGCTTCCAGTCATCGCGATGCACAGACACCGCAGGCGGGAGCCAGTCCGGCACGGTGCCATAGTGCGGGAAGTACTGGAAGACCGCCTTGCCCGGCAGTTCGCCGCCTTTCAGCGCAGGCAGGATGCTACTGCCGTCAAAGCGTTGCTCAGGTGCTGACTTGATCGACAAACCTTCGAGCAGTGTGGGATAATAATCCTCACTCTGCACCAGTGCATCGTTGCGTGCCCCTGTCTTGGTGATGCCGGGCCAGACGACAATGCCCGGCACACGCGTGCCACCTTCAAACAAACAGGCCTTGCCACCGCGCAGCGGCGCATTGCTGGTGGGAGTCGTGTCGTCCACCTTGTCATACATGTTGCCACCATTGTCAGCGGTGAAAATGATGATGGTGTTGTCCGCGATTTTGAGGCGGTCCAGCGTATCCAGCAGTGTTCCCACAGCGTCGTCCATGCTCTCAACCATCGCGGCATACGTCGGGCTGTGCTGCGGATCAGCGGGATTCACGCGGCTGCGGTATTTCTCAATGAGCGCCTTCTTCGCATCAAACGGCGCGTGCACGCTGAACATCCAGTAGTTCAGGTAAAACGGCCCGCCCCTGTGCTGCTCTATGAATTTCACCGCCTCCTTCGCCATGCGGTCCTCGATGTGCTGGTCCGGCACGTCGGGATCCGCGTCAAAATCCGCAAACTTCCACGGCGCCACGTAGCTGCCAGCCGGTCCTGGTCCTGGATGATGCGGCACATCCACATCAAACCCCTGCTGCAAAGGGGAGAAAGGTTCCGGGCCAAGATGCCATTTGCCAAAATGCCCAGTGGCATAGCCCGCATCGTGCAGCGTCTCCGCCAGCGTTCGATACTCGGTCTTCAATCGTGTTGGCGGGCCCGGCTGCACCACCTTCTGATTCGGCGGCCCCTTCTTGGCCACCGTCGCCTCCATCACCACCTGCGGCATGTGGCAGTTGGGCACGGTGATGCCTGTTCGTGCCGGGCTCAGCCCCGTGAGAAGGGCTGAACGCGTAGGCGAACACAGTGGACTCGCCGAATACGCCCGCGTGAAGGTCATGCCACGCTTCGCCAGACGCTCCATATTCGGTGTCTGGTAAAACTTCGTCGTGCCGTAGAGCGTCGTATCACTCCAGCCGAGGTCATCGGCCAGGATGATGATCACATTGGGCTGCGCCGAAAATGACGCTGGCAGAGCGGCGAAAAGGGAAAGGAATGTGCTGAGGAGAAAAAGCTTCATGGTGCAGAGACGGCTTTCAAATGTGCCGCGAGTCGCTCGCGCATGCGGTTCATACGCTCAGCTTGCGCGGGTTGAGCAGCGAGGTTGTGAAGTTCGTCGGGGTCATTGCGGAGGTCGTAGAGCAGTTCGCCGCCGTTCTGCTCCCAGACGATGTAGCGGAAGGCATCTGTGCGCACGCTATGTCCGGTCAACTTCGTGTGCGGTGCCACCATTGTGCTGATGGCAGTCTGGCGGCTCTTGGCGGCGGGGTCATCGAGCATTGGCTTGAGACTGCGCCCTTGAAGATGCTTGGGCTTTGGCAGTCCGGCGAGATCGCAGAGTGTTGGGTAGATGTCGACCTGTTCCGCAAGTCCCGCACGTGATCCGGGCTTCACGCCGGGCGCGGCGATGAGCAGCGGGACGTGATTCGCACCTTCAAACAACGTCTGCTTCGCCCACAGGCCATGCTCCCCGAGTTGATAGCCATGGTCGCCGGTGAGGACGACGACGGTGTTATCCGTGAGTTTCAATTCATCGAGCCTGGCCAGCACACGGCCGATCTGCGAATCCACAAAGCTCGTGGCGGCCAGGTAGGCCTGCAGCGCATCACGGGCTTCGTCTTGCGTCGGGTCCACATAGCGAAAAACGTTGTTGTTGGGCCGCAGCGACGATTTGGGCAGGTGCGTGAGCACTTCTCCGTCTGCGCGATAAAACTGCGGCAGCGTGAGCTGGGTCTTGTCGATGGAGTCGAAGAACGCTTTCGGCGCCACATAGGGCGTGTGTGGCCGGATGAAGCCGACGGCGAGAAAAAACGGCTTCGCTTTGAATGCATCGAGTGTGGCGATGGCATCATCGGCGATCTGGTAGTCCGTGAAATCGGCCGCCGGTCGCGCTGAAGCAGCGAAAGTGCGGTTGTAGCCTTCACCCTTGGCCTTGGCGCGCGGCTTGTCATCAGGGTCGTTCTCTGCCTTGGCCTCGACGAGGATTTCGCTGTCTTTGTGCAGGGCGGGGCCAAGTTCCACATCCAGCTTCGTCTTCGGATCAGCCACATGGAAGACCTTGCCCACACGTCCGGTGACATAGCCGTGATCTTTGAAATGCTGCGGCAGCGTCACCACATTCGGCAGTGCTTTGCGCAGGCTCGTCGTGAGATCCATCACGCCCGTTTTCTCCGGATAGCAGCCAGTCAGAAACGAGCAGCGGGAGGGATTGCACAGCGCAAACTGCGTGTAGGCATGGTCGAATCGTACACCGCGTGCCGCCAGCGCATCCATGGCTGGTGTATGGACGTGCGTATTGCCGTAACAGGAGAGTGTGGTCGTCAGATCATCGACGATAATGAAGAGCACATTCGGCTGCGACGCATGGAGTGACGCGTTCAGTAAAAGGAGGATGAGCAGAAGCCGGTTCATGGATTTACTTCCTGTTTTGAAACTGCAGGGGCTTCACCGCCGCCTTCAAATAGGCATCATAGCGCTGCCGCAGTTCTTTGACTTTCTCGGGCTGTGCGGCGGCGAGGTCTTTGGTTTCACCGGGATCATCGCGCAAATTGAAGAGTTCCGCCTTGGGTTCGCTGCGCCTTTCTTTCTTTGTCTTCCTGCCGTCCTTTTTGCGTTCGCCGGTGGCCAGATCGACGGACGGCGTGACGCCGTCGTTGCCATTGAGGATCAGCTTCCAGTCGCCCATGCGGATGGCACCGTCATTTGCCGTGATGGCATTGAGCAGGATGTCCTCGTGCGGCGAGGGTTTGCCTTCGGTGAGCACAGGCATGATGTCGCGACCATCAAGCGGCAGCTTTTGCTCCAGACTGCCACCGGCGAGCTTCACAAAGGTGGGGAAGAGATCGACCATGTGAAGAGGTTCGGTGATGATGGTGCCGGGCTTGATGTGTCCCGGCCAAGCGGCGAGTGCGGGTGAGCGGATGCCGCCTTCGTACAGCGATGATTTGAAGGCCCGGTAGGGCAGATTGCGCCCCGGCGGCATACCGCCGTTGTCACTGCAGAAAACGATGAGCGTGTTTTCCCGCCGCCCCGTTTCATCGAGTGCGGCAAAGATCCTGCCGCAGCCTTCATCGACCGCCGTCATCGTGGCGGCCAGAGTGGCGCGCTGTTCGTTCATCGCGGGTTGATACGCGGCCGCGGCTTCCTTGCTGGGGGGCTGCAGCGGCCCATGCACGCCCGTGAAGGGTACATATAGGAAGAGCGGCTTGTCCTTCGGTTGTCGCCGGATCACTGCAGCGGCTTCATTGGCCTCCAGTGTGGTCGCATAGCCTTCCTCCACCACATCCTCGCCATTGCGCCGCCAGTCCAGCTCGCCGTTTTTGAAGTAGTTGTGATGCGTGAAGTAATCGATGCCCTCCAGATGACCCAGTGAGTGATCAAAGCCGCGCGCATTCGGCCAGTACGCCTTGTCAAAGTGGCCCACGTGCCACTTGCCGCAGATCGCCGTGGTGTAGCCGGCATCGTGCAGCGCATTGGCGACGGTGCGCTCGTCCAAGGGCATGCCGTATTTGGACTGCTGCCGCAGCACGTTCAGCTGCATGCCCGAGCGAATCGGATAGCGCCCCGTGAGGAAGGCCACGCGCGTCGGCGTGCACACCGGCAGCACATAGAAGTGCTCCAGCTTCGCGCCGTCTGCCGCAAGCTTGTCGAGGTTCGGTGTCCTGATGTCGCTGCCATGCCAGCCGACGTCCGCATTGCCCAGATCATCGGCGAGCAGGAAGACAATGTCCGGCGGACTGGCAGAAAAGAGCGCAGGACAAAAGGCAAGGAAGCAGAGCAAAATTCTTGTCATCGCGAAGCGGGTTGGAGGTCAATCGTGCGAAACTCAGTGTTGCCGGCTGGCAGGTGCAATCGCACGTGAATGACACGGCCTTTGCCAGGAATTTGAACTTCACGCGTCTGCCAGTCCTCGCTCGCTTTCACTTCAAACGGCGCGCGGTTCTTTGGGAGGAAGTCTTTGTCTCCATCCATGCGCCAAGCGATGGCACCCTGGCCGGACACAGCCGTTTTAAATGTCATCGTAGCCGTAACAGGTCCAGCGAGTTTAAGATGGCTGCGGGTGATGAAGGTGCCTTTGCCGGCTTTGTCCGGGGTCAGCACGAGCACACCGTTCTTCTCGATAAGACTGCCACCCCGGGCCAGCCAGCCGTGTGTGGCGCTGGTGTTGGGTTCGGCCTCATGTTTCGGTGCGGGTTTGCCTTCGAGGTAGAAATCAAAATAATCATTCCAAACGGGAGACATCGGGCCAAGTGCGAGTCCTGGCGGATTGAGTTCCGCGCACCAAGCCGTGAGCTTCGCGCGGAGGCGTGCGGCGATGTCGGGATGCTGTGAGGCGAGGGTGCGCTTCTCTTCCAGATCGGTGGCCAGATCATAGAGATACTCACGCTCCCCGCCGCGCAGGAGTTTCCAGTTCCCCTCGCGGATGGCGCTCTGGGCCATCCAGCGCCACATCAGCGCTTCATGTGGTGCTGTGGCGATCTCGCCTTTGAGATAAGGGATGAGGTTCACGCCATCAAGATCGCCTGGCTTCACGGCAATGTCCGCCATAGCTGCCGCCGTGGCGGCGACATCCAGCGCGCTCACGGAGTGCTCATAGGTCTGGCCACCGGGAATCGTGCCGGGCCATGCGATGAGAAACGGCACATGCATGCCGCCCTCGGCCAGCATGCCTTTTTCACCATTGAGCGGTGTGTTCAGGCTGCCATCCCAGCCGCCGGCATCGCCTTCCAGCGGTGAGTCGGTCTTGTGAATCTTGAGCGGTGCGCCGTTGTCGCCGATGAAGAAGATCAGCGTTTTTTCGGAGAGGCCGTTTTTCTTCAGCGTGCTCGTGACGAGCCCCACGCCATCATCCACCGCGGCCAGCATGCCCAGCGCGGCGCGGCGGCGCTCAGGCATCGCGCCGGGGAAGCGGTCTTTGTACGACTGCGGCGCATCCAGCGGCGTGTGTGGGGCGCGGAAGGCGATGTAAAGAAAGAAGGGCTGCTCCTTGTAGCGCTCGATGATCGCCGCCGCGGCCTTCGCACAGCCATCGACATGGTAAAGCGACGGCGGCAGGTCACCCATCGGCCTGTCTTTGCCCTCCAGCGTGATGTTGGCGGAGAACCTCTGCTGCCCGTGCTGCGAATACACATGCTTGAAACCATGCTTTGTGATCTCGCTTTGCGGGCCGAGGTGCCACTTGCCAAACTGCGCCGTGGTGTAGCCTGCGTTCTGCAGTCGCGTGGCGATGGTGGTCTCCTTGTTGAAGCCGTCCAGCGTGGAGCCGTTGTTGTCGAGATTGAAGCGTCCCTGAAACTTCCCCGTCATCAATCCGCCGCGCGAAGGCACGCACTGCGGCGCGGTGCTGTAACCGTTTTTAGCGATGACGCCGCTGCGCGCCAGCGCATCGAGATGTGGCGTTTTCACGTCCTTTTCAACACCACGAATGCCGAGATCAGCAAAGCCGTGATCATCCGTGTAGATGACGATGATGTTGGGTTTCGTCTCGGCATGAGAAGTGACTGCGAGACTGCCGAAACTCCAAAGACAGATGAGCAGGTGCTTCATGGGCGTTTTTTCTTCGGCTGTTCAATCAAGGCGGTGGCCTCGTGGCCCACCTGGCCGGGGATCACGGCGTCTTTGAGAAACTCGGCCAGGCGCGCACGCATGGTGGCAGTGCGTTCAGGCTCTTTGGCAGCAAGGTTTTCCTTTTCGCCAATGTCTGTTGCGAGGTTGTAGAGGGCAAGAGTTTCACCGGACTCAGCGTTCTTGGGCTTGCCCTTCTTACCTTTGCCCTTCCCTTTGGCACTACCTGCGGGGGTTTCTTCGCTGTCGGCATCGCTGCCGTTCATGACGAGCTTCCAGTCGCCCATGCGCAGTGCAGCCACAGTGGGAGACTGCACGCAGAGGATGGCATCGTGCGGAGAGGGGGCACCTTGCGTGAGCATGGGCCACACATCCTTGCCATCCAATGCAGTCTTTTGCTCCAGCGATCCACCAGCGAGCTTCACGAGGGTGGGATACCAATCCACGGTGTGCATGGGTTCCTTGAGACGTTTGCCTGCGGGGATGTGACCGGGCCAGTTGGCAAAGGCGCAGCCGCGCACGCCGCCTTCGTAAATGCTGCCTTTGAAGGCGCGCAGGGGTGTGTTGCTGCCGGGAGGCGGGCCGCCGTTGTCGGTGGAGAAGATGATGAGCGTGTTCTCACGCTGGCCGGTGGTTTCCAATGCGGCGACGATCTGTCCGATCGCCTCGTCCACGGCGGAGAGCATGCCGGCGAGTTTCTGGCGTGCACCTTTCAGCTCGACATAGGGCTTGAGGTACTCATCCGGCACTTCGTGCGGCGAGTGTACACCATTGAACGGGACGTAGAGGAAGAGGGGCTTGGTTTTGTCCTTCTCCGAGATGATGCGGCAGGCTTCGCGAGAGAGAAGATGAGTGGTGTAGCCTTCCTCTTTGATTTGTTTGCCGTCGCGATACCAGTCGAGATCCTGGCCGCGCAGGTGGGTGAAGTAGCCCAGCATGCCGAAGTAGTGGCCATAGTGATGGTCAAAGCCGCGTGCGGTGGGCAGGTAGGCGGGCTCGAATTCGCCGAGGTGCCATTTGCCGGTGATGGCGGTGGCGTAACCGGCATCGTGCAGCGCATTGGCCAGCGTGCGCTCAGCAAGGGGCAGGCCCCAGGTCGCATGCGGACGCACGATGGTGTAAACGCCTGTGTGCGTGGCGTAGCGACCCGTCATCAGCGCGGAACGCGTGGGCGAGCAGACGGGCTGCACATAGAGCGACTCCAGCACCGTGCCCCCCGCCGCGAGCTTGTCGATGTTCGGCGTGTGGATGTCTTTGCCGCCATTGAAGCCGCAGTCGGCGTAGCCGAGATCGTCGATGAGCAGGAAGACGATGTTGGGCTGTTTCTCTGCAGCGAATGACGATGCCAAAAGGAGCAACGACGAAAAGAGGAGTGTGATGATTTTCATGGGAGGAGAATAAAAATGCGCAGTCATTTGGCCTTCTTCTTTTTGCCAGCGCCGGGATCGACCATGGTGACGGGTTCGCCGATCAGCAGCGGCTTGCCGAAAACGGTCTGCTTGTCTCCCTGCTGCTGCATCCAGGTGTCCACGTCGGTGCGCATTTCACACAGGCGCCCAGCCTGTGCGGGGTCAGCGGCGAGGTTGTGCAGTTCAAGGGGATCGTTCTTCAAATCGTAAAGCTCTTCCGCCGGACGCACGGAGTAGCGTTTCAAGACAGCCGCTGCCGCAGGATTGCTTTCGGCCGCAGTGAGCCAGCTCTGCCAGTAGTTGAACCCGCTGGTCACGTTGCTGGAACGCGAGATGTGAGTGTGATGCTGAAACTCGGGATGCAGATTGCGGATGTATTTCCAATCACGGGTGCGAACGCTGCGGATGGGATAGACATTGAAGTCGCCATCGCCGCTGTGGGTGGTGAAGATTTTTTCCCGGTGCGTCGTGGCTGTGCCGCGCAGAACATTGGCAAAGGATTTGCCATCGATGCCCTCCGGCACGGTGCCGCCGCCGAGTTCGATGAAAGTGGGCAGCAGGTCCGGCCAGGAAATCATGGCGTCATTGGTCGAGGCGGGCTGCAAATGGCCGGGCCATGCGGCAATGAAGGGGATGCGGATGCCGGCATCGTAGAGGTTCCATTTGGCGAAGGGCCACTGCGCACCGTGGTCGGCGGTGTAGATGAAGAGCGTGTCTCCCGGCACCTTGTCCTTGGCCAGCGCGCGAAGTTCCCCCAGCAGAGTGTCGGCACGCGTGATGTCCGAGCAGTAGCGGGCGCGTTGTTCGCGGGTGCCTGCTGTGTCCACATGCGTGGGTGGCAGTTTTAGCTTGGAAGCATCGTAGCCTGCATTCTCCCCCCAGGGCACATGCGGATGATGGGTGCCAAAGAAGAGGCAGAGCGGTTTCGATGCATCGCGGTTGGCCAGGAATTTGCCGACTTCCACGGTGTCGATGTCGCCCTGCTGCTGGCCGCCCAGAACATCGAAGCCGTGATCCTTGCCGTAGTTTCCATGGGCCACCTTGCCAAAGGCCGCCACCTCATAGCCCAACGCGTGAAGCACCGGAGGTGGCGAGCGCACATCAGGATTCTTCGCCTTGTGATTTGGCTCCGCGCCATTGCGTGCCGGCCAAAGTCCGGTGCAGAGCGTGGTGCGGCTCGGCCCGCAGGCTGGCGAGGCAACAAAAGCGTGGGTGAACTTCATGCCCTCGGCGGCCAGCTTGGCCATGTTCGGCGTGCGAATGTCCGTGGACCCGTAGGGCTCGGAGTCCAGCATGCTGTGATCATCCGAGATGAAGACGACGATGTTTGGCTTTTCAGCGCCAAAAAGCGGCAGGCTCAGGAAAGCCGCAGCGAACAATGTCAGGGTCAGGTTGGACATGAGCCGGTAACGAAAGATTTTGAGGCAACATCTCAACAAATGCGCATCAGGGTGCCGCCTGCTTTTTCTTCTTCGCCTTTTTTGGTGCTACGGTTTCTTGCTTCGCGTTTGGATCAAAGTTCGGATTGGGCGTCGGCATCAGTGCGCCAACTTCTTTGCGCCAGGCGATGAGCTTCGCATGCAGCTCTTTCACCTTCTCAGGCTGTGCAGAGGCCAGATTGTTCTTTTCGCCGATGTCCTGCGGGATGTTGTAAAGCTCCAGCGCGCCGTCCTCATGCCACTCGATGAGTTTCCAGTCGCCATCGCGGATGGTGGTGCATGGCGGGCCGCCTTGATTGGCATAGTGCGGATAGTGCCAGAAGAGCGGCTTGCCACGAGCGGCGGACTCGCCTTTCAGCAAGGGTAGGAAACTAACGCCATCGAGATGCTGCTCGGGTTTCAACGGCTGGCCTCCAAGTTGCAGCAGAGTGGGATAAAAATCGGTGCTGATGACGGGTGAGTCGCAGGTTGTGTCCGGCTTGGTCACGCCGGGAGCCACGACGATCATCGGCTCGCGCACGCCGCCTTCATAGGGCCAGCCTTTGCCGGCACGCAGCGGCAGATTCGAGGTGGGATGTCCCTCCGCAGTGGCGAGGCCGCCGTTGTCAGACATGAAGACGACGATTGTTTTCTCCATGAGTCCGTTCTTCTCCAGAGTGGTGAGCACGCGGCCAATGGCCGTGTCAAACTGCTCCAGCATCGCGGCATAGACCGGATTGTTCTGCACGAGGCGCACCTGATTCGCCCGCTCCTGGCCCCAGGCATCCGCAGGTGCCTGTTTCGCCTTTTCCTGCCACTTCGCTACGAGGTCGGCGCGTGCGCCGATGGGCACATGCGGTGCGTTGTAGGGCAGGTAGGCGTAGAAGGGCTTTTCTTTGTTGGCCTCGATGAACTTCACCGCCGCATCGGTGATGCTGTCGGTGTTCTTCGGATCGTCCTGCTTTTTGCCCTTGCCACCCTTCGGCCCGGTGCCCTCGCTTTCGTCGTGAGTGAAGCCTTGGTCACGCGGCATGAAGCCCGCGCCGCCCAGGTGCCACTTGCCTGCAAAGAACGTCTCATAACCCGCATCGCGCAGAGATTCCGCAATGGTGACCTCCGCCAGCGGCAGCTGACCTGCATTCGGCGCTGGCAGCAGTTTGCCCGCACGACCTCCAGGAATGAAATTGGTGATGCCAAAGCGCGGCGGATACTTCCCGGTCATGAGACTGCCTCGCGTGGGCGAGCACACGCAGCAGGCTGCATAGCCCTGCGTGAACTTCATCCCGCGCTTCGCCAGCCCGTCGATGTTCGGCGTTTCATAAAACGTCTTCGGGTTGAATGCGCCGATGTCCATCTGACCAAGATCATCGGCCAGGATGAAGACGATGTTGGGTTTTGTCTCCGCGAAGAGGGAAGTGGCAAAGGTGAACGCAAGCAGGGCGAGGAGCGGGGCTTTCATGGTTTGGAGAGATGTGAAAGAAACAAAAATGATCTTCAAGGCAGCGACGGCAGAATCATGGTGTTGTCCTGGGTGTCTGTGTGCCATTGTTTGAGGGCGGCATAGAGACGTTCGAGGTGCGCGCGCTGCGTGGGATCTGGAGCCAGGTTGTGGAGTTCGTCGGGATCGCTTTGGAGATCGTAGAGCTCGATCAGCGGGGGTATTCCTCCCAGGGCGTGCGGGTCCATTTCCTGCAGGATGCGATAGGCTTCGGGAAACTGGGCTTTGACGCGCACGGTCTCGCCGTAGATGCGATTGATCCAGGGTTTCATGTCACGGAGGTCGGCATTGATGACCTTGGGCTCATCGAGATGGCTGCGGACGATGAGCTGATGAGTGGCGTCGATCACACTGCGCTCCTCCATGCCGCGCTGCTGGTTCAAGGAGCGGCCGGAGACCTCACTGAAGATGAAGTCATGGCCTTTGGCGTCTGGCTTGGCTTCAAGCAGGGGTCTGAGGCTGATGCCGTGGAGTGGTGAATCATACTGAATTCCGAGCAGATCCAGCAGGGTGGGCAAGAGGTCGAGCTCACTGACCAATGCATCGCTCACGAGCGGTTTGCATCGGGGAAGGCGAATGACGAGCGGAATGTGCAGGCCCAGATGAAATGGTGTCATCTTGCCATGCTGGTAGGCCGGGCCGTGATCGCCCATGAAGATGACGAGGGTGTTTGCTTCCTGACCGGACTCCCGCAGCGTGGCCATGACCTCGCCAACGACCTGGTCGTTGTGCTGCACACCATCGAGATACTCGGCCCAGTCACGGCGTGCGACGGTTGTGTCCGGCAGATGCGCGGGCAGTTTCACCTTTGCGGGGTCGATGGTGATGGGCTGCTTCTCGCTGTTCACAAAGGGCCGATGCGTAAAGGTCGTGCTGTTGTGAAGCAGGAACCACGGCCTGCCTGCGGAGCGTTTGATGACTGCGGTGAGGGCTTGCTTGGAGCCAGCCTTCGGGATGAAGTCATTGTAGGGAAAGCGTTCATTCGGAGCGATGTGGAGCTTTCCGCACACTGCGGTGTGATAGCCCTGCGCAGCGAGCACCTCGACCATCGTCTTGCCCTGGGAACGGATGCGGGTGTGCAGGTAGGGCGGAGCTTTTTTCTCTGCCTCCGTGAGTTTGGAGGCAGGCTTGAAGAAGTTGTTGGTGTTGTTGATCAGGCCGTTCGTGTGCGAGTGCAGGCCGGTCATGATGCAGGCCTTTGATGCTGAACAGACGGGGTATCCCACATAGGCTCGGCGAAACAACGCACCGCTGGCTGCCAGCGCATCCATGTGAGGCGTTTTGACATCCGTCGTGCCCAGAGCGCCCATGTGCGCGCCTTGATCCTCGGTGAGAATGAAGAGGATATTCGGACGCTGCTCCGCCGCGAATGACGAGAGCACGCTGAAGAATGACAAAACAAGAATGGCCGGGACGCGATGCATGGTGGGTGGTGCGCGTGTAACGAAGGGCTCTGTCATGACATCTCAGCAAAAACTGTGTCGGATTCAGCATGCAGGCTTGTCATTCAAAGAGCGGCATTTTAGTTTTTCGCGCCATGACCTCGAAATCGACCGCCGGTTCCTCGACTGCTGCTGCCACCAAGCAGTCCGCTGAATATGCCATCTACAAACCCAACGGCCGCGGCACCGGGGGTGTGATTCGTTTCGAGTTCAATCGCAGCAAGGGCGCTGTGTTTGTGGACGCGGCGTCGCAGAGCGGGGAGAAGCAGTTCGACTGGGAGCAAAAGATCACCATGAAATGGGGGCTTTCGGACCTTGGCGCTGTGCTGGCGACGCTGCAGGGGCGGCAGGAACAGGCGAAGCTTTTCCATCAGTCTGAGAAGGCCAACAGCGCCTTTGAGCTGACCTTCCGCGATGATCCGCAGAAGGCACCGTACTTCATGAGCATGTCACGCCAGGACGCGTCGTCGAAAAGCGTGAAGAAGGTGACGATTCCCGTCACGCATGCCGAGGCGGTGATTCTCGAAACCGCGCTGCGGGCTGCGATCACGCGGCTGATCGGGTGGTGAGTTTCTAGAGCGCCTCCAATTTCACCGTCAGCGAGTTGTAGCCGAGGGTGCGGTCGAATTTGGCTTCATGTTCGACACGTTCTACGGCTTTGAGAATGGTGATGCTCTTCACGCGTTCGCAGCACAGACGCAGCAGGGTGCGGAGGATGAGGCGGGCATGGGGAGCGCCGAGGCAGAGATGGGTGCCGAAGCCGAAGGAGAGATGCGGGTTGGGTTTGCGGTCGAGGCGGACTTCCTCGGGTGCCGGGAAGGCGCTGGCGTCGAAATTGGCGGAGGCCCAGGCGAGGGAGATGCGGTCGCCGGCTTTGACGGTGATGCCATTCACATCCGTGTCTGCGGGACAGACGCGGCCGATGTGCGTGAGCGGCATGAAGACACGGAAGAACTCCTCGCTGGCGAGGGTGATGCGTTTGGGATCTTCGCGCAGAAATTCCAGGGCTTCGGGATGTTCGGCCAGATAACCCAGAGCGCAGGAGATGGTATGGATGATGGTGTCACGTCCGCCGGCGAAGGCGAGATTCGCAAAGCCCATCATCTCTTCACGCGTGAGCTTGCGGCCGCGGTACTCCGCCTGCGTGAGCGCGCTGAAGAAGTCTGCGCCGGGATTAGCCTCAGCGCGGTCGAACTGCGCGTGGAGGTAATCCTCCAGCACATTGCCCTTTTTAAACTCACCGCCGGTGACTTTGAAGACATGAATGCCCCAGCCGATCCAGGTTTCGCCTTCGGATGCTGGCACGTTGAGCAGGTGGGTCAGGGCGCGTGACTGGATGGGCAGCGCGAACTCGTTGACGATCTCAATCGAGTCGCGGTTCAGCGCCTGCGTGAGCATGCCGTCCATCAATGCCTCCACCTGCGCGATCATCGCGGGATCTTTGGAGCGTTGGAAAAACGGCTCCACGATGGCGCGGTAGTCGGTGTGCTCCGGCGGATTGGTCTCGATGGGAAGCTGACGCATGGTGCGCACTGCCTCCTCCGAAGGGATCGGCACACGGAAGGGCGCGTCCGAGCTGAAGGTCTGCCAGTCTTTGGCGGCCTTGCGCACGTCTTCGTGGCGCAGGATCATGGTGATGTCTTCGCCATGAAAGGGGCACTTTAGCACGCCAGTGGTGGTGCGGACTTCGCGGAAAGGATCGGAGAAAGCGGGCATAGGAGGAGATGAACCAAACGCTGAATGCAGGAAGCTTACAGCGCAAGGTTTGCTCTTTGTAGGATGATGCCTGCGGCCTGTGTTAAGGCCGTTTGCTCACTTCTTTTTCGCTCTCCCGGCTTTTGCCGCAGGCTTCTGCGGTGCGGTGGGATCTTCGTTGATGGCACCATGCCACTGCGGCGCGATGTTTTTGGCATTCCATTCGTCCCAGGCTTTGGCCAGTTTGGTGACGAGCTCGGGCTTCGCAGCGGCGAGGTCGTGCTGTTCGCCGATGTCGGTGCTCAGATCGTAGAGCTGCCAGCCGGACTGGGTTTTGGCCTCCATGTCGCGCACATCGACGAGTTTCCAGTTTCCCTGGCGGATGGCCTTCTGCGGACCGAAACGCCAGGCGAGGGTGTCATGTGGAGCGGTGGTGATTTCACCTTTGAGATAGGGCAGGAGATTCACGCCTTCGACGCTGTCGGGCTGCGGTGCTCCGGTGACGGCGCAGGCCGTGGGCAGGATGTCCATGGCGCTGACCGGTTGGTCGTAGGTTTTGCCAGCGGGCAGCTTGCCGGACCAGCTCACAAAGAATGGCACGCGGATGCCGCCTTCGAGCGTCTGGCCTTTGTCGCCGCGCAGCGGGGTGTTGAGGCCGGTGTTGTAGGCAAAGAAGGGTTTCCTGCCGGAGCCGCCATTGTCGCTGAAGAAGAACACGAGGGTGTTCGGGTGTTTCGCTTTGAGTTCGGCACTAATGCGTCCGATGTCGTCGTCAAGCCCCAGCAGGAGCGAGAGATACCCTCGGCGATTCGGATCGGTGACATCGGCGGGAATGCGGTCCTTGAGTTTGTCGGCGATCTCCAGCGGTGTGTGCACGGCGTTGTAGGCAAGGTAGAGGAACCAGGGCTTGGCCGCGTTGCGGTTCATGAAGCCGAGCGCTTCATTCGTGAACAGGTCCGTCGTGTAGCCGTCGAGGTGCTGCAGCTCGCGGCCGCGATAGATCATGTTGTGCGAATGCGCGGAGCCGAACTCGGGCTCGGCGTCCTTGTGCAGCAGGAAGTTGTGCCCGCCGACGAGGAAGCCAAGGAATTCATCGAAGCCACGCGACAGCGGATGATGCGCGACATCAAAGCCCTGATGCCATTTGCCGATGAGTGATGTGGCGTAGCCGGCATCGTGCAGCACGTTGGCGATGGTGCGCTGATCCAGCGGCAGGCCGAGTTTGGCCTCATCACCGACATGCGGATTGAACTCATGGCCGAAGCGTGTCTGCGACTTGCCCGTGAGAAACCCCGCACGTGAGGGACTGCAATATGGCGCAGTGACGTATCCATTCGTGCAGCGCACGCCGCTGGCGGCGAGGGCATCGATGTTCGGAGTTGGCACCACTTTGCCGCCATGAACGCCGATGTCCGCGTAACCTAGGCAGTGTTTTAAAACTTCTTGAAAGGCTGCATCCAATCGATGACGGCGGCAAAAGCCAACAGAGAGGTGAAGTGCAAGGCAAGTTTATCGCGGCGCAATGACAAGCAGGCCCAAAGCTTGAT
>NZ_JBAQCR010000218.1:0-7923 GCF_049294395.1 Prosthecobacter sp.
GCGCACGGTGTCGCTCATGACGTGACGGTTCACGAGCATCTTGGCGAGCGGCAGATTGCTGAGGCAGCGCACGGTGGAGTTGCTGACGTTGGCGGAGAGAGAGCCGCGTGGATCGGTGTTTTTGAAGAGGAAGGAGACGGGGTCACTGACGAACATTTCATACCAGATGCCGATGCCCATGGGGGCGCCTTCTTCGGAGTTTACCGGCTGGCTGCGCAGGTACATCTGGTCCAGACGCAGATCGACGATGTGGCATTTGCCGAGCCAGTTGACCAGGAATGCAGCGGGGCCGAGTTTCGCGGGCAGGAAGTGCAGGCCGGGTTCGTCGAGGGTGCCGACGACTTTGCCAAAGAGCAGGTACACCTGGCTGCGGCGCTCCTGCACGACGGCATAGAGACCGATGATGCGCCCGATGGAAAGGATGAGCGGCACCGCAATGCTGCAGCCGATGAAGGTGACTGCGGCGGCGAGAAGGAAATGGGAGAAAGCGTCCATGGAAGTGTGTTGTTGGTTCCTGGTTCTTTGTGCTGGGTTTAATCTCTGCGGGTTTCGACGAAGACCTGGCTGGCCTTGTCAAAGAGGGCGAGGCGGACATTGCGCACGTAGGAGCGCAGGGCGGCGGTGCCACGGGTTTTCAAATCAAGGAGCTGGGAGGCGAGGCACTTGAGGGGCTCGACTTCGGCCTGGGCTTTGAGCGTTTCGATTTCGACGGCACGCTGGGACTGCACGATCTTCTGATCGGCGCTGGCCTGGGCGAGGCTGATGTCTGAGGAGACCTGATTGTAGGCGGTGTTGATGGCGGCGAGGGCGGACTCGACTTCATGCGGCGGGTCGATGCCGGTGATCAGGGAGGCGTCCAACACGATGCCGTAGCGAGCGGAGGAGCTCTGGCATTCGTGGTCCATGTGCTCGTTGAGATCGCGCATGTTTTTGCGGATGTCGTTGATCGAGATGCCAATGGTGGAAGCGGCTGCGGAGTGCTCCGGATCTGCTGCGGGATCAGGCGGTGCCTCAAAGGTGGCGATGCGCTCGCGCAGGACGCTGACGAAGTAGCCCATGACGTGGGCGTAGGCGTTCTTCACGCCGAAGACGAAGGCGTAGAGATTGCGCTCCGAAACGCGGAAACGGATCTGGCCATTGAGCCCGACGTTGAGCTGATCCTTGGTGACGGCATCGAGGATGCTGCCGGAGTTGTTGGCGGAGGGATCATCGGGATCCCAGGCCATGTTCACGGTGCTGGTGGCGATGTCGACCTTGTACACTTTTTCCCAGGGCCATTTAAAATAGGGGCCGCCCGGCTGGATGACGCGCACCTGCGGGTAGTCGTAGCGCAGTTTCTGATCGGCGGTGAGATGCTCGGCGACGGGGTCATCAATCGTGCGGAGATTGCCGACGCGCTGCGCACGACCGAAGCTGGTTTTGACCGCGCGCTCGTTTTGATTCACCGTATAAAACCCGGCGATCAGGTAACGCATCAAGAACCAGACGAGGAATCCAACAAAACAGCCAAAGGCAGTGGACATAGGTGGGATAGGTTGCTGGTGGAGACTCCGGGGAAAAGCCGGACATGCCAACTACAAAGGTGCGGCCGCGTTGGAATTCATTGCCCTAGGATAGTTTTGAGGAAGGGGGTGGAAGCGCGCCTGCGGCAGCCAGACTGCCACTTTGCCGCTTGACCCCGGGCGGGGTACGAGGCAACTGCGGGAACCTACCATGAAGAAAATTTCCCTGTTCATCCTGCTCACGAGCGCCCTGTCATTGATGAGCTGCGCCACGGCCTCCAAGCCCCAACGCCAGCCGGTGGCAGGTGGTGAGATGGTCTCCTTTCCCAGCCAGCACATCTCGTTCTTTTTGCCGGACGGCTGGAAGGTGATGCCGAAAACGAAGGGCGAGGGGCGGCTGCTGGGTGCGGCGCATGACAATGGCGATCAGCCCGGGGGCATCGTGTTTGCTCTGATCACGGCGCCTGATTCCAGCCACAAGGGAGTCAAAGACCCTTATTTCATCAAGGATTACCAGCGCGCCTGGAGTGCGAAGGGATTCACGAAGTTCAGCAAGCCGCAACTGGTGACGGTAGGCGGACGTGAAGCGATGCGCTGCGAAGCGCGCAAGCCGGAGACCAATCAATCCTTCTTGAACTACACGTTCATTGATAAGGGGAAGATGGTAGGCCTGTTGTTTGCCTACTATGGCATGCCGATCTCGCGTGGCCCCGCAGTGCAGCGGATCGTGGATTCGTTCTCGATACGCTGAAGCGAGAATGGGAGCAGGTCGGGACTTTGCAAGTCCCGCTCCTTGAGGCGAGCTAGATGTGTGCGAATTGCGGCAAGGAAGGTGGGCGCATAACACGCCGGAACCGGCTAAAGCCGGGACTGCAAACATGGTCTGTGACCTTCCTTTCTCACTGCGCAAACGCAGTCCAAAAAAAGACCATGAGATGGAAGTCTCATGGTCTGCTGTGCTCCGGGGTGGAGCGAATCTAGGTGCTCCAACTCAAATGGTCTTGCGCTTGCGCTTGATGTTGAGGTGGATGGTGGCGCGCTGGATGGCGGCCATGGCGGCGGCGACTTCTTCCTGATGCTCGCCGGGCTTGAGGTTTTCGAGGGCCATTTTCGCGCGGGCGATGGCTTCCTCAGCGGCTTTTTCGTCGATCTTGTCGGCGTCCACAGCGGCATCGGTGAGGATGCGGGTGACGGAGCCGGTGACTTCGACCAAGCCTTCGCCGACGGCGAGTTCGATGGTTTTGCCACCCTTGGTGATGCGCAGCTCTCCGGGGACCAGGGTGGTCACGAGATTGCTGTGCGCAGGCAGGACGCCCATTTCACCCTCATACCCCGGAAGCACGACGGTATCGACCTCATCGGAGTAGATGCGGGCTTCAGGGGTGACGATTTCCAGTTTAAGAGGCATGAGATGGAGAAATGACGAATGACGAAATCAGAATGACGAATGAATACGCCGTTGGTTGGCAGCGCAGTGGATTAGTCCTTCTTAACGGAGTCGATGCCGCCCTTCATGTAGAAGTTGGCTTCAGGGACGCTGTCGTGCTTGCCGTCGAGAATTTCGGCGAAACCCTTGATGGTGTCGGCCACCTTGACGTATTCGCCTTTGGTGCCGGTGAAGATTTCGGCCACGTGGAAGGGCTGGGAGAGGAAGCGCTGGAGCTTACGAGCGCGGAAGACGGTGAGTTTGTCTTCTTCGCTGAGTTCGTCCATGCCGAGAATGGCGATGATGTCCTGAAGGTCTTTGTAGCGCTGAAGGACGCGCTGCACGCCACGGGCCACGCGGTAATGCTCTTCGCCGACGATTTCAGGCGCGAGGGCCTTGGACACGGAGGCGAGAGGATCCACAGCAGGGTAGATGCCCAGCTCGGCGAGGGAACGCTCAAGCACGACGGTGGAGTCAAGATGGGCGAAGGTGTTGGCCGGGGCAGGGTCGGTCAAGTCATCCGCTGGGACGTAAACGGCCTGGAAGGACGTGATGGAACCGGTCTTGGTGGAGGTGATTCGTTCCTGCATCATGCCCATTTCTGCGGCAAGAGTCGGCTGGTAACCCACGGCGGAAGGCGTACGTCCAAGGAGAGCGGACACTTCGGAACCGGCCTGGGAGAAACGGAAGACGTTGTCCACGAAGAAGAGCACGTCCTGGTTCTTTTCATCACGGAAGTACTCGGCCATGGAGAGGGCGGAGAGGGCGACGCGGAGACGGGCACCTGGAGGCTCGTTCATCTGGCCGTACACAAGGGCCACCTTGGATCCGGGCTCGCTGATGTAACCGCCCTGGTCGTTCTTCACGATGTCGTGGCCGTTCTTCTTCACCTTGATAACGTCGGACTCGATCATTTCATGGTAAAGGTCGTTACCTTCACGGGTACGCTCACCCACACCGGCGAACACGGAGTAACCACCGTGGCCTTTGGCGATGTTGTTGATGAGCTCCATGATGACGACGGTCTTGCCGACGCCAGCACCACCGAAGGCGCCGACTTTACCACCCTTGGTGAAAGGGCAGATGAGGTCGATGACCTTGATGCCGGTTTCGAGGATCTGAGCGGAAGGATTCTGATCGACGAGAGCAGGAGCGGCGCGGTGAATGGCGTAGCGCTTCTGTGTCACGGGGGCGGCCTGGTCATCGCAAGCGTCACCGGTGACGTTGAAGATACGACCGAGCACTTCTTCACCGACTGGAACGGTGATCGGGCCACCGGTGTCGAGGACGTCCATGCCGCGCTTGAGACCTTCCGTGGAAATCATGGCGATGGAGCGGACCCAGCCGTCACCCATGTGGCTCTGAACTTCGCAAGTGAGGCGGACCTGCTTGCCAGCCTGGTTGAAGTTGATTTCGAGGGCGTTGTAGATGCCGGGCAGCTTGCCAGTGGCGGAGAAATCCACGTCCACCACGGGACCGATGACTTGAACGATTTTGCCGATGTTGCTCATAAAAGAAGGGAAAAGTGAAAAGGGAGAAGTGAAGGGGGCTTATTCAAGAGCCATCTTGGCGGTGGTGATTTCGAGGAGTTCGTTGGTGATCGCGGCCTGACGGAGCTTGTTGTACTCAAGGCTGAGGTCCTTGATCATCTGCTTGGCGTTGTCGGTGGCGTTCTTCATGGCCACCATTCGGCTGGAGTGCTCGGAGGCGCGGGATTCAAGCACCATCTGATAAACGGTGTCGTTCACGTACTGAGGCAGGACGGTTTCAAAGACGACCTGAGCGCTGGGTTCAAATTTGTACTCCAGAGAATCCGCAGCAGTCGGGGTGATTTCGTGGCCAAAGTCACGCTTGCCACCCAGAGTCACCGGATTCACGGGCAGCAGCTGCTCGACCGATGGAAGGACGGTGACGGTGTTGATGAAGTTGTTGAAGATCACGAGCACCTTCTTGTATTCGCCAGTGCGATACTTTTCCTGGATGAAGCGGCTGACGGCGCGCACTTCGGCGAACTTGGCGGGGTCCTTGATCGGGAAATCAGCCACCAGTGTGCGGCGCAGACGGTTGATGGCCTGTACAGCTTTGCGGCCGATGGTGACGTATTCGACTTCGCCTTCGATCTGCGAGGTGATGAGCTTCTTGAACAGGTTGGTGTTCAAGGCGCCGCAGAGACCTTTGTCGGATGCGATGAGGAGGACGAGGGTCTTGTCTCCCTTGCCTTCGGCGAAGAAGGGGTGGATGCCTTCTTCGGCGTGCGCCTTCAGGTTCACGAGAACCTTGTTGAGCATTTCGGCGTAGGCACGGCCATGGCTGGCCTGGTCCTGCGCTTTTTTCATCTTCGCAGCCGCGACGAGCTGCATGGCCTTGGTGATCTGGGCCGTGTTTTTGACCGATTTGATTCGGCGTCGGATGTCGCGGGTGGAGGGCATGTGAGCGGGGAGCTAGGAGCGTGTAGCAGAAAACCGGAGAGCGTTACTTCCAGGAGGCTTTGAAGTCGTCGAGAGCGGACTTGAGGCCGGCTTCGACATTGTCGAGGGTCTTTTCGTTGGCGAGCTGATCCATGAGCTCGCTCTTGCGGGTGCTGAGGTAGTCTTCCAGTTTGGCCTGGAATTCCTTCACGCGATCCACAGAAACGGAATCGAAGTAGCCCTTCTGCATCGCGTAAAGCGTGCTGACCATGATCGGCAGGCTCTTCGGCTGATACTGCTGCTGTTTGAAGAGTTCCACGATGCGGGCACCGCGGTCGAGCTTGGCTTTCGTGCCAGCGTCGAGGTCGGAGCCGAACTGGGCGAAAGCGGCAAGTTCGCGGAACTGGGCGAGATCGAGCTTGGTGGTGCCGGAAACCTTCTTGATGGCCTTCGTCTGAGCGGCGGAACCCACGCGGGACACGGACAGACCCACGGAGATGGCAGGGCGGATGCCTTGATAGAACAAGTCGGTTTCAAGGAAGATCTGGCCGTCGGTGATGGAGATCACGTTCGTCGGGATGTAAGCGGACACGTCGCCAGCCTGGGTCTCGATGATCGGCAGAGCGGTCATGGAACCACCGCCGTAGTTTTCGCTGACGCGGCAGGAGCGCTCAAGGAGACGGGAGTGGAGATAGAACACGTCGCCCGGATACGCTTCACGACCGGAAGGACGCTTCAAGATGAGGGAAACCTGACGATAGGCAACGGCCTGCTTGGAAAGGTCATCAAAGACGATGAGGACGTCCTGGCCTTGGTCCATGAACCACTCGCCGATGGCGCAACCGGAATACGGAGCGAGGTACTGATTCACTGCAGAGTCAGAAGCGGAGGCGCTGACGATGGTGGTGTATTCCATGGCACCGGCGTCTTCGAGAGTCTTGACGACACGGGCAATGTTGGACTGCTTCTGGCCGATGGCGACGTAGATGCAGTAGAGAGGCTTGTGGCCCTTGAGCTTACCCTGTTCGGCTGCCTTGTTCTGCTGAGCCTGGGAAATGATGGTGTCGACCGCGATGGTGGTCTTGCCGGTGGAACGGTCACCGATGATCAGCTCGCGCTGGCCACGGCCAATCGGGATCATGGCGTCGATGCTCATGATGCCGGTCTGCACGGGGACGGACACGGACTTACGGGCGATGATGCCAGGAGCGAGCTTTTCGACAGGATACTGGGTTTCACCCTTGATGTCGCCTTTGCCGTCGATGGCCTGACCGAGGGCGTTCACGACGCGACCGAGGAGGCTCTTGCCGACTGGCACGGAGAGGAGGCGGCCGGTGGTCTTGACTTCATCACCTGCACGGACGTTTTCGCCGGAGCCGAGAAGCACGCAACCGACTTCGGTTTCTTCGAGGTTCAGAGCGAGGCCGTAGACACCGCCGGGGAACTCGATCATTTCGTTGAGCATGACATCGCTCAAGCCTTCAATCTTGGCTGCGCCGTCACCGATTTCACGTACGATGCCCACATTGGACTTCGTGACGGCGGTCTTGAGGCCGGCGATTTGGGATTCGATCTCCTGGAGGATGTTGCTCATGGTATTGCGGGTTTAAAAAACTGAGAGAGGGGCTGAGGGCGGAAGAAATTAAGCGGAAAGGGAGTCTGACAGGGCTTTGAGACGGGCTTTGACACTGCCATCCCAAACGTCGGAACCGACTTTCACGCGGATGCCGCCAAGCAGCTCTGGATTGACACTGAATTCGAGGGTGAGCGGGCGGCCATACTTCTTGGAGAGGCTGGCCTGGAGCTCGGACTGTGTGGCTGGAGCCAGCGCGGTGGCGCTTTCCACTGCGGCACGCTGACGGTCCACTTCATTGCCCACGAGGCGGGCGAAGGCATCAAGGATGCCGATGAAACCACGGGGCTTGCTTTGGGCCACGCTGTTGACCACGGTGCGCACGCGGGACTCATCCAGTTTCCCGTCTGCGATACAGGCGCGGAAAAGCTGGCGGGAGGTGCGGCGGGCTTCTTTGGTGATCTTCATGGTGGCGAAGCGGCGGAAAAATTAAGCGGAGACCTGGGCGGAGGTTTCCTGATTGATGCGGGACTGGTCTTCGGAGTTGAGGACCTTGCCGGTGACGCGGCTGGTGGCGTCTGAGACCATGCGGCCGAACTCACGCTTGAGCTGGGACATGAGCTGCTCCTGTTCAAGCTGGGCGGCTTCACGGGCCTTGGCGATGATGGTGTTGGCGGAGGAGACGGCCTCCTGCTGGCGGCGTTCCTGAATGAGCTTGGCAGCGTCATCAGCTTCCTTCACAAGGCGGGCTGCATCAGCCTCTGCTTTGTCGAGGATGGCCTGGGAATTCTTCGCGGCCTCGGCGGCGTCGCGGGTGATTTTTTCGAGCTTGGCTTCGCCATCGGCGATGCGCTGGCGGCGCTGCTCAAGCATGCCCATGATCGGACCGAAGGCGTACTTCTTGAGGACGGTATAGACCAGAATGAAAATGATGACTTGGGCAAAGAACTTGCCCCAAGCGAGTCCGAAGTCGCCTGCGATCTGATATGCGATGCCTTTAATCTGGTCCATGAC
>NZ_JBAQCR010000219.1:0-3225 GCF_049294395.1 Prosthecobacter sp.
CAGTAGCTGTAGAGCGAGTCGCGTATCAAACGCGCCGCCAGACTCCCATACGCGCTTCCTGGCAGCGCAAACGCGGGTGGAGTTGCCGTGGCATGCAAGACCGTCCGCGAGCAGGACAACGAATGGCCGCCCAACCAGAGACCGCCTGCGGCAGTCAGCGTCAGGAGCGTGTGCGAAAGAGACATAACCCAGAGATGGAGATGGCGGCACCCTGCAGGCCGAGCGTGCCTGCCGCACCGGCAAAGTCCGCGAACGGCAGCGGACCCATTTTAAACACCAGCCGTGGCGTCAGATCGGCCAGATGATAATGCGGCAGCGCCAGCCAGAACGACTGCAGCACTCCCGAATCCGCGCCACCCAGCAGCGGGGCCAGCCACGCAGCGCCAAACAAGCCCATCAGCAGTAGCCCGGTGGGCACCAGAAACGCAATGACCTCTGCCGTGCGTGTGCCCAGCGCCACCGCCAGCAGGCACAGCGGCGCCGCGCACAGACTGTAGAGCAGGCCATATTGAAACACGAGCGTCATCCACATGCGCGCCTCTTCAGGCCGCTTTGGCAAAGTCCACGTCAGACAAAAGACCACCGCGATCAGCACCACCGCCAGCATCCAGACCCAGATCGCAGCGCTGAGCTGCAGACACTGGCTGATGCGCCCCGTGCCTCCGGCATGCAGATGCTCCAGCATGCCTTCGCGCCGCATGCGGTGCCCGAGCGCCGAGGCTTGAAACGGCAGCCAGGTGAAGAGCGCGATCCAGGCATAAAACCAGGCCGCCTGCGCACGTGCGGGCTGTAGAATTTGCGGGTTTTCCTCCCACGGCGTCAGCAGCGGCGCGATCCAGATAAACAGGGCCGCTCCCAGCAGCAGCAGCCAGCAGCTGCCCCGCCCCATGAGTCCGGCAAAGCTGAGGCGAAACAAGGGCCAGACGCGCAGGGAGCTCATGATTGCAAAGTGCGGTAGGTTTCCATCCAGGTGCTGCCGCTGCGGCTCGTGGCATGCCGCAGCTGCCCCCCGGCAATGGTCAGCAGCGAGTCCGCTTCACGCACGCACTCCAGTTCATGCATGATGACGAGGCGCAGCGTTTGCGTGCCTGCCGTGGCCCAGAGCTGCGTCACCTGCTCGCGCGTTTCGGCATCCAGGCCTGTGAGAGGCTCATCCATGAGCAGCACGCTGGTTTCACTCTGCGCTGCCTTCACCTCGGCCAGAATCAGCAGCACCTTCTGGCGGTTGCCCCGGGAAAGCTTGCCGATGGGCGTGGTCAAATTCAGCCGCAGCGTATCGGCCAGCCTTTCCGCAGCGACGAGTGATGCGCCCGTGAACCAGGCACGGAAAAACGTGCGCGATTTCATCTCTGGATCGACCCGCAGCTCATCCGCGAAGTAATGCACCTGCGCCTCGGTCGTTACCCGGCCTTGCAATGCTGGAGACAACCCGGCAAGCGTTCGCAGCAAGGTCGTTTTGCCCGAGCCGTTCGGTGCCACCAGCAGGTGCAGCCCCATGCCGGCGCGGATGTCGCCGCCCACTTCCACCAGGCTGCGCGCCGCCCTCTTCCACGGCAGGCCGGTGTGGTAGCCGAAGCGGGTTCCGCTGGGGATGTGTAGAAGAGTTTCGGTGGCCATAAGGCAGGAAGATACTTTCACTGCCCGGCATCCCAAAGTCCATCACTTCCACTCGATGAAGGGTCATATACCGACGAGCCCAGCAAGAGAAGCGGCGGCATGACGGTGTGATCGACAGACAGAGCCTCATCGTTCAGACTGACCAAGGCTGGCATCGTGGTCCAACCCTGTGGCAGATAGAGTTGCAACTGATCGGTGGCCACCCCTGCAATGTCAGCGGTGGGATGATCGGAGAGATAGGCGCGCTGGGCGGCAAAGACCGCCTGGAGTGACACTGAGGCATCCTTGCCACGTTGCCAGTCTCGCACGGCAGCAATGTTCATGCCTGCAAAGGTGGCCAGCCCCAGCAGCAGTCCGATCACAAGGCTGATCTCGATGAGTGTGAAGCCGCCATTGTGGCGGGCAGGACGGGAATGGAGGTTCATCATGCTTCAGGTTCGGGGTTTGAGGATCTGCGCCACTTCCGCCTTGGGAATGATTTTCACGGCACCCTGACGAACATTGAGCATGGCGGTTGGCACCGTGGCCTCGGCCGGTGTTGCAGGCAGGTTCTTCGTGAACTCCGCAGGCAACGTGGCGCGACGATGAATGTGCAAAATACGCGCACGGTCCGGATTCGCACCAGGAGCAGCCGCCGCCTGCTGTGACGACACCGGTTTGATCAATGCGGACGCGGCTTTGACCGGAGCCGGAGCGGCCATGCCAGGGATGGGCCGGGGAACGAGCTTCTGCGGATCAGCCGCCAGGACCGCCGTGGAAGCGAGCAGCAGGGAAAAAAACAAGGAGCGTGTTTTCATAAGGGTGGGTTGAGTTCACATGTTGCCCGACTGCATCATGCGCGGCCCCATCAGGAAGATGGGCAGCATGGAGCCGGTGAAGACGAAGCCGATGAGCACCACGGCCATGGCCAGGGTGATGAAATTGATGACCTGGGTGAAATCCGCCATGGTCGCCGCAGTGTCCTCCTCGTAGATGTCACGCAGCAGCTCGAGCTGCTGTGGTAGGGAGGCCGAACGCTCGCCGATGCCGATCATGTGGATGACCTGCGGATCCAGCGTGGTGTTGCGCTTCAGCGCCTCGGCAAACGGCACGCCGGAGGACTCATAGATCTGCGAGGCCTTGACGAAGTCCGGATACATCGGCGTGCCCCGCAGCACCCGCGCGGACAATGCGGAGGCGCGGGCCAGATTGATGCCATTGGCATACAGCATCTGCAGCGTTCCGATGTAGGCGCTCTGGCGCAGGCCCATGACCAGCTTCGTCAGCAGCCGCCAGTATTTCATGAAGAAGAGCAGCAGCTTCTGCCTGAAGGCCTCCGAGCGAAACAGGGCGGTGATGAAGCTCACCAGCGCGATGACAAAGAAAGGCCACGTGTGCTGCACCACATGGCTCACCGAAAAGATAAACACCGAAATCTGATCCGGCTCCTGGCGCACGCTTTTCAATGTCTCCTCCACCTGGGACACGACAAAAATCTGCGAATAAATGAAGAGGCCGATCTGAAACAGCACCACCAACGACGGCACCAGCAGCGCCGTGCGCAGCTTGCTGGCAAACATGAGCTCAATCTTGATCCGGCGCGCAAGGGAGGCGAACGCCTCACTGAGT
>NZ_JBAQCR010000220.1:0-17442 GCF_049294395.1 Prosthecobacter sp.
GGACATCGGCGAGTTTGACCTCATCCGGGGAGGCCAGGGTGGCGTAGCTGCCGAGATTCACGCGGCGCTTCACGGCGGCATTCACTTCATCATCGGCATGGCCGAGAAGGATGGCGCCGACGCCGCCGGTGAAGTCGGTGTAGCGTTTGTCATCGAGATCCCAGATGAATGCGCCTTTGGCACGGGAGAAATAGGAGGGCCACGACTGAGGATCGAAGAGATGCGCGCGCTTGGAAAGGAGGCCGGTGCCGCAGGAGATTTTTGTTTTTGCTTCCTCCCAGAGCTGGGGGCCGGAGGGAGCAGCCGGGGCGGGTTTGAGAAGGCGCAGCGCATTCTCGCAAAAGATGTCTTCCAGATCTCCCGGCGTCATGCCGGTGTCTTCGCAAGCTTCGCGCAGGCAGAGGAGAGACTCGATGCCGACGGTGGTGTACTGGCCGAAGATGGTCAGCTTGTCTCCGGTGATCTCCGGATGAATCCAGGTGAAGCCATCGCCCTGGGTGATGCAGGAACCGCGCAGTTCGCTGACCATGTAATCGCTGCCCCAAAGGACGCGGCGCGGGCCGAGAATCTCCAGCGCGGCTCGAAAGGCCCCGGCTTGCGTGACGGCGGAGGTGTCCACGACGACGTTGTCCAAATCGACGAGATGATGGAGGCCTTCGCGGGCGTGGCGGTAATTGAACGATCGGGCGACGTGCGCGAGCACGAGCTTGCAGCGCGGGTAACGGCGGCACAGGCGGCGGATGGAGGCCACATTGCGAGGATCGGTGATACCATCGGCCAGCATGATGTGCAACATCATGATTCCATCATGCGCATGGCAGAGCTCCCACATCCATTCGGGGGCGAAGGATTCGATTTCTGCTTCCTTCGTATCTGGCACGTCTGCGTAGAGGCGGTAGGGCTTGATGCCGACAAACACGCCCGTGCTCAGGAGTCGCTGAACTTCGGCGGGGTCATCCGTGGGTGCGGCGAGAACGAGTGCGCGTGAATTGCCCGTGCCATCCACCTGGGACTGCAGCCAGGCATTCTCCCCTGCCCGGTCATTTCCTGCGCTGGGGTAACCGAAGAACAGGCCCTCGACCTGACGTTCTGGAAGCCAGAGGCGCATGGCGGCCTGGAAGTCCTGCATGCCGTAGCCGCGGTCTTCATCCAAGAACACCGGGCGCCTTCCCGCCGCGAAATGACGTGAGTGGAAGAGATGCGTGTGAACATCGAAGACCTTGGCCGGCACGAAGCCGTCAATGGCGCGATGCAGAAGCTGGCGATCTGTATCGTTGAGTGCGGTGACAAGTGTGAGGGACATGGAGGTCAGTCGTTGAGGTAGATGGCATAGACCTTGGCGGCGCTGCCGGGTGGGAAGTTCACGCGGAGTGCGAACTTTTTGCCGGAGGGCAGAGGCTTGGGCCATGCGAGGGGGACGCGGACGCCGCTGGTGGTCAGTTTGATTTCGAAGCCGTCGAGCGGGTGGTCCAGGTGATCCAGAAGCTGTAGGGTGAGCGGAGCCTCTGGCGTGAGGCCGTCCACATTCAGGGCGATTTCCTTTGCGGTGAATGTGCTGGTGATGAAGTGGCCCTCCTCCTCCGCGACCTTGCGGGAGAGGGAGCCGAAGCCGTCGCGGCGGAGGGTGGCGAGGCCGATGTCCATGTTCTCCAGTTCACCGCCGGTGTTCCAGTGAGAATACCAGATCATGGTCTTGTCTCCTTCGTTCACGAAGGCGTGTCCCTGAAGGATGGCGATGTCGTCCCACTCGCCCTCTTTGCCGCGGGGGATGACTTTGAAGCCGGGGACGGGTTCGCGATAGTGCACGCCGTCGTTGCTGATCATGAGGCCGAGATCCACGCGCACGCCGTAGTTCCAGCTTTTGCCTTTCGGTGGGGCCTGCTCCGCATCCTGCCACATGCCGTGCAGACCGACCATGACATTGCCGCGATTCCATAACCCTGCGCCCATGTGCATCTGCTGGCCTTTGACCGGGGGATTGGCGAGCTGGCCGGGGCGTGCATAGGCGAAGGCTTTGGCCTTGGACCATGTGACGAAATCAGGGGAGCGATAGGCGAGCATGTCGCGCCCGATGTCGCTGCCATCCGCACGCCATGACCAGGGGCTGAGAAGCTGGCCGGTGGCATAGTAGAAGTCTCCGAAGTGATAAAGGCCGCTGACTTCAAAGCGCTCCCCTCCTGCGTTGGCCGGGCGGTCGCCGACGCATTTCCACTTCAAGCCGTCTGCGCTGGTGGCGGTGACAAAAGAGCCCCAGCGTTTCTCATTGGGCCCGATCTTGCTGCGGCCGCCTTTGACTTCGTCGATGGGCATGTGGGCGATGTAGGCGCACTTGTAGCGTTTTGTGGCGTCCGGCTCATCAGGCTCATAGAGCACGGAGAGGAAGTCATTCACGCGGGTCATGGACCAGGGCTCGCCTTCGATGCGGCAGATGTTGTTCTTCGTGCTGCCATTGAACTCGACGAGGCCGAGATCGGGCTTTGTCCACGTGATGCCGTCTTTGCTCTCTGCATAGCACATGGGCCGCCACCAGCCGGGGGCCTGGCCTTTCTGGATTTTCGCTTCATGCATGCCGAGGTACCACATGCGAAAGGTATCGCCCTGTTTGAGCACGGTGCCGTAGAGAACGGCGTGGCCGTGATCGGGTGATCCTGGGAGCCCGCTGCGGAGCACGGGGTTGGCGGGATGTTTTTGCGCGGTCTCCAGGGTGAGTTTGAGATTGTGCTGCCAGGCGATGTTGAGATCGTCGAAGGCGAAGAAGACTTGTTCAGCAGCTTGGAGCTGGAGCATCAGAGCGCTGAGGATGCAAAGGGTGAGCTTCATGGGCAAATTGTGAAGCCGGGAGAGAGTGTTGCGAGTGTAAAACGTTGGTCCGGTGTACGGACCAGCTAACGTCCGGCGGCATGCAACGACGAACTCATTTTCCTTCAATGAGCCTATCTCTTTCGTCAGCAAGAATATGGGAGGCCCCTCACCCCAGCCTCCCCCCAAAGGGCAAGCTGGACATTGCGATATCGTGGGTGGGGAGAGGCGAGTCGCTTTGCCTCCTCACGACGTCATGGGCCAGTAGAGCCATCAAGAACTCCAAAGCCTTCCCAGAACGAGCTAAAGCTCGTGAGCACTTTAATCGGCGCTGAGATCCGAGAAGAGCACGCACCAGTTCCACAAGGGATAGGGCTGGCCTGCGCGGGTGCCGTAGGTGGTGTCGGCAAAGGTGTGGATGGAGGGCGTGGGGTCGGAGTCGCGCAGATTGCCGTAGCTGAAGGAGCGCTGGACCACGAGAGGCTGCCCGGGCTGGAAGGGCACGCCGTTGCGGAGTTCTCCGGGTTCATACTGCAGCACAGTGACGCCGTTGACTTCTCTCACGGCACGAATGGCGACGCGGGTCGGCGGGCCGGAGAGGTTGACGACGAAGAAGGCACCTTCGGCGAGCAGCGGCTTGAGCTTCGCAGAAACGCTGGTGGTGAGCACGAGGTCCGCGCTTTGCTCCGGACCGGCGCGCACGGAGGCGATGACACCGAGGGCTACGGCATACGGGTGTCCGTAACTGATGCGGCAGGATTTGTCTGCGGGAAGAGATTGAGAGAGTCTGAGGCGCACCTGCGTGGACGCGATGACTTCGACTGCCGTGAGCGTGAGGGGCTTGCCGCTGCTGTCATGCACCCGAAAGCCTGCGAGTGAGGTGAAGCCATCCTTGGTGGCGATTTCCTGCCGTGCGAGGAAGGTGGTGTCGAGCACGAGAGGTGGATGTGGCACGGTGAAGTCGAGGAGGATGCTGGCGCGATCGGTGGCGAGTTTTGCTGAGCGGGGGCGCAGGGGCTGCCAGTCTTCGTTGCGATCCAGCACGCGGTGCATGACTTTGCCGACTTGCTCGCCCCACCAGCGTTCGCCGTCGGCGGAGAGATGGATGGGGTCGCCATGGCGGTCGGGTTTGGTGCGGCTGTTGATGGCGCTGGGCACGGCGTAATGGGGGCCGACAAGCCAGATGTTTTGATCGGCATCTGCCGCCATGAGCTGAGCTTCGCCCGCAGGGCCGAGGGTCTGATAGGTGAACATGGGCAGCTCGCCGCCCTGCCCCGTGATGGCGCACAGGTCTGCCGACCATTGTTTGCGATAAGCGATGAGTTGATCGCGATACCAGGCGAGTCCTGCGGGGCGTGGCAGTTCGGCATCCCAGCGCGTGGGCACGAGGCTGCCGGTGGGGCCGCCATTGCCTTCTCCCTGCATCCAGTAGAGGGCGGCGATGCGGAAGTTTGCGCCCATCGTTTTGGCCTGTGCCATGGCGCGGCGTGCATCATCCAGACTGGTGCGGTAGTAGCCGCCGCCGTGACGGCGTGATTCCGGGGTGCGTGGATCGGTGGAGAGATCGGCGATGGAGAGCTCTTGAATTTGACGACCGCCCTGCCCTGCATAGGCGACGAGAAAGCGTGAGGGTGACTGAGTTGCACGTGCTTTGTCATTTCCAAATCGCGCCGACTGCCAATGATCGGCCATGCCATTGGCCACGGTCTCACCCAGGCCGCCGTTTGTCTGCGCGCGGAGGGGCACGAGCTTGAACAACTCTGCGGGACGCAGCTCTGGTGTGGCGGAATTATCCTTGGCCAACCAGGTGCGCACTCCGCGCTGGAAGGTGAGATTTCCCCAGCCGGTATCTTCACTGGTGACAATGGGCAGGGACTCCGAGCCATCGCACAAGGACTGGCCCATCATCCAGATGCCGGAGATTTTTGGCGCTGTATCCGCAGCACCCGCCAGCCCCGTGAGTGCGAGGAGGATGAAGTGAAGTTTCACGGCGTGAACTGGAATGAGAAGATGTCGGCGTCCTTCATGGAGAAGCGCAGTCGCAGTGTCTTCCCGGCGAGCGTGCTGACATCCGCACCGGATTTCCAGGTGACTTTGCGGTCCAGTTCATTGCCGATCTGCATCACGCATTCCTCCAAGCCGAAGCCGGGGACGGGTTTGCCATCCGCGTCTTCAAAGCCGACCTTCACGCCACCGGCGGCGGAGGTGGAGAAGTTCAGCGAGAGCTCGCGCCCGGCAAAGATGAGCGGCTTGGTGATGGCATGGCCGCCTGCGTAGCCGCAATGCAGCGAGGCAAAGCCGTCTGTGCGCAGCGAGTAGCGGCGCATGTGCGCGGTGGGCTGTGCGTAATCCTGATTCACAAAGACGGACATCTCATGCGGCCCGGTGGGCACGACATTGAGAGCGGGATAGTTGGTGCGGGAGACCCAGTTCTGCGCGCCGATGCCGCCACGGATGAAGCCTTCCAGAAAGGTGCGGTCATACACACCGGCATGCGCGCCGCCCTCCGCCGGGCGTGTGGTCATGAAGATGGCGTCTGAGGTGTCTTTGAAATAACCGGGGTTTACATGGATGGCGGCGGCCTGCTCATCCGTAAGCACACGGCGGCCCGGCATGAAGCGCGCGGCGATGGCCACATAGAGGTGTGGCGCACGGAAGTAGGGATGCGTTTGATTGGTGTACAAATGCTCGACCGGGGCCTGCATGGAGGGATTGCGGTACTCCATGAGCACGGGGGCGGACCAGGTGCGGAAATCTTTGCTCTCGCTGCGGACGATGCGCCGGATGCCGCCCTCAAAGACGCGGTAGTAGGCCACGTATTTGTCTTCTGCTGCGGACCAGAAGGGCACGTTCTGCGAATCGAACATGTATTTGTAGGGCACCATGGCCTTGGTGATCACAGGCTCGGGACTGATCTTTTCCCAGCGCAGGCCGTCGGGGGATTTCCAGGCAGTGAGGCCGCCGCCCTCCATCGTGCCGCCAAAGGCTTTGAAGCGCTCGTCCTCAGGCACGCCGGGGCGCGCATCGCGGAAGGGGCTGAAGTTGTGCGTGGCGGTGTGCGCTTTCATGAGCACGACGTTGTTTTTGCGTGTGCCCATCACTTCATACAGGCCCAGCTCGGGCTTGGTCCATTGGCGGCCGTCGGCGGATTCTGCGACGCAGGTCAATTCCTCCTCGCTGCCGTCTTTGTTGGCCACGGCCTTGCCACGGTAGTAGGCGCGCAGGCGGCCGTCTGCGAGAGTGACTAGGGTGGCGTAGCCGCTGAAGAGGCCCTCCCATGGCTGGTCAAACTTAAAGGCCACGCCTTCATCACGCGGGGTCTGCTGTTGCAGGTGCGTGCCGCTGAAGCTCTCGATCAAAAAGGAATCGGCAAACAGTTCGCGACGGCTGCCGATGTTGATTGGCGAATCGGCTGCGGCGAGAGTGCTGGCGAGCAGCAGTAGAGAAGTGAAGAGTGAGGATGCGGGCTTCATGGTGGGTAACTTTTCAGGTTTCGGAGGAAACAGGTGCGGCAGATTATGGGAGCTTTGTTTCTCCCCTCACCCGGCCTCTCCCCGAAGGATGCCCCGAGCTATGATGTTTAGGACGGGGAGAGGGGTTCTGCGCTGGATGGCTTTGAGACTAGTTGCCATGGTTGATTGGTTTGAGGTGTTGCAGCAGGAGATCCTGCATGGTGGTGGCTGGTTTGCCATCCTGTGGGTGGTGCACCGCGCAGGGCACGCCGAGAGGCTGCAGTACTTCTTGCAGCATGAGGGCATGGAGGACGCTGTGGCTGGGATCGGTCTGCGGCTGGCCTTTGACGGGGGGCTTGTCGTCCTTGGTGTAAACAACATAGGCGGGAGGATCGTCGGCGCTGACGTGGGCGATGGGTGACCAGAGGGGGATGTCTGCGAGGTGCTGCGTGCGGTTTGCGAGGAAGAGCGGGAAGGTTTCTTTGCGCGACTTGTCCATGGGATAGCCGAAGGCGTGGGCGCCGTATTCGCTGTTGGGGATCCATTCGATGAGCTGCTGCGGATCAAACGAAGCTTGCGGGGCTTTGGTGGCGGTGAAGAGGAGGCGGGTGGATTCGCGGGCGATGGGATCGGTGCTTTGCGGATCGGCCATGTCAGCGTGCATGGCGAGCCAGAGGGAGGAGCAGCCCCCGGCGCTGACTCCGCTGGCGGCGATGCGTGTTTTATCGAGGTGCCATTCCTCGGATTTCGAGCGGAGGAACTGCAAGGCACGCGCGGCATCTTGCAGGGGCCATTGCAGCGGCGGCGTGACCTTGGCGGCGTTGGCATCCATGAGGAAGCGGTAGTTGATGGAGGCGACGGAGATGCCGGCAGTGAGGAATGCGCGCACGTCGAGGTGCTGATGGATGTCCGTCTTGTCCTGCGCGGCCCAACCGCCGCCGTGGATGTAAAAAACGACTGGGGTGGGCTGCTTCGATTTCGCGAGCCAGACGTCCATCGTCTGACGGAAATGGGTGCCGTAGGCCACATCGGTGAAGGTCGCGGGTGTGGCATCGAGTTTCTCGGTAGCGTATTTTTTCTGCACTTCCGTAGGCGGCATCCAGCCGGTGGGGCGCTGCACATCGGGTGTGTAAGCGCAGGTGATGAAGTAGAGGCCGTGGGCGGGGAGCTTGTGCGGGGGCACGTTTACCTGCACCTGCGTGAAGCCGTCGGCGAACCAGCTTTCGTAGCCGTCGGTTGCATCTGTCTTTAACACGGCACCATTGAGGCGCACTTCGAGTTGTTTGGGCGCGGGATAGGGCAGGCGCAGGCGGAAGCCGATGCCGTGGGTGAATTTGGCGTCGGTCTTGGCGGCGAGGAGTTGCTCTGGAGTTTGCTCCATGGCGACTTTGAGTTCAGGGCCGGTTTTGATGAAGCGCTCGACCTCGGTGGTGGAGTCGCCGAGGAGGGAGCGGAAGTCGTTGCGGGCGACGGCGTGCTTGGCTGCTGCGGTGGTGGCGACGACGAAGGTCTCGCGGCCTACGGTCTGCGGATAGAGAAAACCGAGGGCGAAGTCGCTCTGCTGATTCCACAATTCTACGCGGCTGGTGCGGCGTGCGGAGGCTGTGGCGCCATACGCGGTGACGTAATGGCCGACGAAGTGGCGCATGCGATTCACGGGATAGCCGGGGGATTTTTCATCCAGCCACGCGCCATTGCCGATGCGCATGAGGCCCTGCATGCGGGCGACGAGGCTCTGCTCCCACGCAACTTCCTGCGTGAGCAGCATGGTGTGGTATTTGGCGTAGCCGTAGTGCGCGGAGTAAAACATGGGCATGCCATGCCAGAGCTTGCGCCCCAGGGGTGCGAGCTCGGGGCCCCAGAAGGTGCGCTGGGCATCTGCCTCGAAACGATCGGAGGGAAATCCCGCTGCGCGCCCGGCATCGATCATGGCCTCCGTGACGCGCCAGTCCCAGGGACGCAGGGCGTAGTTTGAATACGCGCCGCCGGTGACCTCCGTCATGATCTGGCCGTGATACATGCGGCGTGCGCCGAGCTGCGCGGGGGCGTATTCCTGCAGACCGGTGCCATGCAGGTCGGCGTGAACTTCGGGCTGGTAGTCGTCGATCACGGAAAGCACAGCGATGAGTTCTGGGGCATCCTCGGGCTTGGTGAGGGTGAGGGTCTTTACATCCCAGAGTTTGCCGATGCGTCCGCTGCCGGTGTAGGGATCGACGCCGTGCTCGTTGCGGAAGCGGTCGGTGTAAAACATGGCCAGCGGATTGACGCAGGGCATTACGAGGATGATCTGCTTGCGCCGCGTTTCCACGGCCAGGGGATCGTCGCTGAGGCACCATTCGGCGAAGGCGAGTGCGCCCGTGGTCCCTGTGCGCTCAGGGCCGCTGTGCAGGGTGGTGATGAGGCAGATTTGCTTGTCTGCGGCGGGCACCGTGGCGTCGGTGATCTTCAGCAGATACACCGGCATGTTTTGGCCGCTCATGCCGCGCGATTCGAGCGTCATGCGCTTGGGAAACTTTTGCCGCCAATGCGTCAGTGTGCCCACATATTCCTCCCAGATGAGGCGGTGCATGGGCGGGTAGGTCTCCTGCGCGCTGAGAGGTATCAGCACCGAGAGGAGGATGAAGATGAGCAGGGCCGTCTTCATGGTTTGAAATCTTTCGGCACGAGCTTCATCAATTCATGGAGGTCAGCGCCCACCGAGCCGCTGCCCTCGGGGAAGGATTTGCCGTTGATGAGACAGTTTTCCCAAGTGGCGGCGCCAGCGACTTTGATGTCCATGTTTTCGAAGGTGCAGTGCTTTGCCTCAAGCACGGCACGCAGAGCGACGCTGCCGGTGAGGGGCTCAGCAAGGCGGCGAATGAAGACGTTCTTCATCTGCATCCGGCAGTCGCCGGTTGTGCGGCCTGTGATGGAGAGCGGGTTCTGTGCCGATGAAAACACCAGCGCATTCGTGAGGGTGTAGCGGCCTTCGTCGAGGAAGTAGAGATCGAAGCCGATGTTCTTCGCGAGGAAGACGTTTTTATAGCTGGTCTGCGCGGTGCCGGTGTCAGTGATGCCGGTGCTGTTGCCAATGCTCACAAAACCGTCGACGCGATACTGCGCGGACTCATGCGCGCTGATGCCGTCATCTCCGCATTCGATGGCGGCGACGTTTTCAAAGAGCACGTCGCGGCAGTCGCCATGGATGTTGAAGCCGTCGTTGTAGGGATGCGCGGCTGTGAGGTTCTTGATGACGAGGTGCGCATTGTCGCCGCTGAACTGCACGCCTGCGCTGCGCATGGGGGCAGAGATATTAGCATCGGCGAGTTTCTGGCCCGCAGGGAGTTTGAGGTAGAAGGTGCCGTAGATCTGCTTGGAGGGTGGCTTCTCGCGCGAGGGATCTTTGACGAAGGTCCATTCGCCGGGCTGGAGTTCTTCAGGTTTTTTGAGCGGTGCGCTGCGTCCTTTGGACGTGCGGCCCATGTGCTGCATCTGCCCGTTCCATAAAAAGAACCAGCGGCCGATGATGGCGTCATCATTGCGTGCGATGAGATGGTCATTGGCAAAGAGTCCGGGCGACACTTCAGTCCACTGCGCTGGGTCAATGGGATCGCTGCCTTCCAGTGTCGCGCCATGTCCATCCAGCGTGATGGGTTTGCCGGGCTCGCCTTTCTTGTTGTAGAAACCGGCATAGTCACGATACACCTTGGGTTCGAGATGGATGACGTCTCCCGGCAGCGCGGCCTTGATGGCATGAGCGATGGTGGGCGCGTCTTTGCCGACGTGAATGTCACGCGCAATGGCACCTGTGGCGACGAGAAGCAGGACGATAAAGCCGGTTTTCATGCGGGAGGGGTCATGGCCACAGCGGTGGCGTAGGCTTCCTTCAGTTTGGGATCCGTCTGCGTATGGCTGCCACGATAGACGAGCAACAGGCCAAGGCGGGAGTAGTCCGTGGTGTTGGGCGCGGAGTGGTGGATCGTTTCGCACTGATGGATGGTGGCATCTCCGGGAGCGAGCAGTCCGCAGAATTGTTCACTGAGCGGCACGGGAGACGGAGTGGCCATGCCGATGCTGTTGCCGCGCACGCCGCTGGGCTTGGTGGGTTGCATGCCGTCCTTGTGCGAACCTTTGACGAAGAAGACCGGACCATTCGCCTCTGTGACGGCATCAATGGCGATCCAGACGGTGAGCATGTCCGGTGGAGATTGGCAGAAGTAGGCGTTGTCCTGGTGATAGGGCACACCGGAGCCGATGCGGGCGGGCTTGTTGAAGGTCTCGACACCGACCAAGATGGGGTCGCCATGGACCAGCGGAGCGACGAGCGCACGGATGTCTGCGCGTTCGCCGAGGTGGTGGAACCACTCGTTGTATTTTTCGAGACGCCAGAGATTGCGCACGGTCTTGTCATCCTTCTCGAAGGTGCGGGCATCGACGGGCTGTGCGCTGAGATCATCGCGGATGTAACGCCCAAGTTCTGCACGCACAGCGGACACTTCGTCAGCGGTGAGAAACTGAGGAATGAGCACGACGCCGTCGCGTTCATAATCGGCGAGGCGCTGGGTGGATTCTGTGTTCATGCGGAGAGTTCGGCAAAGAGTGCGGGGTCATCGAGATCGAGGCCGGCGAAGGCCTGGTCGAGATGCGCCGGTGTGCGACCACCGACGAGCACGGAGGCGATGCCCGGCTGATGCAGCGCCCAGGCCAGGGCGAGATGCGCCTGCGAGTGACCGGTGCGCGCAGAGACGGCTTCAAGCGTCGCCAGACGGCGATACGAATCGCTGTGAAAATAGACGTCCTGATGTGCGGGAACGAGATCGAAACGCGATCCGCTTTGCACCCCCTGCTGGTGCTTGCCGGTGAGAAATCCGGCACCCAGCGGGCTGTAGGTGACGATGGCGACGCCGCGCGCCGCGCAGTGCTCACGCAAGGCATCGCTCACGTCACTGACCGCGAGGTTGTGGTTGTTCTGCACGACGCTGAAGCGCGGCCCTGCGGCCTGAAGATGCTCAAGAGTGACGTTGCTGAGACCGAGCGCCCTCACCCTGCCGGAGTGCAGGAGTTCATCGAGCACGGGGCCAGCGGCGGGCACACTGTCATGCCACTGATGCAAATAGAGCAGATCGATTTGATCGACGCCGAGGCGCTCCAGGCTGGCACGGATGTCGATGCGATCATACGGAGGCAGGATCTTGGTGGCGATGGTGATGCCACTGGGGCGGCGAGAGGCCAGCCAGCGGCCGAGGATGCTTTCTGAGGCTCCGCCGCCGTAGGCAGAGGCGGTATCGAAGAGACGAACGCCACGCGCGAGGGCGTGATCAAGCAGCGCGAAGGAGGCGGGCTCGTCAATCTCACGCCCCAGAGTCACGCAGCCGAGACCGATCAGGCTGACCGGCAATGCTGCGGGCGTGATGGTTGTGAGGTTCATGGAAACTGGATGCTTTCGCCAATGAAGCGGGCGCGCGAGCCGAGGTGACGCTGGATGCGGAGCACTTCGTGAATGACTCTTATAAAGCTCTGCGCTCCGGCGGAGGCGCGCTGAGAACAGCCCGCCCTGCCATGTACCCAGAACGTTCGAGCGTTGCAGCGCAGGCTCCTCACGGCTTTCCTCCCAGCAACTGTTGCATGGCCGACGTCAGCACCTGCTCGACCTCTGGTGCGACGTTGGAGGAGGTGGGGCCGGTTTCGTAACCGCCTTCGGGGTAGGCGGCGGCGGTGCCGATGTAGCCGGGGCCGTAGTTGCCATAGGCGGCCATCATGACGTGAAGATCAGGACGCATGGCTTTGGCGGCGAGCTGGTATTCGACGAAGAGTTCGCCGGGGAGGTGCAGCATGCGTGAGTCGCCTATTTGGAGGCAGGTGATGTCGATTTCGTGCCCGGCTTTGATGCGGCGGACAAAGGCGAGCTGATCGGCGAAGGAGATGTAACCTTTGGCTTCGGTGGCTTTGAGCTTGGCGGTCAGATCTTCTTCGTTGAGCCGGGGTGAGAGAGGCAGTTTAACGGGGACATTGCCCCAGCCGATGTCGGCGGCTGTGAGCGGCAGCTTCGTGGTCTTGTCATAGGCTTCGCGCATGCCGGCGGCGAGACGGGTGGCGAGGATGACGCGGTTGCTCTGTGTGCCATCGTTGTATTTCCCTGCTGCGACATTGCCACCAGCACCGTTGAAGTGGACATGCAGCGCGGCGTTCACATCCTGACCACGGATGAAGCGTGCGATGCCGGGGAAGTCCGGACTGGGAATGCCGAGGCGGTAGTAGCTCTGCGGATGGCAGGCGTAGGCGCTGAGCACGGCGATGGGCTTGTCGCCGTTCCAAAAGCTGAGCAATGAGACGACGGGATCGATGAGGCCTTCGGGCAGGGAGATGAGGCCTTCGATCTTGCAACTGCTGCCGCGCATGCGTCCCACCTTGCCCTCTGGGGTGCGCTCCACGCGGCGGTTTGAGGCCACTTCTTTGACCACGGCTTCGCCGTAGCCGTAGTGGGTGGCGGGCTGGGCATTGGGCAGCGCTGCGCGAATGGCATCAGCTGCGCGCTGGATGACCTGGCAATGAAAGGTGCCTTCAAAGCGTGTGTAGCCTTTCACATCGAGTTCTTTGATGAGCTTCTCTGCCGTGAAGTCGCAGCCCGGAGCGTCATGCTGATGCAGCGTGTGCACGGCAACTCGGCCTGGCACGGTGCCGGCCGCCTCTGCGAGCGCGGCGCGAAAGGCATCGTGGCCTTCATTGGCAATGCCGATCCAATCCACCGCGCAGAGCACGATGGGCTGACCGCCGCCAAGGATGACGATGCCACGGCAGCGGAGGGTGAGATCATCCACGCGCTTCACCGGATCATAGGCCATCGCGGCACCGAGCGGTGGTGTGGCATCCACATCAAAGGTGGCGATGCGCACGGACTCGGCGGCGTGTGCGGCATTCCACAAACAGATGGGTGAAAGGAAAAACGCGAGAACGAGGAGAGCTTTCATGATGTGGGAATGAACAGAACGCTCCTCATCAATAGGTCTTGCCCGCAGGGATGGCCGCTTGGCCGGAGATTTCGCTGAGCACGCTGTCAAAGTCGGCGGCGCAGGCGCTGAGATGCGCGTGCAGTGCGCCGAATTCGCTGCCGAGCACGACGAATTGCGCGCCAAGCTCGATGATCGTTTTCGCATCTGCAGCGCTGCCGACGGGTCGGCCCCAGGTCTTGCCGTGTTTGCGGCAGGCGGCGGCGATCTGCTTTTGCACATCGAGCATCACGGGATCATTCACGGCAGGCGTGCAGCCGAGGCGCAGGGACATGTCACCGGGGCCGAGAAAGAGAACATCCACACCGGGCACGGCGACGATCTCTTCAACATTAGCGAGCGCGGCGGGGGTTTCGATCTGAGCCACCAGGAAGGTCTCGCGGTTGGCCTGCTCAATGTAATCATCGGGCTTGCCGATCCAGTAGTCGGCATCGCGACCGCCGCCGCAGAAGCCGCGATCGCCGAGGGGTGGGAACTTGATGGCATTGACCAAAGCGCGGGCTTCATCCGCGCTGCCGACGTGGGGGATCATCAACCCGGCGGCACCGTCTTCGAGCAGGCGGTAGAGGCTGTTCTTTTCCTTCGTGGACGCACGCCACACGCAGTCGATGTCCGCCGCGTGATGACGGCCCAGCATGGTTTCGGCTTCGCGGGGTTCCCACACACGGTGCTCGGCATCGAGCCAGATGCCGTCGTATTTGAAGTGTGCGGCGATGGCCGGGAAGAAGGCGATGGGCGAGCCAGTGCAGCAGATGCGGGCGACTTGGCCGGAACGGATTTTGGCGAGGACTTTGGAGCGTCTCATAAAAGGGGTCAGGGTTGATGGTGGGCGAGCCAGGTGGAGAGGATTTCGAGCAGCGGCGTGGTGTCGCCGCTGCGGCGTGTGATCATGGAAAGGTCCTGGGCCTGGATGAGGCGCAGTGCGAGAGCTTCGTGGCGGCTCTCTTCCTGGCTGAGTGCGGGTTTTGCCGCAGAAGGCAAGGCCACCACCACATCCCACTGCTGTACGCCGAAGCTGAGAGACCAGTTCATGATCCATGAATAGTCGTGATGAAACTGCACCTGATCTTGCAGCGGGAGTTCAGCAGGCACGGCGATGAGGACGAGATCCTGCTTCATGCTGCGCACCTTGCGCGCGAAGAGTTCAAGCTGCGCGAGGGTCTGGCCTGCAACAGGCCAGGGAGTGACTTTGACGACGGCAGCGGGATAGAGGCGCTGCAAGGCAGGCGTGATGAGTGTGTCGTATGGAGGCATGGCGAGCACCTGAATGGGCTGGCCGGCTTTGAGCTTTGCGAAGGTGTGCGACAGCGGAGACGCGGGTGGGCCGACTTCGCGGAGTGAAACGGTGCGGCCGGTGATGGCGTGGGCGATTGTTTCGGCGAAGAGTTTGTGGCCGGCCATGTTGGGATGAATGGTATCGCTGAGGAGGAGATTCCATTCGGAGGCATCGGCGGCGTGCACGGCCTCGAATGCGGCGTAGCAATCGGCCACGACGAGCGTCTCCTCTTTGGCCACGTCACGAATGGCCTGCGTGAATTCAGCGAGACGGGCTGGGGGACGCCGCGGGGTTTCGATGATGGAGTTCTGCGTGCAGAGTACTACTTCGGCTCCGCTTTTCTGGCAGCGGGTGATCATCTCGCGGAGGTTCTTTTTGAAGATGTCCACGGGTGTGCCGACCAGATCGTTCATGCCGAACATGATGGTCACGAGATGGGGCTTGTGCGCGAGCACGTCACGCTCAAGGCGCTTGAGGCCGCCTGTGGTGGTGTCGCCACTGATGCCGGCATTGTGCACGCTGAGCTGCGCCTGGGGGTGGAGCTGCTGGAGCGCGAGCTGAAGCATTTCGGCATACGCGCGGCGGCCGCCGCTGTGATAATAGACGCCGGTGATGCTGTCGCCGATGCAGACGATGCGCACGGGCTCCTTGCCTGCGGCGAGCAAGGCTGCGGTTTTGAGCGGTGCTGCGGGAAGCAGATTGGCGCAGAAGCAGAGGAGGAGAATGAGTGAGCGCATGGGAGGATCAGGGTTGCTTCAGCCAGTCGAGAGTGATGCGGCGGATGCGCAGGCGATTGAGGGCACCCACTTTGCTGTCGCCAGCGCAGTAGCCGATGAGCATGGCATCGCCGACGAAATGGATGGCGGTGTAGTGATAGAGGCCGTCGGGATCATTCTCGATGAGCTTGCGCCTGGGCCAGGTCTTGCCGCCGTCTGTGGAGATGGCCGCGACGAAGGGGTTGCGCTTTTTGGGCGGGAACGGGAACATGCCGGAGTGGTCGTTGTAGATGGCCAGCAGGTCGCTGCTGCCGGGCAGGCGTTTGATGCTGGCGGGGCCGTTCGGAGATTTCATTTCCGTGGGCTCGGGTGGCGAGAATGTTTTGCCTGCGTCGGTGGAGAAGAAGCCGTACTGCGCGCCCTGATCCGTGCGGCACCAGGAGAAGAGGCCGCCGTCTGCCAGCTCCACCACGCCGGGCTCCTGCAGACCGCTGCCGCTGCGCACGGGCATGGCCCACCAGCTGGAGGATTCCGTCCAGGTGGTGCCTTCGTCATCGGAATAGATCCAGGTGGCGATGGCGCGTGCGTCCCAGGATTTGCTGGTGTTGGGATCGGTGCCGCGTGAACGGTGGAAGGCCAGCGGGATGATGATGCGGCCTTTGCTCGTTTGGATGACGCGGTCGTTGTTCATCACGAAGTAACCGGGGGCCTGCTGCACGAGCTTGGGCTCGGTCCAGGTCTCGCCTTCATCTGTGGAGATGCGCATGTGCGGGCGGCAGTCGATCCAGCTGTTTTTGATGCAGTAAAACATGGCGAGCTTGCCGCTGGCGAGGCGAAGGAGGGAGACGCTCATCACATTGTCGCCGCCGGTGTTTTCCACCACGGTGACGGGCTGGCTCCAGGTGCGGCCCTGATCATCCGAATGAATGCGCACGATGCGGGCTGGGCTCTCATCCCCCGCGCCGCCGTAAAAATGTGAGTAGCAGAAGATGATGCGACCGGAGGCGAGCGTGGCGAAGGAGCCTTCGGAGTTGCGCGGATTCTCCTTGGTGGGATCAAGATTGAGAGTGATGATACTTTCGGCGTGCGCCATGCAGGCGAAGGCGAGACAAAGGGCGATGAGTTTCATGGTGGCTGGTTGGAGTTACCACTCGCCCTGACGGGCAAACTGGCTTTTCACATTGGCACTGAACTGGGTGATGCTGGCTTCAAGATTGGCGACGAGTTCGTCCGTGCTCAGGCCTGCTGCATTGCGAGCGGCGGGGATGACGGTGGCGCATTCATTGGCGTCCATGAAGCGGGCGGCTTCGAGCAGCCTGGGCTGGTCTTCCTCGGGGATGACCATGAAGCCGTGCTTGTCGGCGTGGATGAAATCATCGGGCTTTACGGTGCGGCCAAAGACCTCGACCTCGCAGCCCCAGCGCACGGGGTGAACGAAGGCGTGGCCGACGCAGAGACGGCGGGCGAGCGCTTTGAAGCCCGCGTTGGTCATTTCATCCAGATCGCGGATGGCACCGTCGGTGATGGTGCCGACGCAGCCGAGGGCGCGGAACATGTTGGCGCTCACCTCGCCCCAGGCGGAGCCGAGCACGCGGGGTTTGTCGAGGTCTTGGACGACGATGATCTTCGGTCCGGGGACGCTGGCGATGTAGCGGCGGAACTCAGCCCCGGCATTTGGATTCGTCTGGCGGTGCGCGACGTTTGAGGGCTCGATGACGAGCGTGACGGCGTAGCCGACCATGGGGCCCATCTGCGGCATGAAGTCGCGGGTTTCCTCAATATTGAAGGCATCGGTGCCTGCATTGTGCCGGGTGATCTGCTCCCAGCCGTTGTAGATGGTGGGAGTGTTCCAGCGTTTGAGCTGAAGCAGGTCGCTGTGCGAGAGGTGGCGTGCTTTGGAAGACATGGAACTGAAACAGGCTGCTGAAACGATTTGTCACAACGGCTTGATTCTGGTCTGTTGTCCAAACCAGATGAAGCCCGCGACCTCCTCCAGTCCCAGATTGCCTCAGCGCATCTCTCTTGTCACCCTGACGGCGCAGAGCCTGCGCGAGTCCATGCAGGCCGGGCACTGGCATGGCCATCTGCCGGGGGAGCGGGAGCTGTGCGCACGCCTGCAGGTGAGCCGCCACACGCTGCGCGGCGCGCTGCATGAGCTGGAGCGCGACGGCTTTCTGGAAGTGTCTGACCGACAGCGGCGGCGCATCAAGACG
>NZ_JBAQCR010000221.1:0-30478 GCF_049294395.1 Prosthecobacter sp.
GTAATCGACCGTGCGCACCTTGTTCACAAAGAGCTGGATGCGCTGCTCCTCGGCGCGGATTTCGTACGTGTTCCACTCGCCCGGCTTCTCCGCCTTTTCGATCAGTTCCTTGGCAGGCTGCAGCAGCATCTTTTTGCGGCGGGACTCATCATAGAGGCAGCCCGAATAACCTGCGCCGATGTCCGCCTGATAGCCACTCATCTCGTTTGGCGGCTGTGCGATGCGTACGCTGCGGAACTGTACGCCCCCATTCACAAAGCCCTCAGTGCCCTCCAGCTTGTATTCCAGCCGCAGGATAAAATTCCGGTAAACCTTCTTTGCAGTCAGGAATTCGTTCTGCGGATTCCCCTCCAGTGACCCACCCACGATCACCCCATCCTGCACCCGCCAGACTTTCGTCGTTTCGCCATCCCAGCCTTTGAGCGTCTTGCCATCAAACAGAGACACCGGTTCAGCGGCGGAAACCAGCAAGGGAAAAAGAGCAAGAAGGGGGAGTAAGCGCATGGTCGGAAAAAAAGGTCGGGGCGGATCAAACGCGGATTCGAGCCGGATGCATCCGCAAAGTTTCTGCAAACATCCCTGCCAGACGTATGTTCTTTATCCCAAACCATGCGCCTCCTCGCCTTCCTTTGCCTCTCCACCGCCGTCTTTGCCCAGACCGAGGCGGATTTCATTACAGCCCCTCGCCAGCTCACCTTCGAGGGCAAACGCTCCGGGGAGGGCTACTTCTCCGCCGATGGCAAGAAGATGATCTTCCAGTCCGAGCGCGAAGATGGGAACCCGTTTTACCAAATCTACCTCATGGATCTGGAAACAGGCGATCAGGAGCGCATCTCCCCCGGCATGGGCAAGACCACCTGCGCCTGGATTCACCCCGACGGCAAACGCGTCCTCTTCGCCTCCACTCACACCGACCCCGACTCAAAAAAGCTGCAAGCCGCTGAGTATGATGAGCGCAAGAACGCCAAAGTGCGCCGCTATTCCTGGGACTACGACGAGCACTACGACATCTGGGAATACTCCCTGGTGGACAAGTCCCTCAAAAACCTCACTCACACCCGCGGCTACGATGCCGAGGGCGACTACTCTCCTGACGGCAAAAAGATCGTCTTCGCCAGCAATCGCCAGGCCTACGAAACGAAGCTCAGCAAAGAGGACGAAGAGCGTCTGAAGATCGACAAACAGTACTTCATGGAGATCTACACCGCCGATGCCGACGGCTCGAACGTGAAGCGCCTCACCGATGCCCCCGGCTACGATGGCGGCCCCTTCTTCAGCGCCGATGGCAAACGCATCTGCTGGCGCCGCTTCACGCCGAAAGGAGACGTGGCCGAAGTCTGGATCATGAACGCTGACGGCAGCGATCAAAAACCCATCACCAAGCTCGGCGCCATGAGCTGGGCCCCATATTTCCACCCCAGTGGCGAGTACCTCATCTTCACCACGAACCTCAACGGCTTTGCCAATTTCGAACTCTACATCGTCGATGCCGCCGGCAAGCACGACCCCGTGCGCGTCACCACCACGGACGGCTTCGATGGCCTGCCCGTCTTCTCCCCAGATGGCAAAAAGCTCTCCTGGACCAGCGGCCGCGGGGCAGGGGGCGCCTCCCAGATTTACCTCGCCGACTGGGACCACGATCACGCACTCACCGCACTCGGGCTCAAGACCGATCCGCAGGCGGTTATCACCAAGACTCCAGAGCCCGACTTCTCCGCCACCGCCGCTGAAATCCGCCCTGAAGACATGAAGCAGCAGGTCAGCTACCTCGCCAGCGATGCCCTCGGCGGCCGCCTCACCGGCACGGAAGGTGAAAAACTCGCCACCCAGTATGTCGCAGACGTCTTCCAAAAGATCGGCCTCGCTCCCATGGGCGATGACGACACCTACTTCGACAACTTCGACTTCACCGCCGGCGTCGCGCTCGGCGAAGGCAATGAGTTGAAGCTCAGTGGCAGTGATTTGAAGGTCGATGTGGACTGGAAACCTCTCTCCTTCTCCCAAAACGGCGAAGTCAAAGCCGCAGGCATCGTGTTCGCTGGTTACGGCATCGAAACCCCAGACGAAGCCACCGGCAACGATGGCAAAAAGATCGAGACTTACAGCAGCTACGCGCATCTGGACGTGAAGGATAAATGGGTGCTCGTCTTCCGCTACCTGCCCGAAGGCATCACGCAGGAACGCCGCAACGATCTCAGCCGCTACGCCAGCCTCCGCTACAAAGCGCTCACCGCACGCCAGAAAGGCGCGCGCGGTCTCATCGTCGTCAGCGGGCCCAATTCCAAAGTCGTGCAGCAGCTCTCACCGCTCACGTTTGATGCCTCCCTCGCCACCAGCGGCATCGCCGCCATCAGCATCACCGATGCCGTCGGCGACAAACTGCTCGCCAGCGCCGGCAAGAACCTCAAGGAACTCCAGGACAAACTCGACAATGGCGATCTCATGGGCGGCATCGACTGCAAAGGCCTCACGCTCAGCGCGAACATCGTCATCCAGCAGGAAAAGAAAAAAGGCCGCAACGTCCTCGGCGTGCTGCCCTACGGCGACAAGCCCGATCCTCACGTCGCGCCGCTCATCGTCTGCGCTCATGTGGATCACCTCGGCAGCAGCGGCGGCTCGAACTCTCGCGCCAAGGGCGATGAAGTGAACAAGATCCACCACGGCGCCGACGACAACGCCTCCGGCACTTCCGGCGTGCTCGAAATCGCCCAGTGGCTCGCCGACTTGAAAAAGCAGGGCAAGCTCACCCTCAAGCGCGACATCATCTTCGCCGCCTGGAGTGGCGAGGAGCTCGGCCTGCTCGGCAGCAATCACTTCGTCGAGGTCTATGCCAAGATGATCAAAGGCGATCCCAACGCGAAACTCACCGGCATGTTCGCCGCCTGCCTGAACATGGACATGATCGGTCGCTTCCAGAAGACGCTCGTCATGCAGGGGCTTGGCAGCAGCTCCATTTGGGCCAAGGAAATCGAAAAACGCAATGCCCCCATCGGCCTGCCCATCACCACCCAAAACGACGCCCACCTCCCCACCGACAGCACCGCGTTTTATCTGCGCGGCATCCCCACGCTGAACGCCTTCACTGGCTCCCATGCCGACTACCACATGCCCAGCGACACGGCGGACAAGATCGACTACGTCAACGCCGTCAAGATCGCCAAGCTCATGGGCCTCATCGCCCGCGGCATCGCCACCACCGATCCCGCACCTGACTACGTCGCCATGGAGGCCCCAAAAAATCAGGGAGCCCGCACCGGCCTCCGCGCCTACCTCGGCACCATCCCCGACTACGCCCAGGGCGACATCAAAGGCGTCAAACTCAGCGGCGTCTCCCCCATCGGTCCCGCTGCCAAAGCAGGCGTCAAAGCCGGCGACATCATCATCAAACTCGGCGGGAAAGACATCACCAACATCTACGACTACACCTACGTCATGGGAGATCTCAAGATCGGCAAGGAGACAACCATCAGCGTCCAGCGCGAAGGCAAAGAAGTGCAGATGAAGATCACCCCCGGCTCGCGCGATTGATCACGGCCTGAACATAAACTCCCTCGTGTTCAGCAAGGCCCAGGCGATGTCCGCGTCCGCAGTTTGCGGCGCTTCATTCCGGTGCTGCTGGGCGATGGCTTTTTCGAGGCCATTGGGATACCTCCCGAGGATGGAGAGGAACAGGTCCTCAGTGGAGCGATCTGCCGGCCCAGGTGCCACCGCGAGTTCCATGTCTGCGCTGTTCATCATGAAGCAGGCGAGTTCATGCGAGATCGGTGTGATGCTTTCGTCAGACCACTCTCGCGTGCCACGGCCCAGCATGCGCAGCGGATGCTCCAGCGGCGGCACCTGCGGCAGTTGAGAGCTTTTTTCCGGGGACAGCGCATCCCAGATGACTTCAGCAGGCAGGCGTCGGATGTGAGGCGCGGGCACCATGTAACCGCTGCGATGAGGATCCACTCCCATGCGTCCGTAGGCACGGGTGCGGGCCAGAATGCGCTGAAATACGCCAATGCGGTAACCGCAGTGTCGGAAAACATCAGCAAGAACGACCTCCACATTTGGTGCCTTTAGTGAGGATGGCTCCAGGCCGACCCACGGGACCCTGTTGGGATGCTGGGCGCCGTAGCATTTCCGGAAAGTCACGGGAATGTCTGAATTCTCATGGACCTCTTCCCAGCTTGGCACCGGATCACTGCCGCCGATGGTGTGGTCCACGTTTTGTCCGGGCATGCCAAAGAGGCTGCTCCAGACGCGCAGGGCCTCCACGAAGACAAAGCGCCGGCTGCTTTCCTTGGTCAGCCACTGGGCAACGAGCATGCGCTGATCTTTGCCTGATTTGACAGAAGGAGGGACCTCACGAGACAAGCGCAGGAGCTTCGGCTTCACTTGTTCTCCGGGTTTTCCATCGCGGTACCAGTAAGTCGAAGGCAGTCGGATGTTGTCGCCTTCATCATTGGCAGTAAAGCAGGCCGCAAATTGATAGGCCTCCATCTGCACATGGTCGTTGTAAGCGTTGTCGTGGCACTGCGAGCAGTGCATGTCCTCCCCCACCACGGCATAGGCGGTTTCCACCGCGGTACGGAACGCATTGCCTTTGTCCCGCCGGCTCATGTGGCCCTCACCGACCATGTAGGTGATGATTTGATCGTAGGGGCGGTCATCCAGCGCGGCCTGTCTCAGCCAGGTGATCACGGCGGCATCGTCCTTCACACGAAACGTTTCCGCCAGCATGCGAAAGCGGGCTTCAGCAGCTGCAGGCTCCTTCACCAAGGCATCTGTGAGGACGGCGCGTTTGATTGGTGATGCACTCGTGAGGAAGATTTTCGCCTCCTCCGGCTTGGGCAGTCTTCCTGCCAAATCAATGCAGGCCCGACGCAGAAAGGTGGCATCATCTGCTTCGGGCGGCAAATTTACGGGCAAGGGTCTCATGCCGCGCGGCGTCTGTGCTGCCGCATACTCACGCTCCAGCGCGGTATCGATGTAAGCCGCCGCAGTCTCAGGAACAATGTCGGCGAGCAATGAGGGACCCAACAAGAGCGGCAGGCAAAAGAGCAGCTGGCGTTTCATGCTGGCAGCAACGGTTCACAAGTCATCTTCTTAGAGATTCTTTGAATGCCTTTTGCCAGCAATTCACTCACGGGCGAAACATGAACTCGTTGGTGTTCAGCAGCGCCCAGGCCACATCCTCATCGGAAGATCCACTGCTCACGATGGCCGTTCGTTCGCTTTCAGTGGGTTCACGGCCCAGCAGCTCCAGAAACATTCTCTCGGCATCGCTCGCCTTCGCCGTTGCTCGAACGATGAGCTTGTCATTCATCATAAAGCGCACCAGTTCGTGCGAGAGCGGTGTCCGGCTTTCGTCCGTGTATTCACGTGTGCCACGGCCCAGCATGCGCAGCGGGTGCTCGGGCTCCGGCACCTGTGGCAGCTGGCTGTCGTCTTCAGCCGTGATTGTTTTCCAGATCACTTCGGAAGGCAGTCTGCGGATCTGCGGTGCCGGTGCCAGGTAGCACTCTCTCCAGTTCGAGTTGTAGTCGATGCCGGAACGCCTGTACGCCTCCGTGCGCGCCAGGATGCGCTGAAATTCCGCCAGTCGTCCTCCACATCTCATAAACTCTTCCGTCAGCAACTTGGTCGCTTGGGTAAAATCGCTCGCAGAATTGAGCTGCAGTCCTATCCATGTGGCTGCTCCGCGCGGCGATCCATCAAAGCAGCTCCGGTGATAGTGATCAGGCGTGTTCTCCCCAGGAAAGCCATGCCACGGCGGCGCATCATCCACCCCGCCCACTGTCATGTCCACTTCCTGCCCAGGCATGCCAAACAGTCCGCTCCACACCCGCAGAGATGCTACCATCGCATAGCGCCCGCTCGGTTCCTCCTGCGTCATCCATTTGACCACCTGCACCAGTTTGTCCTGATCACTTCGAAGATCCCTCCACCATCCCAGTCGCAGCGTACTAGGTGGAACCACCTCTCCGGGCTTGCCATCAGGGTACAAGTAGTGCAGCGGCAGCTTCATCTCCTTCTGCCCGGTAAAGCACGCGGCAAAACCATAAAATTCACGCTGCGTGGGTCCACCGAAAGGATGGTCATGGCACATCGCACAGTAAACGTCCACACCCAGCACCGTAGCGGCCGTCTCCGCGCACGTGCGCCGCGGGTTGCTCTCCCTCATTTCGGACACATGCCCACCCCCGATCATGTACGCCACGATTTCCGCATACGGCCGGTCTTCCATCGCCGCCTGCCTCAGCCACGCGACTGTTTTGTATTCATAGTCCTTCACCCTAAACGCCTCCGCCAGCATGCGAAAGCGCACCTCTGCTGCACCCGGCTCACGCGTCAGCGCATCCGTCAGTCGCGCGTGTTTGTCGCGCGCTGTGTCAGCTATGAATGCGCGCACCTCATCCGCTCGCGGCAGCCTTCCAGCCAGGTCAATGCACGCCCGCCGAAGAAAGACCGTGTCATCCGCCATCGGTGGTAGCATCGGCGCGGCGACTGAGTGCGGATTCTTCAGCCGCTTCTCAAACATCAGCATGTAATCATGCATCAGCGCAGCATCCAGTTGGTCGGCCGCCTGCTGGATCGCGTCGGGCATCCCTGATGGCAAATCCGCCTGCTTGCCTCCTTTCTCAGGCACGCAGGAAATCAACAGGGCGCAGATGGGCAGGCAGCATTTCATGCTGGCTGCAACGGCTGGCCCCCCAAGTTCTTAGAACCAGACTTTCGTGCAGGCTTGCGCAGACCACGGGCCGCGCTAAGAAACACCCCCCATGAAAATCCTCGTTACAGGCAAAGGCGGTCGTGAACACGCGCTCATCACCGCACTCAGCGAATCCCCGCAAAAGCACGAACTCTTCGCGTACCCGGGCAGCGATGCCATCGCCACTTTGGCCACGCGTGTGGATGTGACCGGGCTACCAGAGCTGATCACCTGGATGAAGCAGAACAGCATCGACCTCTGCATGGCGGGTGAAGAAGCACTGCTCGTGAAAGACAGCGGCCTGTCCAATCTCTGCGCCGAGGCCGGCATCCCCTGCTGGGGCCCCCGGAAAGAGATCGCCCAGCTTGAAGCATCGAAAACCTTCGCGAAGAAGTTTTTGAAGCGCCATGGCATCCCCACCGCAGATTTCACCATCTGCACCACCGCAGCGGAGGCCAAGGCCGCCCTGACGGAAATGCCCATCGTGCTGAAGTTTGACGGCCTTGCTGCCGGCAAAGGCGTCGCCGTCTGCACCTCCAATGATGAGGCCGAAGCCTTCGTCGATGACGTCATGGAAAAGCGCTGCTTCGGCGCGGGCGATCTGCTTGTAGAAAAATGCCTCACCGGCCCCGAAATCTCCATCTTCGCCTCCGTGTGCGATGACAAATATCAGATCCTCATGCCCGCGCGCGATTACAAGCGCATCCGCGACAACGACCAGGGGCCCAATACCGGCGGCATGGGCGCAGTCGCTTCTCTAGAACTCGCAGACCCCGCGCTCATGCAGCGCATCGAGCGCGAGATCGTCCAGCCCACCGTGCAAGGCATCTTGAAGGACGGCCTCAAATACCGCGGCTTCCTCTACTTCGGCCTCATGCTAACCCCCAACGGCCCACAGGTCATCGAGTACAACTGCCGTTTCGGCGACCCTGAAGCCGAAGCCGTGCTCCCCATGCTGCGCGGTGATTTCGCCACTTATGCTTTCGAGGCCGCCAAAGGAAACCTCCAGCCCGACCTCATCCGCTTCCAGCCCGGTTGGAGTATCTGCCTCATCAGCGCCAGCGCCGGTTACCCAGCCTCATCGCGCAATGGCGATGTCATCTCTGGACTGGAATCTGTGAGTGGTGCCCGTGTGTATCACTGCGGCACGAAAAAGAACACCGCCGGCCAGTTTGAAACCAACGGCGGCCGTGTGCTCGCCGTCGTGGCGCAGGGTGCAACCCGTGTCGAAGCCCGGGAGAAAGCCTACGCCGAGAGCACCAAGATCACCTTTGACGGCCTGCAACGCCGCTCAGACATTGGTAAGATGCACTTTGAGTGAGACATTTGGAATTCGACAAAGCGGACCGGTTTGATTAACATTCAGCCATGCCTGCCACACTTGATGCTGTTGCCAGAGATGCGCTGGTGCTCACTCGCGACGAGCGCCTGATCCTTGCGCGACAGCTGCTTGTCAGCGTGGAGCCAAACGTTGACGAGGGGACGGAGGCTGCCTGGGAGGAAGAGATCGGACAACGCATTCATCGCTTTGATGCTGGGTTTTCCCAGACGGTTCCTGCTTCGGAGGTTTTTGCCCGCCTTGCCGTTATAGCTCCTGGCCGATGAATGGCGGCTTCGAGTTTCTCCCCGAAGCGTTTCGCGAGGTGGAAGAGGCCACTCTCTACTACCAATCCTGCGATCCCGATCTTGGCTTTCGCTTTCGTCAACTGGTGGAAAACGCCTGTGCTGCAATTGCCCGTTCACCGCTGCATTGGAATGAGCGGAAAGGAGGCTTCAGGCGCGTGAACTTGAGAGGCTTCCCTTATTACGTCGCCTATTTCATTCGTGGTGATCGAATCATCATCGCAGCTGTAGCACATGCCAGCCAGCATCCCGATTACTGGAAGCAACGTTCGGGATCAGACCGCTGACTTCCCCATCTTCGCCAGCCTCTCATCACTCTCCAGATGCCCGGCCCAGCCAAAGTGGCATTGGAACTCGAAACAATGCTTCATCTCCTCAAATGGCCCGCTCCACTCTGCCTTGTTCGATGCCACGGTGATATCTGAGGGCGCAAATCCCGTGATCGGCAGTCGCTGAATGGCGAAAGCATCGTTAAGCAGCCGGGTCTTTTTCCAATTGAGTCCCATCAGTTGCGCGCTCACACAATCAACAGCCACCGGATGCGTCCCGGCGAGAATGACGCCACTCGCCACAGGATCGCATGACATCGGACCATCGCCATCACCGCCGATGATGCCATCGACAATCGTCAGGTAGCGCAGCGGTTTGTCACGCCGCACGCCGCGCCCGTCGAAGTAGAAGAAGCACTTGTGCAGATCCAGGATCATGCGCCACGCGGTGTTGTTGCCATGCCAGTTGCCTGAGCGCACGACCTCCTTGGTGTCTCCGAAGATGACACGCCCCAGCTTCTTCAGCGGCACGAAAAGCTTGGAGAGGAAAAACCGCCCAAAGAGGATCTTTTTGGCGGTGCGCATCAGCGTCCCTTCCAGCGCCCGCTTCGCTGTGGATTCGGCAAATTGATCACCACCCTCCGCAGGCGTGCCCTCCGTATGGCGCGGCAACCAGTTGGTGCGTGGCGTGGTGCCCACCAGATTTTTCAGCGCCACCGTGAGCCCAACTTTTTTGTGCGTCTTGAGCTTCGGCACATTGATCAGCACATCCGCATTCATCGGCGTGCGGCAGATGCGGTACTCATGATGCGGGTCCGTGTGCTGCCGGTTCGTCGTGGCGAAATCAAACGACGCTCCATACAGCTTGCCCAGGCCAGGATGCCCCAGAAATTCGCTGTCCGCATCCAGATGAATGTCCACAGCCCCGGAGGGATCACTCGGCAGTTCTCGTTTGGCGATGGTGACTCCATCATCAATGGTCCACTCTTCACACCGCATGTCGAACAGCAGAAATGCGACGCCTGGAAACTCCTTGGTGAGATCAGTGATGAGATCATCCAGCCGGTGCAGGCGGCGAATCGTGGCGAAAGACGAGTCACTCTGCGGCGCATCACACAGCGTCACAGATCCATGTCCCTGAAGCTTTCTCGCGGCCCAGCGGGCGACTTCGCGCACCACGGCTGGATGTGTGATGATGGTGAGCCAGCCCCCTTCATCCTCCGGCTTGCTGGCATTGTGCTCCTTGACCCAGTTCGGCTTGATGACCACACGGTCGCCCGGAGTGATGAAGTCCGCAGAGAGTTCCAGGGCTTTGATCGCATCCTCAATCTGCTGCCGCAGGGCATCGGCATCGTCATAGCTGGCTTTGCCGCTGAAGACGGAGACTTTGGGGGCGCCGAACGAGGAAGGGGAGAGCGTGTTCACAGGAATGCGGTTATTTAAGGGCGGCACGTTCCCTTTGCAACGCTCCCGCAGCCCTCGAATCTCCCTCATGCAGACATTGGTGCGGATCATGCGCGTGCTTTTGACCCTCGCCCTCACGGCGGTGGTCATCGGCGTGATCTGGCTGCGTTTTGGGATCTCGCCTTCCTCTGCGCTCACGCCGCTAGATCCGGCTTTCGTTCGACTGACTCCCCTTGAAGTCGCCACCTTGCCTCTCGCCACCCGGTTTGACATGCCCATGGGGTCTGAGCACGGCGCACTCACCTACAATGCCCGGCCTTTTCGCATCTCACGACACCTTGGCGATGACTTGAACGGCATCGGCGGCGGCAATTCGGATTTGGGCGCTTCCGTTTACGCCTCAGGAGCCGGGCGCGTGGTGTATGCGGGCATTCCTGGGCCGGGTTGGGGCAAAATGATCCTCATTGCCCATCGCCTGCCGGACCATGATGAACTCGGTCCAGTGATCCAGACCATGTATGCGCATTTGCAGTCGATCCGAGTAGAAGTCGGCCAACTGGTGCAGCGCGGCGATGAGATCGGCACGGTGGGAACGGCTGAGGGTGCCTATTTGGCACATTTGCATTTCGAAGTGCGGCTTGGTCCTTATGTGAATCCTGGCCAGGGATATGCTGATACACCCCTGAACCGTGTTGCACCTGAACAGTTCATCCGAGCACATCGGGGTGCCGAAGCAGACATTCTGAACCCACCGCCAGAAAAAGACTAAAACCCCCAAAAGATGATTTGAAGGAAGCCCATTTGAATCCGTCATTCTTGAAGCTCCTTCAACCCATGCGTTTGATCTCTGCATTTTGCTGTCTGCTTGTCCTGGTGACTTCACCAGGGCTCGCTCAGCCAGTGAAATCGACTCCGGCCCAGATCTCCTGCGAGACACTTTGCGGGGAGCTCTTCACTTCGATCCGCATGGAGCCTGACAAGTTGGTGATGCGCCTGGAGGAGGCGCTGGTCATTCACGAAGCCTGTGCCGCAGAGATAGTCACCGCCGCCATGGATGCTGTAAATGCAGAGCCAGCGCAGGTGCGCAAAATTGTAGAAACGGCGATGGATCTGGCACCTGCCCGTTCGGCCCTGATTACTGCGGCAGTGAAAAACTATACTGCCCCGGTAGTTGTGGCTGCTGCCGAGGAGCAGATGGAGGTGCGTCGCGCAGTCCTGCCCACTGCCGCGCCACCCCAGCCAATGGCGGGAGAGCAGGTGAAGCGTGCAGAACTGCCGTTGCAAACCCGCAACATTCCCATTGTCGAAGTGAGACGTGCCGAACCTGTAGCGGCTATGGAGCCCCAGGTGCAAAATTCCGAGCCATCCCTGAAACTGATGGATGTCCCCAAGGCAAAACCGATGAAGTGATAATCGGGGTTACCCCCTCTTACTTCGCAGGAATCTCGTTCAGCGTGTAATAGCCCACCTTGTGCAGCAGCGGAAGCTTCTCAGCGCTCTTCACACCATCCAGATGCAGCTCATGAATGTGGCCTTTGGTCAGTGGCGAGATCGTCAGGCGCACGGATTTGCCATCTGCGGCGACGGTTGCGGCGGTGATCTTGGGCAAGACTTCCGAGACTTCATCGCCGCCGTATTGTTCGCGATACGCATACGTAAACTCGCGCATGCTGTAGCTCTTCACATCACCTGCGGTGGTGGGGTCCACGGGCTGCGTGAATGTCACCTCAAAGCCGTCCGGCTTCGCGTGCATTTCATGCACCTCAAAAGGTGTCTTGCCTGTCCACTCGCACTTTTCAAAGCAGAAGGGCTTTCCACCTCGTGCGCCCCAGCCTCGGTCACTGCCACCGACAAAGACTCGGCCCTCTTCATCCATGCGTCCGCCGATGATGCCGCTGGCAAAGCCGCTGCGGAAGGGAATGACCACCCCTTGCTTGATCCCGTTCACCGTTTCGAGATAGACGCGGCTCAGATTGCTGTGGCTTTGATCCGCCACAAAGAACTGCTTGCTGAAGGGGCCAAACTTGCCAGCACTGAGATCGCAGATGATGGCACTGGCGGAGTTGCCAATCTTGCCGTGCACGAGATAAACCGCCGGCGGCAGGAGCTGCTTGATGCGCTCACGTTCCTTCACCATGCGGTCAGGATCTCCTCCTTCACGTTTGTCTTTGCGGCCTTTGTCACCTTGAAAGGCTTCAGGAATCGGGTCGATCGGGCGCGGTCCCATGTTCGGAGCGAGATCATACCAGATGTTGCCGCCCGGATGTCCTTGGAAGGATCCAGGAACCAGATGCTGCAGCGTGCATGAGCCATGCCACGGGCCTTGATTGTCGCAGTAATACACTTCGCCATCCGCATCGAAACCAATGCCTCCCGGGCTGCGGATGCCGGAGCATGTCGGCACCATGGTTCCATCAGGTTTGATCCGCAGCGCCCAGCCGCGAAACGGCACCGCGCTGCTGAAGGAACCGGTCAGGCACAGCGTCACCCAAAGATCGCCCGCTTTGTCAAAACGACTGCCAATGGCATACTCATGGTAGTCGCCGGACACGCCCCAGTTGTCGTTCACATTTTCAAAGACATCCGCGCGTCCGTCATTGTCGGTGTCCTTGAGGCGCGTGATCTCATAGCGCGTGGTCGCATAGAGGTTCTTGTCTTTCGGATTGTAGGCAATGCCTAGTACCTCATGCAGGCCTGAGGCAAACAGCTTGTAGCTCACATTGGAGGCATCATTGCTGCCAGCACCGCTGACGATCCAGATCTCACCTCGGCGTGTCCCCAGTGCCAGCTTGCCATCCGGCATCAGGTCGATGGAGCCCACCTCCATCGCCGTCTCCTTCGGTGTTTCAAAAGTGGTGATCTTGTAGAAATCAGCTTCCACCGGATCAGCGGCGAAAAGCGGCGTGCAGAGCAGGGAAAGAATGAAAAAGCGTTTCATGGCAGTGCGTGGCGAAAGGATTACTGGGCCCACTGGTAGGTGATGGTCATCGTTCCCGCTTTGGCAGGGACAACAAGGTTCTGGCCGGCGAGCTGCGCTCCTTCAGCGGTGATGCGGTAGGGAAGCGGCCCTTTGCTAACAAAGCTGCCGTCCTTGCTTTCAAATACACCGCTGCCGATGCGATACCACGCATTGGCTGGAAGCTTGCCGCTGACCTTGATCGTGCGGATCAGCTTTGCGTTGCCCTCAGGCTTGTTGCCGTTGCCTTCCACTTGGAAGGACTCCTCCACCTCAGCACCCTGCCACGTGTAACGGAAGGTCGGGCTGCGTTTCGCATCCAGCGAGTAGCCCAGCCAGTGAAAGCCTTCATAGCGCTTGGTCTTGTCCCACTTCGGCCATTCCGCATCGGGTTTGTCCGTGACAAAGAATGCTGGTGTGACCTCACCCGTAGGTTGCAGCACATCGTACCCTAGAGGCTTTTCGTGGCCGCCACCACGTGAGTTCCAGTGCCTGGAGGCATCCATGAAGGCCCCCCGCCAGATGAGCGCCAGATTCATGCTCTCCGCACTCCACGCAATGTTCACGCCTCCAGGATAACCCACACCAATGCCGCGATTGCCCGCGCCTTGAATGAAATTGCGGTAGATCACCGCCTCGCCCTTCACCACCAGCGGGATGGGCTCGAACTCCTTCTGCTTTTTCGTGCCGCCCTGCCATTTCGGATGCAGCCACTTGGACAGCGGCGTGATCTGCGTATCCGCGCCCTTCCATGCCGCATACAGCTCGATCTGCCCGCCGCCCTGGAAATATTCGAGGCGAAACACATGCTCACCTTTTTCCAGCGTGATGCCTTGTTCCTTGATGTCGCCGGAAGGGTGAATGCCGTCATAGGCCAGGATCTCCTTGCCATCGATCAGAATGCGCGAGCCATCATCACTGGAAAGATAAAAACGATACGAGCCCTTCTTCGGAGCAATGAGCTTGCCAGTAAAGATCACGCCGAACTCATTCTTGTAGTCGTCCAGTTTCACCTGAAGCAGGTTGTCCTCGATCTTGCCCTCACGGTGCGGCTTCAACTTGGAGAAATCCGGAAGCTGCTTCCAGTTGCCGAGGTATAGCGCGAATTGCAGGTCATGCAGCGTGTCTCCCACCGGTGCCACTTTCAGCACGCCGCGCATCGTCAGCGCATGCCCCGGGAAAGTGCAGACATACGGGTAACTCCCTGCTTTCTCAGGCGCAGAAAAACTGAGCACCTCCTTTTCATGCGGATTGAGCATCTTGGAGTGCACCCAGATGCGCTTGTCGTCGGGCAGCCAGTTGCGCTTCAGGGCCTCCTCCGGCTTTTCCATCTGCTTCATCGCCATGGCGGCGGTGTCGGTGCCCGGCTGGCAGAAGACCAGGTTGTGCGGCAGATCATCCCCGTTTTCAAAGGTGATCTTCACCGGCTGCCCCGGCTGCACCAGCAGTTCGGCAGTGTCGTATTTCATCTGCGCAGTCATCGTCTTGAGCGAAAAGACGGCGGGCTCGGCGGCCCGGGCGGTGGCGGCGGCGAGAAGAATGGCGAAAAGCAGGCGGGTCATAAGGAGCGCGTTTAAACGAAGGCGGCGGAGGTTGCCTTGCGAAAAGGCAGCGTCAATGTCCTGAGTTTTATTTCCTTCGCACTTTGGGCTTGGCGCAGGCCTCGGAATTTGGTTATCTCTCCCCATGCACACTTGGTATCTGCTCAAAGCCTCGGACAAGGAAGTTTATGAAGCCAAAGATCTCGAAACTCTGCGTGGATGGGCGGCTGACGCCAAGATTTCTCCGCTCGACAAGATCTCCAGCGACAACCGCATGAGCTGGCAGCGTGCACCGATGATCCCTGAACTGCAGATGGACCTGCTGGTGCAGATGCCGGACAACTACCTCTACGGCCCGACGAACGTGGCAACGATCCAGGAATTCATGGCCACTGGCGAGATCGATGAAAATGTGACCATCATCAACTGCCTCGACAACAAGGAGTCGCGCCTGGCGGATCTCTCCTGGTTTCAGGCCAGCCCGCACCATATTCGCAGCGCCGCCACCACCTTGATCGGCACCGGCCGCCCGGATGAAAAGAGCGGCATGGGAGATGTCATGCAGCAGTCGCGCATCTCCACGCTGGAAAAGCAGGTGATGGAACTGCAGCGCGTGGTGGATGAATGGCAGCAGGCTTACAACGGCCTGCGCCAGCAGTATGTCGAAGCCACCGGCCGCGAACCGATGTGATCCGTATCAGCCTTCCTCGGTTGTGTCGCCGCTGCCATTGTTCAAGCCGGGGAGATCCTTGGCTTTGTCCGCATAGCGGTCAAAGCGGTTGGAAAGGATCAGCAGCGTTGGCGCCCACAGGCCGATGAAAATGCCCAGGCGTTCCGCATGCGCGGACTGTTCAGGCGTTTCACCGTTAAAAAACCACCAGCTCCAGATGGAAAGGATGACGGAGAGCATGCCCGCTTGGAAGCAGATCGTGCTGAGAGTGCGGCAGATGGAAGGATTCATAATTAAAATTCTGCCACGCTTCAATACTTCTAGGCAAGCAATCCCCGTCCTCAGCACAAATCCGGCGGACTAAATCGCAGCCGCAGGCGCGTGGCGTATGTGGGAGCTTGAGAGAATGCTGGGCTGAGGCATATTATAGTCAATGATTTCCCATGCTGACATCCGCTGTGCGACGGCTCCGGTGAGACCGCGGCAGCCCCGCGTGGCTCCGCACCAGCCGCGTGTGCAGCCGCTCACGGCTCCGCCCGCGATGGAGCCCCCCTGGCATGTCATCCTGCTGGATGATGATTTCCACACTTTCGAATATGTGGTCGAAATGTTGCATGCCATCTTTGGTCATTCGCGGGATCTCGGCAAACGCATGGCTGATGAGGTGAACGACACGGGGCGCGTGATCGTGGCCACAGTTCACAAGGAGCTGGCGGAACTGCGGCAGCAGCAGATTGAGGAATTCGGGCCTGATCCGCAGGAAGACACGCCTCAAGGACAAGTCTCCATGAAGGCTTTGATCGAGTGCTCGGAGTAGCCGCAGGGCTCAGCTTTTTCCACGCGGCTCCGGAATGCCCCGTAGAATCAGGATCGAAATGACCGACATCACCGCCGCGAGACAGGCGACGAGGTAAAATGAACCGCTGAGAGAGTAAATCACTCCACCCAGACTCGTGGCGATCATCAGCGACCACACATTGCAGAAGCCAAGAATCGCCTGCAGCGTGGAGCGGCGCTCCGGAGGGCAGAGTTCTGCGGTGAGCGTCAGATCGCCCACTCGATCCAGAAACAGGCCAAAGCCGAGGATAAAGTAGGCGGCGGTGAAGCCGCCAAAGGAATGCGTCAGGCTGGCCCAGATGCACATGGTGATGCAGATGAGGCGGGAGAGAATCAGCAGCACCCTGCCACCTTTGTGATAGCCCAGCCAGGCCGCGAGCAGGCTGCCAAGAATGGTGCCGATGTTCTGGAACGAAACGAAACTGCCCTCATCCGCCTCCGGCCTGCCCGTGGTGTGCAGCGCATGCAGGGTAAGAAATGACACCACCATCAAATAGCCCATGCCGGTGAAACGCGCTGCGATCAGCTTGAGCAGTTGCGGATGTTTGCCCAGCAGCCCGGGCAGGCTGCGCAGATAGCTCCAGTAGCTGCCGGTTTGCGGATGGTAATGGCGTGCCGCTGGCAGTTCGCGCATAAACGACTGGGACAGCCACGAAAGAAACAAAAAGCCAAACGTAATCAAATGCAGCACCGCGTAGCCGCGCTGTCCCGGAGCATGGGTGAGCACCTGATGGATCACCGCTCCAGCCACCATGCCAATGCACGCCTGCGTGATGTAGCGCGCGGCCCAGCCTGCGGCTCGGACACGCTCCGGCACCATGCGCGTCACCATTTCCATCCAGGCCACCACACCCACGCCGCCAATGAGCCCCGAAACCACCGGCGTCAGCACCACCACGGGCAGCAGCCACGGGCCGGCATCCTGCCAGAACCACAGCACCAGCCCGGTGATAAGATACGGTAGTCGTTGCAGCAGACCAAAACTCATCACCCACAGCTTGAACTTCGTGAGTCGTTCCACCAGCGGTGACACAAACAGCCCCGCCATGGCAAACGCCGCGGGCAGGATCGCTGGCATGATCGCGATGATCGCGGAGCGTCCCCCCAGCTGCTCCACCATTTTGGGCATCACAGTCTCCGGCTGGAGAAACGCCACTCCACCCATGTACAACCCGCCTTCCAGGCAGTGGCAGATGAAGTTCCGCCGCACGACCTGCGGGTGATGCTGTTGAGGTGAGACTGCGGTGTCGGGTGGCATCGCTGGAGAGATCGCATCGTGGCGTGGACTGGCCCTAAAGGAAAGCGAATCGTCCGTTACCTTTCAGGGGTGCTTTCCCAGCCTGAAAAAAACGGTGAGCAGTCTTGCGCTGGGTTCGCTCTGCTGGTTCAATCTCTTCAGATACCAAACCCATCGCACGCCATGACACTCAATCCTAAACTCACCAAGCTGCTCAATGAGCAGATCAACAACGAAATGTCCTCCAGCTACGTCTATCTCGCCATGGCGGGGTGGTTTGAGCGGACTCCTTATGCTGGCTTTGCTCAGTGGATGTTTGCCCAGAGCCGCGAGGAGACCATGCATGCGCTGAAGTTTTACCAGTACCTCGTGGATCGTGATGCCAAAGTGGAGCTGCAGCCCATCGAGAAGCCGAAGATGGACTACAAATCGGTGATGGACGCCTTTCAACACAGCCTGAAGCAGGAAGAAAAGGTCACCCAGCAGATCAATGACTTGTACGAAGTGGCGGAGCAGGTCAAAGACCACGCTTCGAAAAACCTCCTGCTCTGGTTCCTCAATGAGCAGATGGAAGAAGAGAAGACCGTGCGCGACATGCTCGACCGCCTCAAACTTGCTGGCGATGACCCGGCCAGCCTCCTCGTCCTTGACCGCGAAGCGGGCAGCCGAAAGTCCGCAGGCGGTGGTTCCCGCCCCAGCATGGCTGGCGGTGGTGCTTGAGACTGACGCTTTTTACGGCAGCAACTGCATATCCCACGGCCACAACGGTGTGTACGTGGCGGATTCGACCCAGCCGCGCACATGGTCGTCGCCGCTGGGGACTTCCACATAACTCCAGGCTCCGCGTTTTTCGAGCAGACGCACTTGGCTGCCAGGTGGCAGCGCAATGACATTGCCGGACGTGACTGTAGCTGCGGTGTAGGCGCTGACTTCGCGTGCTGTGACCACCATCACATCCTTCACGCGGTCCCCCGGCGCGGGCCGGATGGAGGCGAAAGTGGCGGAAGGGATGAAAACCAGCAGGCCGATGATGCTGAAAATCAGTGCAGAAGCACCGCCGCTGCCGCCTTTCTGTGAGACGGCAAGAATCCAGCGCATGAGAGCCAGCAGAATGATCCACACACCTGCGGATGCGGCGATGACCCAGGTGTTTTTGTTCAGCAGCAGGCTCCACTCAGCCAGCGGAGAGTCCTCGCCGAATCGGAAGAATCGCAGCTTTTCATCAAGATGCCGCAGGTTCTGCCGCACTTCGGGATTCAAAGGGTCCAGCAGCTGCGCACGCTGGTACCACAGCGCCGCACGCCCCATGTCTTCCTGACGGTAGCGGGCGTTGGCGATGAGGGTGAAAACCGCAGAGCTCAAGGCGGGGGGCTGCTGCTTGGTGAGTGATTCACCCAGGTACTGTGCTTGGGTGAATTTGCCTTTTTCCAGAGCCTCGCGTGCCTGCTGATACACTTCATCAGGGGAAGCATCCGCAGCACCGGCATTGAGTGAGAGCGTGGCCAGCGTGGCGATGAGCAGGGCGGTGCGTTTCAGCAGCGGTGCCAGTGTGGACAGGATGCGGCTGCGTTCGCCCGCGCCAAGCGCTTGTCCCGAGGTGGGAGCTCCGGTGAAACTTTGGGTCTCATAGCGGCGGATGATCTGCCGCAGTTCCTCGTCCTTCACTTCTCCCGGCTGGCTGCGGTGAATGAAGTGGGCGGCGCGCTGCAGGAAATCACGATCCGCGAGATTGCTTTCCTCCAGCCCATGCCACATTTGCTGCAGTTCGCCCCGCAGTCCGCTCGTGGCTTCGGCTCGATGCCGGCGAAACCATGTGAACAGCGTTACCAGAATAACAAGCGCCGCCGGGATCGACTGAATGGCCCAAAAACGTGCGCTGGTGGTCAGCGGCGCGCTGACGGCTGTCGTGCTCAGCCACCGTGCCTTGGCCGGAACGTTCATGAGGATGTCGCTGATCTGCGGCTTGGGCTGCTGCACAGGTGGCGGCTTGGGTGCCTCTCCACTGCCGCTGCTTTCCACACCCGCAGCAGCTGCCGCCATGACGCCTGGCTTGATGCGCAGCGCAATCGGCGGCGTGCGTGCGGCCACGTATTTCTTCTGCGTAGGACTGAAGTAGCTCAGCTCAAACGGTGGCAGCTCGGGATGCACTTTCTCCGGCACAAAGACCATCGAATATCCAATGCGGCGCTGCATCGCGGGCGTGAGATTGGGGTCGATCGGGCCGTCCACATTGTAACGCCGCGGAGGGTACGCCTTCCATCCCTCTGGGGGCATAAGGCCGGGTGCGTTGAGGGCGTCGAAATTGCCTGAGCCATCGATGGTGATGTCCACAGCCAGCGGATCACCCACGCTGAGTTCATTGGGGGTGGCGGTGGCGCTGATGCTGAAATCACCGACCGCACCGCTGAAGTTTGCGGGCTTGCCCTCGGTCGGAAGCGGCAGAACCTTGATCTTCACCTCCTGGCTTTTCACCACCTGCTTGCGTGGCTCCGCTCCACCCATGATCATGCCAAACGGCAGGCCCCGGCTCATCTGCCTCTGGGTGGCTTCGTCAAAAACCTCGTACAACAGTTCACAGGTGGCGGGGCCCACTTTCAGATCGCCCGCGTGGAGCGCGGAGAGCGTGCTCCGGTAAGTGATGACGATGTAGTCAATGTCGTTGATGCGCTGCGGGTTCTGGTCGGCCTGCTGAGGAAAGCGGGCGATGGCAAAATCACTCTTGTTCACTTCGATCAGGCCGACCCGGCGCAGCATCACACTGCCGCGCGGCACAAACAGGCTGGCACTGATGGGAACGACCTCGCCCTGATAAACCTCCGTCTTGCCCACTTCGATCTGAAACAGCGGTATGGTGGGATCTTCGGCTGCAGTGGGAGCGGCCGTTGGCGATTCACTGACGATCAGGCGAACCTCGTTGGTTTTGAGGATCTCACCATTAACAAGCACCTCCTGCGGTGGAATGACAAACTCGCCGGGTTCATTGCTGGCGACACCCCAGACGAACTGCGAGGAGATGATCTGCTGCGCACCTTGGATGTCGATTTTCTGCCGGGTGGAAAGAGCAGTGGTCAAGCCTACTTGCACCGGGAGTCGCAGTTCGGGCTCTTTTTGGATGATGCCGTTTTGCACGGTGATGACGTAACTGACTTCCTGCCCGGTGCGCGCATGGTCTGGCTGGAGATAAGCGCGCACCGTTGCTGCAGAGGCACTGGAAATGAGGAAAGTCAGGAAGAGCAGAGCCTGCATCAAGATGGAATGAGGGATGAGCTTCCAAGGACGAACTCCCGGAATACCGGTCATGACTGCGGACCGCGCCTGGATTGAGTGGGGATGGAGGCTTTGAATCATTCGAGCTTGGAAATTTCGTTCGTCATGGCCGAAGGCGGCTGCTCACCAGTCTTTTTTGTTCGGCGGCGGAGTGTGGTAGCGGCTGGTCGGCGGCGCAGTGATCTCGTCCATGTACTGACGGATGATCCCTTCCGCTTCGCCGGGGGTGTAACCGGTGCGCGGGTTGCGTTGGTCGGACAGACCTTCCTTGGCCGTTTTTTTCTGATCGTCTCCGCCAGGCTTTTCGCCTTCTTTGCCCTTCTGGCCTTCTTTGTCGCCAGGGTTGCTGCCTGCGGCCTGGAGCCGGCCTTCGGGCAATTCTTTGGCATCCTTGCCGCCGATGCCGTCATCAGCCTCCTTCTTTTCACCTTTGCCCTCTTTTGGTTCTTTGGGTTCACCTTCACCGTTCGGGTCGCTGCCTTCTTTGCCAGCATCTCCCTCTTCGCCCTCCTCACCTTGCTGGCCTTGACCCTTGTCTCCTTTTTGCCCCTTCTTGCCTTTGTCGCCTTTCTTGCCCTGCTTTTCTTCCATCTGCTTCATCACTTGGCGCAGTTGGGCCAGCATTTTGTCCACGTGTTCGCGGTTTTCGCGCAGTTCCTTGTTTTCAGGGTCGAGGTCTTGAGCCGCTTCCAGATGGCGCAGCGCGTCGGTCCAGCGTTGCAGCGTGATCTTCGGCTGCTGCTGCAGGCCCCGCACGCCTTGATCATACAGCGTCTGGCCGAGTCCGCGGTGCGCTCGTGCGCGCAGGGACTTGTCCTGCGTGTGGAGCACTTCGCTGAAATTCTTGACGCTGCCATCGTAGTTGGTGAGGTCATGTTCTGCCGTGGCCAGACCGTAGAGGAGTTCCTCCCGGGAATGCGCGTCGAAGTCCTCGCGTTCCAGTAGCGTTCCATAAAGGTCACGAGCTTTTTTGAATTCCCCGCCCTTGAGTGCCTTGAGCGCATCATCCGGTGTGGGCCCGCTCGTTGCAAAGAGAGCGGCCAGCACCCCTCCTGCTCCAGCGGCTTGCGCAGATGGTGCTGGCGTAAAGGCGGCAACAGCCAGTGCCAGCACGACCGGGCGTGCGGCTGGGCGGGGCAGGGCGCTGATGATCCAGGCGAGCATGAGCAGGAATATACCCAGACTCAGCGGCCAGGCAAAGCGCTCAATCGGCCTCGAAGTCTGCCGGTTGGCGGACTCCTGCTCCGTCAGACGGTCGAGCACGGGCTGGATGGACTGTCGGCTGAGCGGCCGGGTATCAAGTTTCAGGAAGCGTCCGCCGGTGGCGGTGGCCAGTTGTTGCAGCACACCGCTTTGCAGTTGTGACCGCACCACATTGCCGGCCTCGTCTCGGATGTAATCACCTTCCACCTCAGGGTTTGGAATGAGCGTGCCTGTTTCGGTGCCTACCCCTACGGTGACGACAACGATTCCCGCCGCAGTGAGCCGTTGGATGTAAGGAACAAGGTTCGCATCGGCGTCCCCGCCGTCGCTGAAAATGACCAGCGCGTAATTGCTCTTGGGCAGGCCTTTGATGGCACGCAGCGTTACCTCCAGCAGGTCAGCCAGATTGCTCCCGCCCCACTCAATGATCGTGTGGTCGAAGGCCAGCAACGACTCAATGATGGCGTCATGGTCGGTCGTAAGCGGCGCCTGCAAGTAGGCGCGGCCGGCAAAGGCCAGCAGGCCCACTCGCTCTCCGCTGAGCTCCATCACAAGGTCATGCGCTGCCAGCCGTGCCCGCGTCAGGCGGTCAGGGGGGACATCGCGCGCGAGCATGGATCGTGAGGTGTCGATGGCGATGAAGATGTTACGCCCCTTGTCAGGAACCTCGAGCTTTTCCTCCCCCCAGCGCGGTTGGGCCACAGCGACGACGAGGCAGGCCATGGCCATGATGTACAAACCATACACCAGCCATGAACGCCACAGCGAGCGGCCCATGACGAGCGCCGGGCGCAGACGCACCGCAGTGAAAAGGCGCTCTGCCTTGGAGGCATGTCCATCCACCAGCAGCTTCATTCCCACCAGCGCGGGAATGATCAGCAGGAACCAGAGCAGATGTTGATGGGCAAAACTCATGACAATCAGGTGGCGACCGGCTCAGGGGCCGAGTGCAGAACGGTCAAAGACAGCAGCAGCGCGAGAAACAACGCGATGGCGGAAACGGCGAGCGGCCAGGGAAACAGCTCTTCGGTTTCGATGATTTTGTGATGTTCGATTTTGGTTTTTTCGAGCTTGTCGATGGTGCCAAACACATCGCTGAGCGAACTCAGGTTTTGCGCCATGTAGAACTGTCCGTTGCCGATGGCCGCGACCTCCTTGAGCGTGCCTTCATCAAAAAGCTGCTGCCCCACCGGCGTGAACGTGCCGCGCCGGGGATCGGGGATGCTGTGAATGCCCGGCGTACCGATGGCGATGGTGTAGATCTTGATGCCGAGCGTGGCCGCCAGCTTCGCTGCATCCTGCGGGCTGAGCCGGCCGGAATTGTTCGCGCCATCCGTCAGCAGAACGATGACTTTGCTAGGCGATTTTTCTCGGCGCATGCGGTTGGCGGCGGACGCGATGCCGGACCCGATCGCAGTGCCGTCACCCACACGCTGGGTCTGCACACGGTCGAGGTTGTTGATCAGCCAGTCACGGTCAAGCGTGAGCGGGCAGGGCAGGTAGGTTTCCCCGGCAAAGGCCACGATGCCGATTTTGTCACTGCGGCGCCCTTTGATGAAGTCCGACATCACGCGCTTGGCCGCCGTAAGACGGTTCACGGGCTGCCCCCCGATGTAGAAGTCTTCGATCAGCATCGACAGCGAGACGTCCACCGTCAGCATGATCGAGATGCCATCGGCTTTTTCCTCTTCGTAAGATAAAATTTTCTGCGGCCGCGACAGCGCCAGGATGCCAAAGATCAGGCTGGTTAGAATGAGTCCAAAGACGAAGCCTCCAAGACTGCTGCGCGCTGGTCGTCCGAGTTCACCCAGCAGGGAGGCGGTGGGAAATTTGATGGCAGCCCGTTTGCCACGTGCACCACGCAGCATCGCCAGCAGTGGCACCAGGGGCAGCAGCAGCAGCCACAGGGGGTGGAAAATCTGAAATGCAGGAAAGCCCGGAATGATCATGGTTTCTCCTCCTGCATGCGTGCGAGCGCTTGATCGATGAGCATCGTCGATTCCTCTTCCGTACGTGGGGCTGGCATGAAGGAAATCTCGTCACACAAATGAGCCACCGGCTCAAACCGTTCGCGCCACAATCCCTGGGACCTCGGCACCTGCATGCCGGGCTGTCGGTCTGTTTTGCCTTCAAAGAGTTCGCGTGTTGTGCGGGCTGGCGCGGGCACGGAGTAGCGTTCCTGCAGGTAGCGCCTCAGGATCTGCGAGATCCGGTGGCTCATGTCCTGCGGCGGGATGGTTTGAATGCGTGCGCGCAGTTCATTCAAGGCGCGAAAGGCTGAGCTCCACGGCTGCCGCAGAGGCGCTGATGGCGTCTCTTTCGGTCGCACCAGCAGCCAGACGATCAGGGCGATCAAAAGACAAAGCAGCAGCAGGGTCGCCCATGGAATCCACCAGGGCGGCGGCAGTTGCACGCTGTCAGGCGGTGGCAGATCAGGATGCGGCAACGGGGGCGGCCCCTGAAATTGCGCCAATAGAATAGGCAGGAAGTGCAGCGCTGGCTTCATCCGCGTTTCCTCCTTTTGCGCGAACGGAAATAGGCTTTCAGGGCAGGCGCGTAATCCTCGTCAGTGCGCACGGTGATGCGCTCGACGCCGCAGCGCCGCAGCAGGTGCACCAGCGCGTTCTGTCTTTCCGCCAGACGTTGTTCATACTGCTCGCGGACGGCCGGATGGGAGGTGTTGACGAGAAATTGCTCCCCGGTCTCCGGATCTTCGAGGCAGACGCGGCCTGCGTCCGGCAGCGTGATTTCACGCGGGTCCAGAATCTGCGCCGCCACCACGTCATGTTTGGCTGACACAGCCCGCAGGCTTTTCTCCCAAGCATGGTCAGGGGTGATAAAATCAGAAACCAGGATCACCAGTGCCCGATGGGCGATGCGTTCGAGCGCAAGATCAAGCGCGGGCTTGATGTCCGTGCCGTGCCTCTTGGGTTCATTGTTTAAAATGTCACGCAGGATGCGCAGGGCATGCGGCGCTCCTTTTCGTGCTGGCAGGTAGTGCTCGATGCCGTCGGAAAAGAGCGTGAGCCCCACCTTGTCCTGGTTCTGCACGGCGCTGAAGGCAAACACCGCCGCAATCTCCGCCGCACGTTCGCGCTTCGAGTCCTCCTGGCTGCCGTAGTCGCCCGACCCGCTGACATCGACGCAGATCATCACCGTCAGCTCACGTTCCTCGACATATTTGCGCACAAACGGATCGTTCATGCGCGCAGTCACATTCCAGTCAATGAAGCGCACATCGTCCCCGGGTTGGTACTCCCGGAAATCATCAAACTCGATTCCTTGGCCCTTGAATCGGGAGTGATACTGGCCGCCCAGCATCTCCTTCACCATGCCTCGCGTGAGCAGCTCGATGCGCCGCACGCGCTTGAGGATGCGCGTGAGTCTGGCGTCGTTGTCGTTCTGCACAGTTTCCCCGTTCACAGTGTGGGCGGTGTTAAGGAACAGGCAGCTTGTCGAGGAGTGTCTTCACCACATCATCCGTCGTCACCCCTTCAGCTTCGGCTTCATAAGAAAGCAGAATACGGTGGCGCAGGATGTCTGGGGCGAGATCTTTGATATCCTGCGGAATGACGTAATTGCGGCCATTCAGGAAGGCCAGCGCCTTGGCGGCCAGCGCCAGATTGATCGTGCCGCGCGGTGATGCGCCGCAGCGGATGAGCAGCTTCAGGTGCGGGGCCAGCGCCTCAGGGTGGCGCGTCGCATGGATCAGAGCCACGATGTAATCGCGGATCTTTTCATCCATGAACAAATCGTTCACCACCACGCGGCTGGCGCTGATCGCCGTCACGTCGGTGACTTGGTTCACATCGAGTTTCGGCGCAGAAGTGGCCATCGCATCCAGCACCATGCGTTCTTCCACGGGTGTCGGATAGGTGACGCGGATTTTGAGCAGGAATCGGTCAAGCTGGGCTTCTGGCAGCGTGTACGTACCCTCCTGGTCGATCGGGTTCTGCGTGGCCAGCACCATGAAGGGGTCGGGCAGCTTGTGCGTGTTTTCACCGATGGTGACCTGCCGCTCCTGCATGGCTTCCAGCAGGGCGCTCTGCACCTTGGCCGGTGCGCGGTTGATTTCATCTGCCAGCACCAGATTGGCAAAGATCGGCCCCAGTCGCGGTGTGAAGGTGCCGTCTTTCGGATGGTACACCATGGTGCCAATGACATCCGCAGGCAGCAGGTCGGGAGTGAACTGAATGCGCTGGAACTTGGCCTTCAACGTTCCCGACAGCGTGCGCACCGCCAGTGTCTTGGCAATGCCAGGCACACCTTCGAGCAAAACGTGCCCGTTGGTCAGCAGCGCCACCAGCAGGCGGTCCACCAAGGCGGTCTGCCCGATCAGCACGCGGGCGATTTCGGTTCGGAGCGGAGCCACCCAGAGGGAGGCTTTGGCGATGGCTTCCTGATCAGGAACAGCAGGGGGGGCGACGGAGGCGGGCATGTGTTTGTGCGGTACTGGTCAACGGGGGCGTTCCCCGCGTCAACTCTCAAGGATCAATGTATTAACGCCCCATGGGCCGGTTTATGTTGCTGGAATTGTAAGACGTTTGGGCTTTCTTGCCTTCAATGACCCTCCAAGACCTCCGTGAACAAGTCTGTGAAGCCAACCGTGCCCTGGAACCCAGCGGCCTCGTACGCCTCACCTGGGGCAACGTCAGCGGCATCGACCGTGCCTCCGGTCTTTGGGCCATCAAACCCAGCGGCGTGGACTATTTGGAGCTCAAGCCTGCCGACATCGTCGTTCTCGACCTGGATGGCCGGGTGGTGGAGGGCAGCCTCAGGCCCTCCTCCGACACGAAAACACATCTCGTCCTCTACCGCGAATTTCCCGAAATCGGCGGGATCACCCACACTCACAGCCTGCATGCCACCATGTTTGCGCAGGCGGGGCGCGAGATCCCCTGCTTCGGCACCACGCACGCGGACCACTTTCACGGCACCGTTCCACTGGTGCGTGCGCTCACACCCGCTGAAGTGACCCAGGACTATGAACATTTCACCGGGGTCGCCATTGTCGAGCGCTTGCGCGAGCTGCAACTCAGCCCGCTCGAAATGCCCGCTGTGCTGCAAATCCATCACGCGCCATTCACCTTCGGCAAAAGCGCCATGGATTCGCTCAAGAACAGCATCGCCCTCGAAATGTGCGCTCACATGGCCCTCGGCTCTGCCACCCTGAATCCTGCCTTGGGTCCCATCCCCGGGCATATCCTGGAAAAGCATCATTTGCGCAAGCACGGCCCGGGCGCGTATTACGGACAGAAATAACCCAGCCTTCTTCACTGATGAAAACCCGCAAACCTCTCTCCCCCATTCGTTTTCAGCGCCTGCTTCTGCTCCCAGGGCTGCTGGCCGCTTATCTCCTGACTGGATGTTCCAGCGAAAGACGGGACAGGCTCTGGCAGACGATCGATCCAGCTGGTTATAAGCATGCTCACAGCGAAAGCTTCAATGGTGACAGGGCTCTGCGCAGGCCCGAGCCCAGCAGATTCTCGGAGTCCGGCGATATACCTTTGGAACTCAATTAATAAAAACGAGAATTGAAAGGGGCTGCGGCACTAAGCGGTTCGGTCGTACTAAATAAAGCATGGCTTAGTTGGGGGGCTTTGGAGCTGACCCTTATGTTTAGGGGTGATCACCCCCGTTTTGCCAAACCCAGTTCATTCGACGCCCTCACCTGACAAGGTGATTGGGTCAGGGCGCTTTGGTTCTGCTGCATTGAAAACCAGCACCTTTGCCGTGGCGTGGCTTGTGGTGGTTCTGACGGGAAGCTTGCTGATGGCTCAGTATTCCCAAACCGCCGGTGCCATAGGCGCTCCGCCTGTGCAATGGCCAAAAAACAGCCGGGCACATCGTCATTCAGGTCAGTCCCAGCTCGTGATGTTTCTTCATCCACGCTGCCCCTGCTCCCGCGCTACCCTCGGAGAACTGGAACAACTCGTGGCACACTGCCAGGGAAAGTTCAGTGCTCAAGTGTGGTTCATCCAGCCGCAGGGCATGGAGGACGAATGGGTGAAAACCGACCTGTGGCATGCTGCCGCAGCCATCCCTGGTGTTCAGGTAAATGTCGATCATGAAGGCAATGAAGCCCGCCTTTTTCAGGCGGTCACCTCAGGCCAGACACTGCTCTATGATTCCGCAGGCGGGCTGGTTTTCCAAGGCGGCATCACCCTTTCCCGCGGCCATGCCGGGGACAATCCCGGGCGGGATGCCGTCGAGAGTTTGTTGAAACAAAAAGTCCCCCCTGCCATCAGCCCCCCTGTTTTCGGCTGCGCTCTCGGACGGGTAAACAACCAAAAGGAATGCACAGTATGTCAGCCGTAGCCGCGAACAACCTGCCACAAGGTCTCCCCTTGAATCAAGCAACCGCATTGTTGCGTGTTTCCTCCAGCGGGGTGTGTCAGCAAACCAGCCCGCTGGTCGATGAAACTGCGGCCTCTCCATTGGCCAAGACAGACTCAGCACTGCAACAACGTGCGGCAGAGTTGTTTCGCGCCGCAGAGAATGACTTGCACCGGCACACCGATCAGCTGTTTGCGCGGCTGATGATCGTGCAATGGCTGGCGGGAATTGCAGCCGCCTTGTGGATTTCCCCCCTCACGTGGATTGGAGACTCCAGCCAGGTCCACGTCCATGTCTGGGCAGCCATTCTGCTCGGCGGAGCGATCAGCGGTTTTCCGGCATGGCTCGCCTGGCAGCATCCTGGCTTGACCGTGACCCGTCATGTCATTGCCGTCGCCCAGGTGCTGACTTCGGCGCTGCTCATTCACCTGACGGGAGGTCGCATCGAAACGCACTTTCACATTTTCGGCTCCCTGGCCTTCCTAGCCTTTTACCGTGACTGGCGTGTGCTCGCCACGGCCACCATCGTGGTCGCCGCTGATCATCTGCTCCGCGACTTGTACTGGCCTCAGTCCGTGTTCGGTGTGCTGACCGCCAGTTCATGGCGCTGGGTCGAGCACGCAGGCTGGGTGCTGTTTGAAGACGCCATTCTGTTCGTCGCCATCCGCAGGATGCTCCAGGAAATGTCCGAGATTGCTCTGCGTCGCGCCACACTCGAAGGCAGCAACGAGGAAATCGAACGTCAGGTGGTGGAGCGCACGACGGAATTGAACACGACGCAGGCCGAATTGCTCGAAACCTCACGTCTCGCTGGCATGGCGGAGGTCGCCACCAGCGTGCTGCACAATGTGGGCAACGTCCTCAACAGCGTTGGTGTCTCGGCGGAGCTTGCGACCAGCAAGGTGCGCGAGTTCAGGACCGGAAGTCTGAAAAACGTGGCCGAGCTCTTGCAGCAGAATTCGGCAGACCTGCCCGCCTTCCTCACCACTGACCCGCGTGGAAAAATGCTTCCGGACTACTTGCTCAAGCTGGCGGTGCATCTGGCAGAGCCTCGGCAGGCCATCCTGCAGGAAATGGAAATGCTGAAAAAAAACATCGATCACATCAAGGAGATCGTGGCCATGCAGCAGCGCTACGCACGTGGCACCGGCGTCGTCGAGGTGCTTTCCGTGGCCGACTTGATCGACGACAGCCTCCGCATCAACGCCGCCAGCTTCACTCGTCATGAAGTCAATGTGGTGTGTGAAATCGCTGAGGTGCCGCCATTGAAAACGGATCGGCATAAAGTGATGCAGATTCTGGTCAACCTGCTGAGCAATGCCAAGCACGCCCTGGATCAAAGTGAGGGTGACCGGCGCATGATGGTGCGCGTGACGCAAAACCAGGACGGCATGCTGGAAATTGCCGTCATCGACAACGGCACCGGCATCGCCCCCGAAAACCTCAGTCGCATTTTCTCCCACGGCTTCACCACCAAAAAACTGGGTCACGGTTTTGGTCTGCACAGCGGTGCGCTGGCGGCCAAGGAGCTGGGCGGAACTTTGAAAGCTCACAGTGATGGTCCGGGCCTGGGCGCCACCTTCACTTTGACACTGCCATTGGGAAATTAATCCAACCATGATAAATACAACCACGACAGCTGCGCATCGGCGCATTTTAGTCATCGATGACAACCGGTCCATTCATGATGACTTCCGCAAAATCCTGGCCCCGGTTAGTGCGGCAGATGATGCGCTGGAGGCTGCTGAGGCCGCCTTGTTTGGCTCCCCGGTTCAGGCGCAGACCGCCAGACAGACTTTCACCATCGACACCGCATCCCAGGGGGAGGAAGGACTGCAGATGGTCAAAAACGCGCAGGCGGAGGGGCTGCCCTATGCCATGGCTTTTGTCGATGTCCGCATGCCGCCGGGCTGGGACGGCATCGAGACCACTCGGCAGATCTGGCAGGTCTGCCCAGACATGCAGATCGTGATCTGCACCGCCTATGCGGACTGCTGCTGGAGCGAGGTGCAGGAGCAGATCAAGCCACGTGATCGCATGCTCATTTTGAAAAAGCCCTTCGACATCATCGAAGTGCTTCAGCTGGCCATTTCACTCACGGAAAAATCGCGGTTGCTGCTGGAGTCCAAATCTCACCTTCAGGACCTCGAACAGCGTGTGAAACTGCGCACGCAGGAGCTGGAGGCTTCCAAGCTGGCAGCCCACGAAAAAGCATCCCTGCTCGAACTCTCCAGAGATGCCATCTTGGTGTGTGGTCTCGATCATCGTATCACCTATTGGAACAAGAGCGCTGAACGCCTCTATGGCTGGACTGCGGCTGAGGCGGTCGGACGCCTGGTGACCGAGATCAAAGACCAAAACTCGGAAGTTTTTCAGCAGGCATTCGGAAAAGTCATGCAGGCCGGGGAATGGGACGGTGAGCTTCAACAAGTGGGCAAAGA
>NZ_JBAQCR010000222.1:0-10700 GCF_049294395.1 Prosthecobacter sp.
GTGTAACCGTGTGCAGGAGCGGGGGTGGCCAGGGGAAGGAAAAAGGGCGAATGACGAAAAACGATGATCTGAGATGGCAGAGAGGGGCGGGAGTGTCAAGGGGGTGTACTGGTCGTACGAGTAGGGCGGGGCGGGGGATTTATGATTTACGATTGATGATTGATGATTGATGATTTGGGGATGGGGGCGTGGCAAGGCGCAGCGCAGGCTCAAGCGGAGGGGGATCGTCCCGATCCCCCATCTGAGGCGGCGATGGCTGCGGCGTGTATAAAGAAGAAAACCGCGTCTATTCGGCGCGGAATCTTGGGCTTGGGCGGAGCGTGGAGGGATCGGGACGATCCCTCTCCGCCGGAGTGCGGGGATTTCTGCGCGATTCTCAATCCTTCACCGATTTGCGCGCCTCGGTCACGAGGTTCATGAAGAGCTCACGCTGTTCGGCCAAGGCGGCGACGCGGTCTCCCGCCGGCAGCTTGTGGGCTTCGAGGCAGACGTGGCCCTGGTAATCGGCTTCCACGAGCAGCTTGGCGAGCTGGTCGAGCGGGTAGGTGCTCTGATTGACGCCCCGGATGTGAACGGTGTGGCCCAGGCGATCTTTGACGAGGGCAAAATTGGCCGCAAGACCCGCGCCGATGAGATCGGTGTCGTTCGAGTTCCAGCAGACGCGGACGTTGTCGCGGTCGGCTGCATCCATGATGGTTTTGATGTGGGGCAGTTCGGAGGTGTCCTTGCCGTGGACCTCAAGCCGGATTTCCTGGCCAAAGCCGACGGCGTAGTCGCCCAGCTCCGCCAGCGCCTTGCCGATCTGCGCGAGCGTTTTCTCCACGGGCACGTCCTTGGGGAGGCCGTTGGGCTTCACTTTGACGCCGCTGGCGCCGAGGTCATGGCTGAGCTTGATGTACTACTTGGCCCCTTCGATGTTCTTCTTCAGCTCGTCCTCCTTGGGGGAGTGAAATTCAAAATTGGTGCCCATGCCCAGGAGGTCCACAGGGGAGTCTTCAAACTGCTTCCGCACCGCCGCGCGCTGCTCCGGGGTGAGATCGGTGCTGACCTTGTGCGCATGGTCGATGCGCAGCTCCACGGCCAGTACCTTGGCGGCATCACAGTTTTTGAGCAAGGTGGGCAGATCCCAGTCTGCGCCCCACATGTAGGTGACGAGGCCAAACTGGATGTTTTCGCCCTTGTAGGAAAGCTTGGCGTCGGCGGCGAAGGCTGCGGCGGCACTGGTGCCGAGGACGGTATGGAGAAAGTGGCGGCGGGAGGACATGGTGGTGGGTGTAAACGCCTGCCACCGGCGGCTCATTGCAGCCGCCTGCCAAAACCTGCGGCCTCAGCGCACTTCGTCCGCCGCCTTTTTCTCAGCGGCGATGTCCTTGCGGCGGAATCCCTGGACGCGTCCGTCGCCCTTGTGGAGGTAGATTTTTTTGACATCGTCCAGCCGCATGATCACCCATGGGGAAAGGATGTTTCGCCCGTTCTTGGTATAGACAATGTTGTCCGCCAGATGAACGCAGGAGTGAAAGGCGTCGCCCGTGGTGTTGTCGAGAAAGAAGAGCACGTCGGCGAACTGATAGGGAGGCTCCACCGGGGTGAACTGCTCCAGCACCTGGCTGGTGGCCAGCCGTGCGTCCAGCAGGTATTGATGAGGCTCGTAGTTGAAAAAATTGAGCGAAGTCCAGTGGCAGTCCGGCATGACGCCATGCTTGGCCATGTCCAGGCCGGGATAGGTGTAGAGCAGCTTGCGGGCGAGCGCGGGCAGAATGTGAACGAGTCCAAGGTCATCCACACCGTCGAGCTCAATGATGGACCGGACCATGGGCTCCAAATCCTTGCGGCGGAGGCCGGTGCCAAAACTCCAGTATTTGATGATTTCCTCGGCGTTTGAGTGTCGGTCGAGCTTGAGGCGGATCATCAGGGTGCGCGTGCGGGTGCAGGCCTTGAAGATGGACCGGGCCTCGGAATCCGACTGGGAGTAATTCAGCAGGACAGGGATGTCGCTGAAGGCAATGGCGTCACCGCGTGTGTAGCTGAGCTGTTTGATTTTGCTGATGATTTCAGGCCGCAGCTTGCTGCCTTGGTACCATTCCTCCACCGAGGTGCCAATGATCAGGACCGGATCCGCCTGATATTCATTCTCCGGGTACTTCGCCAGTTCTGTGTAAATCACCGTCCGCGTTTTCGGGGTCATGCCCTCCAGCTCAGCCAGGGGAGGCAGCAGGTGTATGAAAGACCCTTCTTTGATCAGATGTTTCGGGTTGAGGAGGGTGGCGATCAACGACTCTGACAGGCCGGCTTTGGTAAAAAAGGCGGGCAGGCTGTAGAGTGAGGAGGCGGGGAAGGTCCAGCGCGGGATCGGGCTTGGCAGAGGAAACTCCTCAATAAGGCTGGCTGGTGCCTCCAGGTAGACGTAGGCGCACTTCATTAGCCCCCAGGGCCCGGGCGCGGTGTCGAAAACGGCGGGGCTGGAAGAGGGGGCTGGGGCTGCCGGGGTCTGATTGCTTAAGCCACTGAGGATGACGCTGAGATTTTCGGCACGGGTGATTTGTGCCTCTGAACCCGCCGGGAGTGACAACCCCGCAATGACTGCAGTCAGAAAGGACAGGCTGGCTTGACGAGCTATGAAGATGTTTTCTCGAAGGCTCCTGGAGAAGCAAAAAGAGAGGGAGTCTGGAGGCATTGGGTTGAGGCTTGCATGCAAGCATAGGCTGCTTGCACATCATGGGACAATCCCCCATGGCTGGGGGGGATTTGGTAGAATACGTGCCATTGAAATGAAAAAAATCATGCTGAATCCGCAGTCATAAAAAAACTCTCCGCTGGCAACGGAGAGTTTTGTCGAGGCAACCGCTGGTTACGGTTTGAAAGACCGGATGGCAGTGACTTTCACTTTGCGGGTGACGTGGTGGCTGTCAGTGGACAGCTCCAGTTCGTCGCCGACTGCCTTGCCGATCAGGGCTTTGGCAGACTCAGAGAGGTAGCTGATGATGTTCTTGTCCAGATCACCGTCCCAGGCTCCCAGAATGGTGAAGGTGTCCTTGGCACCGGATGCGAGGTCTTCAACATCGACGACCGTGCCGATGCCGACTTTGTCCGTAGGCACATTGGCGAAGTCCGTGCCACGGGCGTTGCGCAGTTCGCGTTCCATCTTGCCCTGCATGCGCAGGAGGACGGACTGCTGGTCGCGGGCGGCCTTGTAGCCGCCGTTTTCGCGCAAGTCACCTTCATCACGGGCGATCTGAATCTCCTTCTTGTTGTCAGGGATCTTGACGTTGACGAGGTCTTCCAGTTCCTGCTTCTTCTTTTCCAGGCTTTCCCAGGAGACGATGAGGGAGTCGTCTTTGTGAGCCCCGGCGTTCTCGTCCATCATGGCTTCCATTTCAGGGCGCACCTTGATGATGCGGGCCATGAGGGAGCGGCGGGTCAGTTCGTCAAAGAGGGAGCCGTTGATCAGGCGCTTGGCCAGCAGGCGGACGTCTTCGTCTTCTGCCTCTGCCACCATCTCGCCGAGGAGGGTCTTGTCATCCGAGAGCAGATCTTGGAGACGGCCAGTGCGCTTGGGTCCGCCTTCCATGTGATCGCTTTCGATGACGCCGAGGATGGCATGGCCGAGATCGATGTCGAAAACGGATTCCGCCAGGCCTTTGCGCTCGCGGGCCATCCAGATCAGCAGATCGGCGGAGAGCATGCGGTTGCGCAGGGATTTCTTCAGAGCATCGGCCAGCACGTCGAGTTCGTCGTTGGCATCCAGCACGGTGGCGATTTCTGCCACGGCGCGGCCACCGGTCTTGGTGAGGTGGTGCAGGATCTCAGGCACCCAGCCACGATTTGGGAAGGCTTCGGGGAAGGCGCGGTAAATGCGGCCGAGCAGGCTGGCGGAGAGTCCCTTGATGGAATCCGCGAGCACTTCCTTCGTCTCGGTGATGAGATCGGAAATCTTCATGGAGCCCATCGGCGCGGTGGCCGTGAGGTTTTCGAGGAGTTCATCGCGCGCCAGCAGGAGCTGGAGGCACTCCTTGAGGTTGAGCTTCACGCTCTTGCGGGCGGAGTCGGAGATGTCCTGGAAGACGGGGATGAGCTCGGTCTTCGGATCGGAGAAGAGGTCGATGTCCTTCTGGATGCTGGCCAGGGTGGCGAGCTTGGTCTTCAAGTCGCGCGCGGCGAGGAAGGACTTCACCATCTGGGTGCCGGCATTCTCCGCCTGGTCACGCAGCACCAGCTTTTCAGAACGCTTGGCGGGCACCACCACATGGCGGTGCGTCTTGAGCGCACGCTTGGCGCCTTCCCACCACTTCTTGTAGTCGGCGTCGGAGACGATGCGGCCCTTGAGAAGCTTTTCCAGGTCGTCGAGGTGCAGTGTGTTGCCGCTACTCTTGAGGGCCAGTTCCACCAGTGCGGGGGGATTCTTCGCCGCCATTTCCTTGAGGGAGTCGAGATCCGCCAGACGACGTGCGAGAAGGTGGTCCGGGGAGATGATTTCGAGCGAACTGATCGCAAAGGTGAGCTTGAGCGGATGGCCGGGCTTGCCTTCGAAATCGATCAGCAGGCGGTCGCCCAACAGATCCCATTCAGCGATTCGGCCGACGCCCCAGCTTTTGTGGAGAACGAAAGTTCCGGGTTCAAGTTTGGAAAGTTTCTCGCCGTCAGCAGCAGGGAGCTTGCCTGCGGCCACAATGTTTTGCACCTCTGGATTCATGGGACGCTAAGAGTAAACAGTCAGAATAAGGTAGCAAAGGAAACCTGTAACGATTCATTCACACTTTTCCCGGGTTTACCAAGCGATGCACCACAGCACTTTCAGGTAGCGGCTTTCGGGACAGTTGGACATGACTGGGTGATCCGCACCAGCTCCGGTGCGGTCAATGATCTGCAGGCGGCGTTTGTTCCGGTGCGCGGCGCGCATCACGATTTCCTCAAACTCAGCGACATCCAGCAGGCCGGAGCAGGAGCAGGTGACGAAGAGGCCGCCGCGCTTCAGCAGGCCCAGGGCTACGGCGTTCATGTCGTAGTATTTGTTGCGGCCGAGCTGGCCTTCCTCGGGGTCGCGGGCGAAGACGAGCTTCGGCGGATCGAGCACCACGGCGTCCCAGAGTGCCCCGTTTTGCTGCATCTGGCGGCCCCAGGTGAAGGTGTCGGCATGCACCCAGTCGATGCGGACCTGGTTCAAATCGGCGTTCTTTTTCGCCTGAGCGATTGCTTTTTCATCGAGATCCACAGCGGTCACGTCCTCGCAGCCCCCATGGATGCGTGCGCTGAGGGCGAAGCCCCCGGTGTAGCTGCACAGGTCCAACACGCGCCGGCCACGGGCCAGATGGCCGAATTTCAGGCGGTTGTCACGCTGATCGCAGAAGAAACCGGTCTTGTGCCCGTCTTCGAATCCGACCTGGTAGCGCACGCCATTCTCGCGAATGCGTACGCCGCGCGGGGCGGGGGCGTCCGCTTCCGGCACCTCCGAGTAGCGCATGCCTTCGATGCGGGCGATGTCCGGATCCACCTCGATGAGATGCTGCTTGGTGCCCAGTGCGGCGTGCAATTTGGGCAGCCAGCGGGACAGGCGACGCCACACGCCGAGCGTGGTGACTTCGATGGAAAGCACATCGGCATAGCGATCGACCGTCAGGCCGCTGAGGCCGTCCCCGTCCGAAGAGATCACGCGCCAGGCGTCGGTGGTTTCATTGAGCCGGAGTGTCTTCAGGCGCAGGTCCAGCGCGGCATCCACCCGGGCATCCAAGGCCTCTTCGGTGAGCACCTCATCGCCATGCTGGAGCACCCGCAGAGGCACCTTGGCATTCGGATTGAAAAAGCCGCTGCCAAAGAGCTGCCCCTCCTTGTCATACACATTCACCAGATCGCCCGCTTTGGCGTCCGGGGACACGGCGCGGAGCATGTTTGGATACACCGCCGGATGAAACGAAAAATACTTCATCTGCGCCCAGGGTCGCAGCCAGGACTCGCTGCCAGCAGGGGGCGGAGCGGGAGATTCACGGCGGGGATAACGCGGGGGAGGGGGCATGGGGGAAGTTGACGGTGGTTGAAGGCTCGCTGCGCGGGCGTTGACAGTGGTTTGAAGAACTCTGTTCCACAGCCAACAACTGCAAACAACCGCAAACCACAGCAAACAACCGTCATCTTCCCCTCCGCCCCTTTTCCCGCTGGCATGCGCGTTGCTCCCCGCTTAGGTAGGCCTGCATTCCGCTCACACACCATGGCCTCTGAAAAGCCCGTCACTCTCAAAGACCTCACCATCCTCGGCAAAGAGAACATTCCCTCAGGGGGGGGATTCTTGATCCTGCCCAGCCAGCTGGGTTACTTTGATCTGCTGCGACTCGAACTCGTGCTGGCTGGCCGCGAGGTGATCTATGTGGTGAAAAAGGGCGCCGCCCTGCACCCGCTGCTGCGGGTGCATCTGGAGCGTGAAAGCGTGCACGCCATGGAGTTCACCCCGGGTGAGACGGAGACCTCCGCCTACCGCAGCGCCATGGCTGACGCTGCCAAAAGCGGGGCGGTCATCATCTATCTGCCTGCTGAGGCGGCGACGATGGTCTCCCCCATGACCACCGTGCCGGGCACGAAGCTGGAATTTTTGCTCAAGGCCGGAATCCCCGTGCTGCCGCTGCATGTGCACCGCCGTCAGGACACCGCCCTGCCGATCGAGCGGCGCTACAGTGACGCCGAGGTCATCTTCAATTTTGGCAAAGTACTGCAGGGGGACGAAACGAACCTCCCCAACTATCAGGAGCGCCTGCTGCTCCTCTCTGAGCAGTGCATCAACGAATGCGCCGCGCTCGAACTCAGCCTCGGCTACGCCTTGATCCTGGGCTTCAAAAAGCATGGCACCCGCAACAGCGTGGTGGATGGCAAGGACGAAAAGATCCTGCGGTTCGACAAAGTTTTTGCCACCGCACTCGCGCTGTCAGAGGTCGTGAAAAAGGAGACCAAAAAGAATCGCGTGGGCATCATCCTGCCACCAGGTTTGGGCGGTCTCATCTGCAATGTGGCCGTCGTCATGGCCGGGAAGATTCCGGTGAATCTCAACTTCACCGCTGGACGCGCCGCCATTGAAAGCTCCATCCGTCGTGGCGAGATCGACCGCTTCCTGACTGCGGACATTTTTGTGCGCAAGATGCAGAGCTTCCCCTGGCCGCCGAGCAAACAGCTCATCCTCATCGAGCGCATCCTGCCGAAGATGAAGCTCGCCATCGCCAAATGGTTGGTGCTTAGCAAGATTCTGCCCGCCGCCGTTCTGGCTGCCATGCTGGGCATCTCCAAAAAAGGCGGGCGCAAAGAGGCGCTGCTGCTCTTCACCAGCGGCAGCTCCGGCGAGCCCAAGGGCGTCGCGCTCACGCATCGCAATCTGGTGGCCAACGTCATGCAGTTCGGCAGCCGTCTCGGCATGCAGAGCAACGACAGCATCCTCGGCTGCCTGCCGCTTTTCCACAGCTTTGGCTGCACCGTCACCCTGTGGTTCCCGATCATCTACGGGCTGCATCTTGTGACTTATCCCTCTCCGCTTGAGGTGAAGAAGCTCGCGCAGCTCATCGAGAAGTATCGCATCACGCTGATGATCTCCACGCCGACCTTCCTGCGCAGCTACCTGCGTGGCGTGAATCGTGAGTCACTGGCCTCCATCAAATACTGCGTGACCGGCGCGGAAAAACTCCCCAGCACCGTGGCGGACGCCTTTGAAACCCGCTTTGGCAAACGTGTGCTCGAAGGCTACGGCCTCACCGAAACCTCCCCGGCTTCAAACTTGAACCTGCCTGATCCCGAATCGCTCGGCGATGAGGAAAGCGGTTATAGCTGGCTGCCAAGCCATCGACAAGGGTCCGTGGGCCACGTCGTGCCCGGCATGGCGGTCCGCATCACCAACCCTGAAACCGACCAGCCGATCCCTCTGCATCAGAGCGGCATGATCTGGTTCAAGGGCCCGAACGTTTTCGAAGGCTACCTCAACGATCCGAAACGCAGCGCCGAAGTGCTGAAGGACGGCTGGTTCCGCACCGGCGACATCGGCCGCGTCGATCTCGACGGCTTCCTCTACATCGAAGGCCGCCTGAGCCGCTTCTCCAAGATCGCCGGCGAGATGGTGCCGCATGAAACCGTGGAAGAAGCGCTGGTGAAAGCCATGGGCCTCGAAAACGAAACCGTGCGCAAGATCGCCGTCGTCGGCGTCCCCGACATCGACAAAGGCGAGGCACTCATCCTCCTCACCAGCATGCCCGGCGGCCCCGAGCACCAGGAAATCCTCGACCTCCGCTACCGCCTCCTCGACAAAGGCATGCCGCCTCTGTGGATTCCGAAAAAGATGATCCGCGTCAGCGACATTCCGGTGCTGGCCTCCGGCAAGCTGGATGTGCAGAACTGCGAGAAGATTGCGAAGGCTGGGATGTGAAAGTAGCCCAGTTGCGCCGCAACTGGAGTGCTTGTTGTACCCTGATTTGCGCTGTGAAGTTTGATGAGGCGAGACCAATAAACTACACCAGGCTTCTGGCGTCGAATTGTTCTATGTCAGCTCACGCCTCAGAGTGATGCATCTGGGGACCTTTTAAGCTCATGGAATCAGGTGTTTCCATTTCCCCAAAAAGTAAAGGTTAAATGAACATCAGCAGTCCCTAGGCTCAATAATTGACTAGGCGAAAAGTGAAAATTTTCGATCTCCCCGGGGTCAATATCTAAATGAAGCGTGAAATATGTAGCTCCATGACAACTCAATTGAGGAATAACCTCTGGCAACGCATTCAGTAACCCTTCAAGGGGATCGGCTTCAGATTGCGGTGTGACTGCTAGTGTGCCATTTCCATCTGGTGACCTTTGATTACGCCATCTGCCAGATTTGCATATTTGTCCTGGGCTAACTTGATCAAGCCAGAACAGTGATTTGGGTAAATTGCATTTTTTAGGATGAAACAGGTCTCCACAAACTATGCAAACAGCGCGTGATTTTGATCTTGTGCGTGGTTCATGGCGCATATGCAGGGCACTTCAAGAGTGGGGTAACAACAGTCTGGAACTTATTTTCAACTAGCACCATAGTACCGTCCGGCTTGGGATAAATATCAAAATTGGCATCAGCTCCTAATTCCTATCCAAAACGCTGGCGGAGGTTTCCGCTTACACAATGAGCATGCAGTCTCCATAGCTGAAGAAGCGATAGCGTTCGCGGATCGCCTCCTCGTAGGCCTGCATCACCAGCTCTTTGCCCGCAAACGCGCTCACCAGCATGATGAGTGTGGACTTCGGCAGGTGAAAGTTTGTCAGCAATCCGCCCGCGACGCGGAACTCAAAGCCGGGATGAATGAAGATGTCCGTACTGCCCTGCGTGGCGATGACTTTTCCATGATCGCGCGCCACCGTCTCCAGCGTGCGTAGCGCGGTGGTGCCGACGGGGATGATGCGCTTGGCATTTTGCACCGCTTCGGCTGTGGCCGCTGAGACTTCATAGACCTCCGAGTGCATCTTGTGATCGGCGATGTTTTCCACCTTCACCGGCTGAAAGGTGCCGACGCCGACGTGCAGCGTCACAAACGTGTGGGGCAGGGGATTCAGGACGTCCGGGGTGAAGTGCAGCCCCGCAGTGGGTGCGGCGATGGAGCCTTCGCTGCGGGCAAACACCGTCTGATAACGCTCGCGGTCGGCAGGCTGGTCATCGCGGCCCATGTAGTGGGGCAGGGCCAGATGGCCATGTTTGGATTCATCCACGACGCGGTCGAACTCGATAATGCGGTCGCCATTGTCCTCCATGATCTCCACCACCGTGCCCGTGGCCTCGCCAATCGGCACCGTGTGACCGATACGGAATTTCTTCCCCGGCTTCACCATGCATCGCCAGCGAGTGGGCGTCAGCGGGTTGAGACGCAGCACCTCGTGGCCTTGATTGGTGAAGTAGCGTGCGGGAACCACACGCGTGTCATTCAAGACGAGCATGTCCCCGGCCTCACGTGAGATGAATTCCCCGACCTCCCGAAACATCCGGTGCTCAATCCTGCCTTCTTTGCGATGCAGCACCATCATCCGCGACGCCGAACGATCCGCCAGCGGTTCACTGGCGATGAGTTCGGGCGGCAGGTGGTAGTCGAAGTCGGAGGTCAGCATGCAGTGCTCTTCCCTAACTTGAAACTTTGAACCTGAAACCTGAAACTTTGCCCTCCCCGTCCGATTCCTCCCAAACTTTGTCCTTCCCATCTCCCGCCGTTCCCGCCTATAAGAGCCGCGTCATCCTTCCAATCATCATGTCAGACAAAAAGCTCAACATCGCCGTCGTTGGCCTCGGTTTCGGGGCGGAATTCATCCCCATCTGGCAGCGCCATCCGCTGACCACCTGCTACGCCATCTGCCAGCGCGATGAGAAGAAGCTCAAGACCATCGGCGATGCCTTCGGCGTGGACGTGCGCTACACGGATTTCAAGACGATGCTCAAGGACCCGAACATCGACGCCGTCCACATCAACTCCCCGATTCCCGATCACGGCTGGATGAGCATCGAGGCGCTGAAGGCGGGCAAGCACGTGGCCTGCACCGTGCCGATGGCCACCAGCATCGAAGACTGCAAAAAGATCTGCGATCTCGTCAAGAAGACTGGCCTCAAGTACATGATGATGGAGACCGTCGTCTATGCCCGCGAGTACCTCTTCATGAAGGAGCAGCTGGATCAGGGCAAGCTGGGCAAGCTGCAGTTTGTGCAGGCCTCCCACCAGCAGGACATGGAC
>NZ_JBAQCR010000223.1:0-27865 GCF_049294395.1 Prosthecobacter sp.
GGTTTCAGGTAATAAACGACCGTATTAATGCAGATTCAAGGAGGGCACCAGCCAACCATTGTTCAAACCATCCGGCAATCGGACATCCAACAGCCGGCTGCAAGCAATCCGCCTTGCCGCTTCTCCAAAACCCTGTTTCTTCCGCGCCTCATGTCGAAGGCCGTCAAAACAGAAGAAACCAAATTTTTCCAAACCGGAAGCGCCAAGGAACCTTTCACGTTCGCCAGTGGCGCTCAACTGCCTGAAATCACGGTCGCCTACGAAACCTACGGCAAGCTTAACGCTGCCAAATCAAACGCCATTCTCCTGTTTCACGCCCTCTCTGGCAGCCAACATGCGGCAGGCGTCACCACCGAAGTGCCAAACACGGATGAACGCTGGACGGAAGACATCCACAACGGCTGGTGGGATCTCTTCATCGGTCCCGACAAGGCGCTCGACACCAACCGCTACTTCATCATTTGCGCAAACTACCTGGGCGGCTGCTATGGCAGCAGCGGACCGGCCTCGATCAATCCTGCCACTGGCAAGCCCTACGGCAGCACCTTTCCCGAAGTACGCACAAGCGATGTCGTAAAGTCGCAGCTGGCCCTGCTCGACGGCCTCGGCATCAAAACACTCCACGCAGTCATTGGGGCCTCCGTGGGAGGCCTGCTGGCGATCAATCTGGCCACGCTGCACCCTGAGCGCGTGAAACTCGTTGTCCCCATCGCCAGCGGCTGCCGCACTACGGTGCTCACACGCCTCACGTTGTTCGAGCAGGTGCTCGCCATTGAAAACGACCCACACTTTCGTGGCGGAGATTTTTACGAAGGAAAAGCACCCGAGTACGGCCTCGCCCTGGCTCGCATGATCAGCCACAAAACCTTTGTCCACCTCGACGCCATTGAACGCCGTGCACGGCAGGATGTGAAGTCCGGCGGAGCATCGCTCTCGTGGTATCGCGTGCAGCACAACGTCGAGAGCTACATGCTGCATCAGGGAAAAAAATTCGTGAAACGCTTCGATGCCAACACCTATCTGCGCATCGCCGACATGTGGCTGCGCTACGATCCGCTCGGGGATGCAGGAGTGAAAACCTATGAGGCGCTGTTCGCCCGCAGCGCCGCGGCCGGGCAGCACTACCTCGTCTTCAGCATCGACAGCGACTTCTGCTTCTACCCCGAGGAACAGGCGGAACTCGTCAGCCACCTGGAAAAAGCCGAGGTTTCGAACATGCACATCACCGTGCACTCAGACAAAGGCCACGACTCCTTCCTTCTCGAACCCCAGCTCTACACTCCGCATCTTTCATTCACCCTCGATGGCCGCTGGAACAGAGGCTCCGTAGACCGACCGGTTGCGGAGGTCGAATAAATCCCATGTCCATGCAACTCACATTCCTCGGCACCGGCACCTCCGTCGGCATTCCGGTGATTGGCTGTGACTGCGCCGTGTGCCGCAGCACCGACCCCAAGGACAAGCGGCTGCGCAGTTCCGTTTACATCCACACGCCTGAGGCGGCATGGGTGGTGGATACCGGGCCGGACTTCCGCATGCAGTGCCTGCGTGAAAACATCCGCAGCCTGGATGCCGCGATCTTCACGCATCCGCACATGGACCACCTCACCGGCTTCGATGACCTGCGTCGCTTCACCACCGAGGCGGATCATTTCCTCCCGATCTACGGCACACCGGAGTGTCTGGCCGTGCTGGAGCGCATGTTCATCTACGCCTTCAATGGAGAGAACCGATACCGCGGCTATTTGAAGCCGTTTCCGAAACCGATTCACGGCCCCTTTCATCTGGGCGAAACCACCATCACTCCCCTGCCCGTGCAGCATGGCAAGGTGGACACGATCGGCTTTCTCTTCTCACGCGGCGGCAAAAAACTCTGCGCCTACATCCCAGACTGCAAAACGCTGCTGCCCCAGTCGCTCGAGTTGCTGAAAGGGGTCGATACGCTCATCATCGACGCCCTGCGCCACACGCCGCACCCCACGCACATGAGCTTTGAAGAAACCCTGGCCGTGCAGCGCGAACTCCAGCCGCGTCAGACCTGGTTCACCCACATCCAGTGTGAGATCATGCATTCCGTGGAAGATCCCAAGCTTCCATCCGGAGTGAACATCGCTTACGATGGACTTAAACTGGAGTGGACTTGAATGATGCTTGGGATTCCAATCCTGAATCAGAAAACACGCGGCCGAGCTGCGAGAGCCTTCATTCGTCATTTTTGCCTCCTCCTTCTGGCCTCCGCATTCTCAGTCCACGCCCAGCTCATCGCCGACTGGGATGCCGCGGCCGAAACCGCTGTCATTTTCAATCCAGATTTCCCCGGCTCTGCGGAACTGGCCGCCTACTACGCTGAGCAGCGCCACATCCCCAAGGAGCGAGTTATTGGACTGCGCTGCTCGCAGGAGGACTCCATCTCACGCGGCGAGTTCGAAGCCCAGCTGCGAGGCCCGTTGCTGCAGCTCTTTGAATCCAGGCACTGGTGGAACGCAGAACCGCCCACCCCCGGCAAGCCGCTCACCGGAGACGGCGTCACCACCACCCCGTCCAGCAAGGTGCGCGTGCTGGTGCTCATGCGCGGCGTTCCTTTTCAAATCCGCCGTGCAGCGCAAAAGCCCAAACAATCCGAGGAGGACGAGGCCAGCGTCGACTCTGAACTTGCTGTGCTCGGACTCAACAATCCGCCCGTCAAAGGCGGCCTGCGCAATCCCTACTTCGACCAGCAGGCGCGTTTTCCCCGTGCTCAAAACTCACTTGGACTCCTGATCGTCGGCCGGCTCGACGGACCTGATGCCCCCACCGTGAAACGCATGATCGATGACGCGATCTATGCCGAGCAAACTGGCCTGCTTGGCCGTGCCGTCATTGACCTCGCTCAGAAAACCGGTGCCTATCAGGAAGGAGAGGACTGGCTCAAGAACAGCGCCGAATCTTATCGCCGCGCTGGCATTCCCGTCTTCATCGACCGCTCCGCTGACGTGCTGCGGGATGGCTGGCCGCTGCCTGACACCATTTTCTACTTCGGCTGGTACACCGATCACATCGTCGGGGCGCTGGCTTCACCCGCCTTCCGTTTCAAACGGGGTGCCATCGCCTGCCATCTGCACTCTTTCAGCGCCAGCATCATCCGCTCACATGATAGGGCCTGGGCCGGCCCGCTGCTCTCGCACGGAGCCGCCGTCACCTTTGGCAATGTGTTTGAGCCCTACCTCGCGCTCACGCTGCACTTTGACATCTTCAACAAGCGCCTCCTCGAAGGCTTCACCGTCGGCGAGGCCGCATGGAATGCCACACCGGCGCTGTCTTGGATGAATGTCGTGCTGGGTGATCCCTTGTACCGCCCCTTTGGCAAAGGCATCGGAGCCAAGCTCGGCGAAGGATCCGACCGTGACTACGCACTCTATCAAGGCATGGCGCTGCGTCTGGCGGGAGAGCCTGATGGGCACATCAAAACCGCCCTCACGGAGTTCGCCGAGAAACGTCAAAGACCGCGCCTCCTCGAACTCACCGCCCTGCTCTCCGCCCTGCAGTCCAAGCTCCCCCAGGCCATCGACCTGCTCGAACACGCCGAATCCACCACCCAGGATGCCGCCGAGCTGCTGCGTTTGAGATTGTACCGTGCTGAAATGCTCCGCCGCAGTGAAAAAGCCGATGCCGCACGCAAGCTGCTGCGGGAGACACTCGATGACGCCCGTTTCAAAGATCAACCCGCCCGAACCGCCGCCGAGTCCCTGCTCAAGGACATGGGCGGATGAAAAACTGCTGCCAGATAGAATGCAGTGAAAGTGGCAGTCTGTGCTAAAACCCGGGACTCATCGCCCGTTTGAAGTTAGCCGCTCATTCACACCCATCCATGAAGATCACCACCACCGCTCTGTTCTTACTTTGCCTGACCCTCGGGGCCAGTGCTGAAATCCGCATCTGGAAAGACGCTTCAGGCGCCCACGAAATCAAAGCCGAACTCGTCAGTGTCGCCGGAGGCAAAGTCACCCTGAAGCGTGAAAATGGCACCCTGCTCACTCTGGCGGTCGCCTCTCTCAGCAAGGCAGATCAGGCTCTCCTCGGTGGAGGTGCCTCCAGCAGCGCTGGGGGCGCTCCAGGCGACTGGCCGCAGTGGCGCGGCCCGGGCCGTGACGATGTCTCAAAGGAAACAGGTCTGCTCAAAAAATGGCCTGCAGGTGGCCCAAAGCGGCTGTGGGTGAACGAGGAAGCCGGACTCGGCTATTCCGGTTTTGCCGTCGTCGGCGGCAAGCTGTACACCATGGGCTTGTACGATGCTGAGGAAAAGCTCATCTGCATCGACACCGCCACCGGCAAGAAGCTGTGGGAAACCGCCGTCGGCCCGATTCTCAAAAACGGCTGGGGAGATGGACCACGTGCCACCCCATCAGTCGCCAACGGCATGGTCTATGCCACAGGTGGCAATGGTGACATCATTTGTGCCGATGCTGCATCCGGCAAAAAAATCTGGGAAAAAAGCCTCCAAAAAGATCTCGGCGGCAAACTTCAGGGCTGGGGCTACACCGAATCTCCGCTGGTGGATGGTGATCTCGTCATTGTGACTCCAGGCGGCTCCAAAGGCGCTGTCGCCGCCTTGGATGCCAAGACCGGCAAAGTCGCATGGCAGACCACCGACGTGACAGAGAATGCCCAATATTCCTCTGTCATTCCCATCACCCAGGGCGGTGAACGCGAATACGTGCAGCTGCTCATGAACAGCATCCTCGGCATCTCCAAAACGGGCAAGGTGCTGTGGAAGACCGAATTCCCCGGCAAAACCGCCGTGATTCCAACCCCCATCTACAGCGACGGCCAGGTGTATGTGGCTGCTGGTTATGGCGTCGGTTGCAAGTCGGTCAAAATCGACGGCAGCAACGTCACCGAATTGTATTCCAACACCAACATGGTCAATCACCATGGCGGCGTGATTCTCATCGACGGCCTGCTCTACGGCCACTCAGACAAGGGCGGCTGGACCTGCCAGGATTTCAAAACCGGCGACATCGTCTGGCAGGACAAGGGCATCGGTAAAGGCGCCGTGACCAGCGCGGACGGCAAGCTCTACTGCCTCAGTGAAAACGACGGCGTGGTCGCCTTGGTCGAGGCATCCAAGAAGGGCTGGCAGGAAGTCAGCAACTTCAAACTCGAAGCCACCTCCTCACAGCGCAATCCCAAGGGCAAGATCTGGACGCATCCCGTCATCAGCAACGGCAAGCTTTACCTGCGTGACCAGGAGTTCATCTCCTGCTACGATGTGAAAGGCTGATGCACAGATTCATCAAATCTCTCGGAGGCAGGGACGCATGGCTCTGCCTCCTTTTTATGCTCACGCACTGCGGTCCGGCGCCCCGCAGCGAGTGGAAGCTGCTCTCTGAGGAGTTTGCACCTGCCTGGAAAGCCTCCGGCATGGCCGAAGAAGGCAAAGTTTTGATCCACGACGGCGAGATCACCTTGCGGCCCGGCCAGCCAATGACCGGCGTACGTTTTGATGCCTGGATGTCTGCCAACCTGCCGCTCACACGCTATGCCATCGAATACGAGGCCATGCGCGTGGAGGGGAACGACTTCTTCGGTACCGTGACCTTTCCGGTGAACGACTCGCATGTCTCGCTCGTCGTCGGCGGCTGGGGTGGCACGCTCGTCGGCATCTCCAGCATCGATGAAATGGACGCCAGCGAGAACGGCACCCACGGCAACGGCTACTTTGAAAACAACCGCTGGCACAAGGTGCGCATCGAGGTGCGCGATGACGAACTGCGGGCCTGGATCAATGACAAGCTCTTCGTCAATACCAGCACCAAAGGCCACAGGCTCGGCCTGCGTACCGGTGACATTGAAAAATGCGTCCCCTTCGGCTTCGCCAGCTATGCCACACAGTCGCGCATTCGTGGCGTGCTGATTCGGCGCCTCTAAACTATCCGACCTGAGGCTTGACCTTGCATAGCCACCCCATATCCTCCGCAATCATGGCAACCGAGCACTTTCAACGAGGTCAGGTCATTTTTCGTGAAAACGACAAATCGAAGGAGGCCTACTTCATCGTTAGTGGGCTGGTCGAGATCTCCATCAACACCGCTCACGGGGTCCAGTCACTCGCCCAGATCGGCCCGGGTGAAATCTTCGGTGAGATGGGCATGATCATGGACCGCCCGCGCTCCGCCACCGCCACCGCGCTGGAAAACACCACGCTTGAGACCATTGCTGAAGAAGAGTTTGAACAGCAGATCATCCAGCGCTCCGACCGCCTGCATGTGTACCTCGCCACGCTGTTTGAGCGCATCCGCAGGACCGATCTGCTGCTTACCACCACCACCACCACCAATGCCACCGTGCCTCTGGTGACCAAACCCAAGCCAGCCAAGGAGCCCGTTTTCCGCGTAAAAATCCGGTCGCATTACGATGAAACCGGTTTCGATCATCCTCCGGTGGAAAAAACGATCACCAAGCTCCCCTTCCGCATCGGTCGCACTTACTTTGACACCGCAGTGTCATCCCTTGCCCGCAACGATATCTCCATTGAAGAGCATCATCCGTATCAGCTCTCGCGCAATCATTGCGAGATCGATTTCGAGCATGGTCATTTCGTCCTGCGTGATCGCGGCAGCAAGCTCGGCTCCTGGGTGAATGGCGAGCACGTCAGCGTTGATGCGGGCTGCATCACCAGTCTGCTGAAAACCGGCGAAAACAAAATCATCTTCGGCAACGCCGACAGCCCGCACCGCTACACGATCACGATTGAGGAGCTGCCGTAAGCACGCGCTTCACTTCGTCTGCACGATAGCCAAATCCCGGGCCGCTGAGGGTGCTCAGGTCCACGATGCCATTGCGCCGCTGGAACAGGCCGGGGTGAATCTCCTGCTCCGGCAGTGACGCGTCGGGATAGAACTGCATCGCATTGCACTCCACGCCCTGAATCGTTCCTGCATGGGCGGCCAGCCGCACGTGCGGAATCATCGCCAGCATCGGATTCGTCAGATCCTGCACCATGAGCGGCATGCCATGCGCCTTGGCCCAGCACAGGCTCAGCAAGGCACCGGTCTGCGTTTTGCAGGTTTTCAAGGCCACACCAGACCAGCCGAGGCGGCGCCCCAGGCGCACGAACTCCCAGTCATGCGCGCTTTCGTCGAGGAACAACGGCTTGCGCGCCGAGACGCTGCGCACGTCGATCTGATGCGCCTCAAGGTCATACGGGAACGGCTGCTCCACATACAAGGTGCGGGCAAAAATTTCCGGTTCATCACGCAGCAACCGGTCAAGGATGTCATTCACATACCCAGGCTCCTTGACGGTGCAGTTGAAGTCAGCGCTGAGCCACTGGACGCCACCGGCGAAACCGATGCGTCCAATGCGCTGCATGCGCTCAAAATCCCATGCTGCATCCGTGCCGCGCAGCTTGATCTTGAGGCATTTCAAACCGTCGCGTTTGATCCAGTCTGCCAGCAGCAGCGGATGCTCGTCTTTCGGCTCCGTCCCGTTCAAGTCCGCTGCCTCCAGCGCATCCACACCGCCCACGAGATGCCACACCGGCAGTTGCTTCGGCGCATCCATCACAAGGTAGTCCTGCGGATAGCGTCCCTTGAAATCAATGCCGCTGCCTTCTTCCGGTGTGATGAACGCAGACAAATCCCGGCTCATGAACTCCGCGTTGTAGGTGGAGTAGATGTCACGGTTATGCAGCACGCCATACGCATCATGCACGGCGATGTCGAAGGCGCTGAACGCCACGAGCGAGCCTAGGTAGGGCATCTCATCCCCGCCTGCAGCAGCGTTGGCTTCCTTCAGGGTGGCCGCCAGCGGGCCGTGCATGAAGTCCTGGCCGATTTCCATCGGATGGCCGGTGAAGCCGCTCTCCACGAGTCGCTTGGCCAGCAGTGTGGAAAAATCCTGCATACGCTGCGCACGCACCGCCACGCTCAGGCTGCTGGGCCAGACCCATGACACGCTGAGCGGCGTTTCGCCCCAGCCCTGCGCCGTTTTGCCACTGCGGTCCGCCACCGTCACGCGCACCCGCAGGCAGACGGCGCTGGTCACTGTTTCCGGGCCAAACTTCAGCGGCACACGCATCGTGACAGGCAGAAAGAAAACTTCGGCGGCGGTGACTCGGACGTCAGTGGGTTTGGTGGTGGGCATGAGTTCAAAATGAAGCGCCTCAGCAAGCTCGCAAAGAAAACATTGCCGTGGCGATCTGCTTCCGCTTCATTCCTCTCCATGCGCATTTGGGATCTGCACTGCCACATGTCCGGTGTCCCCGGCCTCACCCCGGAGGAACGCCTCAAGGCGCTGCTCGTTTATGCCGACCGCATGGGCATCGAGCGGCTGTGCGTTTACATGGGCTTGAAATGGTCGCAGGATCCCTCCCCGGCCGATCTGGTGCAGCAGAACAATGAAGTGCTGCGCGCCATCGCAAAATTCCCTGATCGGGCCTTTGGATTTGTCTATCTCAGCGCCAAGCATCCTGAAGAAAGCCTCGCGGAGCTGGAACGCTGCGTGGCCAACGGCCCGATGGTGGGCGTGAAGCTTTGGGTGGCTGAAAGATGCCACGTGGCCGCCATCGATTCGATCATCCGCCGCGCCGCTGAACTGAAAGCCGTCATTTTCCAGCACACCTGGTTCAAAACCACCTCCAACTACCCCGGTGAATCGACCCCGGACGATCTCGTCGCGCTGGCAAAACGCTTTCCTGATGTCCCCATCATCTGCGGCCACACGGGCGGCACTTGGGAGCTGGGCATTCGTGCCATTCGCGCCCAAACCAATCTCTATGCCGATCTCGCCGGCTCAGATCCCACGGCAGGCTTCACGGAGATGGCGGTGCGTGAGCTCGGCGCCGAGCGCGTCATTTACGGCAGCGACTGCGGCGGGCGCAGCTTCGCCAGCCAGCTTGCAAAAGTTCACGGCGCGCAGCTCAGCGATGCCGACAAACAAAAAATCTTCTGCGACAATCTGCGCGGCCTCATGCTGCCCATCCTGCGGGCCAAAGGCATCAAAGCGTGAGCTCAGTCCTTCTTTTTGCCGAATCCAAAGAGACGCCTCAGGAACCCACCGCCTGATTTGGTCTCGGCAGCCTCAGTGTTCGGGGCGTTCGGTCCGGCCAGCCTGCGGACACCTGAGTCCGATTTTTCTTCAGCAGATTTCTTGGCCGCCACAGGCGCAGGTCGGCCTGCCGGGGTCGGCAACGATGCCGCCCACCAGGCAGGCGCCAGCGCGGCCACCGTCTGCCATGCCTCCAGTCCCGCATGCCAGATCAGAGAATCCGAAGACAGCTTTTTGGCACGGACCAGCTCGGTCATCGCCTGGTCATCCATCGGACCCTCGGCTGCGCCTGCGTTGTTGTAGTACCAGTTCATCTTGATGTGTCAGTAGGCTACCTTCACATCAAAACAGCGCAAGGCAGGAGGAAATGCTTTTCACAGCCCCCGAATCGTTCAAACTACCGGCATGAATCGCCGGAATTTCATGCTGACCTCCAGCGCCATGCTTGCAGCCACATCCCTGCGCGCGGTGGATGAGACGAAAAAACTAACCGACTGCCACGTCTATCTGGGCTCCCATCCGTTTCGGCAGCTTGGTGCTGAAAATGCCAAAGAATTCATTCAACGTCTGAACCTGCGCGGCGTGACGGAGGCCTGGACCGGTGCCTTTGAAGGCCTGCTGCGGCGTGATGTGGCCAATGTGAACCGTGAGCTCGCCAAAGCCTGCCAAAACTCCATTCTCCGCCCCTGCGGCACCATCAATCTCTCCCTCCCAGACTGGCAGGATGACGTAAAACGCTGCGCTGAAGATCACGACATGCGCGTGATTCGCCTGCATCCGAACTATCACGGCTACGACTTGCAAGCCCCGGCCTTTCGCCAGCTGCTCCCCCTCGCTGCAAAGCACCGTCTGCTGGTGCAATTGGTGATCCAGATGGAGAATGAACGCACTCAGAACCCGCAGGTGCGTGTGGCACCGGTCGATCTCAAGCCGCTCTCAGGCATCCTGCAGGAAATCAAGGAATCGCGTATCATGCTGCTCAATGCCAACGCCACCATGCTGCTTCACGATTTGCAGGAATGCCCGAACGTGTGGATCGATTTCGCGATGATCGAAGGCGTGGGCGGCGTGGAAAACCTGCTCAAAACCTGGCCTCTGGAGCGGCTCGTGTTCGGCTCATTCGCCCCAGTGTTCTACTGGGAGTCCGCCCGCCTGAAAATGCAGGAGTCTGCGCTTGATCCAGCGCAAACACAGGCAGTTCAAGAGCGCAATGCAGCCGCCTTGCTGAGCTGAGCAGCAGATCGTTCACCGGCTAACAGCAGCCTGCCAAGGTCAACCGCCAGAGCGGCGATAACCAGATTGAACACAATTCGTAACGCCTGCAGAACCTGCTCCGACACGCCGAGATCATCCACTCCACTGGGCACATAGCAAAGATAGAGAACCCAAGTGATGAGACGAGATCGCTGGAACCATGACAGCGAAGGGTGGGCGGGAGAGCAGGCGATCCACAGCACTGGCAGGCCATACATGTGGGAAAAAATTCGCGAGCTGACAGCCAGGAGGGACAGCAGGAGCAACACCGCCGTCCATCGAATCAAGTTGTGGCGGTCGGTTTTTTTTCTGCGCAGCCAAATCCACAGGGGCCCGCCCAGCATCAACAACAAAAGCATGGCTCCACAGAGCTGAGCCGGAACAGCAAGATTTGGAAACATCTCGTTCCATGAGCGAAACGGCATCCAGACCGTCAGCAGGCTGTTGCTGTTAAAGACCCTCGTGTTGCCGCTGAGGACATCCGCGAAAATCGTGATCGGATTCGCGTTGATGATGCGGCATAGCACCAAATGCACTCCAGCGTGAATGACCCCTCCGACCAGCAGGCAGAGCCAGCGCCATTGCATGATGAAGAAAAACAGCACCAAGGGCCAGATCAGCGCATATTTAAACACCCCAAAGGCGAGCAGCACTCCGGCCAGCAGGGGCCGCCGGGCGCAGTCGGCACGAAATGCAGCCAGGGTGAGCGCCACTGAGAAAATGGACGCCTGTCCCATGGCTAGACAGCTCCAGAATGGAATGCCGCAGATCCAGAGACAGGTCATCAGCATCTGATCCCCATTGCATGGGCCGCCCGCTGCCATCATCCAGCGCATGGTGCAAACAAGCAGCACCAATGCCCCCAGGTTGATGAGGAGCCACAATGTTTTGACTGCATTGAAAGGCAGCCTGGCCATCAGCAGAACTGGCAGCAGGGTCGATGGAAAGTAATCTGCGCCTACAAGCTGGCCCGCGCCAAGCAAGGTCGCGGTGCGCTGATTGAGGTCTTTGAGGGGGTCGAGTTGATAAATATTCTCCCCCATCAGGAGCATGCGCACCTCATTGTGACGCAGCAGAAGATCCTGTGAACCGGACAACGCGTTTCGCACATTTCCATCAAAGCCCCGGGGTTCACTCAGAGCAAAGAACGCTCCCACACCCAAAAAAGCGGCGGCAAACAACACGGCGCCCACTCGAATGATCCGCATCAGCCAGGGTTGGAACAAAGAACGCTTCATGGTGAATTGGCGGAGGTGCGCCTGCGCATCAGGCTCAAATAGGCCCATGCCGAAAGCAAAGTCACATAAACAGAGTCCAGCAGATGTTCAAAATGGTGCGCTGCAGCAAGCTGCCACAGACCTGTCTGCCGCTGCGCCAGGGAGCCGATGTTCACCTCTCTCAGCCGCCAGACAATCCAAAGCGGGATCAGCGTGGCCAGGACAATCCAGGCCACCCCCTGCCAGATCATCCTCCAATTGACCACTGGCAGCCAGGATGAAGCAGCAAGCCGCAGATCAAGCAACAACAAGCAGGCCAGCGCCGGACAGAGCGTCAATAACCGGTGAGTTTCGATTTCGCGTGCCTGATGCGCGAGGTAGAGCGGATCTGTCAGCGCTCTGAGCGGCGATCCAAATCCCAGGGTGATCACGACAAAAGCCACCCCCAGGACCGACAGCCAGCCGAGCGCTCTTCGATTCAAACCACCCGCATTTGTCAGCCCTCGGCTCACCAGCAGCATGCCCATGCAAAACAGGAAGCTGTCCACGATGTGCAGGAGATGGTAGCGCCAGTGGGAACCAAAATCGGCCAGTTCATCCCGTGTGCGATACTGGGCGAGTTCGGTCCAGGCTTCGTTCCGGTCATATTGCACCCAGGTGATGGTGATCGCAGTTGCTGCCATCAGGAGAGCGGCCAGACCAGCATGGCGGCATGCTTTTCCCGACTGTGCGGAGCTGCCCTGCTCCAGCGGCGAATGCAGCCCCGCCAGCATCCCCAGCGCCATGGCGATCAAGGTGTTCACTGGCAGTTCGCGCACGAAATGCCTGAAATAGAAAATCGTTTCCGTGAGCGTGTAACGACCATTCTCATGCACCACGACTGGAAATACATTCCAAACCCCATGATGCAGTGCCAGCAGTACATACGACCCCAGCAAAACGGCAGCAGGACACCCCAGCAGAATCATCCAGATCCAGTGAGCCTGCCGGGTCGTCCGAGTTTCAAGAGCGCTGGCCTTCATGTCTGCTGTTGCGCCTGTACCAATGCAGCCACCACATCATGCCCGGCACGCAGCATGTCATGCGTGTGAGTGTAGCGGAATTCTCCGTTGCGGCCCAGAATGGTGAGATTTTCAAACCGGGAAAGCGCATCCATAATCCGTTGCACCCGCTCCCGGATGCCTTCTTCGAGAACCGGGTAGGCTGCGGGAAGACGTTTCACACAGCCCCCCAGCACTTCATCCTCGTGAAACCAGCCGCAGACTTTGAGCTTGTCCGCCACAAGACGGACCAGTTCGGCGTCATCCTGCCGCCACACCTCATCGGCAGCATTACACGGAATTTCGACCGCCAGCATGGTCTGACCAGCAGGCGCCATGGCAGCACTGCGGTTCCGGGGTTCATAGACGCGCGTCATGGGGAAATCCGGATCGGAGAAATACACTGATCCCACCTTCGTGACGGAAGGCTTGTTCAAATACAAGGCCACCAGTACGACATTGCGAAATTTGAGTCCCGCGACGTCATCTCGGATTGAGGCTGGCAGCCCAGAAGCAAGCAGACGGGCCATCAGCGGCAGCGGCAGGGTGCTGATGATTCGCTCCACCGGGACGGTTTCTTCGCCGTTGATTTGCAGCGAGAGAATGCGCCTTCCATCATGCTGCATGCCGGTGACGCGCGCGTTGGCCCGCAGGCGCTCCCGCCCGCAGGAGGCGGCCAGTCCTTCCGTGATCATGCCAAAGCCGTGACGAGGATAATAAAAATGGCCGTCGAGGTGCGCAGATTTGGCGCTCCTGCCACGAAACGCCTCCAGCAGAAATGTGCGCAAATCCAAGCCCTGCAAACGCTTGCCGGAAACGGAAGGACAAAGCCGCGAACAGGGCAACCCCCACAGCTTGGCAGAGTAACGCAACAAAAAACGATCCGCGATGTCACGGCCATAAGCCCGGATCGCCTGCATCTCAAATGACTGCGATGCGCTGCGTCGCGACATCCTCGCAGAAATAAAAGCACCCAATGCCCGCACGCTGGCAGGCACGCCCAGCGCACGAATCAGATTCAACGGCGACAGCGGAAAATCGACAAAATTCCCATCGTGATAAATCTGGCTCGGAATGTTGCATTCAAGCAAATCATCTCCGAGCAGAGCTTTGACTTCCTGCGTCATGGCCTTGTCCCGGTCATGCAGCCGGTGCGCCCCTGAATCAAAACGAAATCCGTTTTCAACAAAGGTCGTCGCATTGCCGCCAAAACGGGATGAAGCCTCCATGAGTTGAAATTCGAGTCCTGCTTTGCGCGCAAAGTGCCCCAAGGCAAGCCCCGCCGGACCGCCACCAAGGATCATCAGTCTGGGGTGCTGGCCGGAAACGCTGTTGGCTATGTGATGTTCAGAGCCAGAGATTGATTCGGCCATTTTTCAGGTATGACGCCCCCCCGCGCAAGTTCAAGAAAAGACTCCTCCCCTGTCGAGAATAACGGCTGGCCCCACTTGCCCTCCCTCAGCCGGTCATTTTTTGTCAAAGCCAAACCTTGCGCTCCAGCCCTCTGCATCCATCAATCCTATCTACCGTATCCCCATCCCCCGACCATGATCAAACTCACCGGCATCGCAGACGAAGCAGGCGCATCTTTGGATGTGCAAATCCAGGCCCACCAGGAACTCGGCTGGGACAGCATCGAGTCACGCATCGTCGAATTCGACGGAGTGAAGGGCAACCTGCATGAGATTCCCGAAGCCACCTTCGACAAGGTCGTGGCACGCCTGGCTGAGAAAAACATGAAGGTCAGCGGCTTCGGCTCCCTCATCGGCAACTGGGCCAAAAAAATCACCGACGACTTCAGCATCACCGAGGCAGAGATCGGCCGTGCCATCCCGCGCATGCAGCGCCTCGGTGCCAAGCTGATCCGCGTCATGAGCTACGCCGTCTGCAAGGACGAGGCCGGCAAGGATCTGGAGGAGCAGTTTGCCCCCGAGCGTATCAAGCGCATGAACGAAGTGAACAAACGCTTCGCCGACGCCGGCCTCACCGTGGTGCATGAGAACTGCATGAACTGGGGCGGCATGAGCCCCACCTACGTGAAGCGCATGGCCGAAGCCGTTCCCGGCATGAAGTGGGTCTTTGACACCGGCAACCCCGTTTTCATCGACGACCGTGACAAGCCCGGCCACAAGCAGGACGCCTGGGAGATGTACCAGGCCGTGAAGCCCTTCATGGCCCATGTGCACGTCAAAGATGGCATCTGGGACAAAACGAAGAACGATGCCATCTACACCTTTCCCGGCGAAGGCGAAGGCCAGACCGAACGCATCATGAAAGACTTGGTAGATACCGGCTACACTGGCTACATCAGCATCGAACCGCACGTGGCCGTCGTCTTCCACGGCGCAGGTGCTGCGGATGAACTCTCCCCTGAGCAGAAGGCCAAGGAGCAGTACGACAGCTACATCAAATACGGACGCATGCTGGAAGCGATGCTGAAGAAGGTGGGCGCCAAGCTGAGCTGAGTCAGGGCTTCACACTCGAAATTCGTCAAAGGGGCAGGAGGCGCTCAATGAGCTGCTCCTGCCCTTTTGGCTGTTCAGCCCTTAAACCTCAAACACGCCGGTCCCGCCTGCGAGAAACATCTCCCAGTCCCGCACACGGTGGTGGTTCTTGATGAGATGCGTCACGGGAATCTCGCGTGGCACTACGGGACGCCGCAGGAGTTTCAGACCCGCCTCCTCGGGCAGTTTGTTCCCCTTGCGGCTGTTCACCCGGCGGTCGGCCAGCACACAGTTTTCCCAGTTGCTCGCGCCACCACGGGAGACAGGAACGATGTGATCAATGTTGCCCTCATGCGGACGCAGCTTGCGGCCCGTGTACTGGCACATGCCGCCATCGCGCTCCCAGATCGCCTTGGCACAAAATTTGGGGCGGCGCTTGGGCACCTTGTCAAAGCGGGCCAGCACCAGAACGGACGGCACACGCACGCGACCATGTACGGTGCCTATGCTGTTGTCGCCTTCGCGTACCTCCAGCTTCAGCCAGTCATCCCATGTCACAGGTCGCATGTCACCCGCGGCTTGGATATCCAGCGCGGTCGCATTGCCCGCCGCCATCATGCTGAAGGACTCAATGGGCGTTTTCGAGTCGATGGCCTGCCAGTGCCGATTCAGCACCAGTACGGTCGTTTTGGTCAACGTTTCATTCATGCACAGCTCCTAAGTTGGAATTTCGGCACGAAGGAACTCACACTCGCGGTGATCGCTCCTTGATGTTGGACCCCTATGCTGGCGAGTCTTGGCCGTTTGCCAAGTGCCAAGATCGTTTCCGCGCCTAAATAGGCAAAATGCCGCCGGGTTGCCCCGGCGGCACAGGTCATTTGGCCAGAAACATCTCCCAGTCGCGCACCTGGTGCGTGTTGCGGATCAGGTGGGTGACGGGCAGTTCCCGGGGCACGGCAGGTTTTCGCAGCAGCTTCAGGCCGGCCTCTTCAGGCAGCTTGCTGCCTTTGCGGCTGTTGACGCGCTTGTCGGCAAGGACGCAGTTTTCCCAGGAGGTGGGCCCGCCACGGGAAAGCGGCACGACGTGGTCGATGTTCCCTTCGTGCGGGCGCAGCTTGCGGCCGGTGTACTGGCACAGGCCGCCATCGCGTTCCCAGATGGCGCGCACGCCAAACTTGGGCCGTTTCTTCGGCACTCTGTCATAGCGGGCCAGCACCAGCACGGAAGGCACACGCACCGGACCGTTCACGGTGCCGATGGCGTTGTCGCCATCACGCACCGGGAGGCCCAGCCATTCCTTCCATGTCACCGGACGGATGTTTCCGTCCGCTTCAATGTCGAGCGCTGTGGCCGCACCGGTGGCGATCATGCTGAAGGCCTCCAGCGGCGTTTTCACGGCGATGGCCTGCCAGTTGCGGTTGAGCACCAGGACGGTGGATTTGGTGAGGAGGTCTTTCATGCCTTTCTTGAACTTCATTTTTTTAATCTTCTGCTTTCTCTCCAGCCGGACACATCTTGACGATGCGTGGCTCAAACTTGCCGAGCACTTCGACAAGATCTGTCTGCGCGGCCATGACGCTGTGGATGTCCTTGTAAACACCCGGCACTTCATCAAGACCGGCGCTGAGCAGCTCGACACCTGCGGCGGCGAGCTGTCTCTTCACATTTCCCCAGGCGAAGCTCTGCAGCGCCTGGCTGCGGCTCATCACACGACCTGCGCCGTGAGAGGCGCTATGGAGTGACTCGGGGTTCCCCTTGCCACGCACCACAAAGCCCGGCGTCGCCATCGAGCCCGGGATCACTCCCAGCACGCCTGCTCCTGCAGGTGTGGCACCTTTGCGGTGCACGATGACTTCGCGAGATTCGCCGTTCACCACATGCGTTTCCTTCCAGGCAAAGTTGTGGTGGTTCTCGATGTCAAGCATGACATGAGCTCCCACCTTCTTCGCAATGTGCTTGTGAATGAGCGCATGATTCGCCTCTGCGTAACGTCCCATGAGGTTCATGGCCGCCCAGTATTCCTGACCGGCCTCTTCCTCAAAGGTGAGCCACGAGAGGTGCTTCATCTCGTTCGGCAAATCGTAGCGTCGATCCATGGCAATGCGGCTGTAGTGCTGGCACACCTGCGCCCCCGCACCGCGTGAACCGCTGTGAGAAAGCAGCGCGATGTACTCGCCCGGCTTGATGTCAAAGCCGGACTCCTTCAACGCGACAGCATCATCTGCCGACACGCTAAAAGAGCCAAACTCCACGAAGTGATTTCCCGAACCGCTGGTGCCGAGCTGCGCCCACGCCTTGTCTTTGTGACGACGCGTGATCGGAGACACGCTCCAGTCCTCGTCCATCACATCGTGCTGACGGCGCTGCTTGAACTCACAGCCCATGCCAAACCGGGTTTCACTTTCGATGATGTTCGCCAGTCGGTCCTTCTGCCCCGCGATGGTGCTGGCCTTGCGGTCATAAACCGTGAGACGCATGCGGCACGCGATGTCCACACCGACAGCATAAGGAATCACACAATCCTCCGTCGCCAGCACGCCACCAATCGGCAGGCCGTAACCTGAATGAGCATCCGGCATGAGTGCCCCCGCCACGGCGACTGGCAGCGCACAGGCGTTCGCCAGCTGCTGCACCGCGCTCGCATCGAGCCCGACACCCCATTGATGCCAGGGCGCAATTTGATCGCGCTGCTTGTAGGCAGGCGCATAGAGGTCACGAGCGAAGGCCTCCCGCAAAGGATCGCCGAGGAATGATTCCGGCTTGGAGATGATGGCACCAAGTTCTTCCTCCAGGCGCGCGGACTCGCCGCCTTGGGAGATGAAATTCGCAATGAATTCCATGCCAGACTTGAGCGCTGCGCCCTGTGGCACGCCAAGGCGTGTGAGTTCTTGAGTTTGCATGATGAGATAGAATGAGATGTTGAAAGACGGGCACGGTCCTCCCGGCAGCGGTGTTCGTTCTTTGGGGTAAAGTTGCAGCCTGGAAGGAGTTGCCATCCTTCCAGGCTGCGTTTCGGGCATGATTGCCCCTGCTAGTTCTTCAAAGCATAACGCCGGAAGAAGATGTCGAGTTCATCCAGGTCACCCATGGCGTCCTCAGGATCGTTCAGCGCTTTGAGCCTCTGCAGTTCCGCGACAATGAAGCGCGAAAGCACGGCGTCGGGCGCAGATTTGCTGAGCTCATCGCCAGCACGCTTGCGGACCAGAAGAGCCTCCAGGGCCAGCCGGACTTCGCGCTCATCGAGCACGGTATCCACCAGCTCCTGAAAGAGCATGGGCACCTGACCCAGCGAACGCTCGATCCAGCGGCACGCCAGCAGCGGCCGGAGGACGTAGAGATACTTTTTCAGGCTCACCTGATCCCTGCCTTCCAGATAGCTCTTCCAGTTGCCGGAGGCCATGTGCAGGTAGTGAGCAAAGCAGCGGCGCGGCGAATAAAACATCCCGGCCAGTTCCTCGAACTCACGGGTGAAGTCCGGATCACGATGGTACACCATCGGTGACTTCATCCATTCAAGGAGTGGCGGATTGCTTTTCCGCAGCAGACGCAGCGCCTTGCGCAATTCCCAGCCGCTGACGTCGAGTTCATCGGTCAGCGGTTCCTCGATCACATCGCGCCGGCTCTCGATGGAGAGATACCATTCACGGCGGTGCACGTACAAAAAGCGCACATCGTAGTCGCTGTCTTGGGACGCAAAACCCCAGGCTCGGCTGCCGCTTTCGCAGGCATAAAGCACCCGGACATCCTGTTCGGTTTCGAGACGGTTGAGCGCATTGCGGACGCGCTGAGAGACTTCATTGTTTTGCATGGTGAACCTCCTTTTCTAGGGAGTGGTAAAGTGAAAGGCCCGCCGCCCGGAATGGGCGGCGGGCCGGGTGTGTGGTTAATGTTATAGCTCCACGGCCTCGATCATGCGGATCAGGGCGCCTGGGTCGGAATCCAGCAGCGTCAGAGTCTCCAGCGTTTTGTCGCTGAAGCCGGCCAGGCAGCAAACCTGGCGCTCTGGGAACTGCAGGGAGCCGTAGCCGTTCAGGTCAAAGCTGAACACTTTCGGATCGCAGCGGTGGCGCGTCTTCCAGCAGCGGAATGTCTCCACGGGCGCGTGGTGTCCCACCCAGCCCTGCATGTCAGAGAGGATGATGACACGGTCATACGCCCGGTCTGCGCACTGGAAGATGGAGTGGAAGTCGGTTCCCGCAGACTGCGCCTGGCCTTGCAGCCATTTGGCCAGCGAGAGCGTGCTGTCGCGCTTGTTCAGCGTGACGTATTTCGCGCTGTCGCTGAAGAGAATGACATCGGCGTCATTCGCCTTCAGCAAGGTGACGGCAAAGAGCGAACCGATCTGCAGCGGGCGGCCCACCATGGAGCCGGAGCCATCCAGCGCGACAAGCGTGCGGCCTGGAAAGGAGGGCACGTTGGCGAGCGAGATGTCCACGGCATCGCTGAGGGCTGCCAGTGCATCGGCTGCACGCGGCAAATTGCTGGCCTGCACGGCATCAAGCGCTGTCTGAAAGCGGAACGGCAGAACGAGCGATTTGCGGATGAGTTTCTCATCACGCAGCATCGCCAGCGCCTCGTTCACAGCTTCTGGAGCAGCCTCGAGCACATTGCGCAAGTTTCGCAGCAGGGCGAAGTAGCCCAGCTTCCGCGTACGAATGAGCTCCGACCATGCCTCGCGTTTCAGCGAGGCATGATCATCGTCATTCTGCGCGGCGGCACCGGCCTGCGTGAGCTTGGTTTCCCAAGTTTCGGCAGCGGCCAGTGTGCCTTTGACGAGCTTGCCCAATGCCTCGGTGGCAGGCGGGTGAATGAGATTCACAACGTCGACCAGCGAAAGATCGGCGCTGTCCTTGCGGTATTTCGCGAGCTGATACTCGTCGAAACGCGCGAGGGCGCGGCCAAGACCTTTCTTGAGCGAGTTCGGAATCACTTTCCCATGCGCACCGCGGTAGCAGGCGAGGATCTCGATGGCGTCATCCGGACGATGCACGACACGGTCATAAAACCGCGCCGTCCACGACTGCCCCTTCACGCTTTTGGCCAGCTCCGCCGCAGCAAGGTGGCTCACACTGCGCATGCCGGCGGATTTGCGGGCATAAAGCGCTGCCTTGGCCACAAAGCATTTGTCACTCTGGGCGGAGATCAGTTCCCGCAGGCGCTGCGCGGTGGCATCGCCGCTGCGGTAGAACTCATCCTTGAGCATGGACGTGAGCATGAGGGAGGCGAGTTCGAGTTTAGGCGACTCGGTGAAAGCCTCGCCACCCGCGAGGTTGAGCGCGTCAGCACGCGGGCGTTTCTTGAGGAAGTTGAATTTCATGGTGTTGGTTTGCTGGGTGGAATGCGGAGAAAGTTTGCCAGGGAAACGGCCCGTGATAAGCCGCCGGCGCTCTTGCGAGCACACCGGCTCCCGAAGTAACCCCGGCATCACTGCCGCATGGTGTTCTTGATTTTGGAAAATGGATTTGGGGAGGAAGGTGACTTGAGTGATCAGCCCCGGGCATGGCCTGCCTAAGGCTGAAATGCTCTACCACAGAGCTATTGGCCCGCGTTGGCGGACAAAGCCGGATTCGAACCGGCGGCAGTTTCGTTATCAGCGAAGTAACTCCAGTCTCACTGCCCCAAAAAAGAATCGCGGAGAAAAGCAGACAGGCTCTAACTGAGAAAGCCGGGAATCGAACCCGGCGCCGGCTTTCACCGACCCCCAACTCAAGGGCAATCGCACTTCAGTTTGGGTGTGGAGCGAAGAAATCCTGTCTTCACTGCCGCGAAATTGAAAAAGAGAATCTGAGGAGAAAACCGGCCAGGGCTTCACCCTGTTGCCAGGATGATGGGATTTGAACCCACGATTTCCGGAGTATCCCCGGCCTTGCTGCCTCAGAGTCGTGTACTAAAAATGAAATGCGTGCGGCACACTTGCAGCATGCCGCACGCACAGGGATTGAACGTGTCGGATTGAATCAATCAAGGAAGGCCAGATTGCTGCGCGAAGGAGCACGGTGCTCCTCGTTCATCAATACCTGGTGCCAGTCGTGAAGCACGATGGTGGCATGGTCGGCGTGACGAATCGAGCCCCGGGCATAAACACCGGGGTTTCGGCGCATCTGGCGCCATGGCCAGTTTTTCGCGGCAGGACGGCGCAGCAGCAGGTTGTCATACTGCTTCTGCGTGAGTCCGCGTGGATGCTGTTGGTGGACATAGACGACCTCGCCTCCGGTGCGGTAGAGCTGCTCCACGAGGTGCGGCTTGCTGCCGCCTCCGCGTGAGATAGGCTCGTGACGCAGGATGAGCTTGGGATCAATGACCAGTGGTTTTTCCACGGGCACGAAGAACCACTCACCCTGACGGCGGAAGGCCGCGTTGTGCCGGGTGTTGGCCTGGCGGGCATTCAGGTTCTTGCGAGCCTGCGCCTCACGCACGGGAGCTGGTTTGAGCGCCTCCTTGGCCTGCACCACGGTTGATGCATTGCTGGGGACGGCGGCGACAAACCATTCGCGCTCATCGTGACCGCACAGAAAGCGATCCTTGCGTTTGCTGTCCTCGTTTTTCACAAGGAGCAGCAGGTGGCGGTTCTCTTTCTGCTTGTGCAGCAGGGAGAACTCCACCTCCGCAAGGCTCACATCATCGCCACGAAGGGCGAAGAACTGTCCATGACGGTCATGTCCGATGTCGAGCGAGTATCCCGAAGAGGTGCCCCGGCTGCGAGCCGGAGCCTCCACACGAAGCCGTGCACCGATGGATTCAAACGCACGTTCGAGATGTTCGAGTTTCATAAAGGAATCATCGAATCATCATCCGTACGATCTGCCTGCGAGCAGGCACGCTGGACGGATGTGACAGCGATCTTCCAAACAAGGATGATGCCAGCGGGAAGATGCGCTGGCTAGCTGGGCTGGTGTTTCATGGGTTGTATTGGGTGAAGTTGAAAAGGATTGCGGAGGAAGGCGAACGAAGTGTTGAACAACCGGTTTCCCGGCCGTTCGGCAGGACTCGAACCTGCTGCCACTTGTGCAAAACAAGTGCTCTACCGATGAGCTACGAAGTAACTCCGTTCTCACTGCCGCAAAGGGATGTGGCGGTTACTCATCGCGAACCAGCGCATAGAGCTTTCCGTCGTAAAACTGACCATCGCGGTGGTAGGCAAGGCGCATCAGGGAAGCCTCCACGAGGAAGCCATTCTTCTCCAGCACGCGGCCGGAACCTGTATTCGGCGCAAAGATGGGGGCGGTGATGCGGCGCACGCCAAACTCTCGAAAGCCACGCTCCACAACTGATTTGACCACCGCCGTCATGATGCCGCGGCCCCAGAAAGGTTTGGCCAGCCAGTAGCCGATCTCGGAGACGTGCTGCTTGCCAGCGCTGCCTGCCTGCAGTTCAATCGCGCCGATCATGCGCCCGGCGGATTCTCGGATGGCCCAGATCGTCTCGCGGCCATTCCGCTGCACGTCATCCGCAATGCATGCGATCCAATCATGCGCCATCTCCAAAGTGTACGGATAGGGAATGAGCAGGGTGTAACGGCTGACTTCGTGATATTGAAGATGCTCGGTGATGTCTGCGGAATCTGCCACCGTGATGGCGCTGAGATGAATTTCGGGTGTGATGGCAAAGCACATGTTGGGAATGAAAAAAAAATGGATCGCCCGCGAAGGTTCTGCCCCCTCGATTTCTGGATGTAAGTCAGACGTGATGCTGTTTCACCAACAGGCGTGGAAATGGTGGTCGGTCCACAGGGACATGCACCCTGCTATGCCGGTTAAAAGCCGGCTGCTTCGCTGTCTAAGCTTTGGACCGTGAATGGTGCTCATGGCAGGATTCGCACCCGCACTGGCGACGTTCTCGACGTCGTGCCTCTGCTGTTGGGCTACATGAGCTTTGAAAATGGAGCGCAGCCTCGTCATGCAGGCTGCGCTTCTGAAATGGAATGCGAGGGCTGAGACTACACCTCGCGTGCTGCTCCGTTGGAGTCATTATCCAAGGGTTTGCGGCCCTTGGTTCGACTCGTATCCACCCTGCCTTGCAGGGTCGAACAGCATAGCTGCCTTTTTTAAAGTGTGGCGTTTCACTTGTCGCGTGACGACTGTCGGCACTGCACCTACCACCGACCTTTCGGCCGTTCAGGGGAGCTACCCCTTGTGTGCGGATTCATACCGACATCTCCGGGCTTGCGGCCCTCGGATGCCTCCATTGCCCCATAGCTGGAGGATTGAGCTATTTCACTCGTCACGCCGGACACCTCTTTGCGTTTTGCTGATGTGAGTCAGCGCTCTTTCCAGGAGCTGCAGACCTGCGACGATGCGGATGTCCTGCGGTTGTCGCCGCCTTTTGGGCTGCGAAATGCCGCACATCGTCTGCCTTTCACCTGTCGGTTACTCAACGGAGTCTCAAGACAACGTCCGTGTCTGCACACGTCCGCCACCTATCGCTCTGCGCCATCACCCTTGCCGACAAGGCTCGGATGTTTCTGGCACTACCCTTGGCTTTATGGATCGCAGTCTGGTTGGTCGTGAGGCCGGCACCACCCGCTGCTCTCCGGCGGCTGATGTTCCCCGTTTCCGGGCATCTGAACCGCCGTTCGTTCCACGACGCACTGCTTTCCCAAAACGACCACGGCCTTGGGGGCCATGATCGCCCGCTTTCGCGGGAAGCCTGGGCTTGCATGGACTGTCCGTGATCCCTCACGGCGCGAAGGTTTTCAGGCACCTTCGCCTCTGACCAGCTCACGCCGGCTGTCGGGGCCATGCCCCCATCGGTTTCTGAGTTTCCCCACGGCACCGACGGCCCGTTGTTAAAATAAAAAATTGGCAACCCCGGCGGGATTCGAACCCGCAATAACCCGATAGAAAGTCGGGTGCCTTGGCCAGTTAGACGACAGGGTCTTTTGAAAATGGTGGAACGCCGAGGACATGCTCCTCATGCCACACGATGGCAGCACGATCTCGTTAGCACCGAGTCCCGGCTCGCTGGTCCGGTTGGCGTTCCATGATGAAATAGTGCCCATGACAGGAGTTGCACCTGCACTGCGCCGCTTTTGAGACGGCTATCTCTGCTGTTGGACTACATGGGCGTTAGCTGGCACTCCCGGAAGGACTTTCGCCTCCAGCCTCCGCGTTCGAAGCGCGGTGCTCTGTACATTGAGCTACGGGAGCATTGAGTTGGTGTCTCCGGCAGGATTCGCACCTGCGGCCTGCTGATTCGTAATCAGCCACTCTTTCTACTGAGCTACGGAGACATGAATGAGTGCCTGCGGCGAGAGTTGCACTCGCACTTCGCCGGATTTGAAACGGCTGTCTCTGCTGTTGGACTACGCAGGCATGAAATGGTGCCCATGGCAGGACTCGCACCCGCACTGGACCGCTTCTGAGGCGGTTGTCTCTGCATTGGACTACATGGGCATAAAGCTGGCAGCCTCGGGTGGGTTTGCACCACCAACCCTCCGCTTCAAAGGCGGATGCTCTGACTGTTGAGCTACAAGGCTAGGTTGGCATGGGCGTGGAGACAGCAGCACAGAATCATCTGTGTGCGTGTCATGCTCACTGCCCCATGCTTTAAATGGTCGGTCCGGCTGGAGCGCTGCGCGCGATAGCGCAATGATGAATGCGCAGCCTTGCTGCACAGGCTGCAAAGCAGCCAGTTGCACCAGCATCTTCCGGGTTATGAGCCCGACGCTCTGACTGTTAAGCTACAGACCAATTAAATGGTCGGATACCCCGGTGCTGCCCCGGGCGTGTCTTGGTCCCAAACCAAGCGAGAACGGCTGGCTCTCTCGTATCCGATGAATTGCTGGACGTGCACCCCAGACTTGCACTGGGTAATGCGGTTTTGCAGACCGCTGACTCGGCTCTTTGTCTTGCGCACGAAATGAAATGGTTCCCTCAGCCGGTTCTGCCCCGGCGCCGCTTCGTTCACAACGAAGAATGCTGCTGTTACACTATGAAGGGTGTGTGTTGAAATGGATCCTCCGGTGGGTTTTGCACCCACATGCTCCGATTTACGAAATCGGTGCCTTTCTGTGTCGGCCACGGGGGAATTTGAAAATGGTGCGGCATGTCGGTGCTGCCCCGACGCGCCCTGTTTGGAAGACAGGCATGCTTGCTGTTACATCAATGCCGCAATGAAATGGCCGCTGGAGTTGGTAGCGCGCCAACCTCTGCGGATCTTCAATCCGCCGCTCATCTGTCTATGCCATCCAGCGTTCTTTAAAAAATGGTCCCTCGGCGTGGTGACGCTCCACGGTCTGCCGGTTATCGACCGGCTGCTCTGCTGTTGAGCTACAGAGGGAATGAAAAGGGCAGGAGCCAGAAAACCGGCACAACTGCACGCAAGGCGTCAGCGACAAACGAAGCTTCTGCATCAGACTACCGTGCTAAAAAAATGCAGGCCACCAATACTCCATCTTTTACCCGTCGCCTCCTGCTGGTGACCGCCTATCTGGGCTTCATCAGCCTTGGGCTGCCGGACACACTCATCGGCGTGGCCTGGCCTTCGGTGCGGGATTTTTTCGGACGGCAGCAGAGTGACATAGCGTGGATCTTCTTTGGTGCGGGAGCCAGCTATTTTGTTTCAGGTTTGCTCACGGGAAAACTGCTCAAGTCATTTGGCATCGGGCTTCTGCTGGGTGGTAGCAGCCTGCTAGTTGCGGCGAGTGCCTTGGGTTATTCGGCTGCGCCTGCATGGATCTTCTTTGCGGCCTGTGCGCTGCTGCATGGGCTAGGCTCCGGTGCCATTGATGCCGCGCTGAATCATTATGTTGCGAATCATTTTTCGCCGCGTCACATGAACTGGCTGCACGCCTGCTACGGCATTGGCGCCACTCTGGGGCCGTTGATCATGACCTCCATGCTGGTTTCGCTGGGATCATGGCGGGCTGGTTATGCAACGGTCGGCACCTTGCTCCTCATCTTAACAGGTCTGTTCATTTACACTCGCAAGCTGTGGGACACTCCAGGCGAAACCACGACCTCGAATTCTGATACCGAAGCTTCCGTGAGCATGCTCGGAGCCTTGAAACATGGCGGTGTCTGGGCGCATATGCTGCTCTTTTTCATCTATACCGGCCTCGAAGTGACGGCAGGACAATGGAGCTTTACGGTAATGACCGAAGCACGCGGCATGACCAAAGAAACCGCCGGCATGTGGGTGACGATTTACTGGGCCAGCATCGCCACCGGTCGCGTGGCATTTGGCTTCATCATTGAGTGGCTCGGCATCGATCTGCTGCTGCGCCTGAGCATGCTGGCGGCGGTCCTCGGCACCGCCTTGTTTGCGGCAAACCTGCCTTTCTCAGCAGGAGCGCTGTCACTGGTCGGCCTTGGACTGGCCTCCATTTATCCATGTCTGATGACACGGACACCGCAGCGGCTGGGCAAAGCGCGTGCAGCCCATGCCATCGGCTTTCAAGTCAGCGCAGCGATGGTGGGTGCAGCCGCGCTGCCAAGCGCCTGCGGATGGCTGGCGCAATCTCGAGGACTAGAGGCCGTGACATTGGCTACCACAACTATGGCTGTCGGCCTGCTCCTGGTGCATGAAGCGCTGCTGAAATTTGATCACAGGGTTTAGCGAAATGGCGGAGCACCAGAGAATCGCACTCTGGACGCCTTGAGAAGGCGCAGCGGTTTTCGAGACCGTTTCCTCGTCTATGCCGGACGTGCTCCTTTGAATTGGTGCCCACACCAGGAACGCCATGCGCGAAAGCGCACACATCAAAGCGAAGCCTCATTGCGTAGGCTGCATGCAGCCAATCGCACCTGGAAGCACGGCCGTTAGAAGCGGCGTATGCATATTCTATTACACCTTGCGGGCTTTGATAAATTGGCTCCCCGGCATGGACTCGCACCATGACAATCGGCGTAACAGGCCGACAGGCTACTTTACCTCACCGAGGATTCTAAAATGGTGGAGCCGGACGGTAACGCTCCGTCTCTTGCTGGGTGCAAGCCAGCCGTGCAGTCTTCTACACTACGGTCCCATAAAATTGGACGCAGGGGATGGAGTTGCACCAACCAAGACAGGCTTATGAGACCCGTCAGAGCACTGGCTCTCCCTGCATTTGAAAAAGAAAAGGAAATGAAAACACCCACGAAGGGCACGGGGCTGCCACGGAGGGCCGTTTGCGGCATATGAAGTTGCTGCCGTGCGCCCCGTGTTTCGTGGGCATGAATGATGAATGGTGCGGCGTCACGGGAATGCTCCGTGTGGTCTCTCGATGAGCTCTGGGGTTACAGTCCAGGTCGCCTCTTTAACGATCTACCGCCGCGTTCTTGATTTGAAATGAAATGGCACGGCGGGTAGGTACTGCCCCCACATCTTCGGGTTTTGGAGACCCGTGCATTGCTTGTCTGCCACCGCCGTATTGTATTGGAAAATCTTTTCCGTTCTGCCATTCAAGGACACGGAGACAGCCTTGCCACTGTACACACTCTCCCAAGGTTACATCACTTGTTGCTGTGCTCCGCGCCCTTGAATGGCAGATCAGCCTCATTGTGAGGTGATCTGCCATATAAAGAACGAACACCGCTGCCACGCACGGGATGGAGTGTTGGTCACTCCATCGCTGGCGTCGCACCCGCAGGTATTTCACGGCGGATGTTTCGGTGTTTATGGCACACCTCCCGGGGAAGCCGTTTCGTGATGTCAAAAATGGGCAATGAATTCCCGCATTCCTCGTCTCGACGTAGGAATATTGCGTATTCGTTGGCTGCTTCAGTTGACATTCGGGAGGAGGGTGCAAACCTATGTGAGGTCTTGCTCTGGCGTCTCTAAACGACTCCTCCGGGAGTCAGCTTGGCTGGCCTTGCCCCGGTGTCCGTTAGCGCGGATGCCGGGGTTTTTTCGTGCTGTAGGGAAGCGGTCAAAGGACCGCGGGTTCAATCAATGAGTATGGAAA
>NZ_JBAQCR010000224.1:0-6213 GCF_049294395.1 Prosthecobacter sp.
CGATGAAAGTGACCGAGCAGATTGATGCCCTGCGCGTCATGGGCGTGCACCCGGTGGATTACCTCGTGCTGCCGCGCTTTCTGGCGATGTGTGTGTCCATGCCGCTGCTGGTGGCGGAAAGCATCGCCTTCGGTTTGATGTCGTCTTATGTCCTCATCGTTTATGGCTTTGATGTGCCGGGCGGCTGGTTCTGGCAGCACACCGTGGATCACACCGAGGTGCTGGATGTGGGAATCGGCATGTTCAAGGGGCTGATGTTTGGCATCATCATCACGCTGATCAGCTGCCATCAGGGACTCATGGCGGAGAATGGTGCCGTCGGTGTGGGGCTCGGTACCACGCGTGCGGTGGTGTATTCTTCGCTGACGATGCTGGTTTCGAATTTCTTTCTGACCATCGCGCTGAATTATGTGTCGCCGATGGGCACGGCATCGTGAGGCGGGCTAAAAGCGGGTGATCAAGGTTTTGAGCCGGCGGCTTCCAGTGTCTTGATCCACTGAATGCCTTGTGGAATGCCCTCATTCAGCATGGAATCATAATGGTCACCGGTGGGGACTTCGACATGCTTGACGGTTTTGCCTGCCTTTTGAAGGCGTTCGACGTAAGCGTGGATGGTGACGGGCGGAATTTTGGAATCGTCCAGCGCATTGAAGACAAGCACCGGGCAGTGGATCTGCTCTGCATTCCGGAAGGGAGAATTTTCCTCCACGAACTTTCGGAATCCGGTGATGCCAGTATCTAGCTGTGAGATCACTTTGGCACCGAACCGCTGCTCCAAATCAGGAGCCGGTGCATAGGCGATGCAGCCGCGCAGCAGAGGCAGTTTTTGAGCGAGGTTCAGAGCTACAACACCAGCGGAACTATGGCCTGCCGCATAGACGTGGGAGTTGCTGAGAAAGGGGTGCTTCTCCTTGGCTAGTTGCAGAGCTGCAATGGCATCGTTGAGACCGCCCTGGCTTTGGATGAAGGTGGTGCTTGCTTTGATGACGCCAGCGTCGGTCACGGGATCCGCAGGCCACGGCCCGCTGAGACTGTAAGCCACGACGGCAAATCCAGCCTTCACATACGGCAAATGTTCAGGGACATCTCCGTCGCCTAGATCCATGCCATGAAACATGCGTGTGCCCGCAGCCGCGATGAGAATGCATGGAATGGAATCCTCCTTCATGATGGAGGGATGGTAAACCCACACCTGATTCCCATTTCCGGTGATCTGATATTCCTTCCGAACCATGCCTGTGGGGATGTTCGGGCTGGAGCTGGCAGCCGGGGATTGGGCCTGAACTGCTGCAGTGAAGAGCAAAAGAACGGAGAGTCCGGTTGGGAGGAATTTCATGCGCAGAAAGCCTAAATGGCTGTCCGAGCGGCGGCAATGCAAAAGCTGATTTGTGCTTCTCTCTTGCTCTTTTTCGCCCGGCCCGATAGCCTTCGCTGAAATTCAACCAATTAAGCACCGCCATGTCCGCCAATCTTGCAGAACTCCTCGGTACGATGATTTTGGTCCTCCTAGGCGACGGTGTCGTCGCAAATGTGGTGCTGAAGCAGACAAAGGGCAATAATGCGGGCTGGATTGTGATCACTGCGGGCTGGGGCTTTGCGGTGGCCGTGGCAGTTTATTGCGTGGCTGCCATCAGCGGCGGGCATTTGAATCCCGCGGTTACCATCGGTCTGGCGACGATCGGTAAATTCGAGTGGGCGCTGGTTCCCGGCTACATCGCCGCACAAATGGTGGGCGCGTTTCTCGGCGGCATTCTCGTCTGGCTGGCCTACCTGCCACACTGGCCGGTGACGGAATCCCAAGGCGACAAGCTGGCGGTCTTCAGCACCGGCCCGGCGATCCGCCACACGGCAGGCAATCTGATCTGCGAGGCCATCGGCACTGCCATGCTGGTGCTCGGTGTGCTGGCGATCCTGTCTCCTGCCAATCTGGTGCCCAATTCAGGCTTCGACAAAGGCCTCGCGCCTGCGCTGGTCGGCCTTTTGGTGGGTGCGATTGGCCTGTCCCTCGGCGGCCCCACCGGCTACGCCATCAATCCTGCACGTGACCTCGGCCCACGCCTTGCGCATTTCCTCCTGCCGATCCCTGGCAAGGGCAGTTCTGACTGGAGCTATGCGTGGATTCCAGTCGTCGGTCCGATCATCGGCGGGATTGTCGGGGCGCTGGTTTACAAGGCGCTGTGGTGATCACTTCGGAGTGTGAGGCACGAGCACATCCGGTGATTCATTCGACTGCCGCGCACGCTTGGCCATTTCGCGGGCAAACTGCTCCTGAGAGCGGCGCGCTTTGGCGGCGGTGACGTGGAGCAGCTGCCAGGTGCCATCCGCCTTGAGGACGCGACCACGGGCGGTGTCGGCGAAGTGGACTTCGAGGATGTGCTGCAGGCGTTTGCGCGCCTCCCGGTCTTCGACGGGGGTGAGGAGCTCGACGCGTTTGGAAAGATTGCGGTTCATGAAGTCCGCGCTGGCGATGAACACAGCGGGCTTGCCGCCCTGGCGGAACCAGAAGATGCGGGCGTGTTCCAAATAGCGGTCGATGATGCTGACGACGCTGATGTTTTCACTGATGCCCTTGATGCCCGGGCGCAGGCAGCAGATGCCGCGCACATTGAGGCGGATCTTCACGCCCGCCTGGGAGGCTTCATAGAGCGCCGCGATCATCTGGCGGTCTTCGAGCGCGTTCATCTTGAGCATGATCTCGGCGGCTTCGCCCTGGCGGGCGCGTTCGGTTTCACTGCGGATCATGGAGACCAGGCGCTCGCGCAGGCCATAGGGGGCCATGCTGAGCTTGCTGAAATGCACGAAACGTGAGCGACCGGTGACGGTGTTGAAAAACGCGGAGGCATCAGCGCCAAAATCAGCCCGGCAGGTGAGCAGGCTGATGTCGGTGTACAGCTTGGAGGTGGCCTCGTTGTAGTTGCCGGTGCCGAAGTGCATGTAGCGCGTCATGTGGCCGGATTCGCGGCGCATGACGAGGCAGACCTTGGCGTGCGTCTTTAAACCGGCGACGCCGTAGATGATCTGCGCGCCTGCATTGATGAGGTCTGCGGCACGTTCGAGATTGCGGGCTTCATCAAAGCGCGCTTTCAACTCCACCAGCACGGTGACGTGCTTGCCGGCCTGCGCGGCGCGGATGAGCGCGGAGATGATGCGGCTGTTCTTGGCGGTACGGTAGAGGATCTGTTTGATCGCGATGACGTTCGGATCAGCCGCGGCTTCCTCCACCAGAGCGAGGACGGGCTCGAAGCTCTCATAGGGATGATGCAGCAGGATGTCCCCGCGTTTGATCGCATCAAAGATGCTTTCGCCGGGTGTGATGGCGGTGCTGGGGAGGCTGTCCCAGGGCTCGACCTTGAGTTCTTCGAAGCCGGAGATGCTGGCGATTTGAAAGTAGGCGCGCAGATCGAGCTCGCCGGGGATGTCATAAATCTGCGCGGTGCGTGCGCCGCAGAGATCACGGATGATGCGGGTGTGCTCGCGCGAGGCACCGGACTCGATTTCGATGCGGATGGCGGGGCTCTTCAGACGCTTTTCGAGCACCTGTTCCATTTCGCTGGCGAGGTCGAAAGCGCTTTCGTCATCGACGGAGATGTCCGTGTTGCGGCTGACGCGGAAGCGTGCGGGAGCGGAGACTTTCTCCGCAGGGAAAAATTCACCGATGAACAGCGCGACGACATCTTCGAGGTTCACGTAAAGGTACTGGCCGCCTTCAGGATCAGGCACCAGAACATGGCGTGGCAGATTGGCGGGCAGCGGCAGCAGCACATGGCGCTTTTCCGAGTGACCATTGTCGCCGCCGGTCACGGTGCAGAGCATGATGATGTTCAGCGCCGGTATGGCTGCACGTGCGCTGGTGTCATCCACCACCACAGGCGAGAGCACCGGGAAGATGTGCTCGTCAAAGTACTCATGCAGCACCGTGCGCTGTGCGGGTGTGAGCTCGGTGTTCAGGAGGCGCCTGATGCCCTTCTCCTTCATCATGGGCACGAGCTGCTGCTGCAGGATGTCATACTGCCGTGCCACAAAGGCGGCGGCCTGCTGGTGCACCTGCTCCCATTGCTGGGTGGGGGTGAGGCCGGCGTTGTCGCGCACGCGCAGGCCCTGCTCACGCAGAAACTGCAGGGCACCGATGCGGACCATGAAGAATTCATCCAGGTTCGACGCGGTGATGGCGAGAAACTTGACCCGTTCGAGCACGGGCAGATCGATGCGCGCCACCTCATCAAGGACACGAGAATTGAAGGCGAGCCAGCTCAGCTCGCGGTTGATGAAGTGATCCTCGGTCAGGCGCAGCGGCGGCGGCGCGGTTGATAAATCAGGATTTGGCGAGGATGATGTCATAACCGTAAATTTCGCGGAAGAGATCGCATTTCATATCAATGGCGATCTGTTCGACTGTGGTGTCATCCGCCCCCTGGGTCAGCACGTTGAGCCGGGTGCCTTCGGGGCGGAGCTGGATGGATTTGATGCGCTGCGCGTGACTGCGATCCAGGGCGTCTGCAAGACGCAGCAGCGCGGCGAGCTTGAGCACGATCATGCGCTCTTCGCGTGAGAGGTCGGAGAAGTGCGCGTGATTCGGCTCAGGATTGTAGCGGCGATGATAGCGGGCGAGCAGGGCGACCATCACGCGGTCATGCGAACTGAGACCAAAGATCTCGGTGTGCATGAGGATGTAGAGGCTGTGCTTGTGATGCTCACGCGGACTGATGAACATGCCGACCTCATGCAGCGTGGCGGCGATGCGGAGCACGAGTTCGTATTTGGCGTCCAGTCCGTGCAGATGCTGCAGCTCACGGAAGAGCTGGCGGGAGAAATTGGCGACGTGGTCGGCGTGTTTTCGATCAGTTTTATAGCGCAGGCCGATCTCGCAGGCGGCCTGCATGACTTCTTCCTGGAAAATCGCGGTGCGCGAGCCGGAGGTCATCAGATCCAGCATGAGTTCGAGCTGGAAGTCACCTTCGGGAACCCAGAGGGAATCATCGCCAAAACGACGTGCGAGCGCGAGATTGGTCTGCAGCGCGGGAATGATGCCTTCACCGCCGGTGTAATGCACGTGGAGCTCACGCACGAGTTCGTCGGGATTCAGTCGTGCCAGTTTGTCGGTGAGGCGCGCGAGATCATTCTCCAGCACGCGATGCGCGCCGTGGCGCGCTTTGCCAAGCCGTGGGGCAACGCTTTGAATCTCCGCACCGATGGCGACGTGGTGGTCGATTTTTACGTCGGAATAATCCTGCGCGAGGTGATCCACGACACCGCGGATGTGCTCTTCCAGATGCACCATTTGCTGGCGGGCCTCATCATCCGGCGTGGCGATGGCTTCGCGGGCGCGGAAGATGCCGAGGCGGTAGTTGCTGTAGGCAGCAAGGCGGCCCTGCTGGAAATAGATCGCACGAGTGTTGCCGGGGCCGATGTGGGAGACAAAGGTGTTCCCTTTGGCGAGCAGGGGATTCTTCAGCAGCATGCGCTGGGCGATCTGATAGACGAGGCGAGTCATGTTGCCGTCATCAATGAGGCTCGGGGCGACCCCGCTGTGAACTTGGAGACGGTTCAGGAAAATTTCGTGATTGACGGCCTCCGCGAGGATGTTGGAGGTGAAGAGCCGCAGCTGCGAAGGCGGGATGCCATACTCGCGCATCGTCTGAAGATAATCGCGGAGGATGGCGGCTGCTTGATCGACGGTGTTGCGAGAGATGCTGCGGGCGCGGAAAATATCACGCGCGACGGGCAGCGGGCGGTCCAGGCTTTCGATGCTGATGAACTGGCCTTTGTCATCCTTCCGGCCGATGACGAGCGAAACCGAAGCCGCACCCACATAAATGACGGCATGTTCTGGCGGCGGATTGAGCGTGACAGGTGGGGTCGCGTCACTCATGGAATGAATACGTGGTGAGGCATTCTGCAGTTGTTATTTTCCTGTGCTTCGCATCCATGCCACTGCACCAGCGGCCACGGCCTGGCCGCCAAGCTTGGCGAGCGAGTATTTGATCCCGCGGGCAAGTTCCGGGATGGCGTAGTGCTCGACCTCTTCCTTGAGCAGGTTCATGTAGAGTTCAGGCAGTTCCTCGACCAAACCGCCGCCGAGCGTGATGCGGTCGGGGGCCAGCAGGTTGACGACGGTGGCGACCCCCATGCCGAGATAGCGGATCGAGTTGCGGAACATGATCATGGCCGCGTCTTCACCGCTGCGGAAAGCATTGGCGAGCGCTTTGCTGCGGA
>NZ_JBAQCR010000225.1:0-4802 GCF_049294395.1 Prosthecobacter sp.
GGCGGGCAGTGGCGCAGGGAAGGGGGCGGCGGAGAGATGAAGAGGAACGCATGTGAAGTGCATGGCCGCAGGGCGGCGGTGGCACCTTCCGAGTTCTTCACAGCGTCAGGTTGTTTGAAAGATCTGAAAAGGATTGGGCCGTGATTTGGGAATGCAAGTGGAAAATGTGTTGTAGTGGTAGATGATGGTATTCAAGTGTGGTGGGGACGGCTGGCTGCCGGGGCTGGCGTAGGGCATTCAGCTTTCGACGGATGGTGGATCAGAGTGCCTCAGCCGCATGGCAGCAGTGCGCTGCAGGGAGGTAACATGACCTGTCGAAATCCTCACAACTTGTCCTTTGGACTGTTCTGCGATAAACAGCCGCAGACATCATCAGGACGGTCGCATGCCTACCGAAGTTGTTGCTGAAACTGACCACGACACGCGTTCGTCAGTACTTTGGCAGAGTGATCAGGGACAAACGCCGAGGGACGGAGGCGTTTCAGACAGTCCGAAGGACTGCCCCGCAGGGGTGAACCTGCGTGAAGCAGGTGAATCAACTACTCCGAGGGGGCAAGGTGCTGGCATGTTCAGTTAGACGTAGGTTAACTTGGTTCCGCCAACAGCGTTGCCGTTTCAGGGAGAGAGCATCGGTCACAAAGCTGAACGCCGACCGATTTCTCTTTTTGAGGCGGCTTCAATCATAGGAGCATTCATCACCGAGCAGCTGTCCTGACTTTATTATTCAAATAGGCTGGCACGTCCCGCGCTATTGGTTGGCGCGTGGGTTCATTTCTTTCATCCTCGCTTAAGCTGGAGGCATGAAGTCTCCACAAAATGCCATTCGTGCCTGGCAGCTTTTATTGGTTGTAACTGACTCAATGATTAGGCGGCACTAGCGCTTCGAGTTCTGGGTTTCCTTGGGCGAGGAGCCGGAGGACTCGTGGCTCGTACTTTCTGCTTCGGACGGCTTCTTCGAAGATTCGGCGAGCTCTTTCAGCTCCCTCTTCCCGAAACTCCGCAGGAAGATTTCCCGCCGTTCCTTGATGCGTTCTTCTGTCCAGCCTTGATTAATTGGTTGTAACTGACTCAATGGTCATGCGGCACTAGCGCTTCGAGTTCTGGGTTTCCTTTGGCGAGGAGTCGGAGGACTCGTGGCTCGTAGTCTCCGCTTCGGACGGCTTCTTCGAAGATTCGGCGAGCTGTTTCAGCTCCCTCTCGCCGAAACCTTTCAGAATCGCTTCCCGATGCGCCTTGAGTCGTTCTTCCGTCCAGCCCTTGTTCATGGTTTGTATCATATGAGTATTCGCCTCCTGCGTCAATTTGTTCCAGGTTCAGTAATTTGGGTTTTTCCGTCAATGTCTTTCCATCATTGAGCCAGATATTAAGTGCAAAGTTGGGATTATTCGCAAAGTGTTTGGCGATCTTAAGAATGCTCTGTTGTGCGGCCTGGTGGATGGCTGGCAGGTCTGCCAGTGAACCCCAGCGGCCTTTGCTCTGCGCACGGTCAATCGCTCCTTTCAGCACCAGTGGAAGCGGGCGCTGAACATAGTTGATCACCACATGCCAACCTTTGGCGATCGCATGCTCAATGGTCTTTATGGACCAGTCCGTCTCTCTCAATGTACCGTCATAGACGAGATCACTCTCGTTCACTGCCTGATCAGTGACCGCTGTGCTCTTGCCAGAAGCCACACCGCCTGCGGTGAACATCAGTTCTTTCCTGCCCTGAGGATTTTCAATCTCACGCCATAGTCGGTCTTTGGCGTAGGCCTGGGCCACGCGGCCGGTTGCATTGGTGTAGTTGATCTTGCCCTCGCGGCTTTCAGCAAACTCCGGCAGCAGTTCGCGTGCGATGTCGGTGCCGATGACCTTGCCGCCCTTCGCGTCCGGGATCTCGTTGTAGAGTTTGTCTGCGCGTGGCTGGTTGTTGGCGATGTCCTGCAGCTTCTTTTCATGCTCCGCCAGCGCCGGGTCGCTGCTGCTGCTGCTGCGCTCTGGGATGATCAGCGTGCCATTGGGCGCGCGATACGGGTTTCGGCCTTCTGCTGACTCGTCGGCGCCACTCGATGATGTCTCCGTAGCGCCATCGAGCTTCTCCGTCTCAGCATCCATCTCCTGCTGAGACTCCGCAGCGATGGCGGGGTCGCGCTTCTTGAAGCCCTCCTGGAGGATGAGCTGCGCGGTGTCGGTATCGCCGCGCCGGGTGGCGTCGATGATGTCTTTGCGGTAGTTTTTCTGCAGGCCCAGGCGGCTGAGCGCCGCATTGTCACTGAGCAGGGCTTTGCCGTTGGCGTAATCCTTCACGGAGGCTGCGCCGAGGCCGAGCAGGGTCAGGGGCAGCATGCCGATGGCGACATCGGCGCGGCTTTTCCAGAAGTCCTTTTTCTCCTGCTCCCAGTCGAAGCCGGGGAAGTCGAGCTTGAGCGCCTGGATGATGGCGGGCGTAGCGATGTCCTGCCCGGCTTCGACGACGTTTTCCACGGCGTATGAAAGGCCTGCCCTGCCAAGACCGCGCCCGATGACTGCGGCGGTGAGGCCCTGCGGATTGGCGAGGAGCTTGCCAATGTTGAGGCCGCTGAAAGCTTTGACGCCGACGTAGTCGCCTGCGGTTTGGATGACGGCGGAGAGTGTGGCTGCTTTGAGCTTGGCCTCATGAGAGGCCTCGGGGTACTTCAAACTCAATTCTTCATAGGCAGCTCCTTTGTAAAGGCTGGCGATGAACGGGGCTGCTGCCCCCCGGCTGGCAGCCATGAGGCCCATCATGGCGGCGCTCGAACCCAGGGTCGAAGCAAACAGGTTTGGAATGGGATCAACGTCTGAGCCGAGGGCGCTGATTTCCTGAGCCATGTGCACTCCTCGGGCCAGCCGGTTCTTGGCATCTTCAATGAGGCGGGTTTGCTCAGGAGTGAGCGTCAGCTCCGAGCCTTCACGGGGGAGGATGGCAGGCCCGTCGCCCGCCACAGATGCATTGACGGCATGAGCATGAATCATTTCTGCCTCCACAAACCGGCGCGCATCTTCTGCCGTGCGGATGTCTCCGGTAAAGGTGACGCGCCCGGTTGTGGGAACGGATTTGAGCACTTCCAAGGTGTTGGCGTGGCTGTTGCCGGAGATGCCACTCTCCAGAATCCGCCAGCCTGCTTCGCCGGCCTGCTGCCAGAAGGATGATCCGTCCTTGGTCATGCCGGCAGTGAAGAGGCCATGGAGGAGCTGCTTGGCGGCATCGGCGTATCCGGCACCGCCTTTGGCCGCTCCATTCACCGCGCCGCGCTTCTGTGCTTCGTTGTGCAGGGCGGCGAGAACGATGCGCCGCTCTTCATCGGGCAGGTCGATGAGTTTTTCACGCGCGCTGGCCAGGGCTGCGGCATCGCCTTCCTGGGCTTTGCCGGTCATGTCGCGCTCGATCGAGTCAGACAGCGTCTGCAACAAGTCGCGGTGTTTGGAGAGCACCGCAAACGCTGCGTGGTAGCCTTTGAAGAAGTGCTGCGCATCCTTGCCGGCTCCCTGCCCATCCTGCTGTCTTTGAGTGAGGCCTTTGAGGGAGCCGAGGTCATCGAGCGCGGCTTTGAAACCGACCTGCTGGGATTTGAGTGCGGTCTCGACTTCCTGCTTTTCACGCTCCTGTTTCTGACTGGTGAGATGGTGCAAGGTCTTGTCATCCACGCCGTCAGGCAGGTCATAATTCTTGCGCACATAGTCGTCGCGGTAGGTGTTGTAGTTCCGCCGCAGCTCGTCCATGGGCACCTGGGGATACTGCTGGTGGAGGAACTGCTCATTGGCCTCGCGCAGGCGGAGCTGCTCTGCCATGGACTCGGGGGTGAGCTTGCCGGTCTTGTCTTGGGAGTCCTGCGGCTGGGGAGGGGCTGCTGCGCTGTGCGCGGCATAGGAGCTCACGCCGCCGTTGAACTTGTCGTTTAAAAACTGGCCGTCCTGCACGGAGAGACGGCCCTCATTCACGAGCTGGCGGATGCCCTGTGGGGAAAGCCCCGCCTGTGTGAGCGCGGCGTCTGCCTGCTGGCGGTCGGTGGTGGTGCTGGTGGCGTGGAGGCCTCTGGCGATGAGCTCGCTTCTCTCCGCCGCGCTGAGAGGGGGCTGGGTGCCGGGCAGGTAAATGGGGATCCCATGGGGGGAGCCTTTGGCGGCCATGCTGATGGCGGCCTGGTCGTGCTGGCCATCAGGACCGGGGGAGAGGGTGAGGCGGTTGGTCTTGGGGTCGAGGGTGGCAAAGGGCTGGTGGATGCCGCTGCCATCTGCTGCGGGGCGCGAGAGGGTGTAGGTGCCGTCTGCGCTGCGGGTGACGCGTACGTTTTCGGGATCTGAGATGCCGAGGGCATGCTGCGCGGTGGAGCGTGCGGCTGCCGCCAGGTCTGCCGGGGGCTGATCCCCGCCCTGGCCTTGCATCATGGCCGGGGCCTGCATGAGCATTTCATGGAGTGTCATGCTCTTTCCTGGCACTGAGTCAGAGGCTTCGGCTGCGGGCTGGCCGCCTGCCGCATCGGCTCTGGCAAAGGATTTCTCTGCGGCGTCAAAGAGGCGCTTCGTGGGCTGTGGCAGCAGGGCCTGGCGCATGGCGGCTGCTTTGGCCGGGTCTCTCTTTTCAACCTCGGCGATGAGCTGGGTGTCCCAGGTGCGGGGATCTCCCTGAGCGGAGCGTGCGATCTTCTGCCACTCTGAGTCCTGCGGGGTTTCTGAGGCGGCTGTTTTGTACTGGTGAATGTCTGCCTGGCGGCGGCGGTACTCTTCAATGAAACCGCCGTAATGCTCCGCGCCCCTGGCCAGGGTCTGATCGAGCGCCTTGCGTGCCGCGGCCTCACGCGGAG